>NZ_CP131599.1:0-730150 GCF_030685535.1 Photobacterium leiognathi | reverse complement strand
CGCCATTGGCTTTCAGCCAGTAAATACCTCAAGTGTACAATTTGCCCGAGATGGCAAAACAGGTAGCCATGCCATCACTGATTATCGTGATATTGCTGTGCTTTCCGCTTACGCCCCAATCACCCTGTTGAATCAGCATTGGATGATCATCAGTGAAATCGATAAAGCAGAAGCCTTAGCAGATGTTAGCGCACTCAAAACCCAACTTTATAAAGCAGTCGCTATTTGTAGTGTATTACTGCTGTTGTTGGCTGCATTCTTATCCTACTTTATTGGAGAATCTATCGCTAAACCTATCAAGATATTATCGAAAAAGATCATTGCGATTAGTGATAATAAGAATCTCTCTGCACGCTTAACAATCCGCAATGGTGGCTCTGAAGTAAATGATCTATCCACCTCATTTAACCAATTCATTGCCACTCTTGAAGACTCATTTAATCAGTTTTCTCACGCTAGCCAAACACTAAAAAACCAATCTAGTACCATCTCAAACAACGCTGTCACTATGTCGCAATCAGCCAGTAAGCAAAGTGCTAACTGTGAAAACATTGCCGCAGCGGTTACTGAAATGACCACCTCAGTCAATGAGATTGCACGTTATACCGATAACGCTTCAACCCATGTGTTAGAAGCCAATAGCAAAAGCACTGTTTCAATTCAAAGCGCAGATCAACTAATGAATGACATCGATGGACTAATGGCACAAATGAATGAAGCTCTCACCATTATTAACCAGCTAAAAACGGAAAGTGAAGACATTGCCGATGTACTAAACGTCATTAATACCGTTGCCGAGAAAACTAACCTGCTTGCCTTAAATGCCGCGATTGAAGCTGCTCGAGCAGGCGAACATGGTCGTGGATTTGCCGTGGTTGCCGATGAAGTGCGAACTCTTGCTTCAATGACCAAAGATTCAACAGAAAACATCAAAGAGAAAATTGAACGTCTGCAAAATGAATCGAGCAAAGTTGCATTAAGTGTTGAGCAAGCCCACCAGCTACTCAATAACGGTGTCGAGAGCTGTCATATTAATAATCAACACCTTCACGACATTCACACCATGCTCAATGAGTTACAAAACATGAGTCAGGAAATCGCGCAAGCCACCAACGAGCAAGCCAATGTCACCAGTAATATCAGTGAATCTATGACGGTTATTGCAGAATCATCGTTATCAACTCATGAAAAGTCTCTGGAGATCAAAGCTGTTTCTGCTGAGCTAAAAACTCAATCTGAACAGATGGATAGTATCATCAAGCAATACTCATAACCCAAGCAAATAAGAAGCATATTCGCTACAAAACAAAAGAGTTAGCCACTCACAAAGCTATCTTTCGTGAAAAGCTATTGCTAGATAAAGCTAACTCTTTTGTCTTAAATTTAAATAACGCCACCGTTACCTAAACGAGCATTTGACTAACTAAAGCCACAAGCAATAGGATATAGATCCTTATGACGATACAATCTTGTTATAAGCTGTATTCCCTTGATGAAAAAGAGCAATGCTTATGTCTAATGTCGTTCAGTTCTCTCAGTTTAGTGGTAGCAAGAAACAAAATGTGACTCCAACTAACGCCACACCAAGCCCTAAAGCATTAAGGGAACAAGCCGCATTACAGCAAGACAATCACTGTTATTTTTGCGGAACACGTAAAGACAGCAAAGATCTAAACTGGCTCAATAAAGGAGGCTTTAAACAAAAATCACATGTGATTTGTGGTACGTGTAGTGCAGAAGCGAAAACACGCTCGATGGATGAACTGCGCATTATTCTTGCCCTAAAAGCCATGGATTTTAGAACCATTAAGCTCAAGCAATACCAAGAACTTCGAGAAAAAGGCGTGCATATTGATGGTGTGCGTGATTACAAATTCTATTTTGAAATTTGATATAAGTATCCGTGCTCAAATTCATTCTTAGCTTTGGGTTTTCTTTGTCGGCCTAGTTTCTATTCCACTTTCTTATGGCGTTGAATCATTACTAGGCTCTTTGAACACAGTGTTTATATATGTTTATCAAATTTAGCGATATGGCGTTTATACTTTCTCTCTCGCCACCACCATATGCAACTACAAGTAATTGCACCAACCACCGCCCCAAAACCTTTGCTTAATATATCGATGGTTTGTACCCAACCCCAAGGCGTTTCAGATATGAACATTGGCTCAATACTCCACCATATCATCATTCCCACAATAACAGGTGTCGCAGTACGGACAACGAATCTAAGCCTTCCCTTTTTACGTTCTTGCTTCCACTTAGATAACTCGATATCCGGATCCTTCATTATCTTCTCCTTCAGCATCAGATTTAAATAGCGAGCGTTGATGAGATTATCAAATCGGTCTTTTATTCGTAGGAGTAAAGCTTGGAATGGCTCGCCCTTGCTCCCTGTTATGTAGTCTACGAAATGTTATGTGCACCAAACGAGCAAACACACCACGATACATATTAAACTGCTTTCGAATACCCACAATTTCATCATGTGAGATAGTTAACTTACTAATTTTTTTATAATCCTGTCCTCTAAATACTATTTAGCCTTAACAAATATTTTGTTTAATTCACTTATTAGAGCAACAAGCGAAAAATGAAAATGATAGTTATTCAGTTAATTTCTACTTTATATACTCCAGTACCTATCTCATTTATTAAAAAATTTAAAATTTTCGCAATAAAGTGACAACTTTGCCGTTCATATAGGAAAGACATCATTGATCGCTGTTGTATCAGGCTGTCAATCATCATATTTAAATACACAAAAAGGCTAACGATGAGATATTTCAAATTTGTTGTTGCTTCTATCGCTCTCACTTTAACTATTCAGGGTGGATATTCACCTAAGATTGATCAAAAAGAAGATGAACCTTGGTTTTATACACATAAAACAAAAAATGATGGACTACTCAGTAATGTTACGGCAATTGATATAAACAATGAAGATGTGTCTCAAGCAGTTATTTGGTATAAGAAAAGAGCTATTAAAGGTAACGCAGGTGCTCAAAACAACCTTGGTCTGATTTACGCCAATGGCATAGAAGTACTTCAAGATTACAAACGTGCCGTTAAGTGGTATCGCAAAGGTGCCGAGCAAGGATACTCTCTTGCTCAAAACAACCTTGCTACGATGTACTTAGAAGGAAAAGGTGTTAGCCAAAACTACAAATTAGCGAAAAAATGGTTCCACAAAGCTGCTAAACAAGGAAACTTAGATGCTCAACGTAGTCTTATGTTTATATTTGGCGAAAAGATATGAAGCTTTCAATATTTCCCCTGTAAACAAGAACGTTAAAATTATTGGTTAAAACCAAAGATAACACTCGACTTCTTTTTGACATCACCCTTTATGATATTTCCGATATTTACTTATATAAGGTGGCTCGGGCTTGTCCAACACTTCAGATAGGTGTCGGCTGCGCGACACATATCGTTATTTGTTAGTTACACCCGATTTCAGATAATAAGTGCGACACTTATGGAAAGGCGTAGAAGAGGAAGCCAACTGCTGAAAGTGGTACGCCCTTCTCGCCAAAGAAACAAGCAGTACTACCATGAGTTATCAGCAGTTGACCGAGGGGAAAAGGTACCAGATTTCTACCCTTTTGGAGCTGGGAATTTCAATCTCTGAAATTGCCCTAAAAGTGAAGTGCCATGGTGCAACGGTTTATCGTGAGTTAAAAAGAAACCGAATACATAACCAATATTGCCCCAAGCACGCTCACGCGTCTTCTGTTAGCAGGCGTAAGACTGCTCATAAGTACCGGATACCCGTTGAGCGTATTGAATTTGTTCGTCTATTAATCAGCATAGATTGGAGTCCTGAGCAGATTGCGAGTGTTCTAACTAAAGCAGGAGCATCAATCTGCCAAGAATGGATTTATCGCTATATTGCTCAAGACAAACGTCAAGGTGGCAAGCTCTATCACCACTTGAGGCAAGGACATAAACGATATCGTAAAGGGCTGAAAGAGAAGGCTCTAACGATTAAAAATGCAGTATCGATTGATGAGCGGCCATCGATTGTCGATAACCGAGAACGGTTTGGAGACTGGGAAATCGACACAGTATTAGGCAAACACGACATCGGCGCAATCGTCACCTTAGGCTATGCACTAAACCCTGATGGTTCGATGCATCCCATCTTAGTTGAACGTCTTGAAACAACCCTTGCTATGGCAAAAGCCAACCCTGATGCGTTAATCGTATTAACAGGTGGTGTACCAATGAACCATAAAACCGAAGGTAAGCTAATGGCGGATTGGCTTATTGAAAAAGGTATTAATAAAAATCGTATTATTGAAGAGAACTACGCCACCAGCACCGTTGATAATGCCCTATTCAGTAGCTATGCATTAGCACGTCATCATATTAAACACGCCACTATTATTAGCTCTGCAAGTCATGTTCGTCGTGGTCAAACTCTGTTTGAAATCGCAAGTTGGCAGACAGGCCCACAAAACATCACCTTTGATACGGTAAGTTACCCAGATAAACCACTTAAAGAATTAGCAACACCGAACGATGGTGAATTGTTAGGTATTTACCGTGATGCGCTACGTACTTACGGCATGTGGAGTTACCGTTCATATCCGTTGGAGTCACGATAAAGTTTAAAACCCACTCCATTTGATTACTAAATGATAATAAAAAAGCGATGCTGTAGAGATACAGCATCGCTTTTTTATTTAAGTCTTATACCTTATCTCATTTTCTATGTTTTACGGCGGTATAAATCAAACTCACGAATGCCAATAATTGAAACAGCCAAAACAGAGGAATAAAACCAAATGATTCAATTAACACACCATTATCATCGACATAAGAACCTTTATAGGCGTATATAGCCAGACATCCCCACCCAAGAAGACTCAAGAGGATAGTTACTCTATATCTACTTATTAACGTCATCTGAGCCTACTTCTATATACTCACTCAAGCGAAACTAAATGTGGATTATGCATACCTTATCCAATCTACTCTAAAAAGTATGCTAACTCAGTTCCGAAAGAATCGTTTGGTGATAATAGTAAATTAGCTAAGCCGCTTTTTCTATTTGGGGAAAAGTAAGAGTAGCGCTTTGTGTTTCCCTAATCCTTTACCGCGTTACGCCAAAACTCCACCGTTTTATCTGAAACCATGCCTGTTTCATTAGCTGCGGTAACTAGAAAATTACATAGGTTAGCCGCCACCTGACCATTGCCTAGTAAATACAAACTTCGAATAGCTCGAGTCAAGCGAAGTTGGTTATGATCATGACGTTTAAGCCATACATGGTTAGCAGGACTGAATTCGAACATTGAGGATATTTCACACCCATCACGCTGCAAACCCCAAAACTCAAGCATAAGGTCAAGTGCTCTTAAGTGAGCTGCACGCAGATCTTCTGAATTAGCAAAAGCCTCTCGGTCCGCTTGAGTTACCAAAGGAGCATGTTGATTGAACTTAGTGCCCTCATCTATCGGGAAAAGAACTTGAATGTATTTATGATCATACTCTAGCCAGAAATGACTGTATGCTAGCAACTGCTCTATATTTCGACCCAATTTATCAGGAGTTTTGCCAGATATGAAGCTAGCAATTTCACTCATTTTAAAATCCTGCTTACTGTAATTTTATCTTGGTACATTAGTGCCACATTAAGGTGATGTAAACCCTCACCACATAACCCAATTTGAGCGCTGTAAACACTGAACTAAGCCCAAACCAAAATGCCAAGCGTGGGGAATCATTCTTAAATTGTTATCCACGAACTCACAGAAAATGCAGATACTTCATTTTGAAAATATTTGTCCAGTCGTTGGGATCTTTTCCAAACATTTCTAGCGCCTGGTCAAAACCTTTACGATCTTCAATTCTTTCGCCTATCGCTAACTGGCTTTGATATTTTATAAAAGCATCATCACTTAATTTATTATAGTTTTCCTCTTCATCTCTGATTTTTTCCCTTTTAGCACATAGGGAAAGCTTTGCGTACATTTTATGAAGCGCTAAATTGAAAAACGCATCCCGAATTTCTACACATTTGTGAGAAAATATTGATTCATTGTGACTTTTCAAGTTTGGGACAATTACTTTTTTACAGTAAGCTTCTACTTCCGAATACCTTCCAGCTTTTTGAAAGTATGGAATGACTTTGAGTAAGTCATCTCTACTAGCTTCACCTTGTGAATAGAATGAATCTAGCACGTCAATAGCCTCGTTGAATCGTTGCTCTTTAGCTAGCGCACTCGCTGCCTTTATATTACCCATGTTTTATTTTCCTACTAGTGCATAACGCCCAACATAGGCTGCGCGACGATAAGCAAACCAACTTGCACTACCCCAAATTCCTAGTAAAACACTTCAACTTGATGTTTTGCTATAATTTTTCTATCTACGGAACATATTTAATACGCTTTCAAAGTCACGAACACACGTGCCATTAGATGTGCAAGAGGCATTCATCGATTTAGCTGACTCACTAACAATCCAACTGGATTGTGCATTTGGTGTTTGTGTTGTATAAAAGTCATACAACGCATCATGACCATATTTATCTTCAATTTCAGAGATAACAGCCATAATATGGTGATAAACGACCTTGCCGAAACTCAGTGCTTCTTCTGTAGATGGTATGTAACCCTTATGAATTACTTTATTCCTAAACCCACGATCATCGCTGGATAGCTCAGGAGGTAAATCATTAAAAGCAAGTATGTATAGGTATGAGAAAGCACCTAACTGTCGCTCTGATTGATTTGAGACCAACTTCCATGCGTTATCAACCAAATCGCTGTCGATGCTGCTAACTTTCATTTGGAATTTAATAAAGAATTCGTAGAATCGTTCAAGAGAAGATGCAAACGATGATACAGCCTCACGCATATAACCATCGTTTAACGCATTCATTCCAACATCAAAAAGTACTTCATATTTTGCTGCATCTAATACAACGGCATACTCATGATTCTTTTTACATTTGAAATAGTGAACACCACTATCATGAATCATGTGAGGAGCTACTTTAAAACTTAATACTTCTGCACCAGTACTGTCGAAAGCTTCATTCATGCAATACGGGCAAATATGTTGAATTCTCACCTAAACCTCACAATAAATTTATAGTTTCTCATTAATAAGCATTATTATTTTTATGCAAAAAATACCCCTAAACCTCCACGATCATAATCAATTTAACTCAGAAGTATCATGAGCTTGGTTGCATTATTTTGTTTCAAAGTGTTTATTGGAAATGTAGAAAGAATTGTATTCCAGTCTGTCTAATGAATATCCAGAAATAGCATAGAATTAGTGTTTGAAAATGATAGAATCCTCACATCAGAACTACCGAGAAAATCTATGTTTATCCATCGTGTTAACGACATCGACTGGCTGGTGATTACAGCTTTTGAAGAATTTAAAACTATGTTTATCGAAGAAGCAGGTGCTATTCCCTCTTGCTTCTCAACCACCAGCGAGTTGAGCCTGATTGATCAAGCAAAACGTACTTATGGATATTTGCCGACACTCAGCGGCGTAATTACCGATACAGGCACGTTTCAAAGTCCAAATAACAAGGAAGATTTAAACCCACAACTTGCTTGCATAGTTGAAGGGCGTGGTCGTGTGTTTATTTATCACGGTGGCTTTGTGGCGTTTGTGGATGACGAGCAAACCTTGATTACCCGAATAAACTAATATTATTCAGATAGTTGAAACAATACGAGTTCTTTGAGTATCGCTACACTCTTGCAGGGTAATTATATATACCTAAGTAACTTCAAGATGCTTGGGTATAAGGATTGTCCTGCCGCGCCTTTCGTTACATCTGCGACAGGAAGCCATTTTACTGCTGTGAATACTGTACTAATGTCTCTCTGTAGAGTGAGAGTAGCGTTTTATTATCTACTTCAACGCCAACCTGTTGTGCCGGAAATAAACGCCATTCATCATTCATATAATTACGTTGATCCACTTTCTGAATAGTCATCCCTTCCGCTGGTCCATCTGTAACAACCCTTATCGGACCACGACGAGTTTTAAAAAGAGAGGGTTGGATAACATAAGCAATGGCTGATGGATCATGAACATGACAACCATCCATTCCTACTTTTTCAGAATAGAACTTTAAGTAGTAACGGCTGATGTCCCAGATGAATTGCCCTACCTCGCCAGCATCATCTCGTAACTCATCAAGGTATTCGCTGGTAAAAAAGCTCTCTTCCGTCACATCGAGCCCAATAATGACGACTGGCCATGATGCGGTAAACACCTTATCGGCAGCATGAGGATCATCATGAATATTCGCTTCTGCAAAGGGTGTTACATTTCCTCTGTGATCATTTTCACCAAACGCACCACCCATAACGACCACTTCTTTTACCAAATCGACAATGTCAGGTGCAGCTTTAAGTGCAAGAGCGAGATTAGTTAGAGGACCGACAGCCACAAGAGTGATCTCGCCAGGGTTTGCTCGAACACTGTCAATAATGAACTGATGAGCAGGCTTTTCAATTGCTTTAGTATCTAGTGAATGGGGTGCTGTTACATCACCTAAGCCTGCTTCACCATGCACCACAACTGTTGCTCCAACGGGATCTCTGATTAAGGGCTTATCCGTACCTTTCGCGACGAGTGCCTCCATACTAAATCTCTGCTTCAAATAGAGCGCATTGTGCATGCCATTGTCTATCGTCGCATTACCATAAACGGTAGTGATCCCTATCAGGTCAATATCTGGATGCGCTTCTGCAAATAGGATTGCCATTGTATCATCGATGCCTGGATCTGTATCTAGGATGATTTTCTTTGCCATCTCAGCCTCCAATCAAATAACTGAAAGCAATAAACAATACCTTTAAAGGATACATATAAAAGTGACTTTAATCTCATGGTGAGGTTATAACCTATCGTTTTTTCACACATGAACTTACTTGCTTAACAATTCAATAACAGGTAGAAATATGCACAGCTATTTTCTTACTGAGTAGGTTATTTACAGCATGATTGATACCCCTGAAAAAGAACGCACTGTGTCTGAACCGCAAGTCACATCACCGTTAGCAACAGCATCCGCAGCTGATCACTATGCTGAGCTAGTGCATAGTCGTCGTTCAGTACGTAAATATGATGCCAAGGCGGATTTTGACCATGATGTGGTACAACGATCATTAGAATTAGCAACGCTGTCGCCAAATAGCTCCAACATGCAATTGTGGCAATTCCACCGTGTGGTAAGCGACAATAAGCGTGAACAACTCGCACAATTATGTATGGGGCAAAACGCGGCAAAAACAGCCCGTGAGTTAATTGTGATCACCACTACGCCATATAAGTGGAAAGAACGTGCTAAACGTAATGCTACACAAATTCGTGAGGCGTTTGCAGGTCGTGAAGATGCAACATCTAAACGTGCTGTGAAGTATTATGAAAAGCTGATCCCGTTTGTTTACCGTAATGATCGTTTTGGCATTATGGGCGCTATTCGTAAGGTGCTTGTGGCGTATTTAGGGCGTAAAAAGCCGATGGTACGTGAAGTGAGCAAAGCCGATTTACGTGTGTGTTTACATAAAAGCACATCCCTTGCGGCAATGACCTTTATGACGGCGATGCGCGCTGAAGGTTACGATACCTGCCCAATGGAAGGTTTTGATTCTAAGCGTGTTAAGCAACTGCTTGATTTAAAACCTAAAGATGAAATCACGATGATTATTGGTTGTGGCCCTCGTGCTGAAGACGGCATTTATGGCGACCGCCATCGTGTAGACAACAGCGAAGTGATTATTAAGCACTGATCCCTTGCCTAACAATATGGCGGAACGAATAAGTCTTCCGCCAGTTCTCCCCACCTTTTGCTTCCTCACCACAATGATAACTAGCTACTTACCGCAATAAATACCACCTACTGGCATAGGAATACATATTGGCGATCCCTTATGTGGGGTTAAGCTACAAGCCGACAGAAATAAGCAAGGTATAAGTAGTAATAGTTTCATGGTTAATGCGCGCTTTTTGTAATTGAATGGTGTTTTATCTAAAACTACTTCATTTAAAAAGCACTTGAATATAGCGCATAAACATCTTGTTACAGTTACGCGCTAATTCAATCTGCAAGTCAGCCTAGGTACAGAAAACAGAGACATCAACTGACGTTTTCCATTTAAATAGCGTAAGATCGATACCTTATAAACAAAAATGTTGGCTGTTGTGATTTAAGCTTTGTGTTTCTATTAATCGCTATTTTAATGCGATAAACACACTGACTTGGTTCGTACTCTGATAGTATTCAAAGTCCGTGGTATACGCTCTGCTATGCTTGCAGTCTTGCGAACTAAAGTATGCCCAAGCAGTTTGCCATGCACGAATAATCGCATCGGGGAACTCACCTTCGGCATCAAACTTTAAATATTCGCCTGCGACGACATCAATGGATTGCAATTTTCTCTTAGCTGATGCTATCTCAGTAGAGCCCATTAGTAGATCATAAAAACCATTCACATCAGACTCATAATTTGTATAAACGCTGTAAGCTCTGGCGTCTGATAGGTAATCAATCTCTATATTAGAATCAACAAGTTGAACATGTTTAGGGATATTGGCCGTTTCAGGGTTCATTTCAAGAGAGTTTGCTGTTCGCAGAGTGAGTCCGTAAACCGTAAACGTTTCTATTTGTACTTTTTCCATTACATTGTTCCACTTCATTAACGCTTTCCAATTATCGACCCTAACGTTTTGAAGCCGATAAGCAAAGAGAGAAAAACTCATTCGTTATTTATAAGCAGTGAACTCAATCGCATTTATGCTTTTTCATCACATATAATAAGCATTTGATTGCGTATTATTGAAAGAGATTTATCTATTAAAAGGAGCTTGGATAATGTCTTGTTTAAATACGCACACTCACAAAGATCATACTCATGGCCCTGATTGTGGTCACACTGCGATTCGTCATAATGATCATGTGGATTATTTAGTTGAAGGTAAATTACACCACCCTCACGGTGAACACTGCGATGAGCATGTTCTTGCAGTTGATAGCAATAACCCTAATGAGTGTAATCCTGTACATGTTTGTGGCGATCACGTTCATGGGCCAAACTGTGGACATGAAGCAATTCAACACGGTGATCACATTGATTACATCGTAAATGGTAGGTTACATCATCAACATGGCGATCACTGTGATGATCATGGCCCTGTTGAGTTAGTATAAAGTTCGATATTTTAGATGAGAAAGTTGCCAACAATGTCTTATAACCGTTGGCAACTTTTTGAAAAATATCACTATGAATAACCAACTCACATAAAGCAGTAAGTTGTTTTAAAACTATGGTTAAAACTCTTTATTCATCTTTTCAATGCACGAAATTAATATCTCTTCATGCTCAGGCTCTATGTGCATGGTTAGATCATTCACTAAATCAAGGTGCAATTGATTGTGCTTAACATGAATGGCTTGTCCTGCTTCTGTCAAAGTAACAACAATCGCACGGCGATCCGTTGGATGAGCACAACGTTCAATCAAGTTCGCTTTCACTAATTTCTCAATTTGAACGGTTAATGTACCTGTTGTGATCCCCAATTTATCGGCTAGCTCTTTCATCCTTAGCGGGCCTTGAACGCCTAAAACTTCAATCGTATGAACTTGCGCTAAGGTGTAACCTGTTTCTTTAACAACAGATTGCTCCCATGATGACATTTTGTCATAAAATTCAGTTATTAATTGGTTTAGGCGTTCTATATTTTTCATGATTATGATTAATGTACTTCTAAAGTAAGATGGCTAATCTTATCAAATTTTGACAAGATTTGTTTATAATCATCGACGATGAAGTCTTTGGTTGACTGAAGTGTTATCGCCGCAGAATAGTGATTACCACTCACTTTCCAGATATGTAAATCCATAACCTTTGCATAAGGTGACAATGCATCATGGATGGATTTTCTATAGTCTGAATCAATGTTCTCATCTAACAATATTGGTGTTGTTTGCTTCATTAAATTCATTGTCCATTTAATGATCACGCACCCACCAACAATACCCATGACTGCATCCATCCAATCCCAGCCGTAATATTTTCCGAACAATAGCGCAATAATGGCAAGTAAAGAGGTCAAGGTATCAGCAAGCACGTGTAAATATGCGGCTCTTAAATTGTGATCGTGATGATGATGCCCATGACTGTGACCGTGATGATCGTGGTCGTGGCTATGGTCGTGAGAATGACCGTGCCCGTTAAGTAAGAATATGCTGGCTAAATTTACGGTTAAGCCAATACACGCAACAATTATTGCTTCATTAAATTGAATCATGTATGGGTTAAATAAACGATGGATGGATTCTGCAATCATTAACACCGCTACAATGCCTAATACGATTGCACTGGTATATCCGCCTAACACGCTAACCTTGCCAGTACCAAAGGAAAAACGGTCATTATTACTGTGTTTTCTTGCGTAGCGGTAAGCAAATAACGTGATACAAAATGCAGCGGCATGGGTTCCCATATGCCACCCATCAGCTAATAGTGCCATGGAACCATAGACTGTCCCTGCTACGATTTCGATAAGCATTGTTGTTAGAGTCAGCAAGAGCACATAAAACGTCCCTTTTTCTCCCTGCTGATCATGAGATGAAAAATCATGATCGTGTTGTAGTTCGAACTTCATAAATCCTCCATTTAGTTTGATTATCAAATTATTTGAGTGGAAATTTAGTTTGATCATCAAACAATGTCAATGGCGGCTATCAATAAATCTCAGATATAAAAAAACGTGCCGTTACGAGTACGGCACGTTTCTTTGGATTTATAACAATAATTACTTACGTTTATTTCCAGTTAGGATTCTGTAGTAATGCTTGCTGTAGTAAGCCTTTCATATCGTCACTTGGGTTACCAATGTATTGGTATGTTGCGTACTCGCTTGGCTTAGTGATTGCGCCATCTGTGTCTTTCACGTGCACAACCATTGAATACTCTTTTTTGTCTTTACCTGTTAGCGTGATCATAAAATCACCCGCACAGTTATGTGGCTTACAGTAAGACATCGCTTTGTATGACTCATCACCCACTACGATATTGTTCAGTGGTGCTGTTACTTTATCGCCAGAAATCCATTCTGGCAGCTTTTGCGCTTCCGTTGCTTGCGTTTTCTCTGCTGTTACTGTTTGCGTTGCCGCTGGTTCTGCTTGTTTTTGTTGTTGTGCCTCAGGTGCTTTATCGTTACAGCCAGCCAGTAGTAGAACAACAGAAGTCGCTAATAATAATTTTTTCATTTTTCATTCCTAGATTAATGTACCGCATCATTTCCCCTAGCCACGGTACAAACACTTATACCCAAGTAACTTCAAGACGCTTGGGTATATACTCAAGTCACGTCGCCACTTGAAAATAATAAGATAGCGCTATTTCTAGTCACTTGTGCATCTAACCTTATCTGATATAGAAGCAAAAAGTATCTGGAATTGGTCAAATCTTGCTTAACAAACAAAATACTGACACCTCACTTACATTAATGTTTGTTTTTTACCCACTTACTTGATTTTACGTACCTTCTCTAGCGTATTTAGGTTAAGGTGTAAGTAGTTAAATAAAAGAAGCGAATCTATGCTAGTTATTACAGAAAAACTGATTACTTTAAAAAATGCTTGGATGGCAAGCCATATTACTGATGCTGAATTTCCAACACCGTTAAGTGAGAAGGGATTAAATCTGTATCAACTGTCCCAATCCGAGTTAACCAAGCACACTGTCGACACTCCTGTTACTTGTTCAGATCCTTCCCTGTCTTTTTATCCTGTAGATTGCCATCCTCTTACTATCCGCTATTCTTTAGTTCGTGCATCCCAATGGGAAAATGAGCAAGAAAAAGAAGCAGTTATTGAGTATTTAACTCAAATTATGTTTGAACCGGATGCAGAAGCGACGCTCTATGTGGGTTTCTTTAAAGGTAAACCTGCAGCTTGTGGCATGATCTTTAATCATTTAGAAGATGGCGCGCATCATAGCCTTGTTTCTGATATTTTCGCCCTGCCATTACCAAATCAAGATCAGCTAATGACTGATATGGAAAACTACTTGCTTCATACCGCTCAGCAAGCCTCTGACACGGTTACTCTGAAAAAATAATCTCTTAATACCAAAGCGACTTGGGTATATAACGAAGCTTGAAAATCAGGCTTCGTTTTTATATCTATATCTAACAACTAACTCATTGTTTTTGACGAAACTTCATTCTCTGCCATACTGAATAATGCTCAATATATTCAGCTAAATATACATATATTTGATTATCTGGTGGCATGTATGAAAGGAATCATCTTTACTGAATTTATCGATATTGTCGAAAACACATTCGATCTTGAAGTGTGCCAATCTATGCTCGATAAGGCAGGAGATTCTGGTGCGTATACTTCGGTTGGTAGTTATGAACACCAACGCTTAGTTAAGTTAATTATCAGCTTAAGTAAAGTCACAGGCGTTCCTGCCGAGCAATTACAGCAGACTTTTGGTCGTGCCGTATTCCCCCGTTTATTGCAACTTCTACCCAACTATCATTTTGTTGATTCTAATACGTTTGATTTTATCCGTAGTGTTGAAGCTTATATCCATCAGGAAGTCAAAAAGCTCTACCCTGATACCACTCCTCCACGTTTTGAATTTGCCAATGAAACAGAAACCACAATGACGATGGATTACCATTCCGCTCGTTGTATGGGCTATGTTTGTCTTGGTCTGCTGGAAGGTTGTGCGGATTATTTTAATCAAGCTCTTGAAATTACGTTAGAGCCAACAGATCAGAAAGATCATGTCCGCTTTCATTTATTGTTGAGTGATAATTGATGATTGATCATGAAAAGCACATTGAATTATTACAACGTAAACTCGATCGAGAACATGAAGCAAGATTGGTCGCTGAGAAGCTGTTAGAGGCTAAAAGTCACGAGCTTTATAATACTAATCAGATGCTTAATGATTCTTTAGAGAAGTTAAAGCTGCAAGCGAAATTCGATTCTGAATTGTTAGCCTATCAAAACAGAATGGAGAACTTGCTGCTAATCAACGCGCGTCTGTTTTTAAAAGAAAGTGCAACTCATGAAAACATTCAGCAATTGTTAGACAGCTTGATCGATGGAAATTACGTCACTGGATGTTATCTCGCTGTCTACCCTACCGATAAAATCAATATTTCAGGTAAATACAGTAGCGGGCGTATGCAAGAATGGTCGCCCCCTGCCACTCTTAATACGACGGATATTTACTGGGAACCTGATAAACATGTTCTATGGCATAACATCAATACACATTCCGGTTGTGTGGGTATATTTGCAGTCAGGATCGTATGCTCGGAAGATAGGCTCAATGCAATTCAAAAACAGATGGCACTGTTTTGTGAATTACTCCGCTCTGCCATTGGACGGTTAATTACTTTTCATCAAGCCATTAATGCCAAAAAACGGGCAGAAGAATCTGAGCAGTCTACCCGTGATTTTCTTGCCATGATCAACCATGAATTACGTACCCCGCTAAACGGCTTATTAGGCTCAGCTGAGCTATTACACGATACCTCTCTTGATACTCATCAATTAAAACTATTAACGACACTTAATCACTCTGGCGAGCTACTAAGGGCAATCATTAATGATTTGCTCGATTACAGTAAAATTAACGCTGGTATGTTGGAGTTAATTGAAAAACCGTTCGATAGTCATTTACTTGCGACTAAACTCGAAGATATTTTTACCCATAAAGCCAATGAGAAACGGCTCGATTTCAATATTTACTATGCGCCAGACTTACCTACTGCTTTGATTGGTGATGAAGATAGGATCAAACAAATCTTCGTTAATTTAATTTCAAATGCGATTAAGTTTACTAGCGATGGTTTTGTGCATGCAAAACTATGGTGGGAAGATCAAAAGCTACAATTTTCTGTCAGAGACAGCGGTTGTGGCATTGATCAAGCGGATCAACACAAACTGTTTAAACCGTTTAGCCAAGTTGATATCACCAGTAAACGTAGTCATGAAGGTACTGGATTAGGTCTGGTGATCTGTAAACAGCTTTGCGAACAAATGGGTGGTTCTATTCGAGTCGAAAGCTCGCTTGGCCGTGGCGCATGTTTTCAAATTTCACTGCCTTTAACGATAAGTAATACCGCCAATGTAAACTCTGAAATAAAACGTCCACAGCAGGTACCGATCAAGCATTTAAAAGTGCTTGTGGTTGAGGATTTAAAAACCAATCAGATGATCATTCAACTGATGCTTAATAAAATCCAAATCAATCCAGTTATTGTCGATAACGGTCAGCAAGCTATTGAGATCTTAGAAGCAGAATCGTTTGATATTGTGCTTATGGACTGCCGAATGCCCGTTATGGACGGTTATACAGCCACGAAAGAGCTGCGCAAAAATAGCTATGATAAGCCGATCATTGCTTTAACCGCAGGCACAACAAGTGCTGAACGTGATGCCTGCATTAATGCTGGTATGAATGATATTTTATGTAAGCCCTACCTTGCCTCTGAACTTCATGACATTCTGACAATTTGGGGCACTCCCACCGAGTAAATAATGAAAATACAAACCGATAACAAAAAAGGCCACCGAAGTGACCTTTTCATTAGCTGATGATTATTTAAATCTTTAGCTTGTTTTTACTGCCGTCGTTTTACTGACATCCACAGGTGTTGCTGATTTATCATCACCTTCTTGCTTTTGTGCTTCAGGATGTAGCGTTGGTTTCACCAAAACATAATCCATGATCTTACGAGCAATAGGCGCTGCATTTCGTCCCCAACCACCGTGTTCAAGAATGGTTGATACCAATACTTGCGGATGATTTACAGGTGCAAACCCCGTAAACAAAGCGTGGTCACGTAGGTGTTCTGCAACTTCATTTGCATCATAGTTTTCAGTATCAGACATGGTGTAAACCTGACTTGTACCGGCTTTACCTGCAGCTTCATAGCCTAGATTTTGGAACTCTTTGCGTGCGGTACCTTTAGTGGTAACTAGATGCATACCTTCTTGTGCGATTTTCCAATATTTTTCTGGTACAGGCTCAACTTTCGGGAAGTCTTTAAACTTCACAATGTCTTCTTTATCACCATCAATGATCGCGTATAGCAAGTGTGGACGGTGTACAACACCCGAGTTAGCCACAACCGATGTCGCTTTGGCGATCTGCATTGGGGTTGCCGTCCAATAGCCCTGGCCGATACCAATTGGAATGGTGTCACCTTGATACCAAGGCTGTTTAGTATGAGCACGTTTCCACTCACGAGTTGGCATGTTACCCGCCGTTTCTTCACGAATATCAATACCTGTTAATTCACCATAGCCAAATTTGTTCATCCATTTAGAGATACGATCAATACCCATGTCGTAAGCCACTTGATAGAAGAAGGTATCTACCGACTGCTCAATGGCTTTATACACATCAACGTTACCATGTCCCCAGCGAACATCATCGCGGAATTTACGGCTATTACTGTTTGGAATACGCCACCAGCCTGGGTTATTTCGCACTGTATTCGGCGTGATCACCCCTGTAGCTAACGCAGCTACTGCAATTTGTGGTTTCACTGTAGAGCCCGGTGGGTATACACCTAACGTCGTTCGGTTAACCAGTGGGTGTGCAGGGCTATTTAGTAACTGGCTGTATTCTTTTGATGAAATACCATGAACAAACAAGTTTGGATCGTAACTTGGACTTGAAACCATAGCTAAGATCGCATCATCACGAGGATCAAGCACCACGATTGCACCACGACGTGTTTTGGTCACCATCTTGCCAGTTTTAGGATCTTTTACATCTTCCGTAAGCAACTTATTGGCATAGAGTTGTAAGTTTAAATCAATGGTTAACTTAATGTCTTTACCCGAGACAGGCGGTACATACTCTAAGGTACGGATCACACGACCACGGCTATTCACTTCTACTTTTTCATAGCCAGATTGACCATGTAATAAATCTTCGTAGTAACGCTCAATACCTAACTTACCAATGGTACGCGTTGCTTTGTAGTTATTGTAAATACCCTGTTCTTTTAACGACTTAATATCACGGTCATTGATCTTAGCGACATAACCTAAAGTATGAGTAAGTGCTGAACCATACGGGTAATAACGCTCTAGGTGTGCATCAATATCAACACCCGGATAATGGAATTCATTAACTGAGAACTCTGCAACCTGCTTTTCATTCATCTGATCAATTAAGGTTACAGGCTTAAATCGGCGAGTATGTTTTTTCTCTTTCATAAAAGCCGCGATTTCATCATCAGTCACACCCAACAAGGTTTTTAAGTTAGTCAGGGTTTCTGGCAAATTCGCCACTTTTTCAGGAATAATTTCTAAAGAATAAACAGGTACATTTTCAGCAAGGATGACACCATTTCGATCGTAAATACGACCTCGGTTAGGTGCAATTGGGATCACTTTAATGCGGTTATTATTCGAGCGAGCTTGATACTCTTTATAATCTTGCACTTCCAAATGGTAAAGGTTACCGATAAGCACAAACGATAAGATAATTATCCCAATAAATGAAACGACCGCGCGACGATTAAACAATGATGCTTCCGCACCATGATCGCGAAACTGACTTCTTTCTTTCTTCATAGAATGCTTAATGAGATCTCAATGGCTAGATGCACTCGTTGAAATAACGAATTTTATACCTATCTCGTATAATGCTCGATCTATCGTTAGAATGTAATAACACGATGGCTGTTTGACGATAAATTGACCTTACTCCCACAAATAAATTCTCTTTCCGCAGTTTACAAGCTATCTTCGGCCGCTAAAATGAAGCTCTTATCTTTGTAACAGGCTTTACCATGACCTTTTCTCACTCAGCCAATGGCCTTTCTCGTCCTGCTGATAATGTTGTTATTCTCGACTTCGAAACAACCGGTTTATCTCCTAACCAAGGGGATCGCGCCATTGAAATTGGTGCTGTAAAACTACAAAACGGTGAAATTGTTGGTCAGTTCCAACAGCTGATGAATCCGGGTTTTCGTGTAAGTAGTTTTATTGAAGGCTACACAGGGATCAGCAATAACATGTTACGTACTGCGCCCTCTTGTGATGTGGTGATGAATGAGTTTGCTGATTTTATTGGTGATGCCAATCTTGTCGCTCATAACGCTTCTTTCGATCAACGTTTTTTAGATGCCGAGCTTGAGCAAATTAATCGTCATTATGGCGGTACGTTTACCTGCTCTATGCTGATCGCTCGTCGTCTCTATCAAGATGCACCTAATCATAAGTTAGGAACATTAGTGGATTATAAAAATATCTACCATAATGGAGTTTTCCACCGTGCGTTAGCTGACTCAGAAATGACAGCGCGATTATGGCTTGTGATGCTTGATGATATAAAGCAGCAATATGGCATTGAAACCATCCCATTTGCGTTAATGATGAAGCTGGCAAAAACACCTAAAGCAAAGATTGCAGCATTACTTAGCAGTTACCGTTAATCATTAGGTTACACTGTCATGCTTGCTGATTATTTTATTACTATACTGAGAATTTGATGTTGCCACAGACTGAACCACAATTTTCATCATCTACGCCTATCGCTCAGTCAACGATAAAAATCGCGAGTTTTAACTTGCTGAACTATCTTGCTCCGCCTGATGCGTACTATGACTTTGAAAACATTTATAGCTTAGAGCAATGGCAGAAAAAGCAACGTTGGATATTAGCAACGCTTGACGCGCAACAACCGGATATTATTGGCTTTCAAGAAGTATTTAGTATTGATAACTTAAAAGCGTTACTGCTTGAAGCGGGTTATCCTTATTTTGAAACCATTGATACTCCCATTGTAGAAGGCGATTTCATCTATCGTAGCCCTGTGGTAGCAATTGCATCGAAATTCCCGATCTTAGAAGCCGCTGCCGTTGATGCAGAGAGTGAAGCTGCACAATTAATGGGCTGGAATACGTTTGATTTTAGCCGCAAACCACTGCGTGCCACGATTGATATTCCGCATATTGGCGCGACAGATTGCTATGTCACTCACCTTAAATCAAAACGCTCATTGTTTGATGATCCACTACCAGACACAATAACCCCTGCTGATACCGCGTTATCAGGTTTTATTCGTCAACGTTTAGGCAATTGGGGCTCTGCCATGCAGCGAGGATCCGAGGCGGCATTATTACAATTAGCCATGGTGAAACGTCGTGAGCAAACGCAATATCCCATGATCTTATTTGGCGATTTTAACGATACGCTTTCAAGTAGTTGTTTGGAGCAATTGGTTGCAAGTAGCGTGTTTGGTATGTCTGACAGTGAAATTGAACGTTTGATCCATTTTTACTGTTTATATGATGGCTGGGAGCTGTTTACTTCTATTAATGACGATGCCTCACAGCCACGCCCTGCGACCCATTACTACAATGGCAAAGGTTCGGTTTTAGATTATATTTTGCTTTCGCAGGAATTTAACGCAGGCTATTTGGGCTCACTGTTTGAAGTGAGTCACTATCACACTGAAGATAAACACTTAGTCAATTCAAGCTTTGATATTGATGGTTACAGTACCGATCACGCAATTCCTGTTGTGACATTGTCACTTAGACAATAAACGTTTCATACACATCACCACATACCTCTTCCTGTACTGGATTCCGTATACTGCAAATACAAAAAACGATTGATACTATTGTTAGCTATCAATCGTTTCTTCATTAATACTTATCTTTAACGCTTATTTTTAGCTAAAGCGCATTAACTGTATTACGCTGTCGCTGCTGCTTTTGGCTTACGATTGCGTTGCGGTGCACGGCGACGATCATCTGAGCGAGGCTTTTCATCGTTAAAACGACGACGAGGCTTGCTGTCTGTTGATTTTGGCTTTGCATCTGGGTTACGCGGTTTGCTACGAGCTGGCTTATTACCTTGCTCTTTAGCATCGTTACCTTGCCCTTGTGGACGACGAGAGGCAGGCTTACGTTTCGCTTGGTTGTTAGCCGGACGTGATTCCGATGCCGTAGTACCTTCACGTGGTGTAAATGGCTTATCTTTCTTTGGCTTCTTCGGTTTTTTCGGCTTAATTGGGCGTGTGTCTAGCTTAGATGCTGGCAATGCATTTGTTGGTTTAAATCCGTCTACAATTTCACGCTCTAGCACTTGCTGTGTTAAACGCTCAATCGCAGCCAACTCTTTAAACTCATCTGCTGATACCAGTGAAATCGCTTCACCTTCACAACCCGCGCGACCTGTACGACCAATGCGGTGCACATAGTCTTCTGCTACGTGTGGCAAATCAAAGTTAACTACTTGTGGTAGTTGATCGATATCTAAACCACGCGCCGCAATATCAGTGGCTACTAATACACGAATTTCGCCTGCTTTGAAGTTTGCTAATGCTTTGGTACGTGCACCTTGGCTCTTGTTACCATGAATAGCAGCTGCGGTAATACCACGGCTTTCTAAATGCGCTGATAACTTGTTTGCACCGTGTTTTGTTTTGGTGAAAACAAGCACTTGTTTCCAGTTACGCTCACTGAGTAACTTCGTTAATAAGTTTGGTTTTTTCTTCTTATCAACTGGGCAAATCCACTGCTTAACAGTACGTGCTGTTTGGTTGCGTGGGTTTACATCAATCTCAACCGGATCGTTCACTAAACCTTTCGCTAACTCGCGGATTTCATCAGAAAATGTTGCAGAGAAAAGCAGGTTCTGGCGCTCTTTTGGTAATAATGCAAGGATTTTACGGATATCACGAATGAAGCCCATATCTAACATGCGATCAGCTTCATCAAGCACTAGTATTTCAATATCACGAAACTTTACTGCATTTTGGCTGTGTAAATCCATTAAACGTCCCGGTGTTGCAACCAGTACATCCGCGCCTTTACGCATACGTAGCATTTGTGGGTTAACTTTTACCCCACCAAATACAACAGCAGAGCTAATACGTAAGTTTTTACCGTAAGTTGCAACACTCTCGCCTACTTGTGCTGCAAGCTCACGTGTCGGTGTAAGCACAAGCGCACGAACATGGTTAGAACGAGCCGGACGACCACCAGCTAGGCGTTCTAGCAAAGGTAATGTAAAACCTGCTGTTTTGCCTGTACCCGTTTGTGCTGCCGCCATGACATCTTTTCCCTCAAGAATCGCTGGGATCGCTTTTTCCTGAATTGGGGATGGTTTTTCGTAGCCTTGTTTCGCTACAGCATCAAGAATTGGGGCAGATAGGCCTAAAGAGGCAAAACTCATAGCATCTCTCTTTTATATAGAACGCCAATGTGGCGGTAATTGTGCTGATCACAAATCAGCATTTGAACAATGCGCTGTTCAATAAGAATAAAACAGGGAAGGTAGCTGCTACCTTCCCTGTCCAAAAAGTACTAACGAGTACGTAATTAAGAAACGCTTGTTTCCGTACTCATAGTTTCTGTTTCTGATGGTGTTGTCGCTGCTTCAGCTGCTTGCAATGCCGCTTCTGCTTCTAACTTGGCACGTTCCGCTTTAGAAATGTAGCGAGGCTTATTACTCTTGTGTAATTTTGCATTCGCTTTCTTCATTCTCTTTTTAAGCGTTTCGTTAATTTTCTTCTTTCTATTCATATTCGCGCCAGCTGATATTTTCATCATTTTTGAACAAGGCGCTGATTGTAATGGTTCAGCGCTGAATAACAAGCTTTATCCATCGAACCGCAGCGAAAACCATCTCAATAACGAACAAATACGATGAAATCAGTTAGCTATGCTAATCCTTAAGAGGTAGAAAATAGGAAATAAAAATGAATACTCCACAAACAGTAACACTATTTTTATTCGATCGTTTTCAATTACTCGATGCTTTTGGCCCATTGCAGATGTTTTCACTGCTACCTGAGTTTTATACTCTACAAACGGTATCGCAAACAGGCATCACGGTAACTAGCCAACAGCAGATACAAATTGAGCCTCAATTTAGTTTCAACGACACATTTCAGTCTGACATTTTAATTATTCCTGGGGGCGCTGGTTTGCAAGCGATCATTCACGATCCTCTCACCCTGTTTTGGCTTAAACGCTTTGCTCCTAAACAAACGTTAATTTGCTCTGTTTGTACGGGAGCCGCTTTACTCGCTACCGCAGGATTATTAAATTACCGCCGAGCGACAACCAATAAAAAACAATTTCATTGGGTTCAAAAACTAGGACATAACGTGGAGTGGCAGTCATCTGCTCGATGGGTACGAGACAGTAATATTTTTACTGCCTCTGGCGGTTCATCTGGTATTGATATGGCGCTGGCTGTGATTGGGTATCAACTGGGCGATAGTGTGGCACGTAAAGTGGCTATTGAAGCTGAATATTTATGGCAAAACGACCCTGATGACGATCCTTTTGCACCTTTGCATATTGTGCGTTAATACCCAATCAGACGATTCACTAGCATCTATTCCCACATAATGTAGCTTTGATCTTTTATCGCGGACTCTAGTAAACCAATCAATGGCATTGCGCGTACTGATAAACAAATTTCCGGCTCGAACTCGTCTTCATCTAGATCGGCATCTAAAGGATTAGGTTGTTCGACGTCACCTTGTTTCTTTTCCTGCTTAGTAACTTCTATTTGATGCTGTAAATTACGCAGTGCTTGATTAACATCTTCTTCGCGTATCGCACCCGGTACGGTTTCACAAAACCCCATCATGTGAATGAGTTGCTGAGCGATATCACCAAACATCGTAATATCATGACTTCCTTTACTACAAAATGTAATCAGCATAAATCACTCCCTTTCTCACTTATTATGTTCCTGAATAACATCAGTTGTTGAACATATTATTAGACCACTTTGTTGGCTCAGGGTTGCTCATCAATACGGCAATTTAACTTTGCAGCATCCTTTTTCCCTAAAAAATAACCGACAAAACCACCAGTAATAGCCCCAAACAAATGGCTTTCAAAACTCACTTGATAGTTCGTGGGAAAGACGCCCCAGATCATCGAACTAAAATAAATCATCACTAAAAAGGTAATGATAAAGGACAGTAAACTTCTTCGCACTAATCCATATATTAAGAGGTATCCCCAGATGCCATAGATGATGCCACTTAAACCAACGTGATAGCTTATTCGGCCAAACAGCCACACACTAATGCTGCCTAATAGCCAACATAACAAGATAACATTCAATAAGCGTGCGACACCGTTAACACCGACGCCTAATGCCAATAGTGTAAACGACGATAAGTTGAAGAATAAATGCGTCCAAGAGCCATGTATAAAGGGATAAACAACAATATTACTAATGTGAGTAACATGGCGAGGCAATAATCCATAATTATTTAAAACGCCATTAAAAATATGATTAATAATAAAAGCGATAAATGAGATCACCCACACTGAAAGTATGACTAAAAATACCTCTTTCCACCCTCTTTTAGCATCAACCATAACACCGCCACTGCATATCAACCATTAAAATTAACGTTACACTCTTAGGTATACATTACATAATGATAACTTAATCTTACTCTTAACATTATAAACAAATGTCTTATTTATGATTTTAAGGGAAAATGCTCACAAAGTTTATACATGCACTTTCAGAACATAATTTATAACGGTAGAATGTCGGCGTTTTGTAACTTGATACTCAAGAACCATGAATAAATTTCGTTATTTTGCATTAATATCGATCATTGCAACGACAACTGCATGTGATGTGGAAAGAAAAGTTGATTTTGAATCATTTTCACTTTCGCCTAATGAAATTAAAGCGAATGATATTCATGGCTTTATTATCACGAATACAAATAATCCTTTAGCAATTCCACAGAAATTCAATCAAATTCAACAAATATCGAGCGAATTACTTAATAGCGATTGGTTATCGTCACCCAATTATGCTTCAGATATCAGTAAGTTATTGTTGCTGTTAAAAGAAACACAATTGACTGATGCACAACCCTTTATCAATGAACTTGAACAAGCTAAGCGCACGTATCGTACGAATTTATTGCGTATAAACGCGTATGCTCAAACGCTCCAGCGCGCAATAGATAAAACGTCACTACGATATAATAATGAAATCAGTGAGCATGAAAGAAAAATTGCTTTATTGACTCATTCTAATGATTATTATTTAAACAAAATTGCTGTTCTTGAAAAACAAATTCAAGTTCAACAACAGAAATTCTTTGATACAAGAAATGATTTTTATGATCATTTAAATAAGGTTGTTAAAGATCCTGTCACTGCATTTAATATTAATGACAATCTTAATTTTGAATTGAAAGAGAAAAAAACGCCAAAATGTGAGCATTTTTGGGGTGATTATGAGTTATTAAACATAAAAGATGCAAAGTATTGTACTTATATAAACCTTGACGCTTTAGTTCGCTATATTACGCCGAATAATAAAGAACAAGTGATAAATATCATTCAAACAGAAGCGGTAAAAGTATGGCAAGAAATGACTTACTTAAACGGTTTTTATGATACTAAAACTAACAAACATTACTTTGTGAATAATTTACGTTCTCAACTAATTCAAGCTCAAAATAACTATGCAGATAAACAAACACTCTGCCGTCGTAAATGTCCTTCACTGCTTGCTCTAGAACAGCAGTTAGTGAAGTTAAAAGAAGATAAGTTAAATCTGATTGATAAAGCATTGGTTGATGAAAATAATAAAATTAATATTCACTCAGTCGCTTTCAGTCAACTGCTTAAAAAGGCATTTACATCTGAAAATCTAGGACTTAGTGATCCCCTTACTGGGTTTGCTACTTTGTATCGTGATCCTCAGATCGTGAGTGCTTTTACCACTGAATACGCACATAAAATTATCGACACGTACCCAAAAGAATACACGATCTCTGTTAGTCAAAATGGCAAGTATATAAAGCCAAAAATTAAAGATCGTGAATACTCGTTATATTTCAGCGTAGAGCCGTCTTGTAGCATTATTTACCAGGCTACCGAAACGAAAAGCTTACCAGAGGTTATTACATCTAAAACCAATCATGTTCAGACAAAAGATTGTGGTTTAGAAAAAGTGATTGAGCATAATTTAAAACAGAAATGGTTCAAGTACGTATAAGCACAATCTCTCTACTCGGTTCATAAATAACCAAAGGATGTTGCGACTTGAAGCCAGTTATTTCTCTGCTCTGCACTAATTTTCACTGATGGTAACGCCTCTAAAACATGGATGATCGATGAGTATTCACCGTCTTGGCAGGTCATAACAAAAGATCCCAGTTCAGCATTAAATAATGGCGCATTCGATTTTGTATCTATGCACCAATTACTCTCCACTCTGCCCTGCTGTTCACTACAAACAGAAGTGACTAATTGCTTAAACGCTTGTTCTGTTTTTTCCTTAGCTCCACACAGTGTCGCTTCATAATTAACAAAACCGAGTGTGGGATGATAAATAACTAAACCTTGGTGCTGTACTAGTTGTGTATCAGTTTCAATAGCACGAACAAAACTCATAGGTGCGGGATTGTTCTCGACAGCATAAACTGCAGAACTTGCACATGCCATGGTCAACAAGCCTGCTTTCACTAAATATGAAACGATGCTTTTCATATATCCCACCTTTATATTGCTTTAATGAATCGGGAAAACTAATAGCAGCAGAAGAATCTCCTTACTTAGCTATGGTTATAGCAGGTTTTATAAGAAAAAATTAATCTTTATGAAAAATATCGCATAATCTATGGCAAAATTGGTGGCATTAAATGTGTACATTTTTCATCATTGCTATAATAACAACATACATAAGAGGGATAATTCTTATCTATAAGACACTTTTAAACTACGTGTGCGCTACATTCTTCATATAGGGATCGGTAACATAGTTGCATATATTTGTTTGAGGTAATCCTATGGAAGATAAAACACTTATTGCAGATACACATAGCATTCTGGATGCATTTATTGAAAATGGCTTACATAAGAAATATCCAATTTATTGCCAATTTCCACATTGCCAAAGCATATTAGATAAACATCAATATGATGAAGAATTTGATATTGAATTTAACGACGGCTACCGACATCAAAACGAGAAATAGAACAATTGCCTATTTCCTTTAAGGAAATCATATCGAGTAGAGTGAGGCATTGATGACTCAGTGTCCTCCCTGCACCAAGCATACATTTATATCCTGTTGAATAATGTATTGCAGGAGTAGATTTCTGCCAAACAATTAGAGATTTCAAAGAAAAGAGCCCTCCAACTTTTCAGCAAATTAGGTATTAGTACAGACGATATAAAAAATACTAACTAACTTTAAGATCTGGATGCATCCCATAATTGGGATAGAAAGAATATAACAGAATATGAAAACGGTAGCGCATATACGATTTTTGCTTTACGAATAAACCATATATCTGACTACCGTATTTTTTCATTTTCTACTAATTAAGATGAACCATTTCCAGTAGCATCAACAATTAGTGTGCCACTTCAGGTACTGGGAAAATCTTATCGTACGCAAGGTTATAAATATAAGCGTAGATTAAGTAGAAAACCACCATACCGATATCCAGTACGAAAGCTTCCCATAGTGAAACTTTCAAGAACCAAGATAAGATTGGAATCGTTACAATCAATAAACCTGCTTCAAAACCAATGCTATGCACAATACGCTGCACTGTCGTTTTATTTAAGGTGTTATAACGACGAGCCATAAAGCAATCGAACCAATGGTTATAAAGGTAGTTCCAACCTGTAGCTAAAAAGGAAAACGCAATACCGATTGCTCCAACATGACCAGAATCATAGCCGAATTGACTCAACACACCAACTAACAGCACTAATCCAATAATTTCAAAACAAACGGCATGACGAATACGATCAAAACGTGTTCTCATCACAAACAACCTCAGTACAACTTTTCTTATATTTTATAAATACCTAAAAGGAATAGAGAGATTATAAGCAGTTTTCCATGCCTAACAAGCTAGATACTATCCGAAAAACGGATAGTTATGTTGTTATTTTATCAGCTCAGACGCTTTACATTTTGCTTTTGCATTCAAACTTAGTGTATTTATCGCATGTTGTTTTGCCGCACGATGAAGCGCTTTTTTCTCAGCTTGAAGCTGCTCTACTTGTTCACGTAATTTATCAATAAGCTCTTGAGAGCCTTGTTGTTTTGATTCATTTTGTTCTAGTAATTTAAACAGGTTTGCCACTTCTTGTGCGTTTTCTTCGCTCTTTTGAGTGATCTCATCAATTGCATGTTGGTGAAGTTCAAGCTCACTTACTAGTTGTTTTACGAATGATCCCATCTCGTCAGCAGAGCCCGCCAAACGATTAAATATTAATAAAAACGAGCATACTTGTTCATTATGAGAAAAGTTTGGATAACGGATTTTATGATCAATTTCCGTCCAGCCTTCTTCAAAAATTGTGCGTACTTGTACTTCAGTATAAACGATTCGGCTTAATGGTTGTGAACCAAATACATAATGCAGCGAACGATAACCTGCTGGATGCACTTTTACGACAACATCATCCGGTAAATCCGCAAAGACTTTATCATCCCCACTACGGACGTAATAAATCGGCGCTTCTGCGTTTTTCCACTCTTGGCACAGATAATCGTGAATAGGTAAGCAATCTTCTTTAAACAAATGTAGCGCACGTACGCCGATTAAATCAGTAACAATGCTGTCGTAATTGGTCTCATTAATACCAACGTATTTTTCTTTAAATGTCGGCGTATTAGGTTGAGTTTTGCGAACAATCTTTTCCATTAGGTGCTGCGGATCTTTCACCCGCCAGCGAACAGAATGTACCTGTTGGCATCGTTGAATAATACGTGCGTACATTTCTGCTGTTTCTTTTAATTGTTCAATATTCGCTTCATGGTTCAAACCAATTTGATGAAGTGTTTGCCAATCAATAGCGCTGGCTTGCCACTCTTCTTGGCTAATACGATTTGCTTTTAAAAAGCTGTCTTCGGTGAGTTCTGCTACTGACATCTTGCCTACCATAATGTTATGTAATAAGCGTAATTCTCATCATTGATTACGCTATATTACAGTTAAAATAGGCTGACTAGACTTATTAATCAATCAGTATTTAAGCCGAAAAATGCAATGTTAAGATACGATAGCATCATGAAAATAAGCGCATAACTCGGTTCATTACACTTGGTTATACACTGGCTTGATATGGCTATTGAAATGCTCTTCTACCGATTCCGCTGAGGCAAAATGATAAAAAGCATATTTGGAAACGTCAGAAAAAACGCAATACGGTTGGCGCTGCCCTAAATCGACATAAAGCTCGTTGTTAGTTTCATTGTAACCAACTTTACGAATTGAGTTTGATTCAACGGTGATCCAATTAATCATTACAGTGACTCCATTCACTCATCTATTACTGACATCAGTTTGCAGAAAGGCTTTAATGTTCGCCAGTAGTAGACAAGCTAAATAAAGCATTTATTTTAAATTTAAGGGTTCGATCACTTTGTATCATTTGTTGGAATAGTTATAAAAAACAAAAGCCGACAAATCTGCTTACTTCATTCTATTTCGTGATTTTAGCTTTGCTTATCGATACAAGTGTCGCTCACTGTTCAAGCCTTTAATTAAGCTCACACAGGTAAACACCAGAATAAAGCTAAACGGCAATGCCGTAATAACAACCCCTGACTGCAAGGCTTCTAATGCTTGAGAGCCACCTACCCACAGTAAAATAGCAGCAATGACACCCTCAATGGTTGCCCAGAAGATACGTTGTGGCACAGGCGCATCTAATTTACCACCAGCGGTAATGCTATCAATAACCAGAGATGCTGAATCTGATGACGTTACAAAGAACACCAGAATCAAGACAATCGATACCACTGAAAGTAGCATGCTCATTGGCATTGCATCATAAACGTAAAACAAGGTTAATGAGATATCTTGTAAACCATTCATACCTAGTTGACCCACTTTATTAGCGAGTTGCTCTACAGCAATACCACCAAAGACTGAGAACCAACAGATAATGACGCAGGTTGGAATCACCAGCACAGAGAAAATAAACTGACGAACGGTACGCCCTTTTGATACACGGGCAATAAAGATACCCACGAACGGAGTAAACGAAATCCACCAAGCCCAGTAGAAAATTGTCCAGCCATGAAGGAAGGTGGTATCAGTTCGACCAATTGGATTACTTAACGCAACAAAGTTTTTGACATAATCCATGACACCTTGTGGTAATACATGAATAACGGTTTCGATGTTAAGTGCAGCTACAAGAATAAGTAGCCCAACAACAAATACAATGTTGATGTTACTTAATAGCTTAACGCCACCTTCAATACCGCGAACCACAGAGAAAATCGCTACAGACGTGACACCTGCAATGATAGCAAACTGCATGCCTAGTTCGCCGTGTGTACCAAATACATAGTTAATACCACTTACCGCCTGTTGCGCACCTAAACCTAGTGATGCAACAAGACCAAACAAGGTAGACACAACAGCTAGAATATCAACAACGTTGCCTAACCAGCCCCACACTCTATCACCAAAGATTGGGAACAATAATGAACGGATAGAAAGCGGTAAATTTTTGTTATAAGCAAAAAAGGCCAATGCAAGTGCAGCAATACCGTAAACAGACCAACCCGTAATCCCCCAGTGAAAAAAGCTTGTCGCAATCGCTAACTGCTTTGCTTCTGGTGAATAACCAACAGCATTAAAAGGTGTGCCATACCAGTCGGTATACAGCGCTGCTGGCTCTGCAACACCAAAGAACATCACACCACTTGCAAGACCTGCTGCAAATAACATAGCACTCCATGAGATGGTTGAGTGCTCTGGTTTTGCATCTTTACCACCAATGCGAATTTTGCCTAATGGTGAAACCATTAACAGCACACAGAAAACGAAGAACATATTCATCGTCCACATAAAATAGCTATCAAACTGTTCAAGAATGCCGTTTCGCATATTATTTAATGTGGTTTTTGCTGACTGAGGATCAACAACCAACATTACTATAATGAAGATCAGAATTAATAATGCGCTAATGCCAAATACAGGCTTGTGGATATCAAATCCCCAGCGTTGGATGTTATCTTGACCAACCTGATAATCGGTCGTTTCTATACTGTATTTACTACTTACTTTGTCCGTCGAAGTATTCAAAAAAACCTACCTTGTTATGTAAACTCAATAATATTATTTAGAGTACTAAACAATATTTGAGCGCAACCATACCAACCAAGAGTACAAACAACAAACAAAACAAGCTTTTTATGGTCATTACTTACATAAAAATTACATAAGCCAGGTATTTATTATTTATCGAACTAAACATTTAGCTGATTTATAGAAAGCGATAATTTGAGAAAGTACGTTAGTATTTTTATACATATCTACAACATTAATTGATGATGAATAGCACCCAGATAAAAAGAGAGTGAACATATCAGCTCACTCTCTATAACTTTGGCGATAAATATTAGCTTACCACTTGCGTATTTTTATCTCGCACCAAGTCGTGCATTTGTTTTACCGTCATTAAAGACAACCACATTAATTCATAAGCAGCACGTTCATTGATTGATTTATCTTGATGTTGTTGCAATAAGTCTTCATCTATTATCGGCAATTCAACCACGCTTTGGGTTTTAACACTGTTAATTAATGCGTCCATTGATGAAGTGATCATTGCCTCCCATTCTTTAAGTACATGTTGCTGCGTACCTTTACGCACAAGTGGTACCAACAAACACAAATAATGCGATAACAATCGATATTGATTTAGCATTTCTTCGTAATAAAGCGGATCACGACGAGTAAACTGAGGTTCATTGAGCATTTCCTTATAAATCAATTCAAGGCTGCTTTCCTCTACCAGCATTTTTCCCCTCAGCTGCGTTAATGTAGACGGTGATCGCTGTTCCATTGGTTGTTGTAATTGCTGATAACTGTTTAAAAATAGTGCTTTTGCCGCTCCCAGTGATTTCAACGCTTGAGCATGAATTTCATTACCTCGCCATTGCGGCCATAGAACCGCGTAACTGACTAAAACAAGCAAACAACCAATCACATTATCCATGATTCTCGGTATCACAATATCAATACCTTGACTTGTCATCACTTGGGTAATTAGCACCAATATTGCGGTTACACAACCAATAGCGATACCGTAATTTCGCATAATATTGAGCATTGCAGTGACCAATAAAACAGCCACTAATACCAATAGATATGGGGTTGGTATCCCAATATGAATTAACACTGTCGCAATACATAACCCCGTAATCGTGCCTAAACAGCGGTGCCAAATCTTACTTCTGATAGCGGCAAAGGTAGGTTGAATAACCATGTTCATAGGGATCAACACCCATTCGGGATGGATCAATTTGAAGGTTTCTGCAACACCAGCACTAGCAGCAAAAATAAAACTAACCCGAGCTACATGGCGCCAAATAGGATGACTTAAACTAGGAAGATGCCAAGTTAATTGAAAGGGCTGAATGTCGATTTTTCGCTCATAGCTTTGTTCATTTAACTCTATTCTGCGAGAAATGTGTTTCACTGTAGCAGCCCAATATTTAAAACGGGCTTGTTGTTCTAACTCACCTTTCACTGCATCAATTAATTGCTCTGCTGTAGCAATGCAAGAATAAGAGTTATTGCTTGTTTTGCGATGTTGAAATTGTGCTGCTTTATTTTTGAGTTGGAGCTGGCAACATTCACTCCATCGTAACAATAGCTCTCGCTTAGTGACATCATGCTCAAACTGGTAAATAAGCTCAGGATTTTTCGTTTGGCTTGCCAAAATACCTTCAAAGATATCAAGCGCCAGAAAGAGCTCTTGACGCAATGGATCCACTTCTTGTCTTTGTGAACGAAATGATTCGGATTGAATAGCTTGTTCGAATAATTCAACCAGTTGGTATTTTAACTTTTGCCCTTTAGCCTCATTGTGTTCACCTAACAAAATAGCGGTACGCTGCTTGATTAACTCACTTAAACTGTCATAAATCGCTGAGAGCCCAACTCTGAGCGCAAAATGCTTCCATATTGCAAACCATAACCAACTTAATAAGGCGAAAGCTAATGGACCGATGACCAGATAAATATACTGAAGAAATTCGGTGTTTAAATTGTGCAGTGAAAGAGAGATAACCGCCATTAACAGGCACGACATCCCTAGCCGTCCCCAAAATGCGCCATTAGCCGCAAAGCAAACGAACAGTGCTGCTAACCCGCCATACACTAGCCACAATGGTAACCCTGTTTCTAGCAAGGTGTAGCAAAGTACTATGGATAAACACCACGCAATGGCAGTAATAAAGAAACGTATCCAACGTTTTGGGCCTGCTGTATCTAAACCACTAATTAATGCCGCAGGTAACGTCATTAAAGCTGTCATTAAGCTACTGATTTGGTTGGATGCTACACCGATAGAGATGAGGATAATGAAGATAACTGAAGCACGTAGACCTAAATTGATGGACGGGGAATACCACATTTTTTTTATTGCTGAACCCAATCTATCCCCCTATTTATTTCAAACTTTCATTAACATTTAATGTAACATTTATAAACATGGCGAACGATTCAGTTTTTCTTAACTTGGCTTTTTCTGTTTTTAAACCAATAACTAAGCAGCTCTCTTTCAAATAAAAACAAAAAGCCAATAAGACTGATACCAACAATTAATAATAAAAGTGGCATCAGTATTCATTGGCTTTACATGAACCAATTACAGTTTTCGGCCTAAACGTTTTTCGACCTGCTTTCTCTCCCACTCAGGACCGAAAATATTAAGTATTTCAAACGCACTAAGAGCATGGCTAACAATACCTATCCCCCAGCCCAATGCAGGCCATACCGCCCACCAATAATCAGGACTAGTAAAATAGTTAATCACGAACAATCCAGTTATAACCAAAAGATACGTGACTAAGTGTGAATAAAACTCTTTGATACTCTTCACATATTCAATCGCTTGTTTTTCATCTTCTGTGATGGTGATTTCTTTGTTCATTGGCGGCTCCATTTGAAGGTCTGATACTTGTATTTCAAACACAGCAGCTAAAGATTTGAGTGATTCTAGCCCCGCTTTTTGTCCTTGCTCAATACGTTGAATAGTACGAATACTTAATCCACTTAATTGAGAAAGTTGCTCTTGAGACCAACCACGCTGTAGTCGTAATTTTCGAATAATCATTACAAATCCTTTTTGCTACTTTCCGCTAAAGCCTACAGATATCGAGTTCAAAACATCACGTCACAAGCCTGACAAAAACACGACAATCTTTATTTATCAGCATGTTACAAAAACCATCTATGGATAGATATTTACCTGTCAGGCGATTTTGACGTTTTTGCCGTTAAACAACTCATAATACTAGCTATCTATTGTATGCCGATATCCACCATCAATTTATTCTATCGTTGTATTTCACCTCTCCAATGTTAGCTTTCGTGAAAGGCATCGTACTATTTTGTAAATATGACGAACAATTCAGTCTTTGTTAACTTGGCTTATTCTGGTTTTAAACCAATAAATAATTAGCTCTCTAATATAAAAAAGACAAAGGGTTTTGACTTCTCATTAATGAATATGAAATGCCTGTGAATCCAAACCCAAAGAAAGAAAATAGCTTTCATATTATCATTGCAAAAAGCTTCAAATTTCTTTGATAAAAGTGACGTTCCCCAGCGATAACTTCACTTTTATTGATTTAACCCCTCATCTGCACAACCACTTTATGTTTAGAGTGATCTTTATTACTCCTATTAAGTGGTTAGAAGCAATATGACAACAATCAATCAAGATCGTCTGATCTCACACTTTATTGACCTTGTAAAAATCGACAGTGAATCTCGCAACGAAAAAGCAATTGCTGAAACGTTAGCTGAACAACTTGGTACACTTGGCTTTAATGTTGCAAAACTTCCTGTTCCAGAATCAATTTCAAATGGTTTCAATATCTATGCAAAACTTGAAGGCAAACTAGAAGATAGCATCGTTTTAAGCTGCCACATGGATACAGTAGCACCAGGCAACAATATTGAACCCATCATTGAAGATGGCGTTATCCGCTCTAAAGGCGACACTATTTTAGGTGGTGATGATAAATCTGGTATTGCAGCGATTATGGAAGCTGTACGTACTATTCAAGAGCAGAACCAAGAACATAAAACCATTGAACTGGCTTTCACTGTTCATGAAGAAGGCGGACTGCAAGGTTCTAAACACTTCGATATGTCATATATCACAGCCGATAAAGCTATTGTATTAGACACAGGTGGTGCAATTGGCGCCATCGTAACCAGTGCTCCGGGTCAACAAAGCCTAAAGGTAATCATTAAAGGTAAGCTAGCTCACGCAGGTCTTGCTCCAGAAGAAGGTATCAATGCGCTAACGGTTGCCTCTGATGCGATTATGAACATGAAACTATCACGCATTGATAACGAAACCACAGCCAATATTGGTATCGTGTCAGGCGGTCAAGCAACGAATATTGTTATGCCAGAGCTATACCTTGCTGCAGAAGCACGTTCATTAAACGATGATAAACTGTCATTACAAGTTGAACACATGATCGACACCTTCAATCAAGCAGCACAAAAGCACGGTGCGAATATTGATATTCAATCAACTTGCTCTTACAACGCGTTTACGGTTGCTGATAGTGACCCACATGTTGTCGACATAATGACAAGCTTCACTCAAATTGGTTTAACGCCATTCACTAAATCTACCGGAGGCGGTAGTGATGCAAACATCTTCAATGCGAAAGGGTTAAAAACTGTAAACCTTTCAACCGGTATGAGCAAAGTACACACTACTGAAGAGTTCATCACCATCGAAGACATAACCAAGATTACTGAATTTTTATACACTTATTTGACTAAAAAGTAATTTAGTCACTTATTCGATTTTATATAATCGACAATGACTTAACCTCAAGATTGCACTATTTATGGTGTAACTTGAGGTTTTTTACCATGACCAATATTAACGTTCCACTAACACTAGCCGCTACTCTATTCAGATATTATTCATCTTCTTTATGCCATAATGTTGGCGCAAGATAATTTAATTGAGGATGACTGTTATGAAATCTAACCATAGTAACGCAATAGATACAGATACAATGATCACTGCGTTAAACGAATGCTACCGTCGCCTCAACGAAACAGGCCTAACTGTAAAAGATCTATCTAAAGAAGGTTTCACGCTACTTTTTAAATCAGCGTACAAAGCTGTTACCGCAAATTAAGTTGTTTCATTAACAACATTTGTTGTGAGATCAGAATATTCAGGAAAAGTATTCAACAATGGCAAATTTCGAAGCATTAAAACAGGACGTTTTTTCTAACTCCGAAGTAAACAATAATGCAGCGTCTTCGAGCAAACATTTCTGCAATTATTCGCTCTACTGCATGCTGGTGACACACAAAAAATGACGTTAAGCATCATACTTAACGTCATTTTTTATTACATAAATAATAAACTTATAAAGTGTTATTCGTACCGCTACCCGCGATAGTAACGCTGTGGCACAAACGGCATTTTTTCGATCGTCATTGGCAATTTCTTACCACGTACTTCAGCATATACCATGTTACCTAACTGATTTGCTTCAGCGGCAATATAGCCCATAGCAACAGGAATACCTTTTGTAGGGCCAAAAGTACCACTTGTCACAATACCAATTTCATTGTCATCGGCATCAAACAGTTTTGTTCCCTCACGTACTGGCGCCTTAGATTGCCCCACTAAACCGATGCGTTTACGTAAAGCTTGTTTGTTTGTGATCTGATCTAAAATAACCTCGGCTCCTGGGAATCCCCCTTCACGCTCGCCACCTGCACGACGAACAGGTGTAATTGCCCACAATAAACTTGCTTCAAACGGTGTGGTAGTAGGATCTAGATCATGACCGTATAAACATAAACCACATTCTAAACGCAGTGAATCACGGGCACCTAAACCAATCCACTCAACATCATTAAAAGCTAAAAGCTTACGTGCGAATGCTTCTGCTTTATCACTCGGTACAGAGATTTCGTAACCATCTTCACTGGTATAGCCAGAACGACTGACATAACACTCAATGCCCATTAGCTCGATATGTGCAGCGTCCATAAATACCATATCAGCAACCGCAGGGTTTAGTTCAGCTAATACCGTAGCTGCTTTTGGCCCTTGTAGTGCAAGTAGTGCACGATCTTCAATCACCTCCAGTTCAACGCCATCAGCTAAATTCGCTTTAAGGTGTGCAATATCTTGTTCTTTACAGGCAGCATTCACTACAAGAAACAAGTGATCACCAAAGTTTGTCACTATTAAATCATCTTCAATGCCACCTTTATCATTAGTAAAAAGCGCATAACGTTGCTTACCAACAGGTAAATCAATAATATCGACAGGTACTAAGCTCTCAAGAAACGCAGCCGCGTTATCACCTTTTAAACGAAGCTGTCCCATATGAGAGACATCAAACAAGCCAGCAGCATCACGGCAATGAATGTGCTCTTTTTTCACCCCTAATGCGTATTGCACTGGCATATCGTAACCTGCAAAAGGCACCATTTTTGCGCCCATTTCAATATGTAATCCATGCAAAGGGGTTTGCTTTAGCTGTTGAGACATAGTTGTACTCCGTTAGTAAAGTTGTATCCGTTAAAGGTGGCATCTTGGAATTATTGGTAATTATGAAGCGGTAACCCATAAAATCAGTGCATCTTCTTCACTGATAGATGTCAGCATATGCCCCATAGTGGCATCGTAATAAACCGAATCACCTTCAGTTAAATTGATCGGCTCATAGAATTCAGAATAAAAAGTAATATCCCCTTTTAACACCAGCAAAAACTCCTCCCCGTCATGGCGGATCCAATCACCATAATCGTCAAATGAGCGAGCCCGTACATGAGACTTAAACGGCATCATTTTCTTATTGGTCAGCTGGGTGGCGAGAAGTTCATGTTCATAGGTAGAAGTGGGATGCGGTCGCCCTTCACCACAACGAGTAATATCACGACGACCTGTTGCTGTAATGGTTTGTGGTGGTTCAAAAAGCTGAGGAATATCGATTGCTAACCCTGCCGCTAATTTTTGCATCGCTTGAAAAGTTGGCGAGATTTGTTCATTTTCAATTTTAGATAACGTAGAACGCGCAAGCCCTGTTAGCTTACTGGCCTCTTCTAAGGTTAAGCCATGAGAGACACGGATCTCTTTAAGTCGCTCCCCTAATTTTAAAGGCGCGATAGGCTGAGGAGACTGCTCTTTCTCAACACGCATTGATGGATAAATATCTTGGATCTGTTCCTCTGCCATATTGTTCCCTTGATTATCAAAATTGACCGATGTCTACGTGAACATTATGCACACTGAACAATCATAGTTTCCTATAAGAAACTTAGTTAAACCTAGTTCACAAAGTCATAATTTTTTTAAAATAATGTTACCCATGAGGCATACATTATCGCTATTTACATCTATAACTAGGCGATAAGTTTATATTTAATGGTGTCCGTGTGTGATTTTTAACTAAATTTAAACTTAAGATAACCAGTTTGCAACAATCAAGCATGACAAATAGCAAACGTTTGCGTAAAATCACACAAAACAAATTGAAAACGTGTTCCACTATAAGAAACTTTGTATCAATACATTTTATCGGTGAGTTAAGGAGTACAAACATGGAATCAACACTAAAGTTTACCAGTAGCCACGAGTGGGTTCGTGACAACGGTGATGGAACGGTAACTGTAGGTATTTCTGATCATGCGCAAGGTTTATTAGGCGATGTGGTTTTTGTTGATCTTCCTGAAATTGGTGACACAACAGATGCTGGCGATGCGTTCTCTTTAGTGGAGTCGGTAAAAGCAGCTTCTGATATTTATGCTCCGATAACAGGCGAAGTTGTCGCAATTAACGAAGATCTTGAAGATAGCCCAGAGCTTGTTAATGACGAGCCTTATGAAGGTGGTTGGATTGCTACTATCAAATTAAGTGATGCCGATGAGCTAGCAGAATTAATCGATGCTAAAGCTTATCTCGCTTCTATCGAAGAAGACTAATTCATAACAACAAAGATCGAGTCCATGCTCGATCTTTGTTTATCTAGCGTTAACGCTTTTCTCTATGAATAACCGCTAACGCTTATGTGAAAACGTACAACGTTCAGGAAAGAACCATGACCAATACTACTTTTCTACAAACACTCAGCGACGATAATTCTTTTGCTCATCGTCATAATGGCCCTAATGCCAACGAACAACAACGTATGCTAGAAACTATCGGTGTCGGTAGTATTGACCAACTTATCGCGCAAACCGTGCCAGCTTCTATTCGCCTTTCCTCTCCTATGGAACTAGCGCCAGCTCAAAGTGAAGCAGCGATGCTTGCCGATCTTAAGCAAATTGCCCGTAAGAACATCATTAACAAAAGTTATATTGGTCAGGGTTACTACAACACCTTTACCCCTAACGTCATTCTTCGCAATGTATTAGAAAACCCAGGTTGGTACACCGCTTACACTCCTTACCAGCCAGAGATCTCGCAAGGCCGTTTAGAATCATTACTGAACTACCAGCAAATGATCATGGATTTAACCGCCATGGAACTAGCCAATGCCTCACTGTTAGATGAAGCAACGGCTGCCGCAGAAGCCATGACCTTATGTAAACGCGCTGGTAAAAACAAAAGTAATGCGTTTTTCATTTCAACGGATCTTCACCCACAAACCATTGATGTGGTGACTACACGTGCTAAATACGTCGGCTTTGAAATCATCACAGGTAGTGCAGAAGATTTAGAAAAATACGATGTATTCGGCGCTTTACTCCAATACCCTGCCAGTAACGGTGAACTGCTTGATCTCACCGACATCATTGAAGCGGCGCATGATAAGAAAACATTAGTCGCTGTGGCATCGGATCTACTAGCATTGACAGTCCTCAAAGCACCGGGCGAAATGGGTGCAGATGTTGTTATTGGTAGCGCGCAACGTTTTGGTGTACCGATGGGCTTTGGTGGTCCGCACGCTGGCTTTATGGCAACCAAAGACAAGCACAAGCGTACTATGCCGGGTCGTGTGATTGGGGTATCTAAAGATGCCAAAGGTAATCAAGCGCTGCGCATGGCAATGCAAACCCGTGAACAACATATCCGCCGTGAAAAAGCCACATCAAACATTTGTACCGCTCAAGCACTGCTTGCCAACATGGCTGCATTTTATGCCCTGTATCATGGTCCTGAAGGGTTAAAGAAAATCGGTCGTCGTGTTCACCACTTCACCGCTGTATTGGCCTCAGGTTTAACCAACAATGGTTTCGAACTTGAAAACCAACACTTCTTCGATACTTTAACCATCAAAACAGGTGTTCAAACTGACGTTCTTTATCAAAAAGCGCTAGATACCTGTGTTAACCTTCGCAAATACAGCGATAAGCTAGGCGTAAGTATTGATGAAACCACCCTTGTAGAAGACATCGAACAACTACTTAGCTTGTTTACTAATCAAGATCTTAAAGTGTCTATGTTCAGTGATGATATTGCCGCTGATGAGTTTGCAGCTATTCCACCTACGTGTCGCCGTACAAGTGCCTATCTAACCCACTCAGTGTTCAATCGCTATCACAGCGAAACGCAAATGATGCGTTACATGAAGCAACTAGAAAACAAAGACTACTCATTAACTCACGGCATGATCCCTCTAGGGAGCTGTACCATGAAGCTAAATGCTGTAGCTGAAATGATCCCTGTTACTTGGCCTGAATTCGGACAACTACACCCATTTGCGCCAGCAACACAAACCCTTGGCTATCAAGAACTAGCAACCAAGCTATCTGAAATGCTGTGCTCAATTACAGGTTATGATGCATTCTCGCTACAACCTAACTCTGGTGCACAAGGTGAATATGCAGGCTTAATTGCGATTCAGCGTTACCATGAAGCCAATGGCGATAGCCATCGTAATGTTTGTTTGATCCCAAGCTCAGCACACGGCACTAACCCAGCTTCTGCGGCAATGGTTTCTATGAAAGTGGTCGTTGTAGGTTGTGATGAGCTGGGTAATATTGACATCGATGATCTCAAAGCCAAAATCGACAAACACCGCGATGCACTGTCATGTATCATGATCACTTACCCATCTACTCACGGTGTGTATGAAGAAGCCGTTCAAGAAGTCTGCGATCTAGTACACGAAGCTGGCGGTCAGGTTTACCTTGATGGTGCCAACATGAATGCCCAAGTGGGTTTAACCAGCCCAGGCTTTATCGGCTCTGATGTTTCTCACCTAAACCTACACAAAACGTTCTGTATTCCACACGGTGGTGGCGGCCCAGGTATGGGACCAATTGGCGTGAAATCGCACCTTGCACCATTCCTACCGGGACATGTTGAAGGTTCAGACAATAACAAACTTCAATATGCAGTATCTGCAGCAGCGTTAGGATCAGCATCTATTCTGCCAATCTCTTATGCTTACATTGCGATGATGGGGGAACAAGGGTTAACCCAAGCAACCGAACTTGCCATCTTAAATGCAAACTACGTGATGGAACGTTTACGTCCACACTACCCTGTCCTTTATCGTGGTACTGAAGGTCGTATTGCTCACGAATGTATTGTCGATTTGCGCCCAATTAAAGAAGCATCCGGCATTTCAGAAGAAGATGTAGCAAAACGTTTAATGGATTACGGCTTCCACGCCCCAACCATGTCGTTTCCTGTTGCTGGCACATTAATGATTGAGCCAACAGAATCTGAAGATATCGCCGAGCTTGATCGCTTCTGTGATGCGATGATCGCCATTAAAGAAGAGATCAACCTTGTCCAATCTGGCGAATGGTCATTAGACGATAACCCACTAGTTAACGCACCGCACAGCCAAGTCGATATGATGGAACAAGAATGGAACCACACTTATAGCCGTGAAATAGCTTGTTTCCCATCAGCACATACCAAAGCAGCAAAGTACTGGCCGAGTGTCAATCGTGTCGATAACGTATTCGGGGATCGTAATTTAGTGTGTTCATGCCCAAGTATTGAGAACTATATTGAGGACTAATTTTTCTGATCATATCAAGTTAGAAACAGTGATATTCTAATACTGACAATAAATCATTAAATTAGTTAAGTCTAAATAATGAAAAAGCGAACCCCTACAAGGTTCGCTTTTTGCGTTGTGGGCTAGTAACGATCCTACTTCACCCAATCGTTCGTTTGTAAGAGATTTAAATGAAGTGCCAGTTCAACTTCATGGGTATTACATACGCTCGTTGTTGAACAACTTGCTAGATGAGCATATCTGTCAAGATCAGGTGACTTAAGCCTATGAAACCATTAGACAACCTATTGAGACTGACTATCGAAAACGTATCCCTCTCGGTCCAGATCACCAACGCCTATTAGCCTCAAAGATTCTCCGCCGAAAGCTGAGAAAATTAAACGCTTAAACCTTCTTGGAGACTCGTTTAGCTATTTACTCTGTGGCTTAAGTGGCAGAGGAAAGACATCCATGATTCACATTGCCCTCAATCACATTGACCAAGTTATTGACCATTACAAAGTACGTTGGCTTGGACAATAACACTGTTGCTTTATCCTTTACTCAAGCTTTAAATAATATTTCGAATTTAACCTATTATATTAATTTCATTTTCTGCTTATCACAACTTTGTTGCGTAATTCTTTGTAACTAAATCAGAAAGTGATTTTGTAATAAATTAGGTTACACTCGGTAACTCATTATTATCTTTGCTGATACCTCATAAATTATTAATATCTGTAATAGTTAACTGTTTATCCGAAAATATTATAATTTACAAATTCAACATTAAAATACTCACCGACTCGCTATAAACTTAATTTAAAGATTATATTTATTATTAGTTATTTAATTGATAAATATCAATCTGACGATAAATTGATTAAGATTTTTCTATACAAGCTCCCTTCCCTTTATCAATATGAGTAAGAGTGCACAAAGGCGAAGGGAGGTTATAAAATGGAATTAAAGATCAGTGATAATTTAACGCTCAAACAGAAACTCGATCATCTTAATACGCTGATCCAAGACTGGTATCCTGATTATGTCGGCTTTGCGATTGCTATGTTGGACAATGACAATAACTTGTATTCAGTTTATCGCAGCCAAGGTTATGGAGTTAAGTTTCCTGATTTCATTGAAGCTATTCATAAATCATCAAGGCTTTCCACGCTAAGAGAGACGCGCTCTCCTGACATTATTGATGATATGACCTGCCACTTACCATCAATTAAACATATTCATCAAACATTGATCAGGAAATCTTGTTTATCGAGTATGGCTACGCCTATTTATAATAAGAACGATGAGTTCGTTGGGATTATGTTTATAAATGCTCGTATTCCCTATTTCTTCAGGCAAAATCTCAACTTTTTCAATACAATTTCGCTTATCGCTTCACTCTTTATTAATGATGATCTTAATGTGAAGCGTTCTTTTCATAATATTATTAAAACCATCCTACTGATCAGCCATCACAAAGATCCTGAAACCCAAAATCACTTAAAGCGTGTTGCTGAATACAGCCGTTTAATTGCGCTTTATCTTGGCAAACGAAAACTGTGTAATGGTCATTTCATTGATGCTGTTTATCACTATGCCGATATGCACGATATCGGTAAGTATATGATCCCTGATGAGATTCTATTTTCGACTAACATTTACACCCCAGAAGAGCGGCAGATAATGAATGAGCACCCAGAGCTTGGGTATCAGCTTATTTTAAAAACCTTAAAGCAATGGGGCGGGATCACTGATGATAATTTAAAGATCATTCTCAATATTATCAGGCATCATCATGAACGCTTTGATGGTGACGGTTTTCCGTTAAAGCTTAAAGGCGAAGATATTCCTTTAGAAGCACGTATTGTGACAGTTGCTGACGTTACTGATGCCCTACTCAGCCACCGCCCCTATAAGAAACCATGGCCTTTAAGTGATGTTATCAAATACTTACAAGAAGGAAGTGGAAAGCAATTTGATCCGCTTTGCGTTGAGGCAATCACCAAAAACATGGCAAAAGCGAGTCAGATCCAAAACCAGTACCCAGATCATCTCACCGATAATGCCATAAAATCGACAGGTTAAAAATTCAGCTTATAGACAGTAATGTAAGCTAAATGTCATGAAAATCGCTCAAAACCGCTATTAATGTCATCTCTTTGTTAGAACACAAGCATTCAGCCCATGAATGCTTGTTTGTGCTTTGTTCATAACCTAACATCCGCTGCAACATTTATTCATATATTGAAAAAAGGGTCTTGCATGAAGAAGTTATGTTTAGCAGCAATGGTAGCTACAGTACTTGTTGGTTGTAACGCTGGTGATGAAGTTGTAGAGCATGGTGGCATCGATATTAATAATATGAGCCAAGCAGATCTACAAGGCTACGCTGACGTGACTGCTGACGCAGTGACTGTTGTTGCTCGCGCTGCACAAGACTGTGCTACAGGCCTTGCAGTAGGTAATACTAATCAATGTGATATCCCTGAAATTCAGGGCAACATCGATATTGCCGTCGCTAAAGGTAGTGTGAAAGTAGAACGCCAACAAAACGAAATCATTATCCACACACCGACAGCAATGCAGTTCACTACTCATAACGCTATCACCAATGGCGAAGTGATCACTTTAAGCTTTAACAACACAACAGATGATGATTACATCATGACAATGAATGACTACGGTCAGATCATGTTTAAAGGTATGTTGATTAATACTGCTGAAAGTAATGCTAAATACTGGTCTACAGAAGCGAAAGCACCATTTACTTACAAATACGATGCAAATACTGTTCACCCATACCTAACAAAAGGTAACGGTGTTATCACAGGTAAAGACAACCAGCACTTTAACTGGTATGCAGACGATGAAGGTCACATTTCAATAGCACGTTAATCCTAACGTATGAATAAAAAAATAGCCCAACTTGATATAAGCAGGGCTATTTTTCTCAGTATTAAACTAACTGAAGTGCTTGCTTGATCAATGCCATTCCTTCTGGAGTAAATGACAGCACAAATGAAGCACAGTTAACGATAATGGTTAGCCATAAAATCGCTTTAAATGGCTGCTTTTGTGATTTATGACGTAAGATTTTTTGCGCCCATAATGCACCAGGCCAACCGCCAATTAATGCTAATAAATGTAATGTTGCCTCTTTTGTTCGCCACTTCTCTGCTTGTGCTGCACGTTTATCATGAGCATAAACAGCAAATGTCACCACACTTAGTACTAAATACGCCACCAGCACTTGGTACGGGCATTGAAATAGCACAATAGACAATGCAACAAAGCCTAAGAAGATCACGCTGAACCACTGTGCTTTTGAAAATGGTGCTGTGTACTTATCTAATCCTGAATGAGCATTTACAAACGCAACATTCCTTGCTGATAAACGTCCTTTGCTATCCGTACACAGTTTAAAGTTCACTGGTTCTTGGATACGTGGACGACTTTGCTTCTCTACTAATGCTGAAACGTGAAAAAAAACATCATCACCGCCATTGTCTGGTTCAATAAATCCAAAGCCTTTTTGCTGATTCCAGCTAATTATTTTTCCCTTTTGGGTCATGTTTATTCCTAGCTAATCAATATTACTGACCGCTACATGATGCGTTGTGTTAGGTGTTGATGCGCCGAATCCGAGATGTCATTACCCCACGCTTGGCGAGATAGTTTTTGCGCAGCAACAAGCGTTGAACCTGAGCCAAAGAATGGATCAGCCACTACTTCCCCTTCCATACTGCTTTGTTCTATAAGAATCTCAAGTAACGGCACAGGTTTTTCTGTTGGATAGCCGCGATATACCCGCTTACATTCCAATACATCTGGAATTGATAAGTTATTGAGTTTTCGTTTGCCTTTTTCGAAAAACAATATGAATTCATAGCGAGCACGATAATGGTATCCCATACCAATCGCGACTTTATCCCACACTATCGGTTTCCAAAATTTAAATCCTACTTGCTCTGCGATCGGCTTTATGTGAAACATGGTTTCTTGATCACAAAATAAGTAGAAGTGGCTATTTTGTTTTAAAACTCGGTATGCTTGTGTCAGTAAAGTATCAAATCGCTCGTTCGGGAAAATATTAAACCATCGGTTACTCGAACCTTTGCTCTGTTTTAAACGTGTCGTTGTGCCGACGGCACGATGCTTTTCCAATGATTCATAAGGTGGATCTGTGATCAACAAATCAATACTTTGATCGGGTAAAGAAGATAACCACTCAACCGCATCTTGTTGGAATAACTGCATCGAAAAACCTAACTAATGAAATATGTAAAGATACCCAAGTAACTTCAAGATGCAGTGTTCAGCGAGACGACCTTAGTTCTCAGGCGCGGCAACGATTCGAAGATATAGTGGTTCTATATTGAGAATCGTTAACAAAGTCTGAGAGCTAAGGTCGCTCGCCCTTTGGGAGCGTGTCACTGCGCCGACTTCTTGCGTCAGACAACTTGGAAAGAGCTCGCTATTCCGCTTCGTTGTCTTCCTTGAATTCGACTCAGTGACCTCGCTCTGAATCAGGCATATTGAAGTCACTTGGGTATAGCGCCCTGTATCATACGTTAAATTGCCTGTTTTCTCATAAATATGTGATCCCTATTTCAACTCATTGATATTCTAAATAGTAATATCAACAAATTCCGTATAAGAATAAAAAATATAGGAAACAGTAATGAGTAAACGCGCTTTAGTTGTCGAAGGTGGTGCAATGCGTGGTATTTTTGCCACGGGAGTTTTAGATGCATTTATCGAACGAGAATATAACCCTTTTGACTTTACCATCGGCGTATCAGCAGGCTCGGTTGTCCTTATGGGTTACCTTTGTGAAAGTTATCAACGTAACTATAAAGTGATCACCGAATATGCTCGGAGCAAGGAGTTTATTAATTACAAACGCTTTGTAAAAGGTGGCAACCTGATTGATATTGATTGGCTGTGGAATACCAGTATTAACAACTTGCCATTAGAGCTACAAAAATATGAAAGCCGCAATGTGCCTCTTTATGCCACCACCACTGTGGTTGATACAGGTGAGCCATCCTATGTTGAGGTGACTCGTCATAACTTAGACGAAGTGATGACAGCGACATGTGCCCTACCTATTATTTATCGCCAGTTTCCACAAATAGATGGTATCGCTATGAGTGATGGCGGTATTGCTGATCCGATCCCTGTTATTGAGGCCTACAACAAAGGTGCCCGTGATATTACGGTGATTTTGTCACATGCTCAGGGCTTGTTTGCGAAAAACCGCCAAGTGCCTTGGCTTACTCGTCGTTTATTTAGAACCAATCCTGTTTTCGGACAAGAGTTTTTAACTAAAGAGTCTCGTTACAACAAGGCACTATATTTTATTCATAACCCACCGAAAGATTGCAAAATCACAGCAATTGCACCTGATAAAACCTTTGTGATCAAAAGGCTCACTAAAGACTTAGAAAAGTTAGATCAAGGCTATCAGCAAGGGCGTAACGCAGGGCTGAAATTAGTCGATAATGATCCTAGCTTTAACGGTTAATTATTATTATCACTACTAAAAAAATAACAATTACGTATACTGCCGCATTCACTTAACACCACGGTTAGTTTTACATGATTATTTTTACTACCAATGTTGGCGATATCACCATTGAGCTCAATAAGCAAAAAGCCCCTGTCAGTGCGAAGAACTTTTTGAAATATTGTCAAGATGGATTCTACGAAGGCACTATTTTTCATCGCGTGATCAAAGGCTTTATGATCCAAGGTGGTGGCTACACCGCTAATATGAAAGAAAAGCCAACACGTGCGCCTATCGTGAATGAAGCTAACCGTGGCTTAAAAAACGTGATTGGTTCAATTGCAATGGCAAGAACAGATGCCCCTCATTCTGCAACTGCTGAATTTTTCATTAACGTTGCAGATAACGATTTTCTCAATCACACGGCAACGACAAATGCGGGTTGGGGTTATGCCGTGTTTGGACAAGTCACTGCAGGTATGGATGTGGTGAACAAAATCGCCAAAGTGAAAACAACTTCTATCCGTGATTATGAAGATGTGCCAAAAGAGCCAATCGTGATTGAAAAAGTAACGATTGTTGATTAAGTGATTGGTTCTTTCATCACGTTGCGATAAGTAAAAAGCCCGTTTCTTTTTCTCTAAATAGATAGAGCATCAGACACGGGCTTTTTTAATGCGATTTATTTATCTGTGACTTTTTAACTTTTTATCAATGGCTTAGCTATCGACCGACAACACCATTGAAACTTTTCTCGCTTCACGCCTTGCTTGAGGCTGTAAACGTGAGAAATGGGTTTTAATGAACTGATCGACAAACGGAAAATCTGTTTCACTGTAGTTACGTAGCGCTAAACCAATCGCTTGTTGCACCTCAAATTCTTTGTCATCAGCAAGATGCAAGATGGTGTCACATAACAGATCAACATTGGTCTCTGTTTGATGATTCATCTGTGCTAATAATGCTGCACGTCTTAACCATTTATTATCAGAATCTCGCCAAGCAATCACATCTGATTCAAATTGACGGTGCTGTTTCAATACCGGGCTGATCAAATTAGTCACTAAACGATCGCCTACGTCTGCACCATCAACTGTTTCTAGCATTTCACTATAAATAGGCCATGCCTGCTCATTGATAAACGACTGATAATACTCACTCGCATTCAAAGCAAGATAACGTTCTTCACGATAAACACCTGACCATAACCAAAGCAGTAATCGATGATAGTTATCAGCAGTATCAATTGTGGTATGAGCCACTGCCAATTGAAAAATGTCGTGTCGTTGTTCTGTGCTTACCCCATAACAAGGCTGTTTAACACTAAGGGAAGACTGTATCTGTGCAGCAATGGCTTTATCAGCAGATTGTGCCAATTGCTGCTGCATATAGATAACCATGGGTATAACAAATGACATGATGGAAAGATTTCCTTATTGCACAGTGTGGTCGCGATATTACAACTACACATTGTTACGAAGTAACTGACTTATTATTCTAGCTAAACCAAATGGAGTGCTGTTTCCTGAACTGTTTCATATTAGTAGAGAAAGCACAATAAATTTATAAACCTAAGCTAGTCGAAAATGCTATTGTGCCGCTGTTTTTCTATACACTCACCTCCCTGTACAATGTACAAAACAGCCATTCTGTAAACCTCATTTCACAAAAACGTATTTTTTCTAATAAATCGGACTTTTAAGACACCTAGCTATTTGCAATCAGATTAATGCGTGATAAAAATGTTAAATATGTAAATACAAACAGCTCAAATAACTTAATAAGTGACAATTTATGGTTAAACATAATCAATCACACACTTAATAAATGGTTATTAAGCAGGCAACATTTATAACAATTAATACTTAACATTAAATAACTAACAGGATGTTTTATGGACGTAAGTAGTTCAACTAGCCCAAGCCGAGGAAACTGGAGTTCCAAGATTGGCTTTGTAATGGCTGCAGCAGGATCTGCTGTTGGTCTCGGTAACATTTGGAAGTTCCCTTATACCGCAGGTGAAAATGGTGGTGGTGCATTCGTTGCCATTTACCTACTCTTCGTTATTTTTATTGGTTTTAGCGTCATGCTGACCGAATTTGCTGTTGGTCGTAAAACCGGGTTATCTGCCGTTGGTGCATTTAAAACCACCGATCGCCGTTGGACTTTTGTTGGCATCATGGGGGTATTAAGTGGCTTATTGATCATGGGCTTCTACCCTGTTGTTGGTGGCTGGGCAATAGCTTATATCTACAAAATCTCTACTGGTCTACTAAGCCAACCGACAGCTATTGGGGATAGCTTTGGTGGCTTTATTGCTGATCCAATGCAACCACTATTTTGGATGGGACTTTACCTTTTACTCAATATTTTTGTCGTTATCCGTGGTGTCTCTGGTGGTATTGAAAAAGCAGGTAAAATCTTAATGCCACTGCTTTTCATTATCTTGATTATCGTATCAGTGAAAGGTTTAACCCTACCGGGTGCGATGGCTGGTCTTGAGTTCCTCTTCAAGCCCGATTTCTCGAAAATTGATAGCTCTGTCGTGCTTGCTGCACTGGGTCAGGCATTCTTCTCATTAAGCTTAGGTATGGGCTGTATGCTTACTTACGGTAGCTACCTACATAAAAAAGAAAACCTAGTTCAAACCACTGCAATGGTAACAGCAATGGATACCGATGTTGCATTACTTGCTGGTATTGCAATGTTCCCTGCTATGTTTGCATTTAGCATGGAGCCATCAGCAGGCCCTGGTCTAGTATTCGTGGTTGTTCCTCAGCTATTTGCTGAAATGGGCGGTATTGGCTTTATTCTTGCGCTGCTGTTCTTTATTGGTTTAAGTGTGGCGGCATTAACATCATCGGTATCACTACTCGAAGTGGTTGTTGCTTACTTAATTGATGAGAAAGGCTTTAGCCGTGTAACAGCGGTGATCAGTGCAAGTATTGTAATGGCGCTATTGTGTATCTTGGCATCACTGTCTATCGGTGGTCTTGGTCCTAAGCTATTCGATACCGGTGCATTTGATATCTTCGACCTACTGACCGATAAGATCTTCCTGGCGGTTGGCGGTATGTTGGTGTGTCTATTTGCGGGCTGGCGTTTAGATCGTAGTGAGCTGAAAAAAGAAATCACTAACGATGGAAAAGTATCATTCCCACTGTTTAACCTATGGTATGCACTGATCAAGTACATCATTCCAGTAGCCATTGCGATTGTTGCAATCTCTGGTGTGAAAGCTGGTTTCGACAGTGATAAAGGCGACATTATGTTACTTGGTTTAGCTATTATTGCGCTGTGCGGTGTGTTCTCTAAGAAACTATAACCTCACTAACAAACTTGAAGCCAAGCAATCTTAAGAAAACAAAGGGCTTACTATGTGTAAGCCCTTTTTAATTTCTAATAGCAATAATTTATATAGCCATTATCCATTTAGAGGATAAAGCTGATAAAATCTTTTTATCGGATACTTAACACCAAGGATATGAAATGAAAACGACGACTAAACTAGGGCTGCTGTTTGTAGCAATCACAAGTGCTCACCCTGTTTGGGCTGCTGATCAAACTGTTACATTGGAGGATGGTCGCCAAGTTGTTCTTCACGATGACTTTACATGGAGCTATTCACAGCAACCTGACGTTGCTTTGTCTGCAAACAGTACAACTACAAAACCAGCAACGACAGTCGAAGCGATTCCGGTGAAATCTGGTCTTAATACTCAAAGCGCCATCCCTGTAATTACAGCGGTAAAGACGGCAAAAGTTTCATTAATATCACCGAAAAATATTCAGCAAATTAGCGATAGTGGTGTTGATATTTTACTACAAGCACCACATTACGAAGATGGTGAACTGTTCATCCCAACCATGATGACCAACCAAGGTTCAAAATCTGTTATGTCTGTTGCTTTGCGCGTTACCCTAAACGATGCAGATAACCAAAAACTTGAATCAAAAGACGTTGTATTGTGGCGTTCGATTAAGCGTATGCCTGACACTTACTTCCGTGCAAAAACACAGGAACATGGCAAAGATATTATTTTCTCAGTACCCAAAATGGATAACTACACCATTCAAGCTGAAGTGATTGATATCGAGCTTTGGTAGAAACAAAATTCGCGCTTAGGGCATCGTAGCTCTAAGCGTTTAATTATAAGACCAAGTATAACCTGATAAAAATAAACACCTTTTCAACATCGCACCATTTTTATAAAACTCACTTATCACATTGATAGTGCTGCATAAAAAACATACAATGCAAAAAATAGCATTTTGTTTATAACTGCCTTAACAACTATATTAAACTCAGAAAAACCACTTTAAAGCCTCCACCCTCATCTGAGTTAAACAATTTCGCTAAAACCAATATAAAGATAATAACCATATTATTAGGTGAACTATGTTTAAACGCTTCGAACGTTTCACTGAAGCTTTTCCTCAGCAAGAACCAACTCAACCACCCGAAGGGATCTTCGCTTTTTGTCGTCATTATACCCGTGGATTTGAAAAGCCATTGCTCTGTATGGCACTACTCAGTGCGACCGTGGCTATCATTGAAGTGGCCTTATTTGGCTTTATGGGAAAATTAGTCGATTGGCTTGCAGCTAGCGATCCTAAAACCTTTTTAGCAGAAAACAGCACGACATTGCTCTGGCTATCATTGGTGATCTTGATTGTCATGCCACTGCTGGTGTTAGTTTCGTCCCTGCTTTCACACCAAACGTTACTGGGTAACTACCCAATGTCGATCCGTTGGCAAGCACACCGCTATTTGCTGAAACAAAGTCTGTCTTTTTACCAAGATGACTTCGCCGGACGTATCGCAACCAAAGTCATGCAAACCTCATTAGCGGTACGTGAAACCGTCATGAAAACCGCTGATGTGTTTGTTTATGTGTCGGTTTATTTCACTTCAATGTTGGTGATCTTAGCCCAAGCAGACTGGTTACTTATGCTACCTATGCTTGGCTGGCTGCTTGCTTACATTGGCATTCAGATCCACTACATTCCTCAGTTGAAAAAAGTCGCAGCCGAGCAAGCTGATGCCCGCTCACTCATGACTGGGCGTATTGTGGATAGCTACACCAATATCGCCACGGTGAAATTGTTCTCACACAGTAAGCGTGAAACAGAATATGCAGAGAAAGGCATGCAAGGCTTCTTGGCTACGGTTTATCAACAAATGCGTTTAGTCACAGGCTTTGATGTATGTGTTCAACTGGCGAACTATATCTTGCTATTTAGTATTGCTGCCCTGTCGATTTACCTATGGATGCATGATGCTATTCAAATCGGGGCTATCGCCATTGCAATTAGTTTAGCGTTGCGTATCAACGGCATGTCGATGTGGATCATGTGGGAAGTGGGTGCCCTATTTGAAAACATGGGTACTGTGGTTGATGGCATGAAAACTCTGTCTAAACCAGTTGAGATCCAAGATGCACCACAAGCAAAACCATTAGAGGTGAAACAAGGTGGTATTGAGTTTGATAACGTCAGCTTTAACTATGGTGAAAACAAAGACGTTATCAACCAGTTAAACCTTAATATTAAACCGGGTGAAAAAGTTGGTTTAGTCGGTCGTTCTGGTGCAGGTAAATCAACGCTGGTTAACCTATTATTGCGTTTCCATAATCTGGAAAATGGCAATATTCGTATTGATGGACAGGATATTGCGCAAGTTACCCAAGACTCACTACGCAGCAAGATTGGTATGGTGACACAGGATACGTCCCTGCTTCACCGTTCAATTAAAGACAACATTCTGTACGGTGATCCTAACGCTAGTGAAGATCAATTATATGCCGCAACCAAACAAGCACATGCTCATGAATTTATTGAAACCCTTACCGATCCGTTTGGTAATGTAGGCTATGATGCGCAAGTGGGTGAACGTGGTGTGAAGCTTTCTGGCGGTCAACGTCAGCGTATCGCTATATCACGTGTATTACTTAAAAACGCGCCTATCCTGATCTTAGATGAAGCCACTTCCGCTTTAGATTCAGAAGTCGAAGCCGCAATTCAAGAAAGCTTAAATGAGCTGATGGAAGGTAAAACTGTTATTGCGATTGCTCACCGTTTGTCCACTATCGCCGCGATGGATCGCTTAATTGTGCTTGATAAAGGACAAATTGTTGAGCAAGGCACCCACCAAGAGTTAATCCATAACGGTGGTATTTATGCGCAGCTCTGGGCTCATCAAACGGGTGGATTTATCGGAGAGCAAAACAAGACAGCTGAAACGGTAAATTAACTCTCAAAAGTAATCACTAGTTTATCCTTTCAGTCAAGACCAAAGCCGCTACATTTTAGCGGCTTTAATTTAATGAACGTCATAAGCCATAAGTCATAAGGTCAAAATAAACACAAAAATACAATACCACTTCTACCCTTTCGATATCTATCATCACATATAACAATAGGTCAAATTATTTCCTTTAAGAATATTACATTCTCTTACACATCATAAATTGTGCGTTTTATCCTGAAGAAATACTATGCGCATCCTTTATTAAATATACCTAAGTTATTCTCGCTTTAGCGAGTATCTCAATATTATTTGGGTATAAATACTCAGTTTAGATCCTTTTCCGTAAATGAGCTTATATGACAAATAGTCAATCCATTCTTATTGTCGACGATAGCGCTATTATTCAACAAACAACAAAATTAATATTACTCAAAGCAAAATTTGAAGCTCAGCGTATTTACTGTGCATCTAATGCACAAGATGCAGTAAAACTTTGTCAACGCAATTTATTTGATATTATTTTCATTGATTTCAACCTTGGCTTAGGTAGCACAGGTCTTCAACTTCTTGAAAGACTTCACTTTAATAAATTGATTACCCATAATCCTTTGATCTTTATTGTCACCGCTGATGATTCAGGTTCTATTCTGATGGGATTTTCCGAATATCAACCAACAGATTATTTAATCAAACCTTTTCGGCTAGAAACCCTTACAGCTCGAATCAATTACCATTTAAATAAACGAATATTCGATGATGCCGTTTTTAACACTTACCACTCGAAAGGTTGGTTTGGTGTTCAACGTTTTTTAGAAAATCATTCTTACTGTGATAAGTATTGGTCAGGTGTAACAACGTTAGCTAAACGATTACTTATTAATAATGCTGCTGATAAGTACGATGATATTGAAATGATGTTGGAAGATATACTCCAACAAAATGAGTATGTACCTGCACAACTGTTGTTAGCGCAATTACTGCTAACTCAAAACAAATTCGAGCAACTCACCCCTTTACTAACATCAATTAACTCTTCGAGTTCAAAACAGCATCTTAGCTTGCTTGATCTTAAAGCAAGGTCGGCAATCAAACAGAACCGTATTAGCATGGGCTACGAGTTTTGGTTAGCAGCACATAAACTAAGCCGTAATAATTTATACCGTTTATTTGGCTTGATATGGATTGAATTTTGCCTTCAACACGATACTGAAATTGAACGTCATATCAGAGAAGCTTGCGCTACACTTCGCTATTCCATTTGGGACAAACCACAAAACTACGCGTTTCTAGTTTGGGTACAACTACACCTAAGCGCAAAGAAGAATGTCTCTGTAGAAAAGCTTTGGGGCATCATCAACCAACAACAAAAGATCACCAAACACGATCGTGCCTATCTGTATTTATTACAGGCATACCAAGCCACTGAAACCCAATCGAACCTTGTGGCATACCGTGACTTTATGACGGCGGTATCAAGTATTGAAGCAATAGAGCAGCATGAAGTATCAAGTGAGTTTTTAATTATTGGTTTAAGTGTGGCAATTCGCTTATCAATGCATACATACATCGTAAAATTTTCACAGCTATTAACTGACAAGTTCAATCAACAGCCTTATGAGCCACACAATGTGATTAAACAAATCTGGCTTAAAGCTCAAACGGCAAAGATTAATGAAAGCAAATCAGCTGAATACAAATATGCTTTGCAATTAGTAAAACAAAAGCAATTCCTTACTGCAGGAAAAGTTATTTTATCGCTTTAGCTACTATACCGTTTTGATATCACACTCGCTCGCTGCATTGTTGAGTTATATGCTCGTGGTCATCTTGATTTATATATAACAGACAAAAACACCGTTATTGAGGCCCGTTGGGTGTTTGAAACACAAGACCTAAAACCTAACTGGTATTTAACCCTTAAAAGTAAGCACGCAGTGCTCAATAAGCCCCTTTACTAATTTTCGAGAATTACTGATGCGCTACTTATTCATCATATTAAGTGTGTGGTTCAGCTCACACAGTTGGGCTAACACTGATATTGAGCACAAACAGACAGTACTCAAAGCAGGCTATTTAACATTAGGATCGTCACCACTTGTTTTTACGAACAGTAAAAATGAGCTATCCGGTCTACTGCCCGATTTAATGAACCATATAGCTAAAAAAAGTCATTTAGAACTAGAGTCTGTTGCCTTTAATAATCCTAAAGAGATTATTTCTGCATTAGAAAAAAATGAAATTGACTTTATTGTTGGCATTAGTCTTTCTTTTGAAAGAAAAAGAAATATGGTATTTAGCCAACCTATACTTGCTGTACCCTATGGCATGATAAGTAATGATTCATATAAAGATAGAGAGAAAGAGAAAAAAATCATCGCTATTGAAGATGGATTCATGCCCAATGACTTACTTCAGCAAAAAGATGAGAGAGTATCTGCTCTTATTATGCCTGATATATTACTGGCATTAAATTCAGTAAAAACGGGTATTAGTGATGCTTATATTGGTAATGCTATCACACTTAATAACCTATTTACTCAAGCAAATATTAAAACGCCACTTAAGTTTTCTATTCTTGAACAATTACCATTAGAGAAAATGCATATTGCAACCTCTAAGGTAAATTCGTACTTACTTAATATCATCAATGATGAAATATCGTCATTAGAAGATGGAGAACTAAGAAGTATATATATAAAGTGGTTAACAAGAAGCCAAATTGAGCTATTAGAACACCCAAATAGAATAAAACTTTCACAACAAGAGCGTGCTTATATTCGCTCAAAATCCATCTTACGTATTGGCTATCAATTTGATCAAAAATGCTATAAAGACAATGATATTTTCTACCTTCAAATAGCTGATATTGTTCATAAATTTAGTAACATTCTGAATGTAGATTTTAAGTTTGTTAACGTCCATGGTTACGATGCTGCAAGAGAGATGCTCGATCGTGGTGAGATCGATATCATCAGTGCTGTCGCCATCTCTCCTCTACGTAAAAAGCAAGTCAATTTCACTATGCCATTTGGTAGTGAATCATGGGTAATCGTTAATAAAATTGAAGATAAAAATATTTATGGTATTACCCAAAAAAATAAAATAGGTGTGGTTGATAGTGCATTTGTGGTCAATCTTGCAAGAAACTTATATCCAAATAATGAGATGCTCACTTTCAACGCTCAAAAAGACATGCTGTTAAGACTTATGAATGATGAGATTGATTATGCAATCATTTCACTTTCTCAAGCTCAATTATTATTACAAAATGAGTTTTTAGGGCAATTGAAAATTGTTCCTAGCAAATTAGATAATCACCCTCGCAATGTTAGTTTTGCTGTCAGTCGTGATAATTTTGTTTTAAGAAACATCATCAATAAGATATTGAATTCATTTCCGGAAGAAACCTTTTCTGACATAAAACGAAGACTAAATTCGGTTACGATTAAATCCTCCATTAACTATTCTAAGTTAGTTTCTGTGATAACAGTTTCTGCTTTCATTGTGATTTTTATTATTTATTGGAATCGTCGTTTAAGTCTAGAAATTACTCAACGTAAAAATGTCGAACAAAAGCTTACGTATCTTACAAATAACTTTGATGGTGCGTTAATCCAGCATATTCAAAAAAGTGAAGATCCATTTGATGTTGAATTTCTTTTCATCAGTGAAAAGATCAGTAACTTCATCAACCTTAATGCATCTCAATTATACCGCCACCCTCATATTCTGTTTGAACAAATGAAAAAGCGTGATGATATTGATTCATTACATGCTGCCATGCAACAAGCGGTTCATGCGGGATATTGGAGTACTAATTTACAAATTCAAACCCAAACCTATCATCCTCGTTGGATTGAATTACGCTGCCAAATATCAGAAGTAGAAAATGGCTGGCAATGGAACACCATCATTATTGATATTACTCAAGCCAAAGAACAGCAAGTAGCGCTAATGAAAGCCAATGCGAAATCATTAGCAGCAACAGAGTCTAAATCTCGCTTTTTAGCCATGATGAGTCATGAAATCCGCACACCAATCAGCGGAATTCTAAGTCTATTAGAATTAATGGAACCCCATGCCCAAAAGCCAGAATTGCGCCAAATTCATCATAACTTATCGCAATCAGGGCTTAATTTGCTCAATATTGTTAATGATGTTTTAGATTTCTCTAAAATCGAGGCGGGTAAATTAAACATTAATCCAAGTCGACATGTACTATCGGATCTGATTCATGCCTTAGTACAGCCTCATTCAATCCATGCAAATCAAAAAGAGGTTTCCTTTACGCTCTGGCTCGATCCAGCCGTTGCCCATTACTTATCGTTTGATGATTTTCGTCTTACGCAAGTACTTAACAACCTATTAAATAACGCTATTAAGTTCACCACGATGGGAAATATTCACCTTGCTGTGGATGTCGTAAAAGAAACAAATACCGAGCAAACACTCGCTTTTACTATCCATGACACAGGGATCGGCATTAAACCTGAAGATTTAAGTCAGTTATTCCAGCCTTTCGTACAGGTAGAACAAAGCAGTAATCGTCGTTTTAGCGGTACAGGGCTTGGGCTTTCGATTTGTTATCAACTGGTTCAACTCATGAATGGAGATATTCATGCAACTAGCGAAGTAGGTAAAGGTACATCATTTACAGTGATCGTTCCTTTTCCGATCATAGAGAAACGTGACGTTTCCCCACTACATAAGCACTGTGGTCTTATTGGCGATATTTATGATCTACATCTAAATGAATATCTCAGTGCTTGGCAATGTGAATATTCATATTTGTCGATCACTAATAAAGCAAAGTTACCTGTCGTGATTTCAACTGAAAAGATCGACACCATTTTGATTCATGATACATGGTGTAAAGAAAACGAGGTTGATTCTGCATGGTTAAAAGCAAATTTACCCTCAGTGAACGTGATCATGATTACTTCACCGGATCATTATTTAACGCAAAACCAAGCGAATGGCTCTCAACTATCACTTAGTCCATTACTGCCTAATGAACTATATCGTGTTCTTGCCAATGAAAAAGACAGTCAGGATACAGAGCAAACTACGCAGCCGCAGGTAGCTAATAAGCTTGATCGTGAGCTAGCGATTAAGCAAGGTCGTTATATTTTAGTGGCCGAAGACCACCCGATTAATCAGCAAATTCTAAAACAGCAATTAGAGCTGCTAAATTGCGCTGTTGATATTGTTGATAATGGTAAAAAAGCACTCGACGCTCTGGCGAACAAAAAATATAATTTGTTGATTTCCGACTGTCATATGCCTGAATTGGATGGCTTTGAATTAGTGAAAGCGATTCGTCAGCAAGAACAATTATCAACATCAGCACCTTTACCTATTTTGGCTCTGACAGCTGATGCGTTATCAAATAAAGCACATTTCCAAGATATTGGTTTTAATGACTATTTGATTAAACCTATTACATTAAAAGAGCTTGAAACTGTCGTTTATCAATGGCTTCCGGTGAATGAGGTCAATAGTGCTACCTCTCCCCTTGCTCACGAAGAGAAAAGCAATATCAATGAAGCGTCGTATAGTGAGTTAATCGATATCAATGAACTCGATGCTATCTTTGGTGATCGCGAAACAAGCGTAGATATTCTGACCCAATACCTAACCTCTTGTGACAGCGACTTAAGTGAATTTAAGCAAGCCATTGAAGAGAACAATATTGATTTAATTAGCCTCGTTGTACATCGAGCAAAAGGGGCTGCAAGGGTAATGGCATTCCACCAACTTGATCAATTATGTCAAACCATTGAAGGTGCAATTAGTCAAAATCAACCTATTGAATTTGAAGAATATTATCAAAATATGACAACACTTGTTAGTTCACTAAAACAACAAGTCATTACTATTAAGAGCCTATAGTATGCGTATACTTTTAATTGAAGATCATGATTTTCAACGCCAAGTGTTAACTACACAATTAGCGCGCATTATTGACTCGGAAAATGATGAGATCCAGTGCGCTATCAATGGTGCTGACGCATTGAAGATCATGCAACAGTATCAACCTCATTTATTGTTGTGCGATTTAAACATGCCTGAAATGGACGGAATTAGCTTTCTTGGTCACATTGCAAAACAACACTATAAAGGCTCAATTATTATCACCAGTGCGCTTAAGCAAGATATTTTGATGAGTGTTGAAAAGATGTGCCTTAATTATGATTTAAACCTGTTAGGTACGTTATCTAAGCCGACTTGTTTAAAACAATTAAGTGTACTTTTAAAACAAGCGAAGGAACGTAGTACTCTTACAAATCAAGGCTCAACATCTGAAATTATATTGGATGACGCTTTTATTGATAATGCTTTTGAGCAAGGTTGGTTTGTTCCCTATTTTCAACCGATTGTATCACTATCAACTGCTGAATGGGTGGCTTGTGAAGCCTTGATCCGCTTAGTGCATCCCGAATATGGCACTGTGCCAGCATATCAATTTATTGATCAAATCATGCAGCACAATAAAGAGAAAAAACTAGCGCTGTTTATTCTTAACTATGTGATTTGTTATCGCTCGTATTTTCATAATCGAAAAATTGCCATTAACATTTCGTCGAAAACGCTGGTTGATCCGCATTTCATTAACTGTGTGCTACAGCTTAAAGAGCAATATCAGGATTTAAATCAGTGGGTATATTTTGAACTGACAGAATCTGAGATCTTTGAATCGGTCGGTCAAGCTATCGAATCAGCATCACGTTTAAGTATGCATGACTTTGTTTTATCAATTGATGACTTCGGAACGGGTTATTCGTCACTCAAACAATTAGAGACATTAACGTTTAACTCATTAAAACTGGATTTAAGCTTTATCCAAGCTATCCCAACCAGCATTACCGCAGCGGCAATTGTGGAATCTTGTTTACTGCTGACTAAACGTTTAAATCTAGAAACCGTCGCTGAAGGTGTAGAAAGCTTATCACTGTGGCAACAGTTACAAGAAATGAACTGCCCGCTAGCACAAGGTTACTTTATTTCACCTCCACTACCGTACAACAGTATTGATGCATGGTATCAGCAGTGGCAGCAAAAAAGTGGTAATTTAACGTTATCTGCATAACTTTACTGTACCTTGTATTCCAACTTAATCATTGGGCACCGAGTTATCTTATTATCAAAAAAAAGAGTTAGCACCTTGATGCTAACTCTTTCTTTTATTTCAATAACGCTAGTTATAATGCGGCAATTTGCGCTTTACGTTGTTTTGAAGTTACGCAGAAGTTACCACGTCGAGTACGACATTTTGAGCATCGCTCACACTCGACCTCTGTTAAATTACCGTCTTTCCAACGTTTAATTAGCTGAGGCTCGGTAAGTAATGGGCGAGAGAATGCAAACAGTGCAATATTGGTGTTATCAGCCAATGCCTCAATCGCGCAGTAATCGCTTAAACCACCCACTGTCATGATTGGCACATTCACTTCTTCGCTGATCACACGACCGTATTCGCTGAAGTAGCCTTCTTCTTGAATTGCGTAGCCGTCGTGCATTTCACCAATCATAGTGTCTGCTTTACCATGAATATTGCCTGAGATAATAAGTGCATCAACACCTAACTCTTCAAGCTTCTTACAAACCACGCGAGTCTCGTCAAAGGTTAAGCCACCTTCAAAAAACTCTGTTGCCGTCAGTTTTACAAGAATAGGAAAATCATCACCAACACGCTTTCTGATCTCATTAAAGATTTCAACCAAGAAACGCATACGATTTTCTAAACTACCGCCGTACTCATCTTCACGTTGATTGTAGTAAGGGCTTAAAAACTGATTGATCAAGTAAGTGTGGGCAGCATGAATTTCTACACCATCAAAACCTGACTGCTTAGCTCGCACACTGGCTTTAGCAAACGCATCAACAATATAATCGATTTCTTCTTTCGTCATCGCTTTGCCCAGTGTTTGGGTGCTTTTCTCGCACACGGCACTTGGGGCAAAAATTACACGTTCGCCAACATTATAAGTGGTTTTTGTACCACCATAAGCCAGCTGCATAATGATTTTTGAATCATATTGATGAACAAGTTCAGTGAGCTTTTGGTATTCTTCAATGAACGAATCATTGTACATACCCATCATGCCTTCATTGGGCTTTTCTTCTTCTACGATATTGGCATAACCAGTAACGATTAACCCTACTTCACCTTTCGCTAATTCTTCATAAATCGCATAGAGCTTGTCTGTCATATGTCCATCTTCTGTAGCCATATTTTCCCATGTAGCACTACGGACAAAGCGGTTTTTTAAGGTCATCGAACCAATGCGAGTCACAGAAAACAATTTACTCAACGTGAAGCCTCTTACTTTTTATTGATTTATACCCAAGTAACCTCAAAGTGCTGAATTTAACGTTAAGTCACTTGGGTATATGGTCGGATTTGAAGACAAAAAAGAACAGGCACACTCGGTATACCTGTTCTTTTTCATACAGTGACTTTTTAGTCATACGCGTAAATTGTACTGATATTTTTATTAAAAACTTTAATCTAGATTAAGTTAACCTACGTTTGTAGCTCGTAGCTTTGTTAAATGGCGTGAATGTAATCCTGTTCAAACATAGTCTTACTCATCCGGCACGTCTCGATTTAAGGTATTTTATAAATAGTTTCGATATAACTAATATTTCTATTTCCATTAAACACTTGATAATGACTAACTGGATATATAGCAGGTGAAATAGTTCGATTTATATGAGTATTATTTTGCAACCCACATATCATATACAAATCTTTTAATATTCTATTACCAACCAATTAATATCTATTTTAGAAAAATTATATTTCATATTTAAATAAAGTAAACTTAATAGTTTAATTACAAGTTAAATTATAAGCAATTGATATAACTTGAATTTAAACCATTAATTTCAAACTACTACTATTATATATAATAATAAGAATTATCATTTCCATTAAGTTTATGCATAAATGTTTAACGTGTTAATTTTATAGAAAACTTTCAAATCCAAATGTTTAATTCATGTTTTTACCACAACAAAAAGATGTAAACTCTTTGTTAAAGCCAGCAGTCAAAAAATTGACGAATTACTAATTTCTGTTATTTTCCTTATCTACAAAGTACAGCCTTGCAGATAAAAAATAATGAAAACAATAAATCTAGAAGAAAACATTACAATAACTAAAATAAGTGGTTCTGCCTTTATACTTAAAGATGATGGTAGTTTATCTCCCCTTAATACTGGCATGACAATTAATTCAGGTACTATTATTGTACTGACTGATAATGGAGCAATCTCTGCTACTGATAAAGCGGGAGTACCTGCTGAGTTGTCTTACGAGTTGGTTCAAGATATTCCTTTACCTACCACTTATGAACATACCTTCTCTACACGTGACAACGGTGTAATCCAGAATGGTGAAAATCTTCACCATTCTCTTGGACATAAAACAGCATCTAATATTGATGTTCAAAAAATACATGATGTAATTTTAGATGGCATCGATCCAACCAAAGTACAACAAGCAACTGCTGTGGGAAATGAAAGCTCGTCTAACTGGGGCGTTGTCACTATCGATTATGATAACGACAAGATGTTGGCTAAAGCGGGTTTTGATACCGCATATCAACCTAGCTCAGTAAAATACCCACAAGACTATAGTGGTCAAGAAGCTCACCAGGATATTAAAGCGTCAATTACCATTGACTCTATCTCTCAAGACGATGTGGTGACAGCCGCTGAATCACACAGCAAACAGCCTATCACAGGTACTGTGGGTGATGACGTTAAAGCTGGCGACATTGTGACTGTTACCCTTGATGGTAAAACACTAGGTACCGCAACCGTTGAAAATCACGATGGTAAGCTAACCTGGTCGTTAGATGTGGACGGTAAAACGCTACTTCAATCAGGTACAGATAATGTATCTGCAAGTGTAACAACGACGGATGCCGCTGGTAATACTGCCACTGCTGATACCACTCATGATTACAGTATCGATGTGAAAGCGAGCATCACTATCAACCCTATTACCGGTGATAACCAAATCACGCAAGCGGAAGGTCACGAGAAAACCTTACCTATCACAGGTACGGTAGGTGATGACGTTCAAGCGGGTGATAAAGTGGTAGTGACGGTAAATGGTCATCACTACAACACCGCTGTCACTGCTGATAAAACTTGGTCAGTGAATGTAACTGGCGATGATATTTTGCACGCTGATAAAGCAACCGCTACAGTGACTACAGATTACGGTATTCCTCACGAAGCTACCGCAACCACTTCAGAGCATTACGATGTGCAGATCGATGCAAGCATCAAGATCACTTCTATTGCAGGCGATGATGTTGTTAATAAAGCTGAATCAGAAGGCAAAGTGCCAGTAACAGGTACGGTTGGTAAAGATGTTGAGCCAGGTGATACTGTCACGGTCACTATCGGTGATAAAACCTACACCACAACCGTTACTGCTGATAAAACGTGGACAGTAGATGTTGACGGCAATGCATTAGTGGACAACAAAGGTCACGATGTACATGCCTCTGTTACTGCAAATGACGGTGCTGGTCACAGTACAACTGCCAATGATGATAAGCCGTACACAGTAGATACCGATATCAAAGCATCGATCGTGATTGACGCTATCTCTCAAGACGATGTGGTGACAGCCGCTGAATCACACAGTAAACAGACCATTACAGGTACTGTGGGTGATGATGTTAAAGCTGGCGATATTGTCACTGTTACCCTTGATGGTAAAACATTAGGTACAGCAACCGTTGAAAATCACGACGGTAAGTTAACCTGGTCGTTAGATGTGGACGGTAAAACCTTACTGCAATCAGGTACGGATAAGGTGTCTGCAAGTGTAACAACGACGGATGCCGCTGGTAATACTGCCACTGCTGATACCACTCATGATTACAGCATCGATGTGAAAGCGAGCATCACTATCAACCCTATTACCGGTGATAACCAAATCACGCAAGCGGAAGGTCACGAGAAAACCTTACCTATCACAGGTACGGTGGGTAATGACGTTCAAGCCGGTGATAAAGTCGTAGTGACAGTAAATGGTCATCACTACAACACCACTGTCACCGCCGATAAGACTTGGTCTGTAAATGTAACTGGCGATGATATTTTGCACGCTGATAAAGCAACCGCTACAGTGACTACAGATTACGGTATTCCTCACGAAGCTACCGCAACCACTTCAGAGCATTACGATGTGCAGATCGATGCAAGCATCAAGATCACCTCAATTGCAGGCGATGACGTTGTTAATAAAACTGAATCAGAAGGCAAAGTGCCAGTAACAGGTACGGTTGGTAAAGATGTGGAACCGGGTGATACTGTCACAGTCACTATTGGTGATAAAACCTACACCACAACCGTTACTGCTGATAAAACGTGGACAGTAGATGTTGACGGCAGTGCATTAGTGGACAACAAAGGTCACGATGTACATGCCTCTGTTACTGCAAATGACGGTGCTGGTCACAGTACAACAGCCAGTGATGATAAGCCGTACACAGTAGATACCGATATCAAAGCATCGATCGTGATTGACGCTATCTCTCAAGACGATGTGGTGACAGCCGCTGAATCACACAGTAAACAGACCATTACAGGTACTGTGGGTGATGATGTTAAAGCTGGCGATATTGTCACTGTTACCCTTGATGGTAAAACATTAGGTACAGCAACCGTTGAAAATCACGACGGTAAGTTAACCTGGTCGTTAGATGTGGACGGTAAAACCTTACTGCAATCAGGTACGGATAAGGTGTCTGCAAGTGTCACGACAACGGATGCTGCTGGTAATACAGCTACTGCTGATACCACACATGATTACAGCATCGATGTGAAAGCGAGTATCACTATCAACCCTATCACCGGTGATAACCAAATTACGCAAGCGGAAGGTCACGAGAAAACCTTGCCTATCACAGGTACGGTGGGTGATGACGTTCAAGCTGATGATAAAGTGGTGGTGACGGTAAATGGTCATGACTACAACACCACTGTCACTGCTGATAAAACTTGGTCAGTGAATGTGACTGGCGATGATATTTTGCATGCTGATAAAGCAACCGCGACAGTCACTACAGATTACGGTATCCCTCACGAAGCTACTGCAACTACTTCAGAGCATTACGATGTGCAGATTGATGCGGGTATTCAAATCACCTCTATTGCTGGCGATGACGTTGTTAATAAAACTGAATCAGAAGGCAAAGTGCCAGTAACAGGTACGGTTGGTAAAGATGTTGAACCGGGTGATACTGTCACAATCACTATCGGTGATAAAACCTACACCACAACCGTCACCGCTGATAAAACGTGGACAGTAGATGTTGACGGCAGTGCATTAGTGGACAACAAAGGTCACGATGTACATGCATCAGTGACCACAAGCGATGGTGCAGGTCACGAAGCTACTGCTACTAACGACAAGCCATACACAGTAGATACCGATATCAAAGCATCGATCGTGATTGACGCTATCTCTCAAGACGATGTGGTGACAGCCGCTGAATCACACAGTAAACAGACCATTACAGGTACTGTGGGTGATGATGTTAAAGCTGGCGATATTGTCACTGTTACCCTTCATGGTAAAACATTAGGTACAGCAACCGTTGAAAATCACGATGGTAAGCTAATCTGGTCGTTAGATGTGGACGGTAAAACCTTACTGCAATCAGGTACGGATAAGGTGTCTGCAAGTGTCACGACAACGGATGCTGCTGGTAATACAGCTACTGCTGATACCACACATGATTACAGCATCGATGTGAAAGCGAGCATCACTATCAACCCTATCATCGGTGATAACCAAATCACGCAAGCGGAAGGTCACGAGAAAACCTTACCTATCACAGGTACGGTGGGTGATGACGTTCAAGCGTGTGATAAAGTCGTAGTGACAGTAAATGGTCATCACTACAACACCACTGTCACCGCCGATAAGACTTGGTCTGTAAATGTAACTGGCGATGATATTTTGCACGCTGATAAAGCAACCGCGACAGTGACTACAGATTACGGTATTCCTCACGAAGCTACCGCAACCACTTCAGAGCATTACGATGTGCAGATCGATGCAAGCATCAAGATCACCTCAATTGCAGGCGATGACGTTGTTAATAAAACTGAATCAGAAGGCAAAGTGCCAGTAACAGGTACGGTTGGTAAAGATGTGGAACCGGGTGATACTGTCACAGTCACTATTGGTGATAAAACCTACACCACAACCGTTACTGCTGATAAAACGTGGACAGTAGATGTTGACGGCAATGCATTAGTGGACAACAAAGGTCACGATGTACATGCCTCTGTTACTGCAAATGACGGTGCTGGTCACAGTACAACAGCCAGTGATGATAAGCCGTACACAGTAGATACCGATATCAAAGCATCGATCGTGATTGACGCTATCTCTCAAGACGATGTGGTGACAGCCGCTGAATCACACAGTAAACAGACCATTACAGGTACTGTGGGTGATGATGTTAAAGCTGGCGATATTGTCACTGTTACCCTTGATGGTAAAACATTAGGTACAGCAACCGTTGAAAATCACGACGGTAAGTTAACCTGGTCGTTAGATGTGGACGGTAAAACCTTACTGCAATCAGGTACGGATAAGGTGTCTGCAAGTGTAACAACGACGGATGCCGCTGGTAATACTGCCACTGCTGATACCACTCATGATTACAGTATCGATGTGAAAGCGAGCATCACTATCAACCCTATTACCGGTGATAACCAAATTACGCAAGCGGAAGGTCACGAGAAAACCTTACCTATTACAGGTACGGTGGGTGATGACGTTCAAGCAGGTGATAAAGTCGTAGTGACAGTAAATGGTCATCACTACAACACCACTGTCACCGCCGATAAGACTTGGTCAGTAAATGTGACTGGCGATGATATTTTGCATGCCGATAAAGCAACCGCGACAGTGACTACCGATTACGGTATCCCTCACGAAGCTACTGCAACTACTTCAGAGCATTACGATGTGCAGATCGATGCAAGCATCAAGATCACTTCTATTGCAGGCGATGATGTTGTTAATAAAGCTGAATCAGAAGGCAAAGTGCCAGTAACAGGTACGGTTGGTAAAGATGTGGAACCGGGTGATACTGTCACAGTCACTATTGGTGATAAAACCTACACCACAACCGTAACCGCTGATAAAACGTGGACAGTAGATGTTGACGGCAATGCATTAGTGGACAACAAAGGTCACGATGTACATGCCTCTGTTACTGCAAATGACGGTGCTGGTCACAGTACAACAGCCAGTGATGATAAGCCGTACACAGTAGATACCGATATCAAAGCATCGATCGTGATTGACGCTATCTCTCAAGACGATGTGGTGACAGCCGCTGAATCACACAGTAAACAGACCATTACAGGTACTGTGGGTGATGATGTTAAAGCTGGCGATATTGTCACTGTTACCCTTGATGGTAAAACATTAGGTACAGCAACCGTTGAAAATCACGACGGTAAGTTAACCTGGTCGTTAGATGTGGACGGTAAAACCTTACTGCAATCAGGTACGGATAAGGTGTCTGCAAGTGTAACAACGACGGATGCCGCTGGTAATACTGCCACTGCTGATACCACTCATGATTACAGTATCGATGTGAAAGCGAGCATCACTATCAACCCTATTACCGGTGATAACCAAATTACGCAAGCGGAAGGTCACGAGAAAACCTTACCTATTACAGGTACGGTGGGTGATGACGTTCAAGCCGGTGATAAAGTCGTAGTGACAGTAAATGGTCATCACTACAACACCACTGTCACCGCCGATAAGACTTGGTCAGTAAATGTGACTGGCGATGATATTTTGCATGCCGATAAAGCAACCGCGACAGTGACTACCGATTACGGTATCCCTCACGAAGCTACTGCAACTACTTCAGAGCATTACGATGTGCAGATCGATGCAAGCATCAAGATCACTTCTATTGCAGGCGATGATGTTGTTAATAAAGCTGAATCAGAAGGCAAAGTGCCAGTAACAGGTACTGTTGGTAAAGATGTTGAGCCAGGTGATACTGTCACGGTCACTATCGGTGATAAAACCTACACCACAACCGTAACCGCTGATAAAACGTGGACAGTCGATGTTGACGGCAGTGCATTAGTGAACAACAAAGGTCACGATGTCCATGCCTCTGTTACAGCGAATGATGGTGCTGGTCACAGTACAACTGCCAATGATGATAAACCGTACACAGTAGATACCGAGATCAATGCAACGATCACTATTGATAATGTCACCGCTGATAACGTGATCAATGAAGCTGAAGCGAAAGAAATCATTCCACTTCACGGTACTGTTGGTGGTGATGTTAAAGCTAGTGATGAAGTTACTATCAATGTTGATAGCTATGAATACAAAACTAAAGTCGTTGAGCAAGACGGCAAACTAGGTTGGACAGTTGATGTTGAAGGTTCCGTACTTGCGAATGCTTCAAAAGATCACATCACAGCACAAGTGACTGCAACGGATAGTGCTGGTAACAGTATGACTGCAAACGCTGAGCATGATTACAGCGTGAAAACTTTAGATGCTTCTATCACTATTGACGATATTACAAGTGACAATGTGATCAATGAAAAAGAAGCAACTGAAAAGCAGCTTCTTCATGGTGATGTTGGCGGTGACGTGAAAGTTGGCGATAACGTGACTATTACGCTTGATGTCCATGACTATACAACTAAAGTGACTGAGCGTAACGGTAAGCTAGGCTGGCAACTTGAAGTTGCAGGTAGTGTGTTAGCTAATGCAACCGCAGATCAAATTTCTGCATCTGTAAGCATTAGTGATAAAGCTGGTAACTCGGAAACTGCGACTGCCACCCATGACTATAAAGTGGCAACGCTGGATGTATCTGTGACTGTTGACACGATTAATGGCGGCAAAGCGATCACGGGTGAAGAGCATGATAACAATACACCGATCACTGTAACGGGTAGTGTTGGTGGTGACGCTAAAGTCGGTGATACTGTCACGCTACATTTTGGTGATCAAACTGTTGATGTAAAAGTGGAAGATCATGGTGCTGGTAAGTTAGGTTACACCGCACATGTACCCGGTGGATATTTTGAGCCAAACCAAAATAATGGCTTTACTGGTGAAGTAAATGCAACCATTAGTATTTCAGATTCATATGGTAATGATGCATTAGCTGATGCTCAAAAAGACTACAATGCAAACGGTCATGTTGTTATCGGTACTCCAAGTTCAGATGTGATTGATGGTACAGGTTATAATGATGTATTGATTGGTGATTCTGCTGTTGAACAACCTGATGTTGATGTGAATTTAGTACTCGATGTCTCAGGCTCTATGGCTGGATTTATTATTGAACCTGACAGCTTGAAAATTGAACATAATTATACATCAGGAACTATTGGTTATTTTGATGGGCATAATCAGTACCAAGTTATCCAAGACTTTCACTCTAAAGAAGATGTGATTAAGTATTTTGAAAATACAGGATCTTTAGGTTTTCTTGAAAAAATAGTACCGACAACAACATTAAGACTTCCTGATGGTAGCTTTCAAACATTTAAATACAGTGATTTAGTAACACATACTAAAATTGATCAAGCCAAAGACTCGGTTCGTGAAATTGCCCAGCATTATGGTGAAGTATTAGATCATGACCAACTAAGTAATATGACATTCACCGTCATTACTTTTGCTGTAAATATTCAAAAAAACATTAAGTTTCATTGGGATTTCAACAGTCATCAGTTTGTCGATGATCAAGGCGTTAACCTTGATACGATGCTGCAAAGTGTTAAAGCATACGGTGCTACTAATGACTTTAATACTGCTATTGCACAAGGTATCGATAGTTTTAATGATACTTCAAGTACCAATGTGCTTTACTTTGTTTCGGATGGACTAGATGGCAGTACTGATCTTAATAAAATTAAAGAATTATCTGGTGATGGATTAGATAAATATGATCCAATTATTGTTTCAACGTTAATTGGTTCTGATGTAACCAACACAGTTCCTAAGGAAGTATCCGATATTACTTCGTTAGGTGAAGGATACCTTTCTAATAATGATGGTACGAGTAAGGTACTTCTCGTTAAAGATATCAGTAAATTGGGTGATGAGCTTAATAACTCTTTCGATAACATACTCGCAGGTAATGATACTATCCATGGCGGTGCTGGTAATGACATTATTGTCGGTGATACGTTAAATAACACGTGGTTGTTAGAACAATATGGTTCAGATATCGATCATTTATCTGATCTAATCGCTCATGGTACATCAGTTCAAGATATCTTGTATTCTGTTGTAGCAAAGGATGCTAATGTGAGTGTAGAGCAATTAACTACCCATGATGTTTTTGATTTTATGGAAAAAAATCAGCAGAGCCTGATTTTAGATAATCACAGTGTTGACGGTGGTATTGATAAGTTATTTGGTGATGCTGGGGATGATGTGATCTTTGGTGATTCAGGATCCGATATCCTAACCGGTGGCACAGGTAATGATCTACTTTTTGGTCAACAAGGTAATGATATTCTTATTTCTGATGCGGGTTCAGATCATCTATGGGGTGGAGAAGGTGCTGACGAATTTAAACTTGATGTACTGAAAACCGACGAAAAAACGGTGACAGAAATTAAAGATTTCAGTGCTGATGATAAAATAAATTTAGATTCCATTTTAGGTAAAGATACGACTCTGGATAATTTATTATCAAAAGTATCTGATGCAAAAATAGATAATGGTAACTTAGACATATCATTCGATAAGGGTAAACATCATGTTATCGTTAATGATATTAGTGCTACTTATCATGATCTAGGTACATCAACCAATGACATTATTAGTCATTTGTATCAACATAATGCTTTTAGTGACACGCATTAATCCTCTATAAAACAACAAAAACCCTTCATTTATTGAGGGGTTTTTATTATCTAAAATTACATTTATTTAATCTCGTCTATTATATAAATAACCAGATTAATTAATAATTCTTTACCATTTAACCCCACACTATGGGCAATGATATTCAACAAGCCAGTTTTTCTATTTAAATTTATTTATCTGCTTTTTTCAACGATTGCACATGAGAAAAATCCGTAGCAAATCCCGGCTTAAAACGTGATTGTTCGATGTCAGTAATAAATGTTTGTAGTTGCTGTTCATTAAATATAACGGTGTCAAATGATCGAATATACTTCATCATAGAACGAACAGACTTGGTCACATTTTCAGGCATTTCTGTTTTAAATACCCCTTCGCCTACAAACACAATCACAGAGTGAAACGCGGTATCATCAATACCTAGCAAAGACTGCAATGTCTTAATATGTTTATAGTTTTGATGCAGTGGGTTTTTAAATACCGATGAGCGCTTAAAAAACGTTTGCTGCCACATGGGTTGGTAAATACCACCAAAAATCCAACCTTTCATATTCTTAGTTTCAACAACAAAAATGCCGTATTTTGAAACAACAATATGATCGATCTGCGTCGAACCTGACTCACAAGGCAATGTAATGTCTTTTAATACCTTATAGTCACTCTTGGGTAATCTTTTTAGGCAAAAGTGAACAAGGCGCTCGCCAGCACAGCCTTTAAACCATGGTGTTTTAATAATATAAATTAGAATAAGAACGGGGATCACCCAGAGCAAAGGTTGCAATGCATTAAATACTGTTGAAGCTATATCCATGTAAAACAATCCATTTTATAAAATTATTAAGCGTTTATATAAGCGTTATTCACTGACGCTTCTACACTAAGAATGACTTGTCAAAAATATGACAGCACCACTCCTATTTTTAAAGCTTTAAAGTGTAACGTTTTAATTCCTGCTCCAGCGCATTGTAAATATTCGTAATGATATCGATACAAATGTAATAAACATCACTAAACATGTGACAAGGTATAGGAACAACGTTTAATAAAAACCAGTGTAGATAGTTATCATCGACAAATGGAATGTAATTATACAATTATATCATTCAAAAAAGTTTGCAATCGCTATTGTCAAAAGGCATGTTATTTTCCCTAATTATCACTCACGCTTCTGGGAGTAAATATCAGTGCTTAAGCGTTCAACAATCCTCACCTCTATGGTGCTTTTTTCTTGTCTGACAACATCCAATGCTTTTGCTGATACCACTCAACACAACACCTTTCAAGCTGTGCCTTCAAAAGATGAATTGCTCACCCATACTGATTTCGGTAATCAAAACTATATCTTTCACTTTAATGGCGGTGGTCATCAATTAACTCGCATTGATTTCATTGATCACATGCAAACAAGCCAAAATGTCTGCAACAGTTGGAAATATGTTTCCGCGTTAAGTAATTGGAACGTTGCAGCCCAAATTTTACTCCATGTGAGTACGGATTATGATCCGACTAACCACACCTGTACGGCTCATGCTTATTTAAGTAATAACGGTGTACAAATGTCACAAGTGATGCATTTATTCGAAACCAAGAGTTATGTTGATATTGCAGGTTTTAACCTTTCAGCTGATGGTTTTGATTCTGCGTTAGATGACATCTAATATTCAAAACAAAGATAGATTCAGATACTGTCTGATCCGTATCTGGATCTATACCCTCCTTCCGAATTCTTTTTCTGTGATTCTCTTATTACCGTTGAATGTTATGAGCCTAGACCATAAACACAAATAAAAATCAATATCATTTAATTTTATTATCGGATTCTTATCTCTCACAAAAATAGGTTTATAATGGGAATTATTATCATTAAGATTTTCGAAAAATTTTAAGGATAATCATTTTGAAAATAGTCACAGCCAGCATTTTAGCCTTCAGCACACTACTTAGTTTTTCAGGCACCGCGCTTGCAAATAGCTACCCTTTAACCGTCACAGATGTCGCGGGTCGTCAGGTTACCTTTGATCATCAACCGACGAATATTGCTCTATCCACCAGCCGTATATTCCCTCTACTCGAAATTATTTACCAAGGTGATGCCGCTAAACACTTGGTTGCTGCCCGTGATGATATGCGTGTTTCTGCGCCAAGTATGTATGCCAGTTATATTAAACAATACCCTGCTCTACAGCATGTCCCTGTGATTGGGCTTATCAAGTCAGGTGAATTTGACGCAGAGCGTTTCATTAACTTAAAACCAAAACCTGATTTGTTTATCGTTGATCTATCAAATATTAAGTTAGCGCAAGATAAAGGCTTATTGAAAAAGCTGGATGATGCAGGGATCAAGGTACTTGCAGTCGATTTTCGTGAAAACCCGATTAAGAACACCATCAAATCGGTACAAGTTGTTGCTGATGCTGTGAACCGTACTAAGCAAGGCAGTGATTTCACCCACTATTATCAACAACACTTAGATGTAATTAAAAATACCTTAGCTAACCACCAAGATGTACCAATGAAGCGTGTCTTTATTGAGCGAGCGGCAGGTTATAGCGATTCATGTTGTCGCACGTTTGCTGCTCGCAATATGGGTGCCTACATTCCAATGCTCAAAGCAATCAACGTCGCCACAGCACCATTAAAAGGCGCTAATACGGGTGAGATGTCACCAGAGACAGTGATCACCGCAAGGCCTGATGTATATATTATGCAAACAACTGGCTGGCTAACCAAAGATGGTCAACCGACTAACGGTATTCCACTCGGTTATTCACCTAATAAAGCAGCTATTGCTCAAGCAACCAAAAGCTTAATGGATCGCCCTTGGCTAAAAGCAGTCAATGCTTACCAAAACAAAGATGTTTATTCGATTTACATGCCGTTTTACAACTCGCCGTATAACTTAGTGGCAATTGAATATTTCGCAAAATGGATCCACCCAACACTGTTTAGCACATTACAACCAGAGAAAACTTTTGAAGAGATGAACCTGAAATTTGGTGATCGTCATCTAAAGGGTTTATTCGGTCAAAATAACTTTAAGGCAATGACACAGTGACAAGCCTTTCTATTGAATTACAAGCCCATTACACCCGTGCTCGTAATAAGAAAATCGCGCTCATCGTATTAGTTATATTAAGTGTACTCTGCGTTATCGCAGATGTATTAATTGGCTCGCAAGGCTTAAGCTTTAGCCAAGTCATTACTGCGATTTTCTCACCGACTCATAGCGCAATGGCAAGCAAAGTGATTGTGTGGGACATTCGTATGCCAATGTCCCTAATGGCACCGTTTATTGGTGGCGCATTAGCTTTGGCTGGCGCACAAATGCAAACCACACTGCATAACCCGTTAGCCGATCCGTATACCTTTGGTGTTTCTGCTGCAGCTGGCTTTGGTGCCTCTTTGGTGATCACCAATGTTATCGCAATCCCTTTTATTCCTGCACAGTACCAAATCGCAGTAATGGCTTTCGTCATGTGTTTACTCACCACGTTACTCATTGCTGGGATTTCATCCATTAAACGGATTTCCATTGAAGGCGTGATGTTATTTGGTGTCGCGGTGATGTTTGCTTATGACAGCTTACTGATCATGATGCAGTACATTGCCAGCGAAACCCAGTTACAAACCTTGGTGTTCTGGCAAATGGGCTCACTTGATCGCGGTAGTTGGGAGAAAATCATTACATTAGCGATTTTACTGCCGATCGTGCTGTTAATCATGATGAAAGATGCATGGCGTTTATCTTCGTTAAAGATGGGACAAGAACGTGCAGAAGCAATGGGCGTCAACGTTAAACGACTGCGGATGAAGACCCTGGTGTTAGTTTCAATCATTACTTCGCTATCGGTATCATTCGTGGGTGCTGTTGGCTTTGTCGGTTTAGTCGCACCGCATATTGCGAGAATGATTTTAGGTGAAGATCAACGCTTCTTCTTACCTGCTTCGTTTCTTGTCGGTGCGGTGTTATTAGAGCTTGCCTCTATTGCCAGTAAAGCGATCATGCCGGGGATCATCTTACCGCTGACAGTTGTAATGTCGATCGTTGGTATCCCCTTCTTTATCTTTTTAGTCATCAAAAGAGGTGGGCGCTAATTATGAGCCTTGATATTAAAAATATCTCTGTGACCTTTGGCGATCAGACTGTACTGCAAGATTTAACCCTACCAACAATTCACAATGGTGAAATGGTAGCGTTAATTGGTCGAAATGGAGCTGGTAAATCAACCTTGTTACGCCAAATGACCATGTTGCTAAAACAGTACCCTGAGCAGATCCAATATGCTCATACGCCACTGCAATTGAACGACATCGGTTATTTACCACAAGAGCATCGCATACATGCTAATGTGACAGTATTAGAGTTATTAATAACGACAATGAACATTCATTCAACGTCATTAATAGCGAAACAAGAATGTGCAGAGCTTGGCTTATTACTGTTACAAGAGATGGGCGTGCTACATTTAGCCAATAAGCAGTGTATGGATCTCTCTGGTGGTGAAAGTCAAATGGTCGGGCTGGCACAAGCGTTGATAAATAATCCCAAAGTGTTATTACTCGATGAGCCAACCTCTGCACTTGATATGCAAAATCAGCTTCGATTACTCAACTTTGTTAGAGCATATGTAGAGCGTACCGGGGCATGTGTAATTATGGTGATCCATGATCTTAATCTGGCTCTGCAATATGCCGACAACATTGCAGTGCTGCATCAAGGTGAGCTATTTGACTATGGTGCCCCCAATCACACCGTTACGCCCGAGTTGATCTGGGATGTGTTTAATGTTGACGCTCACATTGTTAAGGTCGAAAACACACCAATAGTAGTGATGAAAACTCAAAACGTACACTAACTTATTATTACCAATAAAAAATCGGTTTACCCCTCGCACTTTCTAGTTAGAAGTGTGTAAGAGTAAACCGGTTTTTCTTTATCTATTGATTGCTAACTCTGTAAAAAACAGATTACTTTGTTGATACCACAATCTTCTTACCAAGCGACATCGCAAGGTTGTTATCGTAATACGCTGCTTCATTGATAAAGTGCGGGTAAGCCACATAATCGCCTTCCCAGAAGATCTCCGTACCATCAAACAAAGTGAAAATAGGATCACCTGGATTTAACGGCTCAAAATCATTATCTTGAACTGACTTGTGCACCATACCAATGCGTTCACCTTGCTCATCCACTGGCAGCTTTAAGGTTTCTTCATAGCGATAAGCATCATAGCTGTCAGCTAATACTGGTATTTCATTGGTGTTGTATAAGTGGACAAAATCAAGAATATGCCCAGTCATGTCTTCCATCCAATCCAATACATCTTGACGGATCACAGATTGCGGCTGGGGCCCAACTTCAATGATCACACCTTGCTTGGCAATTGAACAAACAAATAAATGATCGTCAACAGATGTATGATCTTCAAACACCACGACCGCATCTGGCATCTTCTCTTTTACATAAGCACCTAGCTGGCGATTAAATTGATCTGATTGTAATAAGATCAGCGAAGGACCCATATTACTAGTAGTGTTATGCAAGTCGATAATGAAATCACTTTTCGCATTCCCTTTTGGACCAATTTGCTCATTTAGGGCTTTTGCGCGAGATTGCTCATAGCTGGCTAATTCAAAGTTAGTTAAATCATGTAATCCAAACTGGCGGTTTAAATCATGATCGACATAGCGCTTGTTTTCATCAAATGCTTTCGGGTTAGCAAATACCGTTTCTACTGAAAAACTCTCACGAGCTAGTGATTGTGGCGTACTCTGCCATTTCTTGAGTAAGTAAATACCACTGAATTCATTACCGTGTGTACCGCCTACTACTGCAACATTCTTTATCTTACTCATCCTTGACCTTCCTAATATCCAAATGCTTCATTCAATATACTGAAAATTTATATTGATACCAGTCTATTTATTCGACCCAAACGGCATAGGTTAGAATTTAATTGGTCGCGTTTGCGCCAATTTCAGATAAGAATGCAACTCACCATTTTTATACTCAATAGCTGAATGAATATTAGAATAACGGTTGGCAAACACCGCACAACGGTAGGTGTTTTCTTCCTTATAGATCTCAATTTCAATCACACCATCCACCAACTCCCAGTACCCTGTGGTATGTAAGCGATTAAATAATGTGTATTCATCTAATGTGCCATCAGCATGTAAACGTAATTCAGTGATGTAGCTAGCACTACAGGTTTTGATCCAATACTGCTCTGAGATTTCAGACAATTCAAAATTACGTTTGGTTTCTAGCCACAGGTTCATTTGTTGTTGCTGCTCTAACGCTAGCGGCGGGAGATCGGCTAAACCAAATAAGCGAACACGCTCGGTTTCACGATAAAATAATTGTAAAAGTTGAAGCGTTTTTTTCTCGAACATCCCTGCCACCCAAACTAAAAAGCCAACAATAAATTGAAATCAGTATTACTAGCTAAGATATTAGTTGGAGCAATATAATGTCACGCATTAACAATGGGTTATGTAGTCAGCATCACATTAAATATACTAATAATTGATCTTACCTCTGAGGGATTTAGTTTTACCTCGTTGGGTTTTCTTATCCATACGGCGGATTTGGGAATTTTTTGTTGGCTTAGTGGCTCTACGGGCCTTTTGTGTCACAACGGCACTTTGAATCAGTGATTTTAAACGCTCTAACGCTTCTTCACGGTTCATCTCTTGAGTTCGATGTTGCTGTGCTTTGATCACAATAACACCATCTTTGGTGATACGGCTATCTGACAGTTTAAGCAATCGCTCTTTATAAAACGCAGGTAAAGTTGAACGCTTTATATCAAAGCGTAAATGGATTGCACTCGATACTTTATTAACGTTTTGCCCTCCAGCACCCTGTGCACGGATTGCCGTTAACTCAATTTCCCAATCGGCAAGTTGAACAGAATTTGATATGACTAGCATGGAGTAACTCTCTTACTGAATACCTTTTAAATATTAACATAATAGGACTATTGAACGTCAAAGTGATCTTGTTTGCATCTTCAAAGCACACAACTGGGTTTTTGCGCCTAAACCGATTACTCTGATCACTCACTCATCGACATGAATAGTTAAAATAAATGGATATTATTATTTTCTTATCGGAGTTAGGGCACAGTATTCGCCCTTGGTTGGATGATATTTCAACAGCTATTGTTGCTTGTTTACTGATTGTTTTTGGTGGAGATATTAACCGTTTTTTACGACGACGTTTATCAAAATACAATTTTATTATTCGTACCCTCGCCTTTATTTTAGTTAACGCTTTTGGCTACGGATTATTAATTGTTAATTTGTCACCATTACTCCACCGAGAACTATTAAATATTCCTAATTATTTATCAATTAGTATTATTGCCGTTATCTTCATTTTTATTGGTTGCTGGGCTCAGCGTAATAAACAAGCATAAAAAAAGCGACCATGATGGTCGCTTTTTTCTCTAGGCTTTAATCTCAATTAGTATTGCGAATTAATCACAACTTCTTCACCTAAAATGCCATTTTTTGCAATTGGTCGGTTACTCGAGTTAGCTGCTCGCATAATACGAATACCTTCAGCACCAGCTTGGCGTGCAGCGATAATATCACCGTCTGAATCGCCGTAGTACATCTTGATATTTTTCTCTTTAATGTAAGGTGTCTTAGTAAATTCAGTTTTGCTTGAGCCTGCAAAAATAACTTTATGCATATCCTTAATACCAAAAACATCTTTTAGATATTGAGTAGAAATTTCACAATTAGATGCGGTACGACCAGTAATAAAGTAAATCTGATCGCCACGTTTTTGGTGCATCTCAATCAGTTTCTTTGCCGTTTCTTTTGGTAAACTGAACTTTTCCCAATCACAATTCATTTTGTCCCAGAACTTCTGGTTATGTAAGTAACTGAAAGAATTTGGTGAAAACTCTTGCTGACCACGATAGAAACCTGGTGTGCTAAACAATACAGTATCATCAATATCAAAGCCGACAGCCATTGGTGGCTTGCCTTTGAGTTTTGCTGCAATATCATCAACAGATACCCAATTAATATCTTTTGGCTGCCCCATTTCTAATATTTGAATGGTGCTATATCCAGGATGGGTTGGGGTCACTTTAGGATCTGCAAAAGCCGTAGAAGAGAATGTTGATAGCGCAAATAAAGAACCAACGGCGAGTAATGTAATATTCTTATTCATAATTAAGAACCCTGTAGATAAGTGTGCATAATCTACGTTGCAAATAAGAATAAAAATGCCGATTGGATCACAGAGGAATTATCACTATACGAAATATAAGATTTATATTTTGGTCTGTCTAAATAAAATGAACATAAAACTAATCACTTACAGCACTGTAATTTGCTACATTCTTACGTAATAAAAAAGCTGAATAATATTCAGCTCCTATTCATATTCATTATTATCTAATTGTGAATAATTTATAAATACGTATTCAAATCGAAGTCATAATGAAAAAATTAATCTTGCCTCTTATGGTTACAGCATTATTAGCTGGCTGTAATGAAACCACAGCAGTAAACAATAAAGACTTTAGTCCTGAGCAGAAAGCGCAAATCGAAAAGATCGCTAGTCAATATATTATTGAGCATCCAGAAGTATTAGTTAAAGCATCTGAGACACTACAAAAACAACAAATGCAGGCACAAGAGCAATCTGCAAAACAAACTGTGATCACTTATACTGACAAATTAGTTAAGAACGACAAGACACCATTCGTGGGTCCAAAAGACGCAAAAGTGAATGTCATTGAATTCTTCGATTACCAATGCATGTACTGTTCTAAGATTGCACCTATTGTGAAATCTCTTGAACAAGCTAACCCTGATGTAAAATTCATCTTTAAAGAAACACCAATTTTTGCTTCACGTTGGGATGCGTCTAAGTATGCTGCCGATATGGGTAACTGGATTTTTGCTCACAATGGCAGTGCTGTTTACGGTAAATACCATGATGCCGTGTTTGCAACAGGCAAAGATGAAGGCAAACTAACGAAACAAGATATCAACAGTATTGCGACTAAGCTGGGTGTTGATACCAGCAAGTTCGATGCAAACAATACGTTCGAAGAAAACTTCCAGCTATTCAGTGAACTTGGTTTCCAAGGTACGCCTGCATTAATTGTTATGCCAACTGACAATGTAACAGCAAAGAATGTTCACATTATCAGTGGTTACGATCCGAAAGGTTTAGAAAAAGCAATCGAAGAAGTGAAAAATAGCGTTAAGTAATACGATGTCAAACTAGAAAGTCTGTCTCTTGAACGCAAGAAATTGTGTTCAAGAGACCTCGAAAATTTATAGCCATCAAAGAAAGTGATGCTTTAACGAGAATAGCAACACTATTGATAAGCAGCGGCCACACTTTTAGTCAATACCATAATAGGAGCGTAATAATTGAGATTTGAATTTGAACGCCTTGAGACTTATCTTCTATTTTTTACTTATGTCCCAATTTAAAGCATCAAAATCATCAACAAATCAAATATATCACAATATTTTTACATCACATTAAAATTTCAACATACAAAGTCAATCGCGTCTTTTTTGATATAAAATGCACATATCTGGAAATGAATAACTATAAATGTATCACCTACTAGTAGTAAAAATGCCGTCTTTCCCCATGAACATCCAAGTTTTAGTATAAAATTATAAAATCAGCAGCAACTAGCAACCATTCATCGTGACATAAGTAATGACTTAGATGGAGGACTGAAGATGAATAACCAAGATAGAATTGAAGATATCGAACACAAAATATCAATTGCCTATCAGGAAGGTCATTTCGAACAGGCCAGAGCCCTCGAAAAACAACTCAAAAAATTGCGTGGGCATCATAACTTATACGATCAAAATGACCCCTACTCTCTTGAAGGGCGTTTTTATTACGATGAAAATGACTGAATACTAATCGAACTTATCTGGCGGTGTGATGCTAAATCCCATCGCCTTTTTATCGCTAATCAAGTTGCTCTTGTACTACTTCACCAGTGTATAAATCCATTTCAAGCTCTACCCGATGTCCCTCTTTATTTCTCGCATCAACGGCAATTTCGTTATATTCCCGCACTACCTTGATTTTACGAAAATCGTAATATCCACTTTTTTCTAGAATTTTCACCGCCGTAGGGATACCGATCACTTCAGGCGCTTCATCAGTGGGATCAGCAAAAGAATGTTGCGTAAAAAGCACACCCGATACACTGCACAAAAGTAAAAGAGACTTAAATTTCATATTCTTCATCATTAACATGAACCACTGTATGAACTAAACAATCATATTGGCTTGCAGCATTAAAAGAGCTTATTTTAGCCAATTATCGCTATCACATTCTAACTACAATAACATATCGAGTTATAAATCCTATACTCCCACACAACTCCATTCACCCAATATAAGTGTAAATAATGCATCAATGTTCGGATTCTTGATTAAGAGAATCGTTATTAATAAAGAGCAACTAGAATCACCGCATTTAAAAACTAAGCTATTCTTAACACTCCCTTTTATCTCTTCAGAACACCTATATTTTGCTTGTTTATTACAAAATAAAAAATTAAATCATATAAATATGTTAAAAGACGTATCCAGTCATTATTCAATTGTTAGCATTAGGAAAGATTTACAAGTGCATACTTGCCCCTTTGTGACACAAGGAGTATAAAATATGGCATATATCATCGTTTAAAGAGCGTTATAAATGAAAAAGTTTGTTTTAGCGGCAGCCATTGCATCATCCTTACTTCTTGCTGGATGTAGCGATAAAGTAGACGAATCAACAATCAGCAATGTTGTTCAAGCAAGCCAATACGAACAGCCAAATCTTGGTATTACTGCTGACACAACACCGTTTGAAGTTAAGAACTTAAAGATTGATAAAGTTCTACTTGATACCAAAACAGATTACAAAGCTAAAGTAACTTACGATCTTGTAGCAACCAAGAGCCTTGATGAATTCAAAGCATCAATGCGCAAAGTTGCTGAGCAGCCTGCACAAGAGAACAATGCAGCAACACAAACTAAAGACGATTTAGGCTCAGCATTAAATAGCTTAAAGAACAACTTATCTGCAGAAGTGATGGTTGTTGCTTATGGCGCAAAATATGGTGATTTCAAAGCTGGTCAAGTTGTTGATACGATCTCTGAAGAGGTTTCACTGAAAAAAGTAAACGATCAATGGGTTAAAGACTAAGTTCTTGATCACTAAAATAGAAAAAACGCCTATTCAGTCTCAAGCTGTATAGGCGTTTTTTATTATCTAACGCTAACCAAGATTACTTATCAATTGGGAACACTTTACCTTCGAAAACCGTACCGTAAATTGGAATATCTTTGAGTTTCTTCACGTCCACTTTATATGGGTCTTGTTCTAAGATAGTAAAGTTAGCCACTTTACAGGTTTTGATACTACCTAAACGGTCTTCTTGGCCCCAAGAGTAGGCAGCTTCAATGGTGATACCACGTAATGCTGCATCACGCGACAAGGCCAAATCAGGACGAACAACGGTTCCTTCATTGGTAATACGCGTTGCCGCACTCCATGCTAACAATAGAGGATCAGACGGTGCCATTGGTGCGTCAGAGTGAAGAGAAACAGGGATCCCCTTTTTCTCAATGGTGCCTAAACGAACCATGGCATGTGCACGCTCTTTACCTAACCCAACTTCACCAAACTTTTCACTAAAGCCTGTTACGTAATATGGGTTAACACTGATTATCGCACCTAACTTCTTTAGCTTAGCCACTTGCTCATCGGTTGAATTAGCAAAGTGAATAATAGTGAACCTGTGATCCTTTCGCGGATTTTCAGCTTGACGCTTTTCCAAAATCTTTATCAGTTTCTCAACACCTAAATCACCATTAACGTGTACAAGCACTTGGTAATCGTTGTCCCAAAAGATCTTAGTGATAGTCTCAACATCTTCAGGCGTTTGGATCCACTCACCATGGTGACCATCGGTATAACCGTCTTTCATCTTCATTAGCTGAGAAATAATCGCACCATCGAAGAGCAATTTAATTTGCTTATCAAAGTAACGCACTTTACCGTCTTCAGGCAGCGTGGTTGTAATACGCTCAACTTCTTTCAGTACCCCTTCTTTCCCCTTAGCAAAAAATGGCGTTTTACTTTCAGGTGTGAAGTATGAATACATTGGCGTTGACTCATTACCTAAAACATCCAAGTAAAGTTGGATCATATTCTCAGGAATAAATGCACCTGGTTCGTTATAAGCCGTAACACCTTTTTGATGCAACATGGTAACCATTTGCTTTAAACCTGCTGCGAAACGTTCCTCATTAGCGAGTTCAGGTGCGATACGAGGTAATAAGTAAATCAGTGCACCGCCTTCATAGAAGTGACCTTGTTCAAGATCGGCCTGATTTGCCACTTCAGTTCCTAAGTTATCAATATCAGCTTGGTTTAAACCAAACTTTTTAATAAATGCAGAGTTAACATAGAACTCATGGGCTGAACGGTGCCAAACACCAATTGGTCGAGTATCCGAAATTTTATCTAATTCTTGACGAGATAATTCACCGTGGAAAAAGTTATTAAATCCCCATGTCCATAACACTTCATTAGGATCTTTCATTGCTTTTTCTTGCGCAGTTAAAGCAGCGATATAATCGTCATGGTTAGTAACGGCAGGCCATGTCTTGGTCGGTAACTTCCATTCCTCAGGGGCAAGCACAGGCATATTAAGCGTCAATGCTGCAAGGAATGGGTGCAAATGTTGCTCAATGAAACCTGGCATTAATACTTTATCGTCTAAATCTACTTTTTTAGAATTAGGATATTGTTTTAGTGCTTCTTTTTCAGAGCCCACATATACAATTTTACCGTATTCACTTGTCACAACGGCTTCAGCACTTGGCTGCGTATTTTCCATCGTAATAACTGGACCACCATAGAAAATGGTCGTCTTAGATTTTACTTCTGGAGCGGCGTAAACGGCAGTCGAGGCTGAAGCAAGTAGTAGCATTAATGATGATGTAAGCTTTGAATATTTCATAACACTCTTTATATAGAATAATAACCTATTCGCTACTGTAGACTAATGACTGGATATTACTGATTTTCAATTCAAATAAGATAAGACGATCACAAATTTACTTTCACATCACGATAAATGTTTTATTTCAATAAGTTATACCAATACAACAATTTGTTTTTTATATAGTGAAATGCATTTTTTTTCGGTAGAGTATACTTAACATCAATCATCAATGGAGTTGACGCGATGAGTATGACAAGTGTCACGATAACAGTGCCTTCACATTTTGTACCGGGAGGGCTCCCTACTCCTGATTGCAAACAGTTTGGTTTTAATGGATTTGAACGTAGCTTTATTCGTTCAGCAAAAGACAACACAGTAACTTTTGCTTTTTTTGCGCCAACAACCAACTGTAACGAAGAACATTTTGATGAAGAGCTAGAAAAATATTTTTGGCATTTCTCTAAAGGCACACCTTTTACCATGAAAAAAGAGTTTGATGATCAACCACCTGAGCATCATCAATGTAAATACCTTAATAATAAGCTGATCCAAGAAAGCTTGTTTTAATCTTCCATAAAGTGACCAACCATCATTAATTATCTATTCTCCTTGTCGTGATCATGGATTAGCAAAAAATACATGGTTACGACACTAAAATGTCATTTCATCCCCCTAGTCTCAATCAGCACTTCAACATACCAAACTAATTAAGGAATGAAATTTGTCATTAAATATTGAACGTAACATTCACCCTTGTTTAGCTATCTTCGATCTTGATGAAACATTGATTGCTGCAGATTCTGCCAGCTTATGGATCGCATATATGGTTAAGCACAATCTCGCAAGCGAAGAACTTCAACAGCAAGAAGAAGCCATGATGAAAGCCTATGCCCAAGGTAAATTGGATATGGCTGATTATATGCAAGCGACACTGGCTCCTATGGTTGGTAAGAGCCAGCAAGAAATAAACACGCTTGTCTCTTCATTTATCGAATCAGATATTTTACCTGCTATCTATTCTGATGCAGTTGCGCGTATTGAATGGCATAAAAAACGTGGTGACGACATCTTAATAATTTCAGCCTCAGCGGAGCATTTGGTTAAACCTATTGCTAAACATTTAGGCGTAGAAAACACAATTGCTATCAACCTTGAAACCATTAATGGTGTCTATACGGGACAAACTCATGGTGTTCTCAGTTTTCGTCAAGGCAAAATTGATCGTCTAGAATCATGGTTGAATAATCAGTCCAATCAATACAGAAGCAGTTATGGTTACAGTGATTCCATTAATGATTTGCCACTACTCCAACACGTAAATAAACCTTTTGCAGTTAATCCAGATCCTGCCCTAGCGCTGCATGCTCAAATGAATGAGTGGACGATCATGGATTGGCGTCATGATAACAATATCTTGCGTTAATAATTATTTTATTTATTAACAAGTTAAAATTTAATTCGTTAGGTCTTTTTATTTCCTTACTTGATAAAAGCCATTACCGACCTCATTTACAGATAGTAACAATAATCGCATTTAAATCTTGTAGCAGGTGCTAGATGTGTTACAAAATTCGTAATACATTACCTGTGCATTTTATTTCGATTTAAGTCTTGTATGGCGTTATTCAGCTATTGTTCAAGAATATAATGTGAATAATGCAATATAGAACTAACCTATAAAGCAAAGTTGATATGTTTAATAAATGAGACATCAACTAAGCAATTGAAGCATATCCCTGCACGTAGGGTATTGAGAAGGTAAAAACCATGACTCCACAAGAAAAAGATCTTATTCAAAGCGTTGCTACTAAGCTCAAACAAAGCCCAGAAAGCAAAAAAGATGCAGATGCTGAAAAATTCATTGCAGATGAAATCGCATCACAACCTGATGCTATCTACAAATTAACTCAAGCTGTGCTAGTGCAAGAAATGGCATTAAAACAGCTTAAAGAAAAGAACGATTACCTAGAAAAGAACGCTGAATACTACAAAGAAGAATCTAACCGTGGCTCATTAAGCCGTATGTTTGGTGGCTCTCGTCCTGCTCCTCAACCACCACAACCACCTGTTCGTCAGCCAAGTGCTTTTGGTGGCTTCATGCAAACAGCAGCAGGTGTTGCTGCAGGTATGGTTGCGGGTAGTGTGATCAGCAATATGTTATTTGACCATGATCAACCAGCAGAAACTGCAGCAGCTGATCCAGCGCCAGCCGCAGCTCCTACAGCGGATGCAACACAAGACGCAACACCTGATACAGCAGCGGCAGATACTTCTGCAGATCAATCAGTACCAACGGATGATGTAGCAAACCCAGCTTTTGATGATCAAGGAAGCTTCCTTGACAACACAGCAAACAACTTCACATCTGATTACACAGGTGGTTTTGGTAACGCTGGTTTTGATGATAACCAAGGTGGTTTCGGCGATTCAGGCTTTGGTAGCGATGACAGTGGCTTTGGCGACGAAGATACCTACGCTAACAATGGCTTTGGTGGCGGCGACGACAGCTTCTTAGGTGGTGATGATAGTGGCTTCGGCGACTTTGATGATGACCTATAAGTCATAACACCATAAACAGAAAAGAGCGCTAATTAGCGCTCTTTTTTATTACATCAGTGTTATTTGATTACCATCACTTCATCTATTCAATTGATGTTAGCTCTGTCGCTTCTGAATTCCCCATTAATTCACGATAAGCAGTACCTTCAATGGCAGCGATAATAAATGGGATCGCAATAACAATTACTCCCCAAATAAACACATAAATAAACTTCAAGCTCATCGCAAACTTTGGATTAGCAAATAGCATGAAAATCGGTAAGCCAATAAACAGCATATAAAACGCAACCAGTAATAAGCCTGCAATCACAAAAGCATAGAGCTTTTTATGTTTCGTTAAGATCAATGCATCTTTAAATGATGCGCTTTTGCCTGCAGCAATAGCAGGAAGAACGAAAGATAAACGCGAGAAAATAATCCAACCTGCTACGCCTAGTGCGAGTAACAAGCTATATAGCACACCGTTATTTACCCATTCATAATCAATTTGAAATACTGCCCAAATCGCATTCAATAAACCGAAACATAAGAATAAATAAGCTGTATAACGACGTTGCTGAGCATCAAAACTGATCCCTTGCCAACGAGAAAAACGCGTATCATCAGTACCATAACTATCAAGAATTTGCTGCGTTCTCATACAAATAATTGAAGAAACAAGAAATATCGTGATATTCAATACAAATACCAGCACTTCTTCATACAGTTCACTGCCTGCCATTGAAACTTTCAAAGAACGTAAGCAATACGTCACAATAAATGGGATCAACAAGGCCTTCACTAATCGCATTTTATTAGCGAAAACTGTTTGAACTGAATGATGCAGTGTTTCTAAAATCATTTTGTACCCTTTAAGTTGTGGTGATGGCGGCAAACTAAAATGGTTTAATTTAGCGTCTCAACCTTCACTTTTAGTATTCCAGATGAAGTGTTTCCTATTGCACTGAACGCGGAACGTGATAAATCGATAATACGCCCTTTTGAGTAAGGACCACGATCATTGATCGTCACGACAACGCTCTTGTTATTCGCTAAGTTCGTTACTTTTACACGTGTGCCAAATGCTAAAGTTCGGTGCGCAGCTGTTCGCTTATTTTTATCATAACGCTGACGTCTGGCTGTTTTACGTCCTTGATACTTATCAGCATAATAAGAAGCTTTCCCTATTTCACCATTCTGTTGCTTAACGTGCTGATTAAACAAAACTGGCGGTGTGTTATGTAAATTTGTAGTTTCTGTTTTTGCACAACCCACTACGGCTAATAAACAAGTGCCAAGCACAGCCCACTGGAGAAACTTCATTCTTAGTGAAAACATTACAAATCCTTATATAAACCACTTAGAAATAATCCGCACATCAGAGTATTCATTGAATCCGAACACGTAACAATGTTCAGAGTCTCTCACCTGAAAGAACGAGATATGCCTAAGCACCAAAGCAATTAACTGCAATCATATAACGATTTAATAACAGATATGTAAGAACAATGTAAAAGTTATAACTCATAGAAATGATTAATAAAATTTAATTTATAAAAGATAAGTCTAAAGTCGCGTGATGGCGAAAGTTCTCAGTACACTCTCATCGAGCCAAATGCTAAACTGCACACTTATTTTATTTAGTTGTTAAAGGTAATGTGATGAACCCAATTATTGCCCTGTTGAAAGAGAACAATATCAGTGATGAACAAATCAACGAGATCTTCCTAACGTTGACGCAAAATCCTCTTGCAGCAATGACAACAATTAGTCAGCTAGGTTTACCTCAAGATAAACTGCAGGCGTTAATGGCGCAGGTAATGCAAAACCCAGTGCTAATTAAAGAAGCTGTTGAAGAATTAGGCTTAGATTTCACTAAAGTAGAAGAAGCAAAAGCGAAGCTTAACCAATAAGTTTTCTAAACTTTTACTGATACAAAAATGCCGTTATCAAATACAGTATTCTGTTTTTATAACGGCATTTTTTCACTTAGGATTTAGAATAAAGTTTTTCAAAACTTAGGAGTAATTGGTCTGTAGAAGACAATTCATTAGAAAAGGTGTGATTTGCAATTCCACCATAATGTATACTGCCAACTAGCAGGTAAAATACTTTAGCTGCTCACTTTGCTTTTCAGCCAAATCTGATAGCTCTTTACTAGCAATGGTACACTGACTGAGTCCTGATGCATTCTGACGAATAATATGGTGAATATTTTCAATGCTATTGCTGATATCCATGGTGACCTGTAACTGCTCCTCTGATGCTGTAGCTACGTGAGTATTCATATCACTATTCATGGAAATTGCAGCAGTAATACCTTCTAATGCTTCATTAGCTTGGCTTGAAACCACTTTATTATTCTCTAATGTATCTATCGCTGATTGCATACGCTCGTTCGCAGATGTCGATTGTGCTTGTAATTGCTCAATGATTTGCTGCGTTTCTTTGGTTGAATCCTGTGTTCTTGCCGCTAATTGACGAACCTCATCAGCAACAACCGCAAAACCACGACCACTTTCCCCTGCACGTGCCGCTTCAATCGCAGCATTTAGCGCTAGCAAGTTAGTTTGTTCTGAAATCCCTTGGATAGAGTCAATCACTTGGCTAATTTGCGCGGATTGTACTTTAAGCTGCGCAACCACTTCTGCCGCTTCCATTAATGAATGTGCCATCTCTTCATTAGCTTGCTGATTGTTAGAAAATAAATCTAGGCTCTTAATCGCTAAGTCACTTGCACTCTTAGCATTTTCATCGGATTTCTGTGCCGCTTGCGTGACTTCTTGTGCTGTTGTGGTCAATTGATCAATCGCTGTTACCACTTGCTCAATCTCGATAACTTGATCGTTGGCATGTTGCTCAGAGTCTTTCATTACTGTCGATAACTCTGTCGATGATGATGCAACATTACGCCCGACATCATTAAGCACTGTCACCGTTGAGCGCAATTTGCGGATCATACGATTAAGGTTCTTCGCTAACTCGCCAACTTCATTGGTGCCATCAACATTAATTTCATCCTGCAAATTACCTTCTGCTATTTTTTGCATTGCGCGTTGCAAAACAGTAATCGGTTTAACAATCATTGAACCAATAACAAAACAGATGGCGAGAGCAATCAGTAAAGTAATAATAAACTCAACCCCAATTTGGTTAATCGCCTTACTGTGTTCCGCTTTTTGCTCTTTTATATATGCATTTACAGTCGCATTTACGCGTTCATCTAGCGCATTGATAGCAGCGATCATATCGTCTCCGAGTTGACGATACTTAACAATGAACTGTTGATATTCTGAGTCTGCGATATTGCCAGCATGTCTTTTATCTAAAATATCTAGCACCGTATCGCGGCTAAAATTGATATAAGCCAACATCGCTGTACGAAATAATTCTAGCTCTTTATTAATTTCTGGAATTTTTTGTAACTGTAAAATAGCGGCTTGATTAGTTAACTCGCTACTGTCTAATGACTTTGACAAACGAGGCAATGATTTTTTATCGTAAATAGCATAAATAGCACTTACACGCATTGCGTAACTACTGCTAATTAACATCGCCGTACTGTCTTTTGCTTCCACAACTTGAGAAGTGGTTACATTCATTTTATCGACACTTTCTATTAAATTACTTCGTCCCATAAATAGTGCAATGCATAATAAAATAGCAATAAATATTACAGGTAATGCTATTTGTAACTTAACAGACATATCCTTAAGCAATGACATTAACAACTTTCTCCATGTTGTTTGTTGTATTGGTAACTTATTGGAAATGAATAATAAACAGTATTAATGAGATATATCAATAAATTTATTGATATTTATGTCAACTTCTTGACGCAAAAATATCCACAATAAATCAAGTGGTTATTTTCATATCACTGCGTAAAACATGCTTATAGTCACAATTAGTATTGTATGTTTTAAAATAGGATAAATATTAAAATCATTACTATTATTATGTTTTTAATAATGTGGGAAATAATATTAGATTAAATAACCAGCGCTGCTATGAATATAAAATAATATGCTTCTCTTCTACAAAAAACATATTTATATAAAATCGACATTTGAGAATAAACATTCATTAGATAGAAATAAATAAACATCTTTTTTTGTAATCATCCATTAATTAAATATACCCAAAAGGCTTCACTCTTTTGTAAAAGGGATTATGATTAACAAGGTAAATTACACCCTATAAACATACTAAAATTATGAATCTATCTAATTTATTGCTCCGGTATCCTACACTACGGACGTTTCTCAATTTCAGAACAAACATTGCAGCCTTTAGTTTCATCACATGTTCCGTACCTTTGTTTCTTATGGGACATGTCACGATGGGGATCGCGTTCTCACTCGGTAGTATTAGTTGTGGTTTTGCTGATACCTCCAGTGTTACTCGCTACCGCATTTTAGATTTTATTATCACAATTCCACTGTTCTTTTTGATCAGTTTAGGAACAGAAGCTGTTTTCTCACATTCAGTGCTCTTTGTTATTAGTCTTACTATTGTGAGCTTCAGCTTATTTATGCTCGCTGTACTCAGCCCGAGATTGGGTGCGATTGGGTTCGCCTCTATTCTATTGGCTATTTACGCTATGCTACTTCATATGGATGGAAGACCCATTTGGCTTGTCCCTATGTGGTTAACTGGTGGTGCGCTTTGGTATATTTTTTGGCAAGCATTAGCGATTTACTTCTTACCGAACCAAGAATCCAAAGATATTCTGTCCGATCTCTATCAAGCACTCGCTAAAAAAGTGATGGCACACGATCATGGCTTTATCTTTACTTCAGATAACAATCAACTTTTCATTGAATCTGCACAGTTACGTTCACAAATAGCAGGCTTATCACACACATTAGAAAATCGAGTACATCAGCAGTTTACTGCTTGTGAAGACAGCGCAAAACTGCAAGATATCTACCGATTTTTGACCATTGCCGAACGTATTAATGAACAAACACGTTTGCTCTACTTCACGCCTACATCAAAATTAAAACAGGCTTGTCCACAATGGTTAGAAAGCATCCATCAAGCAAACTTGAAAATTAGCCAATATTTAGCACAAGTGACTGTCGATAACGTTAATCGCATCACGACACCTGATATTGATTTTGATGCGTTACGCCGATTTTCGGTACAACCAGCATTACAAGAAGAAGCCATTGCCGCTTATGCTTACATTAATAAGCTCGATATCATCTATCTGTCACTTCTACAGTTGAGTCAACAAATCAATGAAGTAAAAAACTCTGGTGTCATTAAGCCGATTGTTATTTCATGGAAGTGGAATGAGATCCTCGCTAAATTAACAAGTCAGATGACATTAAAGTCGAGCTACTTCCGTCATGCATTACGAGGAACGTTAAGTTTAGCGGCAGGATTAATCATTGTACGTGCTTTAAACTTAGAGTTTGGCTTCTGGACGTTAATGACAAGTTTATTAGTTCTACGCCCTAACCTATCAATGACTTGGACACGCTTACTACAACGTTTAACAGGGACTATTTGTGGTTTAATTGTTGTAGGAGGCTTACTTCACTTCCAAGTATCAAGTGATATTCTGCCTTTCATCTTCTGTATTGCTGTGGTGCTCTTTTTCCATACCGCAGCTCGTCATTATGGTTTTGCAGTATTTTTCGTCACTCTCTTTGTATTCGCTGGCTTCTCGCTTAACGGTCAAGGTGACAACATTATGCTGCCACGACTTGATAACACGGTTCTTGGCGTATTCTTACCGCTATTCTTTGTTTTCATATTAACCCCTGGTTGGAAGAAAAAATCATTTCCAATTCAGTTAACCACAACAGTCAAAGGCTATATGAGTTATCTTGATTCATTAAAAACATATATAGGTGACAAATCAGATAATGTGACATCTGAATTACAACGTCACTACCAAGATTGTGTTGTTAATGATACTAACTTGTTTGATCATTGGATGGGGTATTTAGGTGAACCACATAGAAAATCTCAGACTTGTGAACACATTCTGCTATGTAGCCGAAGTTCAAATATCATTTTACGTATTTTGACTCAACTGAATGAAAATAAACAATCATTGCCATTTGACGCAACGATTAGCAATGATCTCGACAGTGCAATTGCCTCATTACAAGAATTAGAAAGAACACTAGAAAAATCACAAAATCATACAGAGCTATTCAAACAGATTTCAAAGCAAGAGAAGTTGATTTATCAATCTTTTATCTACATTGAAAATGAAATCTACAAACTTGATAACCACACTCTGCTGCAATTGTTATCAAAAGAAGTGGATCTGTTTGTCTCTGCAATTCAGAACCCTACAGCTTAACTTCCCTCTCCCATCCATGTCATTTGCCATGGATGGGCATTGATCTGCATTAAAACCAATCAAGTAACAATGAGTTTACTTAGCAGTAAAGCGTTATCTCACCGCAATTATGATTGTAGTGGTACATTAAATTTGGTCACCTACTCAATTCACTAGCCTATTTCTTACTAAGCCAAATGGACTCTTGCTCAAGTGCTAACCCGTTCGTTTGCATCTCTAGAACTAGCGCTTGTAGATGAGAGGATTTAGTCAATAAATTACTACTATTCTCAATAAATGAGGTGAATTCTCTTGCAGTATCAACCCAAAGTTGGTTTTGCCCGTAACGGTTCAAGAGTGCTTTCCAGTTAGGCATCATCCAAAACTCGGCTCTTTCTCCTAACTTCTCTTTCAGGCGTCGGAAGTTATTCAGCCCTACTCCATCGTAGTCGGCAAAAAAGTAGACCATTGACGCCCTTTCAGGCACTGATAGCCACTCGATCAATTTGTTGTGTAGCTGCCCTCGATACCAAATAATGGTTGTGGGTTCGTTATTGGGTAGCCAATCTAGACGGTCAAACAATGCTTGGTTTTCCACCAGCCAAATAGAATGATGAGTGGTAAGATCCCTATTTCTTTCTCCACCCACCTCAAGGGAAAAAACGCCAAACTTTTCTGTCGATGCATTTAAGTGCTCTGTTAGTACTCCAGAAACCTGCCATAATGGATTCGCTACCACTTTAGCCAGCACGTAGGTGACGTCGTGACCTACTCTTCCTCTTTTACTGCTGCGTGTAGAGGCGATGTTTATAGCTCTTTGCGGGGCCGATGGAGACACATTTTGATTTGGTGCCAACTGCTCAAGTGTGACTTTGACGACATCCATATCTAGAATGAGGTAGACAACACCACGGCCTTTAGGAGTCACTTGTACGCTCTGAGTTTTGCGGCTGAACTCATCAAGCTGCTTCTTCTGAGATAGCGTCAATGTGCTTCCAGCAATGGAATCAGGGTACACCTCGATTAGTCGCGTTAGTGCTTTAACCAATACCTGGCTCATAGTGATGGCTCCACTTGTGGTTGCGATAGTTCTTGGCTCTCAATTGGTTCGAAGATCTGCCAACTATTTTTGCTGATGTGGTTCTTGCCATTCGCTTGATGAATTGGGACACAATAACGTGCTGTGGTTAACGGTGCTGGTGAGGCAAAAATCAATGCAAAACCGAACTGATTAGCAATCTCTATCAAGTTAGCTTGGTTCTTGGTATCCAGAGCCAACGCCTCATCCAAATAACATACCGCTTTCATTTGGTGACGTTTATCTTGCATTAGATGCAACATCGCCAGACCAGTCACAAGCTTAGCCATCAATACGGTTCCGTTAGAAGCCGCACTGTCAATATCTTCAAATGACTCTGGTTGCTGCCCTTGCTTGGCAACGACAAACTCAAGCCTGAACAAATCTGCAACTCTTAGACCTTGGCGAGCGTTTCCTTCTTCTATCAGCAAGCTTTTCGCTCGGTCTAACTCTGCATCATCGAGAATACTGCCTTGGTCAAACAGCTCGAAACTCTGACCACTTTCAGTTTGCTCTGCTTGCTGTATCAGTACATTCATCGCATCTACAAGCTGGCTCTCCTCAACTGGTTCAATTTTGAAAGTTTTGAGATCTGATAACTGCCTGTGACTAATTAGCAGGTTGAATTCCTTCATCTTGCTTTGTAGTGAATAGAGTCCACTACGTAGTTCTCTTAGACTCGCAGTAACGTTTACCACTGCCGAGCGGGCACGTCTCTCCAGTGCTTTCTTCTCATCATCCAAACAATAACTGAATTTAATGATGCCTTTTAACTCTTCATCCTGAGTTTGTGCCATCTGAAACTTAGTGAGGCCTTTTTGACTCAAGTCATTTTTCATTTGTCGCAATTCTTTGGACAACTTATCGAGATCTTTGCAATCCTCAATGTACTGTTCAAGTCGAGCAGGTAGATACTCGAGAGACCATTCATCCTCAATAATCCAAGGCGTATGGGGTTGCTCCGAAAGAGCGTTAAACAGCACTTGATCATCAATTCTCTGATTTTTTAGCTTTTCAACACTGCTAACGTCCGAAGACAGCTGACTTAATTTATCCGCAATCTCACCAATTTGCTGTGCCAATTCATTGTGCTTCTTGTCTGCATTCTCAAGAGCTGTATTAATCGCTACCAATTGGATCTCAAATGTCTGCCTTTGCTCGTTTCTCTGCGCCTTGCCTTTTGTTAATTGTTGCAGTTGATCGTAGTCCCTCAAGTCCTGTTCACACTGTTTTACTGTTTGATTTAATTCATTCTTTTTACTCTCAGCGGCTTCACTTTCTCTACTTACTGCAAGAAGCTGTTTTAATTCCGTTATTTGCTTATTAACATCACCTATTTCCTCTACCAACTCCTGCTCTGTTTTTTGAACATGCTGTGGAATAAGCTCCCCAAGGGAAAGTTTTATACCTGAAAGCGAGAGTTGCTCAGAAGATTCACCATTGAGCATGTGTCGAAGCTGATTGATGTCAAACGAATACTGCGAAGCATTACTCGTTGGCTAAGCACTTTGTTCAGCTTTTCTAACTCATCTACATTAAGCACTTTAGAAAGATGAAGGTATAAATTGTCACCCAAAGTTTGATGTTGAGAGTGCAAACTTTGCAGCTGATCTTCTTTCTCTTTCAACTGTTTGCCAATCGCAACAGAAGAGGACCGCTGTGATTGAACACACAAGGCAGCCTGGGAATCATATTTTTGCTCCGCAGCTTTTAATTGACTCTCTAAAAACGATTGATCCGGGATCAAAGTAAACCGCTCTTCCAACTCTTGTCGCTGCATCTCTATACGATTTAACTCTTCCAGTTTATTGGTTAAGTCTGTACGTTCTCCTGCACGGGCGATGTCTTGGCTTCGGAGCTCACGTTGTGTTTGCTCAAGCTTAGTTTTTTGCGTTGATAGGTTCTCAGTCAGCGTTTGAACATGACCATGCCAATTCTGCAGCAATTCATTAACATTCAGCTGGGATACGGCGATCTTTCCTCGTAGCGACAAGGTACGTCCAAACTTTTGTTCGAGCTCTTGAATCGTTTCCAGATTGTTAAGGACTGCTAGGTACTGCTCGCGTTCTAGATTGATGTCTTGAAATGCTTTCTCCCACTCCTGCTTAAAATCGATGCTAGAATTCGGTAACTCTCGACTAAATATCTTCAACAAATAGTCTTTCACATCACTAGAGTTTAGCTTGTCGAGCCTGAGCGTTTTGGTGAGGACTTGCTGGAACGAACGAGCGTCACTTATGTGTTCAAGTTTAAACACCGTAAAATCGATTTCGCTGGTCCTCTTACTTTTTGCACCACCATAAATCGAGTGTCTGAACTCTTTATCATTGAATTTATAGACTCGATGTTGTTTTGTCGCTAAGTGATTGACTAACTTAGGTTGTGCAACAATATTGCCATCATCCATACGGAAATCATCTAAGTTTAATTCTCCCTTATAAGCGAAGTATTCGTAGTCATAACCTACCCCTTTACCAACACAGCCAAACACCACAGTGCCAGTTTGTGGCAGGATGGCTTCGAGCAGAATGTAAGCGCTATTGTTCGGGAAGTAAAAACGGCGAGCTTTCTCTAATGTATGAGAGCCAAAATCCATCCTTCTTTGATCGATGATGAGCAGAAATTAGAGTGCGTTGATTAGGCTTGTTTTACCGTGGTTATTTGGTGCGATTAATGATACGGAGTCATCAAGGGGAAGTTCAGCTCGCTGATAACCAGCACTGCCAATTAACGCTAAACGTTGGAAACCGTAACTTAGCATGATACACATTCCTCATAAGCGGCCACATCGCTTTCAGATGCTTGTTCTGTAATAGCTTCGAAATGATCTAGGTAGCGATATACCGAAGGCAGCAAACGCCAATGATTGCTCTCTCGAACAGCAAAACCTTTTCGCACCGCATTATCGAGTATCTTTGCTAATCCATCCAGGTCGATCTCTTCTGCATCCAAAAGCTCTTGATGCTTTTCATAGACCTCAGCTAGCAAGGCATTATCAATCGTCCATTGGTAAAACTGACCAAGAGAGCGGCCGCTATCAGCTTGATGGTCAAATATCACCATCAGCAATAGTCCTAACTGGCGTGATTGTTTATTGATGTTCGGGTTACCTTCTTCATCATGAAACCAAGCAAAACCCCGTCCATCAATGCGCAAATCAAAACCTAAGCTAGTAAATAGGCGCTGGTACTGCTCTGATAGCTGTTCTAACTCATGCCATAGAGCTACATCCGTCGAGCGGTTGAGATGCCGACCAGAGTTAAAAAGGTTAAATAGCTCAGTCAAATGAGCCAGCTCATTTAAATCGATTTTGCTCGTTTGCATTATCAATATCCTTCGCATTTGTTGAGCCAATCAACATCTTAATTTCGTGAGGGTGGTAGGTTACGGCTACTGTGTTTAGCATTGTAGTACTTGAGCTCGCCCCTAATGTGCTTTGCCACTGAGAGTCACGGACAAGCTCGTGATAGAGCCGCAACAGCTCGGCATCTGGTATACACTGGTAGTTTTCTCTGAGCCACGTCATTAGATTCTTGATCGGTAGCGAGTCAGCAAGTTGTTTCCTCAGAAGCTCTTCATCAACCCAGTTGATCATTGGACTGGTTGGGACTTCCTCTTCATCTGGGAACGGTATCGAGCTAGGCTCAAAGTCCAAAAATTCTGCCATCAACTCACGTACTTCATTACCCAATTGAATTTTAGTCACGCGGCTACTTTTCCACATAGGCAAACCTTCGGCATTCAGTCCTCGCGCTAAACCCTTCTTACGAACTTGGCTTAGCTGCTTGCTAATCACCACTGAAAGTTGATTGTGCTGCCTAGCTTCCTCTCTTAATGGCAACAAAGTGTCGGCACATTGCTGAGCAATGACTCGTCCTTGATATCGAAGATCTTTGACTTGATAAGCTATCTGACGCATTGCCAGCCTTTGTTGATACAAAGACCCGCGCATGGAAAGTATGTCAACGGCAGTATCGAGTGCTTCTTCAGCCTTTTCTAATAAGGGGTAGAAACTACCTCCAAGACCGCTATCCATCATTTCATTCATGGGTTCTACGTATTGGTCATACACCTCCAACACTTCACGGTAACGGCGTTCAATTGGGACACTGGTATTCGCAGACTTCGCCACTTCTGCTATTTCAAAGATGGCTTGTTTGTCCTGAATTAACTGTTGGGTAATTTTTCTAACCAGTTCCGACAGCCTGTTCGCGCCAGTACGAAGTAAATCGTTGTCAGCCACATCGAGCCCTTCTAACACTTGGCTGGTGGCGACTTTAATCGCATCCACTCGCGCTTTTAGCACTGCTGATAGACCTAACTCATGTTCTTGGGTTAAGCCTCTGACAAAGTCTACAACTAGCGTGTTTAGCTGATAATCGCTACTGCGATTGATAGGCTGCAATATATCTGCATTAACAAGGCTGGTGAGCACAGCATTACTTTCCATATTTTTACTTTTGTACTGGTTGATCACTTGCTCAAGTACTCTTAGCTCAAATGCTGGAAACTCTCTCGAAAGCCGAGTTAACTGTTCAACCACCTCCCAATGTTGGTGTAGATGAAAGGTGAGACTTTTAGGTGCCGCCATCTGTCATTGCCTTAATTGTAAAATTAGATCCCAACAAACCTTGTTCTGCGTTGACTCTTAGATACCCTTAAAATATTATGACGCCAATGACGACAGGTAAATACTGATTACATACACACATCGCATAAATAGACAGGAGTTAGATGATGAGCAAATGGTCAATACGTTGGGATCTACTGTTCCGCTACAGAATGATAGAAGTCATCGCACTGTGGGAAGGACGGTTAACAACCAATCACTTGATCAAGAGCTTTGGCATTGGTAGGCAGCAAGCTTCGAAAGACATCAACACCTATCTAACAGATATCGCGCCAGGAAACCTTGTTTATGATAAACAGCTGAAAGGCTACAAGCCCAGTGATGGCTTTAGCCCACAAGTAACAAAAGGTCATGCTGATGAATATTTGCACATACTTTCAAGAAGTGCAGATATGACCATCACATTTAAAGAACTGGATATGGGTTTTGAAAATGTTGCCATGATCCGCCCTGTAACTCGTAATATATCACCACAAATCTTGCGTCCTTTAGTTCAAGCTATCAGAGAGAAAAAACGTGTCGATATAAGCTACACATCGCTAAAAGATGGGCTAGAAGTAGAAAGGATTATCTCTCCTCATTCCCTCGTTTGCACAACTCTACGCTGGCATGTTCGGGCCTATTGTGAATATGCAAATGATTATCGTGATTTTGTCCTCAGCCGTATAAGAGGCATTCCATACCTTGAGGCTAAAAATATAATGGGGAAGTCCAACGATGACCGATGGAATACTCCTCTCACTATTGAGTTGATACCTGACCCAAGACTGACAGAAGCTCAGGCAGCTGTCGTTGCCCATGACTACGGTATGGAAAATGGTACACTCACAATACCAACCAATGCTGCTTTGGTTCGCTATGTTCTCGATAGCTACAACATCGATATTAATGTGCTAGATTCGAATCCTAAAGGGCAGCAGATTATTGTGGGGAACTTTGAGGAATTGAAGCCGTATTTGTTCTTTTAGGTATCACACAGAAATAATATCTAACATTTTATCGCCTAGTCGCTCTGCGACATGCCGAGATGCTGCACCCATTTATAACTTTCTTTCGTATGGTCGAGTTGCATGCTGGTGCCCCTGCACGCGATTTTCAATATCTCGTGTCCAACGTTGTTGTTCAATTAAACCAACGACTGTTTAAGTTTCGGGAGCAAAAAGCAAGGTTGAGTTAACAAAGACCGTTCTGCGTCGTTCACATAGAAACTAAAACGATAGCTTTGCTAGTAGAGAGTCAACTCACATCAATTATGATAAACTTAGCCACAATTTTAAGCGCTTGGCAGTAAAGTCTTTATTAACGATAAAGTATCTATCTCCCTAGCAGAAACTTTTAGTACCCCTGGTTGTACCCCAAGGGACACACAGAACAAATAAAGAGTATATAAATCAAATGAGTAGTAACAGTATCCAGTGGTTTCCGGGCCATATGCACAAAGCTCGTAAAGAGATTGAGGAAGCGCTACCGAAAGTTGATGTGATCATTGAAGTTTTAGACGCTCGCATCCCGTTTAGTAGTGAAAACCCACTGATCAAAACTTTTCGTGATAAAAACGACAAGCCTGTCGTTAAAGTACTAAATAAGCGTGACTTAGCTGATCCCGAAATGACTCAACTTTGGATTGAGCATTTAGAAAAAGAACAAAACGTTAAAGCGATTGCAATCACCACTGAAAATATCAACGAAGTTAACCAGATCATGGATTTATGCCGTAAGCTTGCACCTCACCGTGAAGAAGCAGGCAAAAAAATTCGTACCATGATCATGGGCATTCCAAACGTTGGTAAATCAACCATTATCAATGCACTTGCTGGCCGAACTGTAGCTATCACGGGGAACCAACCCGCTGTAACACGCCAACAGCAACGCATTAACCTAGATAACGGCGTACTGCTTTCTGATACACCGGGAATTCTATGGCCGAAAGTTGAAAACCCTCACAGTGGTTTCCGCCTTGCTGCAACAGGTGCAATTAAAGATACAGCGATGGATTACATCGATGTGGCTTTCTTTACAATTGAGTACCTGATCAAAGCATACCCAGATATGATTAAGGCACGTTATAGCCTTGATGATGCTCTGCCTGAATCTGAAATTGAGCTAATGGAAGAGATCGGACGCAAGCGTGGTTGTTTAAAAGGTGGAGGTCGTGTTGACTTGCACAAAGCGTCTGTCATTCTCATCAATGAATTACGCAACGGTACACTGGGTCACATTACTCTAGAGCATCCAGAGATGATCACTCAAGAGTTAATTGATGTTGCCATTGAAGCTGAACGTAAAGCAGAGCAAAAAGCAAAAACGAAAGAAGAACGCCGTAAGCGCTACCTGAAAAATAAACGCTAATTGATAGCTTTTATCTAAAAACCACCTCGCCTTAACACTACTTTGTTATAGCAGGTGGTTTTTTATTATTTGTAATCCAAACATCGTGTTAGTTTGCTAGTTGGCTTATACCCAAGCAACCTCAAGATGCAGTGTTCAGCGAGATGACCTTAGTTCTCGGGCGCGGCAACGATTCGAAGATATAGTGGTTCTACATTGAGAATCGTTAACAAAGTCTGAGAGCTAAGGACGCTCGCCCTTTGGGAGCGTGTCACTGAGCTGGCTTCTTGCGTCAGACAACTTGGAAAGAGCTCGCTATTCCGCTTCGTTGTCTTCCTTGAATTCAACTCAGTGACTTCGCTCTGAATCAAGCATATTGAAGTCGCTTGGGTATATACAATTTTAAAAAAATTTAACCCAAATTAGTGCTTTTTATACATAAAGCAACGATTACAACACTAACTATTTCTTTGGCTGAAAATCACATTTATTAGCTCATTTCTGCGCTAATCCCTTAATAATAAATATATTAAGCAATAAATCCTCTTTCCTATGACCATTAGAATAAACACAACTCTAATGATTATTTTTCGTCATTATTGAATATTATCAGAAATGCATTTTCTCATTAGTTTTTCTCATTTTACTAATGTGAATATTAGATGAATAATCGCCGCGTTTTCAGTCGAAACACCTTTATAATCAGTGCTGTCTTCTAGCTCCAGTGATCATTCCTTGATTTCTGGATATTCGCATTCATAGCGTTAAATTCTTAATAAAGACAGTTAATTACAACCTCTTTTATTTGGAGATCAAGGTAGTGCAAGACATCACTACTTCTCGCGCAACCAATAGCGTTTTTGTGCCAGTTGCAGGACTAACGGTATTCGCAATTGCATCAGGCTATCTAATGAGTCTGATCCCACTATCATTAGGTAATTTTAATATTGATAGTTCTTATGCCAGTTGGTTAGCGAGCATTTATTATGTTGGTCTTCTTCTAGGATCAATGATGATTGAGCCAATCATTGCAAAGATTGGTCACCGTGTTGCATTTATTACTTTCTTAAGCTTACTTGCTGCAACTGTTGTTGTATTGCCTATTTTTCCTAATAAGGAAGTATGGTTATTTGCACGTTTAGTCGCGGGTATGGCTGTTGCTGGGATCTTTGTCGTTGTTGAATCTTGGCTATTGATTGGTGATAACCAAAAAGAGCGTGCGAAACGTTTAGGCTTTTACATGACGTCGCTTTACGGTGGTACCACAATTGGTCAATTAGCTGTGGGTGTATTTGGCGTTAAAGGTTTTATTCCTTTTATGGTTGTTATGGCGTTATTACTTATCGCTATTTTACCACCGTTACTGGTTAAACAAGGTCAACCAAGCAACGATGCGCACCAAGTATTATCGTTTAAGCAAATTACACGTTTAAGTAAACCTGCAATTATTGGTTGCATGACTTCTGGCGTAGTAATGGGCAGTATTTACGGTTTAATGCCACTTGCATTAAAGCAAAGCTCACTTTCAACTAACCAAGTGGGCGTATTAATGGCATCGATCATTCTTGGTGGTATGGTGATCCAACCTATCATCAGTAAGATCTCTGTGAAAATGAGTAAAACACTACTGCTAGCATTGATGTCGCTTGTTGGTGTATTTGCTATGGGTATTACCCATTTATCATCTGATTTTACTGTGTTAGTAACTGCACTTGCACTGCTTGGTATGTCGTCTTTTGCGCTATACCCTATTGCAATCACATTGGCTTGTGACAACTTAGATTCATCTTACATTGTTGCTGCAACACAAGTGATGCTATTTAGCTACAGCATTGGCTCTGCGCTTGGTCCTATTGGTGCAAACACCTTTATGGCACAAACAAACGGCTTAATGGATTTCTTCTTTATTGTGCTATTAGCAACTGCAATTTACATGCTATTTGCAAGTCTACAGCGTAAGCCACAAGTATTGGCAAGCTAAGCATAACCAATTGAAAAGAGGCGTGTCTTATACTCTGTATCAGGGTATGAGCCACGCCTTTTGTTTTATTTATACTTTGCTAAAGGTGCTTCACAAGCGCAGCAGCACCAAATACACCTGCACTGTCACCTAACTCTGGTTTTACAATCAGGGTATTTAGCTCTGGATTAAATAAATGTGGAAGAATGAGCTGGTCAATATTGTCATAAAGCGCATCAACATTCCCCACTCCGCCACCAATTACAATAACTTCAGGATCAATAACATTAATGATCTTTGCAACGGCTAACGAAAAGTAATGACGTAAACGCTTGATGGTTTTCTGGGCATATTCATTACCGCTTTTCGCAGCAGCAACGATTTCAGGTAATGATAAATCTTGATCTGAAATTTCACGATAATAGCGCTCTAAGCCTTTACCTGAGATCACGGTTTCGACACAACCTCGCTTGCCACAGTAGCAATCTGCGCCCTGTGATTCGATAACGTTATGGCCCCATTCACCAGCAATACCGTGACAGCCATATAGACATTTACCATCAACCACAATACCGGATCCAACGCCCGTTCCCATAATGATACCAAACACAATTTGTGCATCAGGCTTGATGCGTTTAACAGCACCATAATGGGTTTCGGCAAGAGCAAAGCAATTAGCGTCATTGGCTAGTACGGCTTTAATATTCAACTGTTGATTAAGATCTTTATCTAATGCTTTACCGTTTAAAGCTGTGGTATTACAGTTTTTCATTACCCCGTGAATAGGATCTAATGTACCAGGAGTGCCAAACCCTACAGATTGTGGGTATTGACCTAATTTATCTGCACAGCGATCAATGAGCGTCTTTATTTGATCTAAAATGTGTGCATAACCTTTTGCACTTTCCGTTGCAATGCGTTCACGGATAACACTTTGGTCTGTCTCACGATCAATCACAATACATTCGATTTTCGTGCCGCCTAAATCTATTCCCCAGTAATAACGATCCATCTGATTCTCCAGCAAAATTGACTTGCTGAGTATAGCTTGTTTAATATTTTGTTCTCAGCGCTTTATCACTATTATTAGTCTTTCTCCTGCATATTCTGATGTCTTTTTAATAAAATTATCACTTAGATTTTCACTCACTTTATTTAAAAAAATGCTCGCGGTACATTTCGTTGCACTTTTTATCTTGCAGCTAACGAGAAGTGACCTAAAGTGTCGGTATTTATATCTTCTGCGTAAATTCGCGTGAGTATTGAAGTACACGATGAGTAAATTCCGCCCTTATATCGATGTTCCATTGCTGATATCGATTTTAATTCTGATCACATTCAGCTCTTTGAGTGTGTGGAGTGCCAGTAGCTTTAGTGTTCCTATCATTGAACGCCATTTAATTCGTGCGGGGATTGCCATTGCCGCACTGTTATTTATGTCGTCAATCTCGCCAGCTGCTTACGAGCGTAGCGCGCCTTATTTATTTTTAGTCACTGTCCTACTGCTGGTTGGTGTATTTGTATTAGGTGATAGTACCAATGGTTCACAACGCTGGTTAGCCTTAGGACCTATTCGTTTTCAGCCTTCAGAGCTGGTAAAAATCGCTATCCCAATGATGATGGCATGGATACTGGTTATTGATGCTGGACGACCTAGCCTCAAGAAAATCATGACCTGTTTGATTCTGACAGCGATTCCAGCAGGTTTGATCTTTATTCAGCCCGATCTCGATGGTGCCATTTTCACCGTAATGTATGCGCTATTCGTGCTGTATTTTGCAGGTATGTCATGGAAGTTAATTGGCTCAGTGGTTGGTATTATTGCTGTTAGCTTGCCACTTGCTTGGTACTTTGTAATGGAAACGTACCAAAAGAAACGTATTTTGCAGTTTTTAGATCCAGAATCAGACCCTCTTGGCTCGGGCTATCAAATCATTCAATCAAAAATTGCGATTGGCTCAGGCGGTATGATGGGTAAAGGTTGGATGGATGCAACACAAGGTAATTTAGGTTTTATTCCAGAAAGTCACACTGACTTTATCTTCTCAACCTTTGCAGAAGAATGGGGATACATAGGTAGTTTTGTGATTTTAGCGATATACACCTTTATGACATTTCGTGTGCTGTGGTTGGCAAACCAATCTGAATCTACTTTCGCTCGATTAGTTAGTGGCTCCTTTGCCCTGAGCTTTTTCTTATATAGCTTCATTAATATCGGTATGGTAAGTGGCGTACTACCGGTTATGGGTAGCCCTCTACCTTTCTTTAGCTATGGTGGCTCAGCAATCATTACCCAAGGTGCAATTTTCGGTATTATCATGGCATTGTGCCTGCGAAAAAAATCGATTTGTGCACCAAGTAACTAATTGTAAAAAACAAAAAAAGCGCCTTATCGGCGCTTTTTTCTTATAAGCAATGCACTTATAAATTGTTTTCCATTGCACAGCAATCTGGACGCTCTGCAGCATCTTCAGTTGCTAACTTCAATGCTGGTGAATACACCTCTACACGACGGTTAACTGCACGACCTTCCGCTGTATCATTAGAAGCCACTGGATTTGCTTCACCCATACCCTTTGCAGTGATCTGATTTGGGTTCGCTACATACTGAGAAAGTAAGTGAGCGACATTCTTTGCACGCTTTTCAGATAATTTCTGATTATAAGCAGCAGAGCCTGTATTTGAGGTATAACCTGTTACTTCCACTGTTGCACTTGGGTAACGAGTTAAACGCTGCATCATTGGCTGAAGTTTCTGTTGATCTTCAGCTGTTAAATGGTTTCCATTCACACCGTAAGCAATGCTTACTGTTGCAGGTTCAATTGTGATTGTTTTTGCTTCTTGTGGTGGCGCAGTGTTTACAACAGGTTCGACAACAGCAGGCTTAGTCGCTCCCCAACTGTACACTAAGCTTAAACCATAGAATTGAGTATCGAAATTATACTCTTGGTTTGTGTAACGCGGGTTAGACTTAAGATCATGATATAGCTGATACTCAAGACGTGTAGATAAATGATCTGTTAATTGATATTCCACACCAGCACCAACAGTACCAACAAGGTGCTCATCAATATCTTTAATACCGTAGCCATGGAAATCAGTTAGCATGTAACTACCACCTAACTTACCAAATACACCCCACTTATCATTTAAGTGCCATGTTGCTTTTCCTGTTAAGTCAAAAGCATGTTGTTTAATTTTATTGTGTTGGAATTTAGCTTCGCCTAACCATGTATAACCAGTTTCAACAGCAAACCAAGGCGTGATGTTGTAACCTGCAAACAAGCCTGCAGCAACATCATCTTTATTTAAATTAATACCTGTTACATCTTGGTAGTTCTGTTGAAAATTAGAGTAATGAGCACCACCAACACGTACACCAGCATAAAATGGGGTCATAGTTGCGGCAGAAGCAGCAGTAGAGATAATTAACGCAAGCGGTAATAGTGCGATATATTTTTTAGACATATTCATTTTCTTTATTATTGTTTAAATATTGAACAAATATTGAGCTTTAATAAATATTTGTATTAGGAATAATATTCTATATTTAATCATTCAACTAGCTTATTTATCAATAAAGTGACAATGAAATAATGCCAACTTATAACTAACACTAATTACATTCATGCAACTAATAACAAGTAATCGCAATACCTATTTCATCAGCTAGTAATTGTAATTGTTCATTTGAATCTAACTTCAGTGACCAATTTATTCCACTACCAACAGCCGTTACCACATTCGCACCTGCAATAAGAGTAAGCTCGTCTATTTGTGCTTGAAGATTAATTCTTGCATTACCATTAATGCGCACAACAACTTCATGTTGCGTCGCTATTATTTTTCCTTGTTCAAATTCTATTATCATTACGAACTACTTCTTCTTATTAGTCATAACAGCCATCGTTAAGCGACTAGTACAAATTAAACGCTGACGTTCATCTTTTATTTCGATTTGCCATACCTGAGTCGTTGCACCAATATGTATTGGTGTTGCACATCCTGTTACAGCTCCCTCTCTTATTGCTTGTATGTGATTAGCGTTAATATCTAAACCGACACAATACTTATCAGTATCAACAGCTAAATTAGCTGCCAAAGAACCCAAGGTTTCTGCTAATACGACAGATGCCCCACCATGCAACATACCAAGCGGTTGATGCGTCCGATAATCAACGGGCATGGTCGCCGATAATGAACAGTCATCAAAAGCAGTGTATACGATTCCTAAATGTTCAATAAGGGTCTTTTTTGACGTTAAATTTAAGCTCGCAAGACTAAATTCTCGTTTCCAAATAGACATACTGTTTTCTCATCTCTAAATAGCGACATCTCATTTAAGCTACAAGTTTACCACTGAATAAACCATATACCTCAGACATAAAAAAAGCGCCTTTCGGCGCTTTTTTTTATAACTCAGAAAGAGTTAATTATTGTGCAGCTGCTGCTTCTGATTCGATTTCGAAACCAGGAGTAGTTACGTCTACACGACGGTTTTGAGCACGACCTTCTGCAGTATCGTTAGAAGCTACTGGATCTAGCTCGCCACGACCTTCGCCTTTAACGCGGCTAGCGTCGATGTTGAAGTGATTCATTAGGTATAGAGCTACAGTCTTAGCACGCTCTTCAGATAGCTTCTGGTTGTAAGCTTCTGAACCACGGCTATCAGTGTGACCGATAACTACTAGTTCTGCGTTAGGGAAGTTAACTAGACGCTGAGCGATTGGCTCTAGGCGTGCTTCGTCTTCTGCCGTTAGCTTGTCGCTGTCAAATGCGAAAGGCATTGTTACAGAGATTGGCTCAACTTGAACAGTTGTTGCTTCAACAACTTCTTCAACTACTGGTGCAACAACTGGTGCTGGAGCGCCCCAACCGTAAACTAGGCTCACGCCGTAGTAGTTTGCATCCCAGTTGATCTTAGTATCTGTACCAGTCGGCTTAGTTTCCATGTTGTGGTAGTACTGGTATTCAGCACGTGCAGATAGGTTGTCAGTGAAGTGGTATTCAGCACCTAGACCTGCAGTTGCAATTAGGCTGTCATCACGGTCTGTTGGACCAAAGCCTTTAGCACGAGTGAACTGCCATGCACCACCAACTTTAGTGTATAGATCTACTTTATCAGTAGCTTGGTAAGTGAACTTACCTACTAGATCGATAGCTTGTTGCTCAATTTTACCTAGGTCGTGGTGATCATCGTACTTAGCAGTAACTTCACCCAACCAAGTGTAACCACCTTCAATTGCAAACCAAGGAGTTACGTTGTAACCCATGAAAACACCTGCAGCGAAGTCATCACGATCGATACCGTCAGAACCGTTACCATAAGTACCGTTTGCGTAATCTTTAGTATCAAAATCAGCGTAATGAACGCCACCAGCACGAACACCAGCGTAGAATGGGTTTTCAGTTGCTGCGTTTACAGCACCAGAAATAAGAAGTGCAAGAGGTAAAATCGCAAAACGTGCTTTAGACATGTTTTTTATCCTTTATTTTATGATTGTTGCCACTACAGGTGCTTTTTTAGATGCTTAACGTCACAAATACAAACCTAGATTTATCTTTTGCGGCACACATCAAAAAAACAGGGTTTAATTTAGCAAACAAAAACACAAAAAGCTATAGTAAAATATTTTTTGTAACATTTAATAAATTTAACTCACTGTATTTAAAAGATTCATAAATATTACAAATAAAAACCTACTCGTATAAAAAGAAATCGACATCACATTTTAGTAACAAATATAAAACCATTCATAAAGATGCAATTTTACATTTGCAATATTGACTAAGCTTATATCTATATTTTTTGATATTCCCAACCACCATTTAGTCAACCTGTCAATAACCCACCCTATAAAAGATAAAAACAAATCAGATCCAACTTTATATTTCTCTCGTAGTTTGAAACTTGTAAAATGCATATCAATTAGTCAGCACAATTCATGTTAGACAAAGCATTTAAAATAACTATTATTGAATTTCAGATTTAAGCTTAATCATTATGAATATATCGAGAAACAACTCACCAGCTTGTATACCCCATGCTACCATTGGGATAATTGGTGGAGGCGTAGCTGGCGCTACAATCGCACTTCGTTTAGCTGAATTAGGAATTTCAATAAACCTGTTTGAAGAAGGAAAAAGCCTGGTCAATGGTCCTCCTATCTGTCATTTACATGCTGGGGGGAACCTTTACAGAGAGATCTCTGAGCAACAATGTCTTGACCTATTAAAGCAATCCATTGATACATTAAGAGTTTTCAAGCATACGGCTAATATTCGCCCAACAGTCATTGCAGTACCCATAGATGATAAAGGCTTTCCTTGCGAGTTGCTCCCAAGGCTGATAGTACTTAAAGAAGCATATCAATCACTCGTCGCACTTGATGAAAAGAATAAAGTTCTAGGTGAGCCTTCAGACTACTTCACCTTATATAGCCGACAAGATTTAGAGCATTTACAACAGTTAGAGAACCCTTCTCACCCTGTAACGCCTGATGAATGGATGATCCCGGTTGCTAAATCACTCCAACTGGATCAATTCAAATATCCCATTGTTATGGTTCAAGAGTACGGCTTAAGTGTATTTCGTATTGCCGCAACAACAGCTCTTGCTCTCGCTAAAATGGATAACTGCCATATATTAACATCCTCTAAAGTTACGAACGTACAGAGCGATACGACATCAAAACAGTGGCAGATTACTTATAGAGCTTCAGATAACACCGAACAACAATGTACCGTTGATTACTTAATCAATGCTTGCGGTTACCGTTCAGGCTCTATTGATGACTTAGCTCATATTCCACGTGAACGCATGGTGGAATTTAAAGCCGCTTATGTTACTCATTGGGCAAAATGTGAAGGTGAAATGCCAGAGCTGATCATTCATGGTGAGCGTGGAACACCTAAAGGTATGGCGCAATTAACGCCCTACCCAAATGGTTATTTCCAATTGCATGGTATGACCCAAGACATCACCTTATTTAAAGATGGTTTAGTGTCATCATCGAAAAGTACTGCTCAACCAGTACTGAATGCATCATTTCAAGAAAAACTAAACCGCCAATAGCCACATACCGAAGTCGTTGAACGTACAGAAAAAGCTATAAAGCATGTAGCTCAATACGTACATTCATTTAAAGATGCTGAAGTCGGTGGTAAGCCACTATTTGGTGCGCAGCAGATCCCTGGAGCTGATCCAACATTACGTGCAGCAGATATTTCATTCTCAGGTAGTAATTACGCACGCTCAGAGATCGTAAAGGCGTCTTCTGCCTTATCTGCTGCTGACGCTATTGTCTCAGAGTTAATGGATAAGCAATTAATCACCCAATTAAATGTTGAAAGCACAAGAGAGCAATCATTCCCTATCACCTTACAGCTTTCTAAGCATGATATCGTCAGTTATGCTGAGAAGATTGCTGAAGAACGTGGATTTCCAGCATCTTTAGCTCAGCCTATTGGCTAACATAAAAAACGCCGCTAAATTTTATAGCGGCGTTTTTTAATTAGGCATAAATTGATTAACGCGTTATCAAGCACCTATCTTTTTATTTAGTTCAGCTAAAGCTTGTTTTAATTTCATCTCCTTCGCTTCAGCTTTACTTACTTCTGCCTGCTGTGCGTTGTATTTATCACAATCTTTTTGTGATACCCAATTCCAGCTATCACCAGATTTAAATTCATCACACGCCTTTTTGGATTTTTTGCTCTGCGCTTTTAGATCTGAGGTAACTTTTTGCGCTGCCGCTAACTCACTTTGTAATTTTGCTTTTTGTTCAAATAGTTGACTAGAGTTATCAATGACTTCTTTTTGCTGCTTAGTTTGCGTTTTTAAAGCCACCACTTCTTTGTCTAATTTTTTCTTTGTGACAACTAGTTTCTTCGCTTGTTCTTGCTGCTTTTTCTTAACTTGAATCTGTTGCTTTTGAATTGTTTCCAATTGCTGATTTAGCGCTAATAACTGTTTTTTCTGAGTATCAAGCTGCTGATTAAGCTCTATAAGCTTTTGAGTAGAGTCACTCATTAACTGTGTTTTTTCTTCTGTAAGCTGTTTTGCCAACATTTTTTCATGAGCCAATTCAGCAAGCAAGGTTTGTTGTTCCGCTTGTAACGCTTTGTAAGCCTGATTATCAGGTACATTATTATAATATTGCGCTCCAGCCCCCAAAGCACCACCAGCAACTAACCCTGCAATTAAAGACAGTTTCCAATTAATTTTGGCAGTATTTGTTGCCATGTTGCTTCTCCCTTAAGAATAAAAAAGAAAAATTTATAAATATTATGAATGTCTTAATGCGTAATTTAACACTTAAAATGTAAACAATTGTCATGTTTATAATATAGCTATGAGCATTTTCACCACACCATACTTAATAAAGAGACCTATCAATAAAGTTAGATTGTCGTCTCAGAAATAAAAATATGTATTATAAATAAGTGTTACAACACTTAGTAACATTTTAGGTTGTCGTAAGCGCTAATGTTTTTAATAAAGACAAAATGCTTAACACTTTTTGTTAACTATTATCATAATATGGTGCGTACTATGATTACACCTATACTTTTTCTCACCGTATCTGCATTTTCAACGCCATTGCTTGAAAATTCTGCATACATCAAAAAAAGCTCAGCTTGTACTTTGCGTATAAAAGAAGAGCGCTATCAAGATAAATCCGTTTTAGCACTTACCTCTAACCACCAAGGTAAGTATGATATTAAAATTTATCATTTCAATGACTTGTCAGCACCATCACGTGGAAAGCTAATACAAGAGCCTATTTTCAACAAAACCCAAACTGATATTAACTATCTTGTTGATCATAACCTTTTCAAGCGAATCAATAATGAGCAAGTTATCTACAGCACCACTATCGCTAATGACAATGTTAGTCCTAAGCTATTTATTGATACATTTCGCTCTTATGGAAACCGTTCTCTTATTCAAATTGAAGGGTTAGAGCATCCGCTGTCATTTGTTGCTGATAATAAGCAAGCACAAGACTTTTATAAATGTGCAGATAAATTCACAACTAAAGCTAGCATCTTAACAAAGAAAACAGAGTCAATTTCACCGTTTTCTTCGCCCTAAAACGATAACAAACGCACATTTGTGAGTAATTTTTTGCTAAATTAAATACTTATATTTCGAGCGACTACACAACACATTCATATGAAACTAAATTAATATTTTCTATTACCTTCAACTTCTCATACTTTATTTTGATTAAAGTAGTTAGGAGGTTGTGCGATGACGTATATAGTTACCCCTGATAGGTGTTCACACAAAAATTATGTAAAAGCGATTAACACTTCCCTCGCTCCACTGGCTGCACTCGTTATGCTAACACTTTCATTTTCAGCTAACGCTGAACTTAAGATAATGAAAGCAAAATCTCTTGATATACAAAAAATCACTGGCAATAACATCGATACAGCTTACCTTGATTTCGCAATTAGCGAATATCTGATCAGTGAGAAACTAGATGGCATAAGAGCTTATTGGAATGGTAATGAATTAATCACACGTTCTGGTAATAAAATCCATGCACCAGATTGGTTTACCGCCCATTTCCCGACCACCCCTTTAGATGGTGAATTATGGATCGAACGCGGTAAATTCCAGTTACTCACTCAAATCGTAATGGATAAAACACCTGACGAAGACGCATGGCGATCAGTGAAATACATGGTATTTGATTTACCACTGTCACCTCTACCATTTGAGCAACGCTATCAGAATCTACAGCAGCTCATCAGTGCTATTTCAACACAAAATGATTACCTTTTTGCAATTGAACAAAAATCCGTTGATGATCTTACCATTCTCACTCAATGGCTCGATATTGTTGTCAATAATCATGGCGAAGGATTAATGCTTCAACATCGTGACAATCAATATGTTGCAGGAAGAACTAATCAGCTATTAAAACTTAAGCAACATCAAGATGCTGAAGCGATTGTGATTGGTTACGAAGAAGGAAACGGTAAGTACCAAGGGCAAATGGGGGCGGTTTGGGTAAAAACAGCGAGCAATGAAACCTTTAAAATAGGCTCAGGTTTTACCGACCAACAACGAAAAAGTCCACCAGCCATAGGTACAACAATTCAGTATCGCTTTAATGGCTATACCGATCGTGGCATCCCACGTTTTGCTCGCTTTAGTCGCATTAGACTTTCCCCTGACTCATGAGCAGCATATTACTTCATTGTAATTCAGAGTTATCAGAATAAAAGACTAAGATAGATAAACTGATAACTCTATTTTCAAACCTTTCCACTGTATTCTTTTCTTTACTGTTATATCAGCAGTAAACCTCAAGCAAGTTGCTGCCAATTCGTTACACTTAAATTATCCAGTTCAAGCCTTTATAGCGATTAACCTCTTTGACTATTAACGTTAAGAGGCAATAAACACAAGGAGCTTGGGATGACCATTCAAACACAACCCATGCATCGTTATATTGATCATTGTGGCAAGCTTATAAACCCTCTTCCTGATTGGGCGAGCAATGAGTTATTACTACGTTTTTATCGTGACATGGTATTAGTTCGTCACTACGACAAAAAAGCGATAGCGTTACAAAGAACCGGAAAATTAGGTACCTATCCTTCACATCTTGGCGCTGAAGCCATCGGTATTGCCATAGGTCACGCAATGGAACCAACCGATACCTTTGCCCCCTACTACCGAGATATGCCTGCATTATGGGCTCGCGGCGTCAGCATGGAGAAAAATCTCCAATATTGGGGCGGCGATGAATTAGGCAGTGATTTTCCTCCGGCACCAAATCAATTACACAATGACGATATGCCATTTTGCGTACCTATTGCGACACAATGTTCTCACGCCGTTGGAATCGCTGCTGCCATGAAGATTAAAGGGTTACATAGAGCCACAGTGGTTACTTGTGGTGACGGCGCCACGTCTAAAGGTGATTTTCTCGAATCACTAAATTGCGCGGGGATCTGGAATATCCCGTTAGTCTTTGTCATCAATAATAACCAATGGGCAATATCAGTTCCGCTTCATTTACAATGTCATGCTGAACATCTGGTCGATAAAGCTAAAGGCGCTGGGATTGAGGGGATGTTAGTTGATGGCAATGACATTGTCGCTATGTACGACGCCATGTTATATAGCCTAGATAAAGCAAAAAAAGGCAAAGGCGCAACATTAATTGAAGCTATCAGCTATCGGCTCTGTGATCACACTACAGCTGATGATGCCTCTCGTTATCGCTCAGACGATGAACTTGAGCAAGCATGGCAATATGATCCTGTCTCACGCCTTAAAACCTACCTCATCAATCAAGGATTATGGTCTGAAGAGCAAGAAATAGAGTGGCAACACGAATGCGATAAATACATTAATAAAGCGGTCGAAAATTACCTTGAGCTCATTGCTCAGGCACCAGAATCTACCTTTGATCACCTTTACGAACATATTGATGACGATTTACAACACCAACGTGACAGCTTGATCAATAAAGCACTACGAATGGAGAAACAATCCCCCGGAGGTGAGCATGGCTGAAATCACATTATTAGAAGCGGTTAACCTCGCCCTTCATTATGAAATGCAACATGATGACAATGTCGTTGTATTAGGTGAAGACATAGGAGAAAACGGCGGTGTTTTTCGAGCAACAGTTGGTTTAAAACAAGCTTTTGGTTGCAAACGAGTAATGGATACCCCTTTGGCTGAAGCACTCATTGGCGGTATCACCGTTGGAATGGCGTCACAAGGGTTGCGCCCTGTTGCCGAGTTTCAATTCCAAGGATTTATTTTCCCTGCCATAGAACACTTAGTTTGCCATGCGGCAAGACTGCGTCATCGTACTCGTGGTCGTTTAACCTGCCCTGCGGTTTTCCGTGCCCCTTTTGGTGGCGGTATTCATGCGCCAGAACATCATTCCGAAAGTGTCGAAGCATTATTTGCTCACATTCCCGGCTTAAAAGTTGTCATTCCCTCATCTCCACAGCGTGCTTATGGCTTATTACTTGGCGCCATTAGAAGTAATGATCCGGTTTTATTTTTTGAGCCCAAACGCATTTATCGCACCGTAAAATCACAAGTTGAAAACAACGGTATCGCACTGCCTATCGATTGTTGTTTCACTCTCCGTGAAGGGCGAGATATTACCTTAGTCACTTGGGGCGCCTGTGTGGTCGAATCTCTTCAAGCCGCAGAAACCTTAGCGTATCATGGCATAGAACTTGAAGTTATTGACTTAGCCAGCATTAAACCCATTGATATGGCAACTATCCTACATTCATTAGAAAAAACAGGACGGTTATTAGTTGTCCATGAAGCAGTAAAGACCTGTGGGGTTGGTGCAGAGATCATTACGAGAGTAGCAGAAAGTGCCATGTGTTTACTCAAAGCACCACCTAAGCGGTTAACTGGGTTTGACACCATTATGCCTTACTACCGCAATGAAGATTATTTTATGATCCATCACGATGACATTGTAAATGCCGCACGTGAACTCATGGAGGGTTGGCAATGAAAGCATTCACATTACCCGATCTAGGTGAAGGTCTTGCTGAGTCAGAAATTGTACAATGGCATATCAATATTGGTGATACCGTCACAACAGATCAAGTCGTTGTTACTGTTGAAACAGCAAAAGCAACCGTCGACGTCCCCGCCCCATACAGTGGAAAAATTATTCACCGCTATGGTAATGAAGGCGACACCATCAATATTGGTCAGTGTTTATTGGAAATCGATGAACTGCGCACCTCATCAGCATTATCAACCATAGAAGAAAGAGAGCCAGAATCTAACGAAAACGCATCGGCGACCGTTGTAGGGAAAATATCACAACTCGATAAGCACGTTGATATTGATCATTTCTCTTATGACGAAGTACATGCCATTCATGCTAACTCTATTACCAATACCGAACATCCTTTAATTGCGACGCCATCAGCTCGGTTACTAGCACAAAAGCTAGGTGTAAAAATCGAAGACATTGACGGTTCAGGTGCTAACCATCTCATTATTGATAACGATATTTATCAGGCATACCAACAGCAAACACCGGGAACGGAATTACTCAAAGGCTCCCGTCGCAACATGGCAAAGAATATGGCGCAATCGCACCATGATGTTGCCGCTGTCACCATCACTGAAGAGGCACATTTATACCATTGGCATAAAAACGATGATATTACGGTCAGCCTTGTCCAAGCGATTAATAATGCCTGTCATATTGAACCTGCACTAAATGCATGGTTTGATGCCGACACCATGACGCGCTGTTTACATAAAACGGTCAATATTGGGATCGCCGTTGATAGTACCCACGGCTTATATGTCCCTGTGTTGCACCATGCTGAGCAATATCATAATGAAGGTATTCGTCGTTGGATTGATCGTACAGCTGCCAGTATTCGAGGCCGAAAGATAAGTCGTCATCAATTACAAAAAGCAACTATCACGCTATCAAACTATGGGGCGATTGCCTGAATCTACGCCACACCTGTAGTAACACCGCCACAAGTTGCCATTGTCGGCGCAGGTAAAATCATGGATAAAGTAATCATGGAAGGCGAACGTATCAGTAGTGTGAAAGTGCTACCACTGTCTATCACCTTTGATCATCGTGCCTGTACCGTTGGTGAAGCTGCACGTTTTATTAAAGCACTCGTACACAGTTTGGAACATCCAACTCACGACAAAATAGAGTAAGCTAATCTTTCGATAACAGTTTGTTACATCTAACAAAAACAAAACATTGCAAGGTTGCAACAAGCGCTTATGATGAATAACACCTATTCTTTTTCCAGTAGAACTTATGCGCTACTCACTGTTTACTGCAAGTATTGCAACCTTACTTTTTTCAAGCTCGCTGATGGCAATGCCTAAAGGTGACGCAAGCCAAGGTGAAATCAAAACACCAAGCTGTCGTTTTTGTCACGGTAGCAATGGCATTGCACCTCGTCCCGACTACCCTAACTTAAAAGGTCAGCAAGCTGAGTACCTCTATAACTCAATGCAGGCATATTTAGATGGCAGTCGTACAGGCACTATGTCGGCAATGATGAAGGCACAGCTTAAAAATTTATCGGAACAAGACATTGCTGACATTGCTGAATATTACGCACAAATGAAGTAATAGATAGCTTAATAACAGCCGCTATTTCTATTGTGAACAGCGGCTGTTGTTTTATTAGTCATACAAACTTATTTCCCGTAGTTTATAGCGGAAAAAACATTATAGGCAGTCTATCTTTGTGGTAACTTGAGGTTAAAACCTATAATGAGAAACATAAAATGAAAATTTTCAGTAACTTTGAAAGTGGAAGTATTAACGTCGTAAAAGCTGACAGCAAAGACGATATTCAACTGACTATTCCTAACGATAACAATTCAGAGCTACACCAGTGGTTCCACTTCCGTTTAGAATCTGAAGCACAGCAAACACACAACTTCAAAATTCTTGACCTAGCAAATTCAGCTTACCCTGAAGGTTGGAAAGGCTATGATGTAGTAGCGTCTTACGATCGTGAAGAGTGGTTCCGCATTCCATCTGAATTTGATGGCGACACATTAAGCTTTAGCGTGATCCCAGAAAACAGTTCAATGTACTTTGCCTACTTTGCACCATACAGCTACGATCGCCACCAAGATCTGCTACATCTAGCACAAAGTCACTACAACTGCCGCTTAGAAACATTAGGTCATACACTGGATAACCGTGATATGAGCCTGCTTGTAATTGGTGATGAAGCAAGCGACACTGAAAAGAAAAAAGTCTGGGTTATTGCACGCCAACACCCAGGTGAAACCATGGCTGAATGGTTTGTTGAAGGTTTAGTACAACGTCTACTTGATGAAACAGATACTGTAGGCCGTGCTTTACTTGAAAAAGCAGTATTCTACGTAGTACCAAACATGAACCCAGATGGTAGCGCCCGTGGTCACTTACGTTTAAATGCAATTGGTGTAAACCTTAACCGTGAATGGCAAACACCATCATTAGAAAACAGCCCTGAAGTGTACTATGTCCGTGAAAAGATGTTTGAAACAGGCGTTGATCTCTTCCTAGATATTCATGGTGATGAAGCTATCCCATATAACTTCGTTGCAGGCTCAGAAGGTATTCCATCATACGATGCTCGCCTAGAAAACCTTGAAAATATGTTCAAGCAAGCACTGTTAACCATCACTCCTGAGTTCCAAGTAGAACACGGTTACGACAAAGATAAACCAGGTGAAGCAAACCTAACCGTTGGCTCTAACTGGGTTGCTGAGCAGTTTAATTGTCTGTCTTACACTATCGAAATGCCGTTCAAAGATCACAATAACCAACCTGATAGCTTATACGGTTGGTCACCTGAACGTAGCGTTGCTTTTGGTAGCGATACCCTAGCAGCAGCGCTTGTTGTTATGGATCATTTGCGTTAATAGCTACTTAATCAATCGAGTAGGAGGAGGCCTCGCGGCCTCCGTCCTCTCACACCACCGTACAAGCGTGGGTCGCATACGGCGGTTCCAAGGTATACCAACATTTGTTGGCCTAGATGAACTATCTAACTTCAACGCCACTGTGTCTTGTCTCTCTTCGTTAGTTGCAGTTCCATTTCCGACTTCACCGCATATTCATAACGTAGCTGTAGGGACTCTACTCTTTACTGAAACTCCGCACACACTGAGAATTTGTTACCGTTTTATCTAAAGCCTTGGTTCAGGCCTTCCCTACTGCTTAGGTACTATGCCCTCTGCTGACTTCTTATCAATCTTCGTCTAGCATCACTGCTAGCCTAGTCACGGAGACAATCGATAAGACCTCCCGAGGTAAGATGTCACCCTTTCCCATAGCTCTGCCTGATTTACATAATCACACTTCTGTTCGAGACTTTGGGCTGTTCTATTTATTGCTAGGTTACCCAAGTTGATTATGCCTACTATCAGGTTTCTATTCGTCAAAGCTATGTTTTGCCATTTGCTTCCTTCAGATTCCACCTCACTATGGACACCCTTGCATAGGCTAACGCTTCCCGCTCGACAAGGCGCGTAAAGGACTTTCACCTCTTAGGTTGACACCATGCTCGGCGCACAAACAAAAACGGTCACATCAAGTGACCGTTTCTTTATTGTATTATCTTGCCAACATCGGATAAGTGAAAAAGATCAAATGGGTAAGATTAAAAAAAGTGCACCAATACCGCCGCCCACAATATTGAGTATAAATAAGGTCATGATTCAAATCGGGACAATAAAAATCCCGCTCAATGAATGTCCCTATAATTTTATCATGCATTTCTTCTGTTCTTGAAAAGCCTATAACTCTACGATCAAGTCTCCTTAAATCGTGAGCGCAATGTCAGATTGGTTCGTTAACTTCGTTGAGCGAATCTTTTCCCTACGATATGTTTTTCTATAGGTAACTCTTTTGTGCAGACACTGAAGTCATCTGTTTAAAAGATGCTCATGTCGAAAGATATCTTAAGCGAGGCCAGCCTAAACGCCCTTTTCCATGCTTATGGGAGGGTTATTTTGATTGCATAAACATTAAGCCTGGATAACACACACAATAAAAGAAATCAGAAACAAGATGGCAATATTAATACGAAGCCACTGATTTGGGTTATGACCAATAATTGACATCTGAAAAATCAATATTAACCAAATATAATTATAAGCAATAACTTAAATATAAAACCGTTCATTACTGAACAACTTTAGCTTTATAAATATTTATAATGTTAATTAATATAGGATCGCTTAGTTTATCCAACCTATTAAACTGTTTTGCAAATAAACCTCAGTCCGATAATTAGACTGAGGCTTTTATATTGTGGTGACTATGGGCAAGTCACCACATCCCAAAACCACGAATTCGCACTAGGCGTTTCCCAGCTACCCGGACTGTTCTTTGCTTGATAACAAATATTGTTATAAGTAACTGTATCTCCATTGTTAACCTTTGTTGAACCCGGTATAAACTCAACAGCGGTTGTTGGTGGTAGCGGATCTGTTGGCGGCACAGGCTCTGTCGGTAGTTCAGGATCAGTTGGTGGCGAAGGGTTATCTACACATTCAACGGCAGTCCAAAACCATGACGCATTACTTGGAACCTCCCAACTACCAGGGTTATTTTTGGCTTGATAACACTGTCCATCATACGAATAGATATCACCATTGATGACTTTGGTTTTTCCGGGGATAAACTCAACGACTTCTGCTGGTGTTTCGGGATCGGTTGGTATTTCAGGATCGGTTGGCGGATCGACAACAATTGAATCACTAGGAAGTAATTGCCAATCATCAAGATAAGCAGAAAGATTATCAGTACGGATACCTATCGTACCCTCTGTTAATAAATCGTTGTTAACAGACAATAGTTCAACACCATCAAGAGCGAGTGTTAATTTATTACCCACAACAGAAAAGTGAATGTCATACCATTTACCAACAGCAAGTTTACCTTGTGTATTAAGGTAGTTTTTAACGCCATTGGTTAATTTGGTTTGAGCAAGAGTGGTATAAGCCCCTTGGTATTTAACTTTAATCGTGACATTACCGTCATAACGAATAGAGCCAACATATAAGTCATCAGATGTTTGATAACGAGCAAACGCATGTAAACCAGACCACGCAGGTATAGAGCCGGAATTTTTCCATGTTTTAATGTACGCCCGATATTGATTCGTTTGATCGGTGTACTTTATTTCACTGCCGTTACTGTCTTTACCAATCGCCACAACACGAAAGACTTTATCGTCCGTCCAACCTAGTTTCCAACTGTCCACATATTTAGCCTGTAAACATCCTGAAGTAACATCAAAATGATCTATGGCATTTTTATTGTTCGAACATTCTAGTTGCTGACCATCGGTGTAACTTGAGAAATCTTCACCTAACCACTGTAAATTTTCAGATGCTGGACCACTAATATAAGGCCCTTCACTTTCAGGGTATGCATCATAAAATGCAGCAGCCGAACTACTCGCTGTAATTAAACAAAGGCTACCAATATAGTTAAATATATTTTTAACTCTAAAGTAATTTTTTACCATTTTTGTATCCTTACGTTATGGTTATCTATCCGTTCAGATAATTTTTATCAATATCACCTTAGTCACCCCACCGAACAAAATAAATGAACGCCAACCATCAATAACGATAGTAGTGCACTCCATCCCATTACTCGTTAGTTAGATACATCACTAAACATGTTAACTATCTCAAACCGCACACGGTTGAATACTCATTTAAGGATTACCATTTAAATTGATCGTGATTGATTACATGTTTTGAAATTGGAAAAACAACATGTATCAATTAAGAGGAGATTTTCGGCTAGAATAAAAAGAATGGCATTAATGCGTCAGTCTTTAAGAAGGTTTAATTATAAATTTTCGCCAAAGCTAATATGTGCCGACTACTCGACACATATCCTTATTTTTTAGTTGTTGCTTATGATCGGGAGAACTTCAGCACTTTCATTATCGAGCATACTTAAGACGCTCTCATGACCATATTTTGGCTGCCAAGCGAGTTCTTGTTGTGCCAACGTTGAATCATAAACACGATCAAGTGATTGAGGTAAACGCCAACCTCGCTTCGCGAAGCTTTCAGCAATATCTGGAGCAAACTCTCGTATAATCTCATCCGCGTTTTGATACAGCCTTTCACAACATGCTTTGCTAAATGGTGTTTGTCCGGAAATGATATAACGTCTAAAACCCGATAAACGTTTTTCTACAGCACAAGCATGAGCACTGGCAACATCTCGGGCATCAATGCCACGAGTTAAACGATAAACAGCCATTAAGTTTACTGGCTCAGGGAAACAGCGAGACATTTGAAGAACAGTGACAGGTAAATTGAATAAATTAGAGATATTTTCAAGTATCTGTTCTGCTTGAATCTTTGATTTCTGGTAAATCGTTTTAGGGCTTGGCGTTACTGTTTCATTCACCCAACCCGCGATTCCCTCTGGTGTTGATGCAAAACCATAAAGGGCTGTCGTGCTCGTAAACACAAAATGTTTAATGCCCTTTTTTACACCCAGCAAGGCTAATTGCTCGGTTGCTTTTATATTAATGTCTTCAAATTCATTGTCAGATACCAAACCTACATGAGGGGCATGGAGAGCCGCTGTATGAATAATAACTTCAACACCTTCTAAAGCTTTATTCAATAAAGCTGTATCACGGATATCCCCAACGTAATCAGCGGTTGAACATGGTGTCCTATCTATTCCAACAACTTCATGGTTTTTCATTAAGTTGATGTAGATTGCACGACCTACTCTACCCGCCGTACCTGTAATTAAAATTTTCAACTTTACTGCCTATTTGAATACACGAAACTGTTTTAACAGCTAACGCCTGCATTGAAGTAATGAGATGTTCTATCCATTACCCCTATTGCCAACATGTAATGTAATTAAGGGAATTTTGTTACAAATCAGAGCATTAAAGTTATTTGGTCACGCCAAGGATAACGCTCGACTGCTTTTGTCATCACCCTTCATGATATTTCCAATAATTACTTATATAAGGTGGCTTGGGCTTGTCCAACACTCCGGATAGGTGTCGGCTTCGCGACACATATCCTTATTTGTTAGTTGCTATATTTCGTACAAAACACTAACTTTAACCAGGCGCCTTCTAGCCGCCATTTTGTAGAATTTTTCTGTACTGGTCACTAAACTGTAATTCAGCATATGGATTAGAGTGCCTTTTAACTTTCTCTATCTCAGGATTAATTGCATCCCAGATATCCACCATAACTCTATGATATTCAATCATACCCGGTCTTTGTAAACTTCCTGAAATCATAAAGTCTTCCGGAATGCCTTTCTGATTTCCTTTTTTAAGCCAAAAAATTCCTGCAGTGAATGATGACCAGGAAGTCATATTAACAAGGTCTGCTCTATTTAAATTGCAGCTTTTTTCATCGGCAAGATCGAACTTGTCATAAAACTCAAAGATTAGAGGCATTGTTTGCTCAAGCCTAATTAATGGTTGAGGATGCGAGCCATATGGAACTTCTGTTCGTTCGTACGGATTAATTCCATGAAAGCGATATAAAACAAGAGCCAATGCAGAAGTAAAACTTCTTGTCTCTGCCTCTAACTCTTCACCTTCGAAGTGCATCAGTAACGCAATTAAGCATGAAACTGTCGCATAGTAGTCAGCTGCCATTTCCGTAACATGTGAAACAGCTGAAGCTCTACCTGAGAGTACAGTATGATTTTCAATATCATTAGATGCGCAGTCAACTATATCGGTACAGACATGACAACCATGCTTCTTTCTTATATATCCATGCTCTTGAATGAGGTGACCCAATTCGTGATAGAAAATCCACGTAACCCCACTTATAAACATTTGCTTGCAGCTTAGTTCTTGATCAGAATGAAAGAAAAGTGTTTTAGGATAATTGAAGTCTTTAAAGATTTTATCAAACATTCCATTATCTATACCAGACTCTATATATTTCGAATAGAGCTCAATATCGCGATAAAGCAAAACTGCAGTTTCATAAGATAACGTAATGTAATGCTTGGGAGGTTCATCAACCTCTGAACCGACAGAAGCACAAGCATAAAAATAATTCTTCGTACTCCATAGGATTTTGAGTTCTCCGCCTAGCTCAGAGTATAAGCTCTCATTTACTAAGCTTGTAACATTCGATAAAACGTCAATTGCTAAATCGACAATTTCAAAGTCTTCCAACTAAGGCTCCTTTTCTAAAATATTTCCATGAGGTAAATGCTTGAAGGCAACTAACGCCGCAATAACACGTTTACTACGATACAGACTTAGTTGAATTTTACTGCCTTAATCACTGAAACTAAAGACAAACATACAACGCCGAACGTAGTAAATCGTGTTGATTGCTTTGTTATGCACGTTTTAATTCAATTAATTCATATTCAGGAAATATTTGAGATCCCGTCTTTGAAAAAATAATTTTATAAATTTCAATTTTATCAATCGACAACTTTTTAATTATCTCAAAGTTTAATTGTTGAGTTAGGACTTCAAATAAATTACTTCCAGGTTCACCTGCAAACTCTCGAATATGACTTAAAACTTTATCTACATGTTCTTTATTTTCCCCTTGCAACACATTTACTGGTAAATGTGTAATCTTCAATAGTATCGGGAATGGCTGTAACTTCATTATATCTAATAATTCAAGGCTTAATAATAAATCAATATTATGCCCCATATTTTTTAAAGTATCTGCAAACCCTAAAGTATGACTTATAAGTTCAGAACCAAATTTATTACTTGTAGCGTATCTTATAGCTGACGTTTTGGATGGAGTTACATATCCTCCCCCATGACGAAAATTAAAACCATTTTTTGCTTCTTGTTTAACCATATAAGATAGGTCAAACGGAATGTCTATATTATGCTCTTTAGCATATGAAATAATTTTATTTAACGAATCAAATACCCCGTATTTTTCAATAACATTAATGCCACAAAATCCATTTTCTTGTATCGAGCTAAGAAATATTGACGATGTTTGATGATAAACGGGAAATTGAAGCTCTCCATTTTTTACTAATTCCATTTTTACTCCTTTCATAACTAAAAACAATTAATTTCAAGTGCATAACAGTATATTAATAAGCATTCTTACTTTTACGCTCTATTAATACGCTAAATAAACAGCATTTTACTCAAAAAAATCATTATTTTTCATAGCATTAGTCACAAAAAACACATTTAATTGATAGATTTATTTTGATAAAAGTAAGAAGTATTTTTAGCTATCGGATTAAAATCAATTATCATTTAAACCAAATAAACGAGTACCTAATTTTTTCTTATATAGGCTTTCTATATTAATCACTTCTTTATTGGTTGTATTACTTGGTAATGATTGCAAAACAGTAAACTTAAAGTTTCTTGCATAATTAGCATCGTTAACAAAACATTCTTTTAGCAGTTTATTTCCACCATGACCACTGCGAGCATATTCACTCCATCGTTGCCATAGCCCATCTTTACCATAGGCAGAACCGATATATTGCTTTCCTGCGTTTTCATCCAGAATAAGGTAAACACCATTAACTGAAGACAAATGGTGATACCATTCTTTATTAGCATCAATGTTATTGTGTAATTGTTTTAATTCATCAAAGTCTAGAATGAAATTGAGTAATCCTGGAAACTCACCTAAGTAGCCTTTTGGCAACATTTCAACGACTTCTTTATCATTATCGTTTGCCCATTGATGCCATGAGAGAGTTGCTTTTCCCCAATCAACAACAAGACGATCTTTAAAGTCTTCAAAAATATCTACTTCTTGTAAATCATAATGAAACTCACCAGCACTCTCGTACCAACCATTAACTTTAAATGTACCAATAAATAGAGATTTAGCACCATCTTGACCAAAAAATGAAATGATATAATCACAGTCTTTAAATACATTTTTTGATTGATGAGCCTGATACTTTAATAGCTCTTCTCTATCTTTAATTAATTCACGGTATTCTTTTCGACTGTCTTTATGGCGAACATACTTCACTTTATACTTAGCTAACATATCAGACTTTAATGAAAGCAACTCATTTAAACCAATCATAGAAACCTCAATTTACTCATAAACATTGAATCTGATATTGACTACTTAATTAATCTTGAAGTTGATGTGACCATACTTGTTTTAGCCTTACTTTTTATATTGCTATTTATTTTTTCCAGCGCATTACACAAAAATTAACGAAAAGAAATAATGTAAAGAATTAATAGTGTGTTGTGGGTTTGAAAACTAAAAAAGCTCTGACTTTCATCAGAGCTTTTATTTTGTTTTACAGCTTTCGTAGTAATGCTAATTACAACAAGCGATTACCATTTTCATCAATGATAACTTCGCCATCTTCTTTGATTAATGGTCCTTTCGGCCAGTTTTCTAATACGTCTAATACGGCTTCACTTGGGCGACACAGTTTCACGCCTTTTGCTGTACATACGATTGGGCGATTCACCAGCACTGGATGCTCTAGCATGGCTTCTAGGATCACGTCATCTGACACGCTTTCATCTAATAAACCGAGCTCTTTAGCTGGTGATTTACTGGTACGCAGTGCTGTGCGTGGTGTTAGGTTTGCCGCTGCAAATAACGCTTGAAGCTGAGGCTTGGTCCACCCTTCTTGAATGTATTCAATCACGACTGGCTCATAGCCTGCATCTTGGATAATTTGTAGCACGTTTCTTGACGTACCACATTCTGGATTATGGTGAATAACAACCATGTTTTTACTCTCCGTGTACTTTTGAAATAGTGTTTGATGGCATTTCGTTTTCATCAAACCAATGACGGGTACGGTTGGCAAACCATACTAAAGACAGCATCACAGGCACTTCCACCAGCACGCCAACAACCGTGGCAAGGGCTGCACCTGAATGTAAACCAAATAGTGAAATCGCAACGGCTACTGCTAATTCAAAGAAGTTAGATGTACCAATCATACAAGCGGGTGCTGCAATGTTGTGGGCTAGCTTCATGCGTTTTGCAGCCCAGTAAGCAATAGCAAAAATCGCATAGGTTTGGATCAATAGTGGAATAGCAATTAATACAATCGCTTCAGGGTTAGCGATAATTGTTTCAGCTTGGAAACCAAACAATAAAACTACTGTTGATAACAAACCAATAATTGACCATGGTTTTAGCTTGGCTAATAAGTTATCTAAACGAGAATGGTCGTTTGATTTATCTAACGCTTTACGAGTAATGGCACCAGCCACTAATGGGATCACAACATAAAGTACCACTGATAATACTAGGGTATCCCAAGGCACAGTAATGTCTGTCACACCTAGCAAGAATGCAGCAATCGGTGCGAAAGCAAAGATCATAATCAGATCGTTTACTGATACTTGTACCAAGGTGTAGTTCGCATCACCTTTGGTCATTTGGCTCCACACAAATACCATTGCGGTACAAGGTGCAACACCCAGCAAGATCATACCTGCGATGTATTGAGAAGCGGTTTCTGGCTCAACCCAAGAGGCGAAGAAAACTTTAAAGAATAGCCAACCAAGAAATGCCATAGAAAATGGTTTTACTAACCAGTTAATCACCAGCGTTAGTACTAGGCCTTTCGGTTTTTTACCCACATCTTTGATCGATGAGAAATCAATCTGCATCATCATTGGGAAGATCATTAACCAAATTAATACCGCAATGACGATATTAACATGTGCGTATTCAAGCGATGCCACCATACTAAATAATTGTGGGATTGCACTGCCAAGAATAATACCTGCAATAATGGCAGCCCCCACCCAAACTGTTAAGTAACGTTCAAACAGTCCCATTTTCTTACCCTTCTTTTTGGTTTACACGTTGCATTAATTGTTCTGCGCTTTCGACACGTTCTGAATAACGATCAACTAAGAAATCACTGTTATCACGCGTTAATAACGTAAATTTTACTAGCTCTTCCATTACATCAACGATGCGGTTGTAATAGCCTGATGGCTTCATACGATCGTTATCGTCAAATTCTAAAAACGCTTTCGCTACTGCTGATTGGTTAGGGATAGTGATCATACGCATCCAACGACCCAATACACGAAGCTGATTTACGACATTGAACGACTGAGAGCCGCCACACACCTGCATTACCGCCAGTGTTTTACCTTGAGTAGGACGAACAGCCCCCATTGATAGTGGGATCCAGTCAATTTGCGCTTTCATAATGCCCGTCATCGAACCATGACGCTCTGGCGAACACCACACTTGCCCTTCTGACCACAGCACTAATTCTCGTAGCTCTTCCACTTTTGGATGTGTTGGATCTTCAGCATCAGGAAGCGGTAAACCTTCAGGATTAAAAATACGTACTTCTGCACCCATTTTAACTAATAAGCGTGCTGACTCTTCAATCACTAACTTACTAAATGAACGCTTACGTAATGATCCATAAAGCAGCAAAATACGTGGCTTATGCGTCGATTTTGGTGCGATTAAATCTTCAGAAACCGTTGGTTTAAACTGGCTTTCATCAAGATTCGGTAATGAGAAGTCTTTGATTTCCATGTAGTGACCTATGATCAATATATCGTTGAGATTTAATAAATAATCTGGCTATAAATTGTGATTAGCAGTTAGAGCAATCACTATTCAATCGAGATAGACAGTCTTCTAAATATTGATGACTGTTTTGTGACGATGTTGAAATAATGTCATTCATCCATGCTGGCATAGCTGGGTTTAACTTGTAATACACCCACTTCGCACGACGCTCATCCACCAGCAGTTCATTACGACGTAGTTCCGCTAAATGACGCGATACTTTCGGTTGACTGATCTCTAATGCATTTTGTAGATCACAGACACAAAGCTCCCCTTTTAAGCTAAGGAGCATAAGTACTTTAAGGCGAGTGTCATCCGCCATGGCTTTGAAGAATGATAGTGTTTCCATAAAACTCACATACGATTTTTCATATATATGATTATACATATATGACGAGATGAATTTTTTGTCAACTAAAGACGTAAAGTTAGATAAAAATAAGCAGGGGTTTGCTGGTATTTAGCGGAAAGAGGGATATTTAACGGGTTAAATATCCCTAGTTTGAGTGTGATTAAAATAGTGAGGTACGGAATCTAAACGTCCATTTCGCAGCTGTCAGTGTCATAGTTAAAACTGTTTCCGGCGTCTAAACAGGCATCAACGGCGAAGAAATCTTTGATCATCATCGCTACGTAAACCAGTGCCAAAAGCACGGCAATTCTAATGATGACGTCAAACCAGTTATAACCTGTCCACAGCTTTTTTTCTTTTTTGGTCATATCTGTTCCTATCTATTGCGCTTTTTTACTTCGTGTTCGTTTCGCTTTTTCATGAAGCCAATGTTCACCATCAATTTGAGCATTGTTGTGCTCTTCTGGTTTCAGCTTTCTTGGTTTCTTTGCAGGTTTAGGCTTCACTGCTTTTTTTGTCGTTACTGGCGGCTCTGGTTCTACTTCTGCTTCGGTTTCATCGTCTTCAACTTCATCTTCAACGTCTCTCATCGCTTGAACACTGGAAACAATGCGATTTTTCAAAGCAGAGAAACCACTTTCTCGACGCAGCGATCTGCGCTTTCTAATAAATAAATTGAAGATCAAAAACAAGGCGATAAAAGGAACAAACCACAGCAGATCATTTAACATATCTTTGCTCCCTTTTGATAAACATACCCAGCCACTTGGGTATAACATCATTAAAAATTCGCAAGGCTTTAATTAACTTAGCAAAAATCTACTACGCTATTCTACCGACTATCATCGAGAAATGGTAATTCCGACCCAATTGGATCATTATTCATGCAAAAAGCAGTCAAATAAGGCTGAAAGTCTGTACAACGAAACAAGAAAGATAAGCAAGCAACTGCTGTTATTGCATCCACTGGCAAGACTCTCCATAATTTATGACGATGACACTGACAGGAAATATACATGAAGCCCACTTCTGCCCTTTTACTACTTATCATAGCTCCTATGAGCTTAACTGGCTGCGTGACAGAGAATGTCAGAGTTGTGCCGAAAAAAGTCAGCGTTGATGCAGGTGTTGATTTTAATCCTTGCGGTAGTGAGGTTGAAGGCTACCAGTTTTCACCTAATGGCATGATCACTATCTCTTGTACTAATGGCACTGTGTATTCTGTGCGTAACAAAGCCGAACTAAATAAACTCAAAGAAAATGTGATTCAGTGTCAAAGTAAAGGATTTAATGATTACACGGAATGTTTAACTGACAAAAAGAATAAAGATAAAAGCAGTGAAAATAAGACATAAATAACGCATTTATCATATTAAGCAAATAACGGAAATATTATCTCGTTTATCTAAATTGCATCAAACCAGTCAAAAAATTGACATTTTTCGCTATTTATTAATTAAACATGCCTTGTGATTGCATAATGCTCTAATTTTATGCATGAAATCTATTTTTGATATCTTTCATTCTATTCCTATCTATATTCGCTTCATGATTGTTCTCTATATGCTCATGCCAATAAAAATATTGGAGATCATATTATGCGAACAAATAAAGCAACTTACTTATTATTGTCGTTTTTTACATTACCCTGCTTTGCACACAGTATTAAATTAGGCGAACAACAAACCGAAGTATTACCTAAAGGTGCTCAATACTCTAATAACGTCATGATTGGTGATAATACTGCTGTTACCAATAGTAATAACTCCGTATCTATTGGTTATGCTGCATCAGCGAAAGGACAATCCAGTGTCGCTGAAGGTTATTCTTCTGATGCCGATGGTGATGCCGCTGTTGCTGTGGGTATTGCAGCGAAAAGTAAAGGCGATCAATCTGCATCATTTGGTTCAAATGCCCAAACTTATGGTAACAGCTCTTCTTCTTTTGGCTCTGGTGCAACCGCAAAAGGTGTTCAAACCGAGGCTTTTGGCTCAACCTCAACAGCTAACGGTAATGCGTCAATCGCTTTTGGCTCTAGTGCAAAAGCGACAGGTTACTCAACAACCGCTATGGGTACCACAAGTGAAGCAAAAGGTGCTTATGCCATGGCAGTTGGCACAAGTAGTAAAGCTGATGGTAACTATTCGATGGCAATAGGTACAAAAGCAACGGCAGGTGAAAAAGACATCACAATCGGTAATAGTGCGACTGCATCAGGTACACCCGGCTCTATTGCGATAGGCAATCAGTCAGTATCAACGGATGGGCAAGTTTCGTTTGGTAACAGTACAACGCAACGTCGTTTAGAACATGTTCATGCGGGTATTGCTGAAACCGATGCTGTCAATGTAAGTCAGCTTCATCAAGGCATTACACAAGCAAATAATTATACCAATACCCAAACAACCAATGCGATTAAACAAGCGAATAACTACACCAATTCCCAAACAACTAATGCAATTAAGCAAGCGAACCAACATGCCGATCAAGATGAAACGCAAGCGGTAAAAAAAGCAAACCAGTACACCAACAATAAAGCGACAACAACGCTGCACCAAGCCAATAGTTACACAAATGCACAGGCTCATAGTGCTGTTGAACAAGCTAATCACTATAGTGACCAGAATGCAGCATCCACATTAAGTGCCGCTAACAAATACACAGATCAACGTGTTAACGCATTACGCCATGATATTGATCGTGTCCATGATCAAGCCAATGCTGGTATTGCTAGTGCAATGGCGATGAGTGCCATTCCGATGCGTCAGGGATATCACTACACTATCGGGCTAGGTACTGCTCATTACGATAACCAATGTGCTGTCGCTATCGGTGGTAAATTTGATGTGGGTAAACGCTGTATTGTGACCTTAGCTGCCTCTGATGATTCTGAACATAATACAGGTGTTTCAGCTGGTGTTGGTTTTGGTTTCTAACAAAAGAAAACTTGATGGCTTAAACCACGTCGTTAGTGTTTGGTTTTAACGATCACTCTAATGTACGTGGTTGCCACCACCAATGATAAAACCGCTTCATCCCTCTTTTAATGTCTGCCAAGATCAAATACAGCGAAGGAACAAGTAACAGTGTGACAACGGTGGCGAACAAAATACCGAACGCCAACGAAGTCGCCATTGGGATCACAATTTGCGCTTGTAAGCTATCTTCTAGCAAAATTGGCGCAAGTCCGAAAAAAGTAGTCAGCGAGGTTAACACTATCGCTCTAAATCGCGAGCATCCCGCATTAACCACGGCTTGCTCTAAAGGTACTCCTTGCTTTAATGCCCGATTAATAAAGCTAACCAACACCAAAGAATCATTCACCACTACCCCAGCCAACGCCAATATGCCAAATACGCTGAGTAGATTTAAGGTAAGCCCAGCTAAGTAATGCCCTGCAATGGCACCAATAATACCAAACGGGATCACCGACATAATGATCAACGGCTGACTGTAAGAGCGTAACGGGATCGCCATTAATGCGAAGATAGTGATCAGTGCCAATATAGAATCACGGATCAAACTGCCTTTGGTGTTCTTTTCATCTTTGGCTCGCCCATCTAAAGCGAATTTTACATTCGGAAATGCCTGACGTAGCTGATCTAACTTATTTTCTAATATGTCGTTATAAATATCTGACGGTGAGGTTTGCGATTTATCAACATTGGCAGACACAATCACAGAGCGCTTTCTATCTACTCGATTAATACTTGTATATGACGATTCAATATTCGCTTTTGCCACTTCAGTAAAAGGTACAAAACGTCCATTAGGCAAAATGACTTTCATATTTTCTAAATAGCCAATCGTGCTACGCTCTTGTTGTGGATAGCGCACCATGACCTTTACTTCCTCGTTATTTCGCAGCACACGTTGCACTTCATAACCATAGAAAGCATGACGCACTTGACTGGCTAATGAGGCTAACGACAACCCTAATGCTTCCCCAGCTTTAGTTAATTGCAGTTTCACTTCTGGTGTTGGTGATGAAAGATCATCTTTGATATTCAATGTCCCATCATATTGATATAGCAACTGCTGCATCGCTTTTGAAGCTTGTGCTAACTGCGCCAAATCATCCCCTTTTAAGCTAAATTGCACATCACTTTGTTTACGTCCAATAGAGGCTTCAAAGGTGATATTTTTCACTCCCACTAACGGCGGTAATTGCGCTTGCCACTGTTTTAGGATTTCAAAACTGGTGATCGGTAGCGTTTCTGTTTTATGCAGCTCTGCAAGAACGAATAAGTCTTGGCGATTTTCCATATTGATAAACGTGTGTTTGACAACATGAACACCAAGCTCTTGGAAAATTTCTGCATCAGTTTGATATAACGCTTCTTCTATTTGGGCGGCAACTTTGGCGTTATTTTCATCAGATGAAGAGATATTCATATCGACATTCACCTGAATATAATCCGAAGGAAGATTTGGGAAAAAGACCCAGCGCAATTGTCCACTTACCACTAAGGCTATCGCTAGCATCAAAATACCGCTAAACGTCGCTAGCACACTGTAACGATGCACAATACATACTGAGATAAAACGGCGATAATCCTGATTGATAAACCGATCAACCGCTAAGTTTAAACGCTGTTTAAACCGTGATAATGCATTGGTTCGCGACTTAGCTTGTGCTAATCGCGCTCGTGCTAAATGCGCGGGTAAGATTAATTTTGATTCAATTAATGAAAAGGTTAAACACAGCAATACAACCCATGCGATAGCTTTGAAAAACTCAGTGCGAGGCGCATCTGAAATCAACATGGGGATAAATGCAGCCATGGTTGTTAACACCCCAAACGTGGCAGGAATAGCGACTTTCTTCGCACCTGCTATGACGTTATCAATGCTTTGTCCTTTGTCTTCAACTTCACTGTAAACACTTTCACCAACCACTATGGCGTCATCCACCACTATCCCGAGAACTAAAATAAAGCCAAATAGGGAGATCAAATTAATGGAGACTGCCACCAGCGGTGTTGGCATGAAAAGCAAAGTACCAAGAAAGCAAAAGGGAATACCGAGGATCACCCAAAAAGCAACGCGGATATCAAGAAAGAGCGCCAAAATAATAAAGACTAAAATACCGCCGTAGAACATATTGGAAAGCATCATATTCAAACGCCCTTCCAAATAATGGGACATATCACCCCATGAATCTAAATATACGCCTGTTGGTAATTTGGTTTGTGCTTGTTCGACGTATTTACCCACTTGTTCGGCAATTTTAGTAGCATCTTCATCGGTGAGATTACGCACTTGGATCACCGCAGCACGTTCGCGGTTGAAACGGTTTAAAATACGATCTTCAATAAAACCATCAGAAATAGTCGCAACATCGGATAGATATAACCGACTACCGTCAGGGCGAGTTTGCAGCACTATCGATGAAAACCCATCACCGTTATATAACTGACCATTGGTACGAACCAGTAAGTCACCGTCTTTGGCTTTGATCATGCCACCAGGTAAATCGATCGAACGCTGCTGAACAACTTGCGCTACCTGCTCAAACGTTAAACCGTATTTGCGCAGTGCATTTTCAGAAACATCAATGGCAATTTCATAATCTTTAACGCCAGATACAACAACATCAGATGCATCTGTTTGCTGCAAAATATCGTCACGAACTTGCTTTGCATATTCTTTTAATTGGCGTTCATTCAAATCGCCATAAAGCGAGATAAAAACAACGTTGCTAGTAAATTCTGCCCGTTTAACTAACGGGGTTTCCATATTAACGGGAAAGGTGGATATCGCCTCAATTTGCTGTTTTACATCATCTAATACTTGCTCAAGATCAGCTTCAGACTCTAGCTCTAAAGTTAAAGAGGCTGAGCCTTGTGATGCCACAGATTGTATGCGTTTAATGTTTTTAACGTTATCTAACGACTGCTCTATTTTAACGTTAATACTTTGCTCTATATCTTCTGGTGAAGCGCCGGGATAACTCGCCGAGATCATTATCCTATTTAAAGCAAAAGCAGGAAAAATCTCTTTATTGATCAAACTAATGGAAAACAAACCACCAAGCATCACCACCAGCATTAATAAGTTCGCTGCAACATGGTTATGGGCAAACCATGCAATCAATCCCTTTTGCTTCATGGCGATTCTCCCGCATTCACCACTTTAGGCTCTGCAGCCATTAACGGTGCGATCTCTGGCGTGTAGCTTTGACTCATTACAGTTTTAACTTCTGTGCCATCAATTAAACTGTCAGATCTAATAAGTGAAACAAACTCGCCATCTTCTAACCCACCGATTACATACGCATTTTCATTATCGGAGCGAACCACATTTACCTGACGGGTTTGGGTTTTATTTTGGCTATCTACCACGATAACTTGCTCTGAGCGAACAACGTGACGAGGTAACTTGATCACATCTTTGACTTTCTTGCCTTGAATAGTCGTGGTAACAAAGGTGCCAAACTGCAAAACAGGTAAGGTGAGAGACGGTGACGAGGTAGATAGTGACGAGATGGATTTTATCGATGGCTTATCAAGCGGGGATTTTAAGTTATAAGGGTCATCGACTTCAGCGATAAGGTAAATCATCCGATTATCTTTATCGATGATCCCTTCATTACGTACAAGTTTCGCAGCCCAATGATTGATTTGTATATCGCCATATTGCGCTTCAATATTCAGCTTTCGGCTATCTAACCGATTGAGATCCAGATATGAAAAAGAATTTGGGGTAATAGGTAAGCGAATTTCAGCAGTTTCAGTACCATATAGCTCGCCAATTAACTTACCTTGGGTTAAGTAACTTCCCATATTGATGTTCTTCATTTTGACTAGCGCATCAAATGGTGCACGAATTTCGGTTTTGGCTAAATTACGTTTAGCACGGTCGACACCCGCTTTAGCAAACTTTACATTAGCTTCTTCTTGTTTTCGTTGTGGCTCTCGTAAACCCAATGCGGTCTTCTTATTAGGCGACACATCACGCAAAGTCTTTTTTGCCACTTTCCCTCGGGCAATTTCTTCTTTCAGTTTAGCTTGAGCTTGTGCTAAAGATGCTTCTGCTTGAGCGAGATCCGCATGGTAATCGCTGTCATCTAGTCGGGCTAACAGGTCACCTTTACTAACAAACTTACCCACTGCGAAATCGGGTGAAATATAGTTAACAGATCCGATAACTTCTGAAACCACTTCCGCTTTATATTTGGGCTCTACCACGCCGTAAGAATCTACCGAGAGTTGGACATCTTGCTTTTCTATTCTGATCACTTCAAGAACGGGCATTCTCACTTGGGCTTTTTGTTGTTCAGGGCGTTTTTTGTTATTGAGCAGTAAAACAGACAACGCAATAAAGATTGCGATAATCACTAAGGGCAATATTCGCCTTACTATTACATGCATTCATTCCATTCCTAATCAGCACATTAGAATTATCAGCCTTGCTATTTTAGTGTAGAGCAGGAGTACTGCTGACGTTATAAAGGCAATAAAAATTTATACGCAATAACAAGACAATCCGTTCACTTTTTAATGAAATACCTCAGGCGGTTATCAGGTTCAACTTCAAATCGAAAAGATTGAACTCTTCTCACCTTTCCCCTTGAAAAGGTAAATATCGCCCTTATTTTTATATGAAGAGCAGCAAGATTGTATTCAATCTCGCATCGATTCAGGCTTATAAATGGCTTAATTTTGTTAATGCTCAACTTTTTTAGTCTTGGTTAATTTGTAAAATCAATTAGTTACATAAAAACCAACAAAAAGATTAGAAAAACTTATTAAAATGTGTTGACCGGATAACTCCGGAAGCATATATTAATTACACGAACTGCCAAATGGAGTTCTAAATGCTAATAAGATTCGCCTGATTAGGGAATGCCTTATTAGTTCTGTTTTATCGGATCACTTAATCGATCCGCTTAGTGTAAAACGACAGCTTTATATATCTTCTGTCGACACTAAGACTATTGCTTATTATTGAGGATAGTTACTATGCGTAATGTAGATTTCACTCCCCTATACCGCCACGCTATTGGTTTTGATCGCTTATTCAACCTAGTTGAAGCAAGCAGTAACAAAGCACAAGCAACCGGATACCCTCCGTACAATATCGAGCAAACTGATGAGAACAATTACCGCATCACAATGGCTGTTGCTGGTTTCTCTGAAGATCGCTTAGATCTTACTCAAAATGAAAATATGCTTGTTGTAACAGGAACTAAGGCTCCTGAAGAAAACAAGAACTTTATCTATCAAGGTATTGCAGAGCGCAACTTTGAACGTAAATTCCAACTTGCGGATTACGTAAAAGTGGTTGGTGCTAACTTAGAAAATGGTCTACTTCATATCGACTTAGAGCGTGAAGTACCAGAAGCGATGCAACCACGTAAAATTGCTATCGGTAAAGCAGCAACACTGCCAACTGAAGAGTAATATCAACGCTATTTATTAGCTTTGAATAGATAACAGAGTAAAGAGCTATCACCCTTTTATTTCGACCAAGTATCGACTGGTTGATAGCTCATCATATTTATCCCCTATCGGGAAATCGTATTTAAATTGCATTGATACTTCATCTTGATGCCACTTCATCAAGTGGATCTTTCTTATCTTTATTAAAATATCGAACAAAGTTCAGATAAGAATAACTAATCAATGCGATACATTGAGGAAAAAATTTATGAGTAAAATTATCGGTATTGACTTAGGTACAACTAACTCTTGTGTTTCTGTATTAGACGGCGACATGCCACGCGTGATTGAAAACGCCGAAGGCGAACGTACAACGGCCTCTGTTATTGCTTACACCGATGGTGAAACCCTTGTTGGTCAACCAGCAAAACGTCAAGCAGTAACCAACCCAGAAAATACGCTATTTGCAATTAAGCGTTTGATCGGTCGTCGTTTTGAAGACGAAGAAATTCAACGTGACCTTTCAGTTATGCCATACAAAATTGTTAAAGCAGACAATGGTGATGCATGGGTTGAAGCGAAGGGCCAGAAAATGGCTGCGCCTCAAGTATCAGCTGAAGTTCTGAAGAAAATGAAGAAAACAGCAGAAGAATACCTAGGTGAAAAAGTCACTGCCGCGGTAATTACTGTTCCTGCTTACTTTAACGATGCTCAGCGTCAGGCAACCAAAGATGCTGGTCGTATTGCAGGGCTTGAAGTTAAACGTATTATCAACGAGCCAACAGCAGCTGCACTTGCTTATGGTTTAGACAAAAAAGGTGGCGATCGCACTATCGCTGTGTACGACTTAGGTGGTGGTACTTTCGATATTTCAATCATCGAGATTGATAACGTTGATGGCGAGCAAACCTTTGAAGTATTGGCAACCAATGGTGATACTCACTTAGGTGGTGAAGATTTCGATACTCGTTTGATCAACTACCTTGTTGATGAATTTAAGAAAGAGCAAGGCATCGATCTACGTAATGATCCACTTGCAATGCAACGTGTAAAAGAAGCTGCTGAAAAAGCAAAAATTGAGCTTTCTTCTGCACAACAAACAGATGTGAACTTACCTTATGTGACAGCGGACGCAACAGGTCCTAAGCATTTGAATATTAAGATCACACGTGCAAAATTGGAATCACTGGTTGATGAGCTAGTACAAGGTACTTTAAGCCCTGTAAAATCAGCGCTAAAAGATGCTAACTTGAGTGTGAATGACATCACAGACGTTATCTTAGTGGGTGGTCAAACACGTATGCCACTCGTACAGAAAACCGTTGCTGATTTCTTTGGTAAAGAGCCGCGTAAAGACGTAAACCCTGATGAAGCTGTCGCTATGGGCGCTGCAATTCAAGGTGGTGTATTAGCCGATGATGTGAAAGATGTGCTTCTTCTTGATGTAACACCACTATCCTTTGGTATCGAAACCATGGGTGGTGTGATGACAACCTTGATTGATAAGAACACCACCATCCCGACTAAAGCAGAACAAGTTTTCTCTACGGCGGAAGATAACCAAAGTGCGGTAACCATTCACGTACTACAAGGTGAACGTAAGCAAGCGATGCACAATAAGTCACTTGGTCAATTCAACCTTGAAGGAATTCAAGCAGCACCTCGTGGTATGCCGCAAATTGAAGTGACATTCGATTTAGATGCTGATGGTATCTTGAATGTTTCTGCAACGGATAAGGCTACCGTAGAAGCGCAAAAAATCACGATTCAAGCATCAGGTGGTTTAACTGAGGCCGAGATTGAGAAAATGGTTCAAGAAGCTGAAGCAAACAAAGACGCTGACATGCAATTTGAACAACTGGTCACGGCTCGTAACCAAGCTGACCACATGATCCACAGTACACGTAAGCAATTAGCAGAAGCAGGTGATGCACTTCCAGCGGCTGATAAAGAGCAAGTTGAGAGCGCAATTACTGCACTTGAGAATGTGAAATCTGGCGACGACAAAGACGTCATTGAGCAACATACTCAAGCACTAATGGCTGCAGCGCAAAAGCTGATGGAACATGCTCAAACTCAAGCGAACACTCAGCAACAAGCTGATGCTCAGAGCAATGCAAAAGACGACGATGTTGTTGATGCAGAGTTTGAAGAAGTGAAGTAATTGCTATAGATAGAATGCTATCAGTGATAGCATTCTAGCGCTAAGAATAGATACGGGCGTAGAGATCATCTCTCTCGCCCTTTTCTGCAATAACAACCAGTAAAACGTAAATCTAATTTGGCTAACTATCTGTGCCTTTTCACCATTCAATACGCTTAAACCAATTATCGTTTTTGGGTATGATAAGCCATCGAATGTTCCAGATAGTTATCTCAGTTGGGATAAGAGGTGTTACCAATGTCAAAACGTGATTTTTATGAAGTTCTTGGTGTCGCCAAAACTGCATCAGAAAAAGAAATTAAGAAAGCTTACAAAAAGCTCGCAATGAAGTTTCACCCAGATAAAAATCCGGATGATCCAACTGCTGCTGACAAATTCAAAGAAGTAAAAGCAGCTTACGAGATTTTAACTGACAAAGAAAAACGTGCTGCTTACGATCAATTTGGTCACGCTGCGTTTGATAACCCAGGCATGGGGGGCGGACATCATGGCGGTGGTCATCAAGGCTTTAATGGTGGCTTCGGTGGTGGTAATTACGCTGATTTTGAAGATATTTTCGGCGGTGCGTTTGGCGATATGTTCTCTAATGCACGCGGTGGTCGTGGTGGCTTCGGTAGCCGTCATTCAACACGTCCTCAAAAGGGTGAAGATCTACAATACACCATGGAAATCGATTTAGAAGATGCTATCAATGGCGCTTCTCGTGTAATTGATTTGCCTGTATTTGAAGGCAACACCCAAGTAAACAAAAAACTAAACATCAAGATCCCAGCAGGTATCGAAGATGGCGGTCGTATCCGTTTAAGCGGTAAAGGTCATCCAGGTATTAACGGTGGCGCACAAGGTGATGTTTATATTCAAATGAATATTCGCCCTCACCCACGCTACACACGTGAAGGCAACAATTTACATTGTAAAGCTACCACTGATTTCGTCACAGCAGCCCTTGGCGGTAAAATCGAAGTGAATACCTTAGGTGGCGCAATTAGCCTTAAGATCCCAGAAGGCACGCAAAATGGTCGTAAGTTCCGTCTGAAAGGTAAAGGCGTAACGGATCGTAAAGGTAATACTGGTGACTTAATTGTTCAATTACACATTGAAACACCACAAAACTTAAGCGATCGCCAAAAAGAACTATTAGCAGAATTTGCTGCTGCATAAACATCATTGCTGTTCAGGTTCCTATCATGGAGCTGCTGGTAGAATAGGAATAGACAAGATACGAAAGGCTATAACCAACACGGGTATCGCATAGTTCGCTAGAAAGCAGGACTTAAGCACCATGATTTGGTTATAGCCAATATCCTATCTAGTCGTTTTTTATATTGCGCTTTTAGTGAATAACTATAAATTTAAAACTCCTATGACGACTATCAAACAGCTCTCCTTAGCCGCAGCAATCGCTGCATTATTCTCCTCCAGCACAGTATTTGCCACGCCTAGCAATGATGCGGCGAACACTATGCCTGATAGTGATTACTACGCGGCAACACAATACAAAGACGCTCAAGCGCCACTCAATAGTTTCGGCGCTATCGATGTAAAAGCCAATATCCCAGAAAGTGTGCAAGTGCCTTCTGCGCCAGTTGAAGCAGGCGGTGTAAATGGGATCCCAGAAACAATGGTGCAAAAGTGGGCTCAGGCTCGCGTATTCCCACCTAAGCTTGAGGCACGCGCTTTCATTTTAATGGATGCCAATACGGGACAGATTATTGCCTCAAATGATGCCAACATGCGTATGGCACCAGCCAGCACCACCAAGTTAATGCTAATGTACATTGTTGAGCAAAAACTTGCCGACGGTGTAATTTCACTAGACTCAAAAGTACAAGTGCCGGAAGTTGCATGGCGCACAGGTGGTTCAAGAATGTTCTTGAAGCCCGGCTCTTATGTTTCAGTAAAAGATCTTATTCAGGGTGTGATTGTTGAGTCGGGGAATGATGCTGCTGTTACCTTGGCAAATTACGTAGCAGGCTCGCAATCTTCATTCGTTTCGATGATGAACGCGACTGCCGTTAAACTCGGCATGCACAATACCCATTTCACGACTGTCATGGGCTTGCCAGCACCAGCACATTTCTCAACCGCTTATGATCTTGGGCTGCTCGGACAGCACATCATGAACGACTACCCGCAATACTTTCATTTTTTCAGTCAAAAGTATTTTGAATACAATCATATCCGCCAACCCAATTTCAATCGCTTATTATTCACTTATCAATATGCGACTGGTATGAAAACAGGCAGTACAGAAGCTGCGGGATATTCATTGGTAAGCTCTGCTGAAATACCCAATAACCCGATGAAGTTAGTAGGCGTTGTTCTAGGTACACAATCACTGAATGATGTTGCCGCGCAAAGTAAGGCACTGTTCAATTACGGCTTCCGCTTCTTCAAACAAGACACCTTATATGCAGCAGACAGTAAACTTTCTGAACAAAATGTTTGGGGAGGAAAACAAAATACTGTCTCTCTAGGCCTTGATAAACCACTAACCTTGGTGCTTCCTTCCAGTGTTGATGAGAAAGATCTGCTAACTAAGCTTCAAATTGATCGTGATATCAAAGCACCAGTTAATAAGGGTGATAAATTAGGCGAAATGACCGTGACCTATAAAGGCAACGTTATTCAAACTGAGCCACTTATCGCGCTCAATAACGTTCAACAAGGTAGCTGGCTCACCCGAATTTGGGCAAGTATCTCACTGTATTTTCATAACTTGCTAGCATCTTACGGTCTATAGACGCAGAGAATTGGGCTTAGCTTTTGGATGGTACAACAAACACCATGTGGTAAATAAAAACAACACCGTGATAATTGTATTTTTATTTATCCCTGACGGATAGTAAACTCCTGTCGCAATAGCCATCGTACTAATAAAGCCAATACTTTTAGTCGAATAAAGTATTGGCTTTTATTTGGATATAACAATGCCCAACACATTACTAAAATCATCTCTCACACTGTTTTCCTGTGCCCTACTGATGGGAACAACATCCACATTTGCCGCAGGGATCAGTGACATTAACCGAGCCGTTGAAAACAGCCGTCACTTAGAGCCTGGTGAAACCTTCACACTCGATCAGCCATGTAAACTGTTTAACAATTACGAGCATAAAATCTATCACTGTACAGCGATGATTGGTCCTTTATCTTTGTTAAAAGATGAAACCTTAGCAGCGACAAAAGACAGTGATGATTTACTTTATCGCGAAGTGGCGTTTATAAGAAAAGAAGACGGTCAGCCTGTGTTTCGCCTACTCCCTAAAGCTGAGAATAAACCAGCGTCTCAAACAGAGCCTAATGCACAGTCTGCGAAAAAACAGCTTTCTCACGTCAGTTTTCTGGCTAAGTAACACTTATTTACAATATCAATTAAATACTGTTTTATTAACCTTATCCATATGAAAAATAATGAGTTATTTTCAACTCATTATTTTTTATTTTTAACTGATTAGCTTATTTATTGTTTATTTTTAGCACTACAAAATAAATTTGCTATGTGATTCTAGCCTCGCCACTTAAAATACGCATCGCATTAAATACGCATTATTTTATTCTGTTCACACTTGATAATTGAAGCATGATTGAAGCAAAAATTGAAAGTTGGGGATTGAAGCGCGTTGAGCGTTATTTACCAATCACTCAAAGCATTTTTAGTACTATCAATGACAAACGACTTTGTCAGTTATGTGTTGCGCTTTCCTTCTTTATTGGATTTATCACGACATTTTTTATCGTCTCCTTTGAGATTTACTTAGAGCTTTTAGGCGAAAACTGGCTAGCTTTAGACAACCTGTTAAAGTTGGCATTTGTAAACTTGATTTTTATTGGTCTTGAGCTGTTTTTACTGTTTGAAGTCGGCTTTATTACTACCGCTATTTTGATTAACCGCGCCAGCGAAAAGTACCAGTTCTGCGATAAGATGAAAGCATCACTCGTACGTGCAGTTATGGAACTATCAGAGCCAGTTGAAAATATTCACGGTATTAAGCCATATAAGAAATTCAGCAAGTTTCGCTACATCAAGGTGGCACTGTATACAGGTAAAGACATCCTCAGTAACTTTGTAATTAAAGCGATTCTGCAGAAGTCGATTTCTCGTAGTAGTGTGCGTGTCTACATCCCGCTCGTGTCTACCCTGATCACCGGATTTTGGGATGCTTGGGTACAGCAAAAAGCGTTAAGCGAAGTGCGATTACGTATTTCTGCACGCGTCTATGTACTTAATCAACTAGCAGAGCTTGAAGCAAAAGAAATGAGCCAAGCTTACATCACGGCATTGCTGCGTTTAATTGCAGTAAGACAGAGCTACAAACAAGAATGTGATGTGAATTTAGAGTACTTCTACGATCAGCTCAACAAGAGCAAGCCATGTTGTTTAACGGAATTAGAATCTGTTGATTTGTTGCTTGATAGTGTGGATGCACTCACAGCAGAAGAAAAATCAGAGTTGATCGGAATGACTGAATACCTGTTCTATTTCCGTCGTTCGCCAACCCGTAATGAGAAAGACTTGCTGTGTAAACTTGGCGTATTACAAGCGTCTAAAACCAATCCACTACTTTGCTAATATGCATCGTTAATATACTTAAAAAGCTAGCTGATACTTTTCTACGTATTCGAGTAAAAAGTAACGCTAGCTTTTTTGTCACTACTACTGCTTAAATGCCGTGAAACTTCGCTTGAACTAAAGCGATATCGATACCTTCAATCTCACATACCGCTTGAATCGTCGGCTCACACAATAAACGCTCTAAGTATTGAGATAAATATGGAAATGACGTTGATGATGGCAGCGGAAAAGACCATTCAGCCAACATAAATAAGAAATAATCACAGGCAGAAAGCTTATCGCCTAATAGATAGCGATTCTTCGCTAATTGACCATTAATAATGGCAAGGGTTTCAATAATGCGCTGTTCTTGTGCCGATACGATACTGAATATGTCACTTTGCTGTTCAGTATTACGATGTGGGTAATAACGAACCATTAACTGTGCTTGCAGTGTATTTGTCAGAAACATTAACCACTGAAAAAATAATGGACGATTACTATCACCAAGTGTCGGCATCAGTTGATACTGCGGGAATAACTCACAAATATGAATACAAATGGCTGCACTTTCAAATATCGCTTGCTCCCCTACCACCAAGGTAGGAATACGCCCTGCGGGATTTAATGCCAAATACGATTGGGATTTTTGCGCATCAGATTTTTTATCGACTAACACCAGTTCATAGTTAGCATTAACGTGATGAAGTAAAAAATGCGGTGCCAAACTGGCATTATTGGGATAGTAATAGAGTTTCAACTGCGTTTGAATATCCATCTACTTCCTCTATGACTTGGTTTTAGTAACAAGAACATAGCTCCATAACGTCAAGCCAACAACAAAGCAGAAAAACTGGAAGGTTGGCAAAACGGTTGATAATGAACCGACCATCAATCCACCCCCAAGCCCTAATGCTAACTTTTGATAAAGTGTCATAACAAAATCCTTTTAATAAACTAAAGCTTTGAATACATTAATAAGTTCTTGCCATTTCCCCAACGCAAGAATTCTATTATAAGAAAGGCTTCAAAATAAACCTGCACAATTGCAACAAAGTGAATATAAAACTATCTCAATCCCACTTAGGTGTATTTACTGTTGTAAGTAACGTCGTGTATTGGTTTCAATTATCTGTTGCAGTTGTTCTACCGCTAGCTGATGATGCTCCGCTAACGCTGCAATAACATTGTGGATCATCATGGGTTCACCGATTTCACCATTGTATTTGCACGGTGAATCCGATTCCACCAGCAGCATATCAAGCGGTATTTTCTTAGCAAATTCAAAGTAATGTGACTCAACAAAAATCCAAGGGCTGACAGAGATGAAATGTCCTTGTTGATGAAGTAATTCAAGATTTTCATCACTCCCCTCATACCAATGAAATAACGCTCCTTTTATTTGATAGCGTTGCAAAATCGGTAAAGCATAGTGGATATCATCTTCCACTACATGAAGATTAACTGGTAAACAGAGCTCCGCTGCTATTTTGATAAAGCGTTCTAGTAATACACTGCCCTGCTGCTTGATTAGATGCTTTTCGTGCTCGGTTTTGTCGTCCAAATAGAAAAACGGAATACCAATTTCCCCAATACCAGAGAGTAGTTCTCGATGGCTATAAATCAAATCAATAACTGCTTGGATCGTTGTCTCGTCACAGTCTTTTTCAGGATGGATACCAAGGAAGAGATAAATACTGGCAGGATATTGCTGCTTTAAGCGAATTAACTGCTGCGCGCTTTTTTCCGTCATGGAGACTGCACCAATGCGTCCGTTTTGTGCAATATACTTATTTAATCGTTCTAGAGGAACACTTTCTAGGTGGCAGTGAATATCGGTCAACACAGTAATTTCTCCAACTGAAATACAATCTGGATTATACCGAACTAAATGATGACTAATGCTATATTTCTCTCTGACTTAGCTTCATTAAACGCAAAAGCCTCCAATTGCCTTTTCTCTATGAGTCAAAGCGATTGGAGGCTTTCCTAACAAACTAGCATCATTTACTTGGTAGTCGTTTGTGTTGTTGCTGGCTGTGCAGGAGCTGCATCTTTTAGCTCAATTTTATGGTTTGGCTGCTGTGCCATGGTTTGTTGAGCAAACTGTTGAAATTGCTTTTGCATTTCTTGCATTTGCTGCTGCTGTTTGGCCATTAAGTTTGCCATGTTCATTTGCATACCACCCATGTCATTCCATGAGTTTGCAAACACATTGTTCATTTCAATTTGTTGCTTTTGCAGTTGATCAAAAAAGGCTTTATCAACCTTGGCGTTATCACCTTTAGATTGGAACTGAACAATTTCATAATTCATTGGTCCTTGTGGTGTTTGTACCGTACCCTTAGTTACTGTTTTCTCACCGTTATCAGTCTTCACGGTTTTAGTTGTTTGGCTTGGTTGAATGTTTGTTTTTGCTGCTTGCACATCTTTGGTGCTTGCTAACTTAACCCAGCCTGTTTGACCATTACTTGGGTTTCCGACTTTCGCCCAACCATCTTGCTTATAAATAGTAATTAATGGTGTATCTGCTTTAACCGTTTCGACTACTTTTGCTGATACATTTGGCTCATTGTATAGCTTCACACCATCAGCTTTGTTCGTTGCTGCCCATACAGCAGTACTCATACATGCGACTACTGCAATACCTGCGAATGCCAAAACTGAACGTTTCATAAGATATCCCCTATGCATAATGACTTTATTAAAAGGTGAAAAATACTGTTACACCATGCATAACCTTTAAGAGATATAATATGTATCTAAAATTAATTGAAGATGAACAAGAGGCTGAATAATTAAATTCCAATATTAGAAAATAACAATCAAACTTTTATTTTTGAGTTTTTATTCTCATACATTTTTTTATCAATGTTATTCATTGTTTGAATAAAGTCGTCTTTATAAAAATCAGCACCATAGCTAAATGTGACAAATGAAAGCTCATCAAACTCTTTGACAATACACTGTTTTATATGACTCATTCTTCGATTTACTATTGAGATAAAATTACTCTCGGTAATGATAATAAACTCATCACCACCATAACGAACTACGCAATCATCTGAGCGAAAAACTGAGCGTAATAATGCAGAAAATCGTTGAATTAATTCATCACCTTTAACATGTCCATAATGATCATTAACTAATTTAAAGTTATCTAAATCAATCATGATAATCAGACTATTATTAGTAAAATGATAGCTTTTTAAAAAACGTTTATTATATAAACCGCTTAATTCATCAACTAATGATGTTTTTAAATACAACTCTTTCTCGCAGTAAAGATCAGTAATATCTTTAGCGATCATGTAATGATAAGTATCGTTATTTACTCTTGTTTCAAACTCCACAACATCAAAATATTTTATCGTTTCATCGAGACAACATTCGATGACATTACTTGATGAGCGTACGTTTTGATCTACCATCAAATTATGGTGATAAACGTTCTTAATCGAACAGTTAGGAATGACATTACGAGTCATTAGCTCTTCATACGTCATTCCTAACAAACAATCGTTGGTATATTGATGTACCCACTGCTCTAAGCTTTCATTAAGAAAAACAATACGTTTGTTCTTGTCTCTTACACATAAAAGCCCAGGGAAATTGACTAAAAAAGGCGTCAAATAGCCATCAACTGTTTCAACCATAATTTGAATTATAAAATATACCAATATTTGTAAAATGTATAATAGGTATCAACTTGAACGCAAGCAATTTATGAAACAAAGCGCACTTATTGTACACTGATCAGACAAATCTTTATTCACTCTTTTATAATAACTATCTGGTTCGGGTAAGCTTTTTCTAATCCATTGATAAGATAAGGCGAAGTACCCTGCTCTACATCAGCCAACGGTGCTTCTGACACCACTTCAACACGGATGCCAAATTCATGTTCACGGGCTTTAAAGGTATCGAAAATATTTTTCTCTTCTTTGGTTAAATGCGTCAAATCTTTACCTTCTAACGCGACAACGTTATCTAACAATGCCCTATCTTCTGAATTCATTTTAAGCCTCTTTAACCATTAAGTAATGTCATTACAGTACTCCTCTGCCATTACTATTGCATCTGTATCTATTTAGATCATGGCCTTAATTATTTAACTTTTTTCAATCGATTAAAATAAAAAACCTCTTATATAAAGAGGTGTTTTATTCTTTAGTTTATTATTCATTTTGTTCAGATTTTGCTACCCAGTGTTCATTTTCATCATAGGCGCTATCACATAAATCAATTGAAAATCCCATTTCAGCAATTTCTTTCAAAGTTAAATTATCAGCCAATACGGTAACTTCACCTTTATTATTTGTTAATTCCATTCTATTTCTCCATTGTTACGACCTAATACCTATATGAGTATAACCATGGACAAAATTATTGAAGAGAAAAAAGCCTATTGCGAACATTATCCCAATAGGCTGTATTTATTCAGTCACTCGTCATATTACTTAATCAATTCCCACGGTGAACCTGCTTTATCAGGCTTGTCACCTTTCGTCCACCATTTCGCTTGGTATATATCACCTCGATATTCTGCTTTATGCCCTCCACTATAAGCCATTGAAAGCTTCCATTTAGCAATCGTATCGGGTTCTGTCGCACTGTCTTCAATCCATACTGATGAAGAGTCTGGTCGTTCACTTTGTGTCCACCACTGTGCAGTGTAATTATTCCCGTTATAAGTCACGCTATCACCACCGTGGTAAACCGTATTTGCATCCCACTCACTAACATCCGGTACTGATGGTTTAGCTAATACATTAACAAGCGTTGATTTTGATACACTGGCTTGCCCATCAGAAACAATAACTGAAATGCTGATTGTTAGCGCTTCTGTTGTATCTGGCGCTGAATAACTGATGGTTGCTGTACCGTTACCATGATCGGTAATAATGGCGTTTACAGCAGTAAATTCTAAAGAATGATTATCTACATCTGTTGCTGATACAGAAAACGTTAAGGCCTCACCAGAACCAACGGTTAATACTGAAGGTACATTTAATACTGGCTGCGTATTTTTCCCGCTAAAACTAAAAACCTTATCGATGGCTTCTGCTAAAGGTGATCGCAACTGAGTACATTGTTTTAAATTATTACCATAATTAACAAAGGCACTTTCACATTGAATATCACCATTGACTTGCCAAACAATCACACCACCGAGATCATGATTAAGTACATATTCTGCTTTTTTGGTGATCGATTCAGGGTTGTCGTAGCTTAGTATGTACTGTTCTTTTACAGCGTAAGGGATTTCAGCATTAGCATCCCAAAGATGTTCCCAGCCAGTGGCTTTTACAATTTCATTGTAATTAGGTTGCCCATCATGTGAAGACCAGTTAGTCACATCTGCTGCTGAATATACAGAGCCATCGATTGCAAAACTAATATTTCTTTTGGCTGTGGGAGCACCGATATAAGCTTTAGGGGCTGTTGTTTGTACCCCTCTACCATAAAAAGCCAGACCTAAATTTATTTTCTCTGAGGCAATACCCCGTTCAAATAGCCAAGTTCGCAGTGACTCTAAATTCAGTGCGTCACTCTCTTGCTCAGGGTAAGGATACAAAGGCGCATTATGCCCTGCAACATCAGACCAACCGCCATCAAGGTTGTATGTCATCATATTAAAGAAGTTCATTGACTGATCTAAACGTTTCCAATCAAAACCTTCTAGTTTGGTTGTTGATGCTGAAAATGCAGCAGAGAGTAGTTTATCAGCACCTATGCGAGCTCGAATATCTTCCATCAATTGAGCGAAATTATCGAAATCATCAACACTACCGTTAAAGTTTAAGCCTCCAAAGCCTGGAAATTCCCAGTTGATATCAACGCCATCGAAACCCAATGCCATTAACCGATCAATATCAGATAAAAAGCGTGCCTTTTTAACAGGATCTGCTGCCATTGCAGGAAAATGTTTAGACATGCTCCAACCACCAATCGATGCCATGACTTTAACGCCATTACGATGTGCTAAATCAATTAAGCCTGGAGCACCTCCCTCCTTTTTTAGTGGTATAGGTAAATGACCAGTAATGCCAGAAGGCTGATGTAACCAACCATGCCCTGATTTCACAAATCCTTGTTCTTTTACTTTTGCCATATTTACAGCATCAGAGACTTCGTTAAATGGAAAATAATTAAGGTATTCGAGTTCACCCCACAAAATAGGTAAATCCCAACCGCTATGTTGTTGCGTATTCAATAGTGGCGCGGGCTGTTGTTCTTCGCCTGCTAAATATAACGCTGGATTTCGAAAATCAGTACTATGCAATGAACCATCATTCGCAACACCAAAGAATGAAAAATTGATAATGGAATAAATATCTAAATTGACGTTTAAATGCGTTGCTTCACCTTGAGTCGAATACCCAGCTTCAACACCTTTAGAGGCTTCCCATTGCGTTAAGTATCCAATCACATTTTTATTATGTGTAGGCGCTGCACTAGTACTCATTGGCGTGCCACTTAGCAATGCGCCTACTGCAACACTTGCAATCCATGCTTTTTTATTAATTTTTGTCATATTCCACTCCACATATCTATACAGATAGTGCAATCACCTAACTAACAGAAAATACACTGTAGTTCCCAACTACCTTCTCTGTTACCGTCCATGTATTAAGCTTTATATTGTTATTATAAAACCAATCTCTTATTTGTATTTTTCTAATTAATCACCTTGTAAATACAAATCATGATTAGCAGTCATTATATTTATATGTTTATCTCATTTTATTAACTGGCTAAATAAGATTAAAACATAACGAATAAAGCGAATGAGGTTACATAGATTTTAAATATCAAAATAGTCGTTCGTGGAGCGGATATTCACACTAAAAATAAAGTTTATAAACATTATTTATTTAACTATTAAAGCAAGATCTAAAAATTAAACTTTGATAGGAAATAATGATGTGACAGCTATAACACATTGCTTGACATATAATTTATTTATTTCTTGGTATTTTTAAAAGTACATAATTCATTGCTACAATGTTACGAAGATAGTAAATTAATACAAAATATCAATTTAATGGACTAGGTATGATAAAGAATACAACTAATACGTCACAAGGGATGTTGTTATTTAAGTTATCTGCTTTACAAAGCTTTGCTATAGGTACACTTAAAGTCAGAGAAATCGTACCTTACACCAATCTGAGTGTTATACCTCAATCTCATCCCACAGTATTGGGAACCACTACGCTACGCGGAGATACCGTACCCGTTATTGATATGGCAAAAGCTATTGGCTACCCAGCGATTAGCCGAGAAGAACGCCAACGCTGTTTCATTATTATTACTGACTGCCGTCGTAAACTGGTTGGCTTTTTAGTACGAGGAATCGATCGGATCACCGAATGTAATTGGCAAAACATTGAAGCTCCGCCACAACATTTAGGCAGTGATATTTTTGTGACAGGTGTTATGCGTGAAGACAACAAGCTAATTCAGTTATTAGACGTAGAGTTACTACTCTCTAAAATATTTCCTGATGATCCTTCTACGCTATTACCTTCGTTAACGGATGTTGAAAGGGAAACATTACGTCCTCTTAAAATCTTATTAGTCGATGATTCTGCAGTAGCGAGAAAACAGTTAACTCAAGCGTTAGAAAGTATCAGCGTACCCTATTTTGTGGCAACAAACGGACAAGATGCTTTTAATATGATGCAAACATCCGCACAAGCTAATGAGCCATTCCATATTTTGGTTAGTGATATTGAAATGCCAGGATTAGATGGTTATGAATTAGCCTTTAATGTCAAAAACAGTGAAGCGCTACTATCAACTTATATTATTCTTCACACCTCACTTTCGAGCGAGATCAGTGTTTCTCAAGCTCACCAAGTCGGGGCACAAGAAGCATTAACGAAGTTTGAAGCGAATGAATTGATCCACGCCATGCTACGTGGTGCTGAACAACATAAAACGTTAATCAGTTAAAATAAAAGCGAGAAAGCGTCAGTGAATTTGACACTTTCTCGCTTTTTACTCGCCATTTAAATGAATAACTTAGCGAATAAAGCGGTTATAGATGAATAGGATAATAAATGCACCTAGCGTCGCAGTGATAATACTACCAATATTTACACCCGTCGCATGGCCTAAACCAATGAACTTACCTACATAACCACCAACAAATGCACCACCAATACCTAGTGCCATTGTTACAATCCAACCACCGCCGTCTTTACCAGGCATAAGAAACTTAGCCAATGCGCCTGCGATCAAACCAAGAATGATCCAAGAAAAAATACCCATAGGGACTCCTACATAAAAATTAAATATAGTAAAAACGTATATTTGGTAATTTTAGACTGTTCTTGTTTCACAATGTTCACTATCAATAACGAATATTTATAAAAATATTGTTCAATTGCTAATTATTTAACCAACTTAAATCCATTTAGCACGCAATTCATTCTCAAATGCTCACACGTAATTATATAAGCAAATAGCTAACTCTTAGTGTAATATGCGAGAATATTGATGTTTTTTAGATAAATACAACGCGCCGAGGTTACAGCAAAAATGAAATACGATTGGATTCTCTTTGATGCAGACGAGACTTTGTTTTCTTTTGACGCATTCAAAGGTCTTGAGCTTATGTTTTCTCGTCATGGTATTGCTTTTAATGAGGCGGACTTTATTGAGTACGAAAAAATCAATCGTCCATTATGGGTTCAGTATCAAAACGGAGAAATTAGTGCTGCTGAATTGCAACAAACCCGTTTTCGACCATGGGCTAAAAAACTCAATACCACCGAGCAACAACTCAATGATGATTTTATGAATGCTATGGCTGACATCTGTAAACCACTGCCAGGCGCAAAATCTTTGTTAGATTCACTAAAAGGTAAAGCTAAATTAGGCATCATTACCAATGGATTTACTGCACTACAACGCATTCGTTTGGAAAGAACAGGTTTTGCCGACTATTTTGATCTACTCGTTATTTCCGAACAAGTAGGTGTCGCTAAGCCTGATCGTCGTATTTTCGATTACAGCCTTGAAAAAATGGGCAATCCAGACCCATCTCGTGTACTTATGGTTGGCGATAATCCGCAATCAGATATTCTAGGTGGCATTAATGCAGGATTTGATACTTGTTGGTTTAATCATCAAAACCAACCTCAACCTGAAAATATTACCCCAACCTATCAAGTTGCTACCCTAATAGAACTTGAGAAAATCCTAGAGTAATATCAATCGGTTATATTTTATAAACTGTGTTTATCACTATTTTGTGCTGCATCATGGTGATAAATACACTGTTCGTGAAAAATGAAAAACAAATAAATACCTATTATATCTTTACAATCCACTTAAATAGCTTTAGTTTTAGGTCAATTATTTCATTCGGGCGCATATATTATGTATTCAATCAGCCAAAACAATTTAACAGTATCTTCTGTTGTATTTGTTATGAATACATCTGCGCTTGTCTCTGTCGTCGTCGTCAACTAAACGCTGACGTTTAAGCTTATTCGTCAGTTACTGCTGGCGGATACTGTCTCACCTCTTTTTATCTTCCAGCAAACTGACACTCATTAAGAAGGTATGTCGTTTGAAGAGAAGAGAACTAGCCGCTATTGGATTTATGACCTTTGCCTTATTTTTAGGGGCAGGTAACCTAATATTTCCACCTATGATGGCGCAACAAGCAGGCGAAAACTGGTTAATTGCTATTGGTGGTTTTCTACTTACTGCTGTTGGTCTACCTGCATTAACCTTAATTGTTTTAGGCCGTTTGTCCTCAGCCAATAAACTGACTGCTTCACTGCCTAACTGGATGGATCGCACTTTCTGGTTTTTAGTGTTAACTACACTAGGCCCTGCTTTTGTTCTACCACGTGCAGTGACGGTAGCTTATGAAATGGGTATTAAGCCTTTTTATCATGGCGATGGCTTGATGATGTTCTCCGTTCTCTTTTGCCTACTGACTTTAGTATTAGCCTTAAAGCCTGGTAAGTTAGTTAATTACATCGGCAAAGTCATGACGCCTGCTCTCATTGCTATGCTGGCATTATTGGTTATTGCAGCACTTGTTAATCCATTAGGCTCACCAACCGATGCTAATGCTGTTTACAAAGCCGCCCCTACAGTTAACGGTATGATCCAAGGCTACATGACGCTAGATGCCATTGCTGCTGTGGCATTTGGTTGGGTGATCATCCAAACGATCCGCAGTACAGGCGTTAAGTGTGATAAAGCCATTTCTTACTACACCTTACGTGTGGCTGGTATTTATGCGGTATTGATGTCGCTATGTTACTTAGCGATGGGTTATCTTGGTGCAACGTCATCGTCTATCGCGCCAAACTCTACCAATGGTGGTGAAATTTTAACGCGCTACGCTGCTGGTGAATTTGGTACCTTTGGTCAAATCCTACTAGCGACTATTACACTAATGGCATGTTTAACCACCACAATTGGTTTAACTAACGCTAATGGTGAATACTATAAAAACACCTATCGTGTACCTTTTACTATTAGTGCAACAGTGATCATGTCGCTAACAGCATTGATCTCTAATGTAGGTTTGGAAACGATTATTGAAGTTAGCTTACCTGCTATTTTGATCTTATGCCCCATCGCAGTATCACTGATCATTGCTATTATTTTCATGCCAAAAACAGTAAGCAATGAAACGCGTAAACTCTCTATGAGCCAAACCATTATTGTGGTTATTGCAACATTATTTGGCACCATTGATGCGTTAAATATTCTTGGCAAGATCCCAGCATCAATCCTAAAAGAGCTAGATACATGGTTACCATTATTCCATGCTCACGCTTCATGGTTACTGCCTGTCTTAGCAACGGTTGTGATCAGTAAAGTGATTCATACGACTCAACGTCGTAGTGATGTTGTGACTCAATAATATTATCGGCTGAAGTTCTCTTCTCTTCGTTAACTTCAGCCTTTTTCCTTTATTGTTCTTTAACCCTCGTAGATTCCCCATATCTCAAAGTAATTTATTAAATTACTATTTCATTGAATAAATCACTAATATTTTGATTTTTAATAGTTAATCTATCTACCTTTGCAAGTAAAAAATCGCACACCATAAAAAAATCATTTACAACCCTACGTTTTCTTTATATGTTGTAGCCGTTAAATTCGTCACATATCAGAAGTTGTTAAGTTATGTATTCAGCAAAGCTAGAACATAAAACAAGAAAATACTTAGCATCGAACCAGCTAACCAGTTGGGGCGAAACTTCTGCTGCTGTGTTGCAACAAACAGCACGAATTATTACCGCTATTATCCTAGTGATTATTCGCTAGGCTGGCGGTTAAACTTCCGTCAGCCGAGCTGGCGGAGGATACTATCAAGTCAACTATCTTCTATCAGCAAACCTGCGGAATACAATTTTAATCATGGATGTGTAGCTCATTGCGCAATACGCCGATGTTTGTCTATAACTTCAAAAAATGCAGGTATCCAATTTGAAAACACAAGACATCTTCGTACTAGGTCTCACGACATTTGCCCTCTTTTTGGGCGCTGGTAACTTAATTTTTCCACCAGCGATGGGTTTAGACGCAGGTACTTCGCTCACTTCTGCCATGAGTGGCTTTTTGATCACAGCGGTTGGTCTACCTGCTTTTACGATTATCGTATTAGGTCGTATTGGTAATACCAATAACCTCACCAAAGCACTACCTAAGTGGTTAGGTACTACATTTTGGGTTCTGCTGTTTACTGCAATTGGCCCTGCTTTTGGTATGCCACGTGCGGTAACTGTTGCTTATGAAATGGGTATTCAGCCATTTTTCAAAAGCGATCACCTTATTGCGTTCTCAGTGATCTTTTCAGCACTGACATTATTTCTTGCTTTTAAACCGGGTAACCTTGTGACTTACATCGGTAAGATCATGACACCTGCATTGATCCTTCTATTATGTGGTCTTGGTTTATCTGCTTTTCTAAATCCATTAGGTGTGCCAGCCACTCCGTATGGTGATTACCAAACAGGTGCTGTAACCAGTGGCTTAATCCAAGGCTACATGACAATGGATGCAATTGCGGCAGTTGGTTTTGGTTGGGTGATCATTCATGCGATTAAAGCGAAAGGCGTGACAACTCAACAAGGTATTGCGTCGGCATCAATTAAAGTTGCATTGATTTATGCAACCTTAATGGCCGCTTGCTACATTGTGATGGGCTACGTGGGTGCAACGTCTTCGTCTATTGCTGAGCATGGCGTAAATGGTAGCGTGATCCTTACTCGCTATGTTGCTGGTGAATTTGGTCATTACGGTCAATGGTTACTGGCTGCAATTATCTTAATGGCATGTTTAACGACAACGGTTGGTTTAACTAACGCATGTGCTGAATACTACCAAGATACATTTAAAGCTTCTTTTGGCTTAACCGCGACCATCATTGTGGTACTTACCTGCGCTATCGCAAACTTTGGTCTAAACGATATCCTAAAAGTAAGTCTGCCTGCTATCTTGGTACTTTGCCCTGTTGCGATTGCACTAGTGTTAGCATCATTGGCAGCATCAACACTAACGGTATCACGCTTAACGCATACAGCAGTATTAGTCACAGCCACCGCTTTCGGTACTATCGACGCAATTAATATCTTAGGCAAAATGCCAAAAGAGTTAGGTACTTTCTTCGCTGATGCATTACCACTTTATAATGCCCATGCTAGTTGGTTACTGCCTTCTCTATTCATGCTGATTGCGACGGCTGCCATTGGACGCACAGCAGCAGCTGAAAACAAATTCGGTCGTGTAGATTACCGCTTAAAAACAGCTAACAACGAGTAATAAAAAAGCAGCGATAGTTGGGGCTATCGCTGCTTTTGTTTACTCTAAAGTAAAAAGCCTCTGTACTGTTGTCAGTGCAGAGGCTTTTTTAATGCTTATTCAGGCTTACGTTCGCCAGTCATAAATGCATGAAGAATTTCTGGTGTTAACTCACCTGCTTCTTCTAAACGCTTTAATTCAGCAACAATTTTCTTTTGCTCATCAATCTCAGGGATTGGTAACTCTGGCTCTTTTTCGAAATCATCAGGAATAGATAGATTTAAATCATGCATCGGAAAACCCTAACTTTTTAAATAATTAATGTTGGCTTGATTATACACGTAAACGGCTATTGAGCGCACCTGGATTAGACGAGGCTCTGTGGGGAAGTCTTTGATGAAACACAATTTAAAACAGCAGATAACAGTTATAAAAAACGGCAGTGATACCAGTCATATCACTGCCGTATAGCAAGCTAAAGAATCGTGTGATTAATTACTTAATAGATTGCTGATGCTTGTCAATTAACTGCTCCATTGCCTCTTGAGCACGTTGCTGAGCATGTACCATGGTGTCTTCATGTAACATTGGCTCCACTACCTCGTAGTAGCATTTTAATTTAGGCTCAGTGCCTGATGGTCTAACAATCACACGGGCTCCACCTTGTAAGTGATAGATAAGAACATCACTGACAGGTAATTCAATCGCTTCTACTGTGCCATCACTAAACATACGTAACGATTGTTTATAATCTTCTGTGCAAACAATAGGCAAACCTGCAATTTCTGTCTGTGGTGTTGCACGCAATGTGTCACCAATAGGCGCAGCTGTAGGATCTAACGCAATGCTTCGTTGCGCATTGACATATAAACCGTGTTCACGGTAAATCGATTCAAGTTGATCCCAAATGGTTTGTCCTTTGGCATGTAATTCCGCCGTTAGTTGAGCAAAAGCAACCAATGCTGATAAACCATCTTTATCCCATACTTTGCTGCCAACGGTGTAACCTAACGCTTCTTCATAGGCGAATAGGAATTGATGGGATTCTGTTTGCTGTGCCATGGCAACATTCGTCAACCATTTGAAACCTGTCAAGGTTTGGTAATAACGAGCTCCTAATGTAGCTGCAATTTTTCCTAATAGGCTTGATGAAACAATGGTATTACCGACAAGGTTTTGGTTTGCTGGCGCATGACTTAATAAATAGTAGCCAAACAATGTTCCCACTTGATCCCCTGTTAGCATTTGGTATTCACCATCTTCACGGCGAACAGCGACAGCAAAACGATCGGCATCAGGATCATTAGCACAAGCTAAAACGGCATCATGTTTTTTCGCTTCTGCAATAACGAGATCCATCGCTCCTGCTTCTTCAGGGTTCGGAAATTTAACCGTTGGGAAAGCACCGTCAGGCTCTCTTTGTGCAGCAACACTATGAATATGGGTAAAGCCAGCATCAGCCAATAATGTTTCTGCCATTTCAGCACCTACACCATGCATTGCAGTGTAAGCGACTTTAATCGCTTGAGGCTCAGTATGGTTAGTCAACAATGGATTACTGTTCATGGTTTGACGATAAGCTTGGTAATAGTCATCATCTAACCATACAAGAAGCCCTTTTTCTGCTGAGGCTTCTAATGATAATTGTGGTAATTCATGTGTTGTGGCTTTATCAATTTCTTCTGCAATACCTGCATCTTGTGGCGGAATGATCTGTGCGCCATTGCCCCAATACACTTTAAAACCATTATATTCAGGTGGGTTATGGCTTGCTGTAACAACAACAGCGGCTGCGGTATTAAGATGTTTAACACCAAAAGCAACAACTGGTGTTGGTGCAACTTTTACTGTTAAATACACTTTAATGCCTTGTGCAGTTAAAACGGAGGCGGTGTCGTGGGCAAATTGCTGTGAATCAGGTCGACCATCATAACCAATCACCACGCCTTTGCTTGCAGCATCAGGAACTGTTCGTAATAAATATTGACCTAAGCCTGTTGCGGTTTCTTGGATAACTAGCCTATTCATTCGATTAGGACCAGCACCAACTACACCTCGCAAACCCGCTGTACCAAACTCTAGACGACCATTAAAACGATCGGCTAACTCAGCTTGGTTATTGTCTTCAATTAACTGTTCTAGTTCATTGCGTGTTTTCAGATCAGGGTCGCGTTTCAACCAACGAGCGATATCACTATTCATTATTATTGTCCTGCTATGTTGATGATTATCTTAATCACTATCGAATGTCTGATTCATATAATAGCTATATGATATTTAATATCACCACTTAACCATAAATGATAAACATTCGCATTAGATATAGTGATATTTTTATCATGTTCGCATCCATCTGTTTAATTATTACACACGCAAACGATAGCGTAACTATCCCGTTATACAATGTTATTACTGCGATGAATGCCGTTACCTTGTTATATCTCTGTGAGACTAATTGCTAGCCTACCACTAATGATCTATTAAAAAATTCAGTATCCAAACAATAAATAGTGCAGCGATAGAATTTGCCGTAATAACGTAAAATCATGGGGTTATTCATACATAACGATGATTAAACACTGACAAAAGCCCAGTAACCTAACCCCATATTTATTAAATACTTCATTCTGCTATCGTTAACTAAATATAAGGATATTGTTATGCGTGCGATGCTCATCTCACTTGCCTTACTGCTTACCGCTTGTTCTCCTGCTGAAAGCTCTACAGAAAATACTAATGTTGATTTAGCTTTTTTACTGAATAACCAACGTTTAGTAGCAACAACACCGAAAGAGATCGTTCCACCTTTAGCGGTAAAGGTATATTCGTTAACCGAGAATGGCGAATGTGATAATGGTAAATGCCCGCAGACGCAGTTATATATTGCTGTGTCGCAATATGGTGAGATACCGCAGCAAACCTATTACGTAACAGAAAAGCAGCCTAACTTTACCTTTGAACATTGGGATTGGATGAAAACCACCAAGTATTCAGAAAAGCGTCCATCTGTGTCGTTTGTGGTCAGTTATAGTGAGAACGGAAAGAAAGCGTTGGAAACCATCACGGTTGATATGAGTGATGTTCATTATGAAACCATGGCACAAAAATAACCCATATTTCAGCTCAAATAAAGGTAACAAAAAAGCCGATGTTATAACTAACATCGGCTTTTTAATGCATTTGCTAATAATAGCAGCAACGGCTTACCACATTAGATCGTCAGGAATAACGAAATCTGCGTATGGGTCGTCTTCATCAACAATGCTTTCATCTACAGTGTTATTAACAACGATGCTTTGCTCATCACGAAGTGCAATCTTATCTGCAACACCTGCAGGAATAACCTCGTAACCATCTTGGTAACGAGCAATCGCTAAACGACCGTTTACCAACTGATCTTGCATCGTTTTATCAACATAAATCTTCTTAACTGTTGAGCCATCAGTAAAGTTATAGCCGATATCACCCTCTTTACGATCAAGGCGATTCATTTCAATAAGTTGTTTAATCTGAGAGGCTAACTCTTTTGCTTTCGCTTCTTCGTCACGAGCACGGTTAAGCTCTTTATCTTTTTCTAACTGCGCCTGACGATTTGCTTCAACAGCAGCTTTTGCTTCTTTCGCTTGAGTGCGCGATTTTTTAGACGATTTACCCGCCTTTTTAAGCTTCTTCTTATCAATAAGCCCTGCTTGTAGCATCTGCTCTTGTAGACTTAGCTTTGCCATTGAAACTCCATAAATTTATTCATGCATTACCAGTGTAGACCCACTGATTTATAGGCTTATTATCACTTTTAGCGCTAAAACAGGTCAAGCCTAAACATAAAAATTACCCTACCGCTTTTATATAACAGATAACAGGTTTATATTTGGTATCTATTCAGGTAATAAATCAATGTTCAAAATTTAACAGAACACCATTTCATATACTGTAATAAAACACTGTTGTCATTCTTCATTTTTAAAAAATATGCTTTCTTATAAGGATATAGCTTATCGATAAGCGATGACCTAGTATCGAAATTAAGTCGCATCTCAATAAAAAATTACAACAATATCTAAATACAACAGTGAGTTGATATTGAGCACACTTTCATAAGACTGAATTTAATAAAAATGAGTTCTTCTTATTTTTTCATCTAGTCTTTTTAATGACTATTTCTTCATTTAGGGAATGTAAACAATGGGTTTATTAGATTTCGCACGTAATATCGGCACAAAATTATTCGGTAACGAAGAAGAAGCACCAGAGAAAATCACACAGCATATTGAAGACAATAACCCTGGTGTTTCTGATCTTAAAGTTGAAGTAAAAGACGGTGTAGCAACACTATCTTACCAAGCTGATAGTGCAGAAGCGCGTGAAAAAGCGATCCTAATGACAGGTAATACTGAAGGTATTGAATCAGTTGTAGATAACATCTCTGCACCTGAATCAACAGAAGAAGTGTCTTACTACGAAGTTCAATCTGGTGACAGCCTATGGAAAATTGCTGAAAAAACACTAGGTAACGGTGCTGATTACGAGAAAATCTTTGAAGCTAACCGTGAAGTTATCATTGACCCAGATAAAATCTTCCCAGGTCAAAAGCTTCGTATCCCAGCAGCTGCTTAAGTTAAATAAATAAGGTTTAACTATGGATATCGCACAAATTCTACGTATTGGTGCTCAACTATTTGCTCAATCAAGTGCAAATACTGATGGCCTAAACGAAAACAACATTATGTCAGCACTTGCTCGCCTACTTGGTGGTAACAGCAATGGTGAAGGTATTGATTTCAATAGCATCCTTCAATCACTAAACGGTGCTGGTTTAGCCAATATCGTTGCATCATGGTTGGGCAATGGTGAGAACTCACCTATCTCTGCTGATGATATTGCTAAGATTTTCAATCCAGATCAGTTATCAAGCTTTGCTAACGATCTACAAATGCCAAAAGATGAAGCTGTAACAGGTTTACAGGAAACCTTGCCAGGCATGATTGATAAAGCAAGTCCAAACGGTGATATCGCTTCTGAGTTGTTCCAAGCTGTTGGTGGCATGGACGGTATCATGAATCTAGCTTCAAGCTTGTTTGGTAAAAAATAACCATCAGCTAATTGAAGTATGATTAAAGGCGATAAGTAGACATTCTACTTATCGCCTTTTGTTTATTTAAAAGATCATTGTTGGAAGTTATAAATCGAGCCAAGGTTTAGTATTTGCGTTAGCTCATCTAGTGCTGTGCGTGATTCCACCAATAAATGAGGATCCGCTAGATCCGCTTCTACCAAACGATCACGATAGTGTTTATCTACCCACTGATTCAAGATAGTGAACTTATGATCTGTCATTAACACATCAGGATTTACAGCCTGCAGTTCTTGTTCATTAAGCACTACACGCAAGCGTAAACATGCAGGTCCCCCACCATTTGCCATGCTCTGCTTTAAATCAAAGATCATGACTTTATCAATACCCTGCTGACTACTGACTAACTGCTCAACATAGCGTTTAACTTGGCTATTTTCTTCACACTCTTGCGGTAAAACCAGCACAGTCTCCCCATTGGGTAATGACAATAATTGCGAATTAAATAAATAGCTGGAGATTGCACTGTCAATTGACACACTTGATGTTGGTACTTCGATGATCCTAAAGTCATCTCCCATTTTTTGCTTTAACTGCGCATACACATTAGCTTGATCAACATAGGCTTGCTCGTGGCAAAACAAGGTATTTCTATTACCTACAGCTATCACATCGTTATGAAACACACCCTGATCAATCACAGCAGGGTTTTGCTGAGCGATAACAAGATTAGCTTCATCTAACTGGTGTAAACGTGCTATGGCTTCACAGGCTTCAAATGTTTGTCTTGCTGGGTATTTCTGAGGCTGAGTAAAACGATTATCAAACGCATGGCGGCCATGAACAAAGAACTCAACACCTGTATCACCGTATTCACGACAAAAACGGGTATGGTTTGCTGCCCCTTCATCGCCAAAATGATTTACTGTTGGTAAAGCATCATGATGATGAAAATGCTGCTCATTTGGAAACATTGCTTTTAGGAGCTTTCCTGTCGTCACATGCTCAATCGAGCGATGGAACTGGTTAACCAAATTTGCAGGTGTAAAATGAACCCGCTTATCTGATGTATCAGCGGAGGGAGAAACCGTCGCCGCATTAGCTGTCCACATACTCGACGCAGAATAGCAAGAAGACAACAGTTTCGGACTGTGTTTTGCTGCCTGTTGAATGATATGTTGCTCAGAACCAGAGAATCCCAAACGACGTAATGTGATAAGATCAGGTCTTTCTTGTGGAGCTATGATCCCCTGCACTAAACCAAGATCAGCAAGGGTCTTCATTTTCGCCAGCCCCTGCTTGGCAGCTTGCTTCGGGTTAGAGGCTTTTGCGCTGTTTTTAGCAGACGCAATATTACCGTAAGAAAGCCCGCTGTAATTATGCGTAGGACCAACTAATCCATCAAAGTTTGCTTCTACTGCTTTCATTTCTCATCCATGTTATCTGCTAATCACGTAACAATTAAAATAACAAAGTTTTTACATTTACAGCAACTAAACCTATTTGTGGTTATTTAGTCATCATTTGTAGATTATTATTTCATTGAAATTTGAGATCTTTGCGATTTCGCTATCTTGCCGTATTTTTGAGGTATACAAGTGAATAACTACGCAATTTAAGGCAAAAAAAAGCAGCCAGATTCGGCTGCTTTTTCCTATATTTTGCTAACTAGTGCGTATTATCTAGCTTAAATGCATTGTGATCGAACAGTGAATTCACAATATCAGCAGACGATGCACCATCCATTAAACCAAGATCATGAACAGGGTTAATGTTATCTAAAACAATATGTTGCTGCTTACCATCATCAGTTGTGATATCCAGTTCAACATTACCTTTGTCATCAACACCTGCGCTAACATGCTTCAGTAAGTTATCCATATCAGATTGGCTGCCATCACCTTCATTTGATAGCAACTCACGGATGTCGATCTTGTCTTTACCTAGCTCAAAGTCAGCAATGGTATCGGCATTTGGCTTGTCTGATGACAATGATGTTTCATGCCATGTAAACAGGTCATCACCAGCACCACCGGTTAGGATATCGCTACCTTGTCCAGCAACTAAAGTATCGTCACCATCAAAGCCAAACAGTGATTCACCTTGGTTATCTGCAATTAAGTCATTGCTCTCTTCATTACCAAAGTTCTTACTAAGCTCAAGGCTGCCGTTATTCAATAACGTCGTCACTTTATCCGTTGCCGTCATCTCACTAGACGTACTACCAAATAAATCATGGTTAGTCACACCATCTAGAATGATATTCTGCACCACCTTGTCTTGATCGTTAAAGATCTGAATTAAGGTGCTACCATCTTGCTCTGTGATATTTAGACGATTATTCAAATCCGCTAATGAGTGAATATCTTTCGTGTCTAATGCATCACCTAGGCTGATAGTATCGATACCAACTTCAAAGTCCATGATCTTATCAGTTGCTGGTGCATCAGCAGTGCCAAAGTCGCTCGCTGTCCATAGGAAGGTATCTTTCACCCCGTCACCATGACCGCCTAGCTCACCACCCCATAGGATATCGTCACCAGCACCACCCACAAGAATATCTGAACCTAAGCCACCCACTAATACATCATCACCATCACCACCATACAGCGTTGCTGCTGCTGTACTGTCGATGATCAGATTATCCCCATCAACATTTGAGTTATTGCCTATCACATTATTTGTTTGTGATAAGTCATCAACTACAACATTGATATTTACAGGAGCTGATTCTGCATAAGAGCCATCAGATTCAGTCGAAACCGCAACAACATTAATCGAGTGCGTACCTTGGTCAAGATCTTTGATGTACAAGCCATCAACCTTCTCTGCCTGCACTTCCCAATTACCATTGCCAAGATCTTTACCAATAACATTACCGTCTTTATCAACAACCTGACCTGAACCTAAATTCGTTAACTTAACGGTTAAGGTTTCAGATGCATCCGCTGATGCTGCAGCAATTAAGCCAATCAGTGGCAACATGGTACCAACAGAGCTTCTGATCGCTGCTGTTTGTAAATGTTCCGGGCTGATACTTAATGATGGCGCATCCGCTTTAGGAGCCACATTAATTTCAACTTTACTAGTTGCAGCTTGGTTACCGCCAGACCCTGTATTACCACCATCGTTAGTGGTAATGGTTAACTCATCTTTACCACTGTAATTTTCATCACCGGTATAACTTACCCCGCTATTAAGTACGGCATTAATATCATCCATTGAACCTTCAAGGGTGACATTACCTGCACCATTTTGAACCACTTTCACTGGGCTGTTTTCTGGCAATGTGATCGTTAATGAACCATGAGCCACACTTAACTGCACCGACATACCGGTGTTATTTGGTAGTTCATTAAAGTCGACGTCTGATACTTGTAATCCAGTGATCACAGTAGCAACGTCTTCATCCGCTGTAATGCTGGTTGGTACATGGTTAACAGGCGCATCGTTAACCTGGGTCACCGTAATATCAACCGTATCAGTATCTGTTAGCACGCCACCAGCCCCAGCGTTACCGTTATCGCTAGTAGTCATGGTTAACTGATCTTTACCTGCGTAATTCTCATCACCCGTGTATTTGATACCGTCAGCTAGCAATGCATTGATCTTATTAATATCACCGCTGATAACTAACTTGCCGTCACCGTTATCAGTAATATTCAAACCTTGCGTATCAGTTGCAATGATCGCTAATTGACCGTGTCCAACAGCTAAGGTCACCGTCATGTCACCAGATGCGCCATTTTCTTTCGCATCTACATCACTGATCTTAAGACCACTGATCACATGGCTACTGTCTTCATCAACAGTAAATGCATCAGGTACTGTGTTCACTGGAGCATCGTTAACAGGTGTAACTGTAATATCAACGCTATCGGTATCTGTTAATGCACCACCTGCACCAGAATTACCGTTATCGTTGGTTGTCATGGTTAAGCTATCAGTACCGTTAAAGTCTTTATCACCAACATAATTGATGCCTTTATCTAGTAGCTGATTGATCTTAGTGATATCACCTTCAATGGTTAATGTGCCATCACCATTACCTTTGATCACCAAACCTGTTGTATCGACACCATCAGCAATGCTTAATTGACCATGTTGTACACTTAACGTCACCGTCATGTTCATCACAGCATTATGATCATTACTATCTACATCAGTCACTTGCAGATTCTTAATCACTAATGTTGTGTCTTCTTCAACCGTTAACGGATCCGTTGGCATATGGTTTACTGGTGCATCGTTATCCGGTGTCACATCCACGTGGATTGTTTTATCCATTGCGACGCTATCTGTACCAACAACACCGTTATCCACCGCACGAATATCAAAGTCTAAATCACCCGTCCAAACCTTACCGTCAATCACAGTTTGATTGTTCGCATCACCTGGATGGAAGATCAATTTATCAAGCTCAGAACCATCAACTTTAATGATCCATGAACCATCTGCTTGTTTTTCACAGCTACCTTTTACGCCATCCGGTAAGGTAAATGAGCTTGAATCAGGCACATTAGTAATGGTGATTTGTAGCGATTCAGCACCATTTTCATGAACATTTGAGCCAGGATGCTTAACAGTGTTTTCATCATCGTAAGCTTTAATACCTAGATCTAATGTGATTGAACCATTTTCATCACCCGATGCATTCGGATTAACATCAGTATCGACTTTGTCAGCAACAGGCTGAACAACAATAGTAATGGTTTCACGGTTTTCAGCTGGCTTATCTAAGGTTTCTTCTTTTGAATACACCACAATATCGATATCAACTTTACCGCTGAAATCTTTTGGTGGTTCAACCTTCACGTTACTTAAATCGAACGTTTCACCAGATGCTGTAATCGTCCATACACCATTGCCATTGTTCACCGCACCTTGAACGATAAAGCCATCAGGCACGTTTTCCAATTTGATTGAAACAATGTGCTCTGAACCATCACTGTCTTGTAATGAGCCACCAACACCACTCAATGAAATAGCCGTGTCTTCATTACCAGTAATAGGCTTATCAATGCCATGCCATTTGATATCGTCATTAACCGCAACAACCTCAAAGCTCACTGTGTTATCAAATGTCTTTGATGCTGATACTTCTTTGCCACCAGCCGTTTCATCATAAACAGTGGTATCGACAACAGTAGTTTTAACATCAATATCAACCTTGCCACTAAAATCAGGGGCTGGACGGAAATGAATATTCCCCATCTGGCTAGCATCAATGGTGATAGATGAACCTAGTACATTACCATTTGCATCAATAAACACACCATCGGCACTGTCTTTAAGCGTTAATGTCACAGACTCAACGCTCTCTTTACCGTCAGTTAGCTCAGTGCTGACATCTTTTAGTGCAACAGATAGATCGAGCTTGATATCACCATCTTCATAAGCAACATCTTTGTAAACTTGCTCTGTTTTATCATCAGAAGACGAGATCGGCTGCTTATCACCGTTTAAGCCTTCAGTTTCAACCACGTTGATTTCAACCGATTTAGGTCCATCCACTTCAGGGGCGATTTGAACTGAAATCGTGTTAGTTTGTGTTTTGTAATCACCACTTTCGGTATCGGTAGTTACAAACTTCACATCTAGCTTAAAGTCACCAGCAAAATCTTTCGGCAAGTTAATGTGAATGCTAGATAAGTCCACTTCACCATTTTCAGATACCGGTACTTTCAGTACATACTCACCTGTTACGTGATTATAATCAGCTCCAGAAATCGAAGCCCCATCTGGTAGATTTTTAGCATCAATAACAATGGTTAACTCATCATTCAATTGATGACCGTCAACAGTACTCACTTTTAGGATGTGATCAGTAATTTGTTTACCTAAATCTACCGTGTGATCTTCTGTACCCGTTACAACGTGATCTTCAATGATGATGTCTGCCGCTTTTTCATCGTGACTTTCAGTATTCTTACTAAAATCAAGCGTAATAGTGTCTTTTTTAACCACTAATGCACTTGGATCACCATCGTCACTTAAATCTTGAACCATAGCGCTAATTTGTAGCACTAGAGTCTCTTTAAAGCCTTCTGGAGCTTTGATCTGCAAGTTGCCTAATTGCGACTGAGGAATCGTCCAACTACCATCACCATTGTTAATACCGCCAACAATCACAAAACCTTCCGGAATTGGTTCTAGTACGACTTGCTGAATAACTTCAGAGCTGGATTTATCGTCATTAACCCAGGTGATTTTGCCATCTGAGTCAGCACTATTAGAGAGATCAATAACGCCATCACTGTCACAACTAATATTGGTAACAGTTTTGCCGTCATCACTTACAACTAACTGACCATCGCTTTCCACAACAGCTTCAATATCAACAGTTAAAGTACCTGTAATATCTTTCGTTACCGTCTCTTTATCACCATCAACATCCGTTTCAGATACCGTTACTGTTGAAGTTAAGGTAATATCTTTATCTGAATCTTCTGGCGCATGCAGGGTTAACTTAGTGCCATTCAATAACTGTTGTAATTGGCTATCCGTAAAGCTGATTTTTCCTGATGCATCGGCAACTAATAACGTATCACCTAAGAACAACTGGTAACCTTGCGGTAAACCATTTAGCGCTACTGCGGTAATGTGTTCTTTCGGATCAGTAAACTCAGGTGGTAACCAATCAATTTGAATCGGTTGATCTTCAAAACCTTTAGAAACCGTATCGTAGTCAGTCGCATCAATTACAGGCGTAACATGAATAACCAATTCGCCATCAAACGCCTTACTCGCACCGTCGTTTTCAGTCACTACGACACGAAGATCAAGCGTGATATCTTCTAAGCTATTTTCTGGCGGCACGATTTTTACATCGTTTAACGTTGTTAGGTTTACCTGATAAATAGGTTGACCATGTTCATCTTCACCAGCGTAAACCAAGGTTTGAAGATTACCGTTCTGATCGTACAGTTTTGCTCCTTCTGGAATACCAGAGACCACAATACTTAAGGTTTCAGAACCATCAGTTTTACCATCAACCGTGTGCTCACCTGATACCACTTTAAAATCAAACTTCGCGCTACCGTCTTCTTTGATGGTTGTTTCAAGTCCGATCTTGCCATCTTCTAATGGTTTCCAATCTGCACTATCAGATTCAATCACTGGCGCATCAACCACACCTGTTAGTGCAATATCAATAGATTGTGGGCCAACCACTTTCTCGCTAGTTTCCGTTGTCACATTACCATTAGCATCAGTAATGGTTGCGACATCTCGGATCACGCCTTTCACTGAGATACTAAAATCAACGTTGCTATCTAATGGCGGCTGAAGTGATAAACCGTTTAGATCTTCATATTTAATTTCATACATACCATCGGCATTTGGCGTCAGGATGTGATTATTTAAGTACAATACTGCACCTTCAGGAAGTGCAGAGATTTGTAGGAATAAATGCTCAGAGTTATCGGTGTTATCATCTAACGACACAAAGTTAATGTGAGTAGATAGATCAATACGCTCATCTTCTTTCGATTCAACACGTGTCACTTTTAACGTGCCATCATCGGCTTGAGGATTCACGTTGATAACAATTTCTTTCGCTGTTGATTCAGCTGTCTGATGACCATTAACAAAGTTGTCCAACTCTTTACTTTCAGCGGTAATGGAAAGCTTGATATCACCACTGAAGTTATCTGCCGGATTCACCTCAACAGACTTCATTTGCTCAGCATCTACCTTGTAGATACCTGAACCCGGTGATGTTTCAACTAACGTTTTACCGTCAATTTCTAGCGTACATTTATCTTGGTACTCTTTTGGTACCGTAATGTAGTAGAACAGTGCTTCTGAGCCGTCAGTATCTTGCAGATCAGCAACCACACTTAACTGAACATTTGAGCCATCTTCGTCAACAACATAGTGATCAACAGAGCTTGAATTCCATGTTGGCGTATCAGCAATACCTTGAACATTAATCGAGAATTCACCATTCATTACAGGGTGATTACCGCCATCAGTGGTACTCACTTGTGCGCTAACATCAAATTTAATGCCGTTAGCAGAGGTCGAGAAATCTTCTGCAGGAACAAAGGTTATACCTTGCAGAGTATAATTCTCACCACTAGCGTCTGCTTTAAATGCACTTGCAGGGATCGTAATTGAACCATCGCTATTTACAGCTAAAGGTTGACCGTTAAACATAAAGACACCGTGTGCTTCACCCTGTGGATGAATCGTTACAGTACCAATGTGTTCACCACGATCGTTATCACCAACGTTAATACTCATGTTGATGGCAATACCATCACGATTTACATCAACGTTATCGTTAGGATCGGTAGAGTGACGACCGTCTTCTTCCTGACCTGTGCTATTTTGCAAGCTTAAAGTTGCATCTTTATCCGACACTTCCAGTGTGATCGTACCTTGTGCCTTATCACCGTCGCCGTCAGTAACCTCAAATCCAATCTTCTTAATGATTTCTTCTTGGTTATGATCCAAGTTATCGTTCGCAGCAAAGTAAGTCTCACCATTAGGCTTGATCATCAGATCACCTAACTTTTGACCATTCTCTGTTACTTCATAAATACGATAACCGCCAGACTCAGGTAATGTTGATAGATCAATATGTTGCCCATCAACAATCAATGCTGTGACGTGTGCACCATCCGCACCTGTATTCACAATCACATTTTCAAGTGTCGTCGTGCTGTGCTCAACCGTATTTAGCGTTACGTCATGTACAGATGGAATATCATCTTTAATTGATACATCAATATTAACTGTACCGCTGGTATCACCGTCTCTATCAACGGCGTAAACAGGGAATTCAATCTTAAACTCATCTTCACCTTGGGTTGGATGATCGATGGTTCCTTTCAGATCGAAAATATAACGACCATTTGGTAGTAAGGTATAAGTAAATACGACTTGACCGTTTGCCATACCTTGGTATGTGCCAGGACCAACCTCTTTTAGAACAACATCATGCCCTTCAGATTTGATACTGTTTTGCTCATTGAAAGCTTTAACGTCAACTTTAAAGTCAGCAATATAGTCACTACCTTGATCGACATTGATAGTACCATTAGCCGTAATACCAGCTGGTGATGTATGCGAACCATCAGCTAATGCATCTTCATCAACACTCAGTGCTGGTGCAGAAATAATGACAGGTGCAGCACCATCATTAATGGTGATTTGCGCATTTACATCATTAGCAAGATTATCGCCATCGGTATCTTTAACTTGTACTGGCACATCAATTACTATCTTGTCGCCATTAACGGAAACAAAACCGTCGTTGTTAGTACCACTATGATCTAAAGGTGCATGCTGAGTAATAGATACTTTTACATCAACGTCATGACCGTTAGCCGCCTGATCAGCAGAAACGGTTACTGTTAGTACTTTTTCACCATATTCCGAAATACCAACTAATTGGTCATCTTGATATTCAAAGTGAATTTTTGCACCCGATGCGGTGAGCTCTGACTGTAGCTCGTTAATTAACGCAGTAAGATGCGTATCATCAATCGTTACCGTATTTGGATCTAAACGATCCACTCCAGCTTTAACGGCAATGGTTACATCACCAGTAACTGGATAGCCTTGCTCTCCTGCGGTTGGCTGTAAGTCGCCTTCAGTGATAACGATAGAGCCTGTTTCACCACCTTTTGCATCCTCACCATCATGAATAATGATCGTGATCTGACCTGGATTACTCTTATCACCGTCATAGTCTTGAGCAATCACATCTAGCTTAATAACTTCATTATCTTTAGCTGTATCGTCAACCTGATCAATCGGTTGCTGCTGCTCAACAACATAATGACCATTCACATCAATCTTGATTTCCATGACAACTTGAGATGGATTGTCTTTTAATACAACTGTGATAGTTGAACCATCTGGACTCAATGAATACGTTGTCGCATGGCCGTTACTGGTTAAACCGTCTAACGATGATTGCTGATCCGTAAAGTACACTTTCGCAACTTGGTCACTACCAGTATCAATATCAATAGTGCCAGATGCAGTGCCATGACCAGATGCACCTTCTTCAACGGTCGCTGTTGAATCATGCCCGAATGAAGGATTTTGACCATCTTCGATAGTGATATTCACATCAACAGGTTTCTGTAATGAGTCACCATCAGCATCTTGCATTTGAACAGGTACATTAATCGTGATCTTACCGTCTGTAACATCAATGTACTTTCCATCAGCATTAAGGTGATCAAGTGGTAGAGACTGCTTAATAGCCAAATCAACCGTGACATCACCATTCGCCAATGACGATGGCGTCATGGTAATGCTCACCGCTTCCTGTCCACTCGCTGTCACACCAGTAATCGTGATCACACCATTAGCATCAGTATGTACCGTGAAGTTCAGTGCTTCACCATTTGACGTTAAGCCATTGAGCTCTTTCACTAAATCAGCTTGTGCGCTATCTGCAATCTTCAAACTGTTCGCCACTAATGCATCATCAGTTGCATTAACAGTAAAGTGCATATCCGCAGAAACCGGGTAACCCTTACCTGCTTTTGGATCTTCAAGATCGCCTTCTGTAATGGTGATGTTTGCGACAACACCTTCACCAGTTGGGTTTAAGCCATCTTTAATATGAATTTCTAATTGGCCTGTGTTACTCACATCACCGTCTTTGTCGGTTGCAGTAACAGCTAGATTAATATCAACAGTATCGCCTTTGCTATTATCTTGCTCTATTGGCAGATATTGATGAACCGTATAACTACCATCGATATTAATTTCAATCGTCATGACTGGTGCGCCATCATTCGCACCGCCATCGATAACAACTTTAATTTCATTACCATCAACCACATAACGGGTTGCTTGGTTATTAGACATAATACCTTTAAGTGATGGCTGATCATCCGCGAAATCAATATGCGCAATATCATCAGAGCCCACATCTAATGGGATCTTACCGCTTGCGGTTGCGCCTGTTTCAGTTTCCGTAATCGTAGTACCGGGATCTTTACCAAACTCAGGGTTAGCACCATCAACAATGGTAATATCAACAATCGCAGGTTTTTTTAATGAGTCGCCATCAGTATCTTGTGCTTGAACAGGTACATTAATTGAAATGTCGTTACCGTTAACCGTTACAAAACCTTTGCCATTACCCGATTCTTTATGATCAAGCGGTAATTCTTGGATGATTTTGATTTCAACGTTAACGTTTTGACCGTCTTGCTTTGATGTTAATTCAACACGTACTGCAACCGTATCAGTCCCAGCAATCGTACCAATCAAGTTGCCATTAGTATCGACACTGAATGTCAGCGCTTGACCACCAAATGTCAGTTCAGTATTTAACTCTTGGATTAAATCTGCTTGCTTACTTGCATCAATAGCCACAGAGCTCGCAACAAGGCGATCTTCACCAGCAACTAATGTTAACTCACCTGTTTTTTCTACTGGATAAGTGGTATCTGCACCATCTGTACTTGTGCCGTTACCATCAACATCACGGTCACCTTCAGTTAGAGTGATCGTTACCTTCTCACCACCAGCAGCGTCATTACCATCTTTAATCGTGATATTTAGCACACCTTTCGCGGTATCACCATCTTTATCGGTTGCGGTTACATCAAGCTTAATATTGGCAAGATCTTCACTATTTTGATCAACAGGACCTGTCACTTTTACCGTGTAAGTGCCGTCGTTAGCGATAGTCACTACCATCACAGGGTTTGATTGTGAATCAAGTACAGTTAATACGTTACCTTCTACAGTAAACGTGGTTTTTTCACCGTTACTGGTGATATTAGCAAGGTCTGTTTGCTCAGCATTAAAGTGAATTGACTGAATATCATCAGAACCCACATCTAACGGAATATGACCATTCATTACCTTGTTTACGTCTTTCGACTCATCAATGGTAATGCCTTCGTCTTTACCAAATTCAGGGTTAGCACCGTCAACAATCGTAATATCTACAGTTGAAGCATTTTCTAGTGGATCACCATCAGTATCTTGCGCCTGAACTGGCACCTTGATAGAAATATCATCGCCATTAACCGAAACATAAGTGCCATTAACTGAACCGTTGTGATCAAGTGGTAGCTCTTGGATGATTTTGATTTCAACGTTAACGTTTTGACCATCTTGCTTTGGTGTTAATTCAACACGTACAGCAACCGTATTCGTACCTTCAATGGTACCAACCAAATTGCCATTAGCATCAACAGTGAAGACTAGCGCTTTACCGCCAGAGGTTAACTCTGCGTTTAACTCTTTAATTAGATCTGCTTGCTTACTTGCATCAATAGTAACAGTAGTTGGATCTAAACGATCTTCACCTGCAACTAGGGTTAACTCACCAGTTTTAACAACAGGATAAGTCGTATCATCACCACCAGTGCTAGTGCCGCTACCATCAACATCACGATCACCTTCAGTTAGGGTAATGTGTACATTCTCACCGCCAGCTGCATTGGTACCGTCTTTAATCGTAATGTCCAACTTACCTTGTGCGGTATCGCCGTCTTTATCGGTTGCGGTGACATCAAGCTTAATATTGGCAATATCTGCACTATTTTGATCAACAGGGCCCGTTACTTTAACTGTGTAAGTACCGTCATTCGCGATAGTCACCACCATCACTGGATTTGAGTGAGAATCAAGTACGGTTAGAACGTTACCATCAACAGTAAATGTGGTTTTCTCACCATTACTGGTGATATTAGCAAGGTCTGATTGCTCAGCATTAAAGTGGATATGTGCGATATCATCAGAGCCCACATCAAGCGGGATTTGACCATTAATGGTTTTATCTGCATCAGTGCTTTCATTGATCACGACACCTTTATCAGTACCAAACTCAGGATTCGCACCGTCTACAATCGTGATATCAACTGTTGCTGCGTTATCTAATGGGTCACCATCGGTATCTTTCGCCTGTACTGGCACTTTAATTGAGATGTCATTGCCGTTAACCGTAACAAAACCGTCGCTGTTACCAGATGCATTATGATCAAGCGGCAGCTCTTGGATAATTTTGATTTCAACGTTAACGTTTTGACCGTCTTGCTTTGGTGTTAATTCAACACGTACCGCAACGGTATCAGTCCCTTCAATGGTACCGATCAAATTACCATTAGCATCAACAGTAAAGACCAGCGCTTTGCCGCCAGAAGTTAGCTCTGTGTTTAGCTCTTTAATTAGGTCTGCTTGCTTACTTGCATCAATCGCAACGCTATTTGGATCTAAGCGATCTTCCCCTGCAACTAAGGTTAACTCACCAGTTTTAACAACAGGATAAGTCGTGTCATCACCGCCTGTACTCGTGCCGCTACCATCAACATCACGATCGCCTTCTGTCAGAGTGATGTGTACATTCTCACCACCCGCAGCATCTTTACCGTCAAGAATATTGATGTTCAGCTCACCTTGAGCCTTGTCACCATCTTTATCCGTTGCGGTTACATCAAGCTTAATATTGGCAAGATCTTCACTATTTTGATCGACAGGACCTGTCACTTTTACCGTGTAAGTGCCGTCGTTAGCGATAGTCACTACCATCACAGGGTTTGAGTGTGAATCAAGAAGAGTTAGTACGTTACCTTCTACAGTGAACGTGGTTTTCTCACCATTACTGGTGATATTGGCAAGATCTGCTTGTTCAGCATTAAAGTGAATTGACTGAATATCATCAGAACCCACATCAAGTGGGATTTGACCGTTCATTACCTTGTTTAAGTCTTTCGACTCATCAATAGTAATGCCTTCGTCTTTACCAAATTCAGGGTTAGCACCGTCAACAATCGTAATATCTACTGTTGCAGCATTTTCTAGTGGATCTCCATCAGTATCTTGCGCCTGAACTGGTACCTTGATAGAAATATCATCGCCATTAACTGATACATAAGTGCCATTACCTGAATCTTTATGATCCAATGGCAACTCTTGGATGATTTTGATTTCAACGCTAACGTTTTGACCGTCTTGCTTTGGTGTTAATTCAACACGTACCGCAACCGTATTTGTACCCTCAATAGTACCAATCAAATTACCATTAGCATCAACAGTAAAGACCAACGCTTTGCCGCCAGAAGTCAGTTCGGTGTTTAGCTCTTTAATTAGGTCTGCTTGCTTACTTGCGTCAATCGTCACGGTAGTTGGATCTAAACGATCTTCACCCGCAACTAATGTTAACTCACCAGTTTTAACAACAGGATAAGTCGTATCATCACCACCCGTGCTAGTGCCGCTACCATCTACGTCACGGTCACCTTCAGTTAAAGTGATATGTACATTCTCACCGCCTGCTGCATCAGTACCGTCTTTGATCGTGATATTTAGCTCGCCTTGCGCCGTATCACCGTCTTTATCGGTGGCTGTTACGTCAAGCTTAATATTGGCAAGATCTTCACTTTTCTGATCAACAGGACCTGTCACTTTTACCGTGTAAGTGCCGTCGTTAGCGATAGTCACTACCATCACAGGGTTTGAGTTTGAATCAAGTACAGTTAGGACGTTACCATCCACAGTGAACGTGGTTTTCTCACCATTGCTGGTAATATCTGCAAGCCCTGCTTGTTCAGCATTAAAGTGGATATGTGCAATATCATCAGAGCCCACATCTAAAGGGATCTGACCATTAATGATTTTGTTGGCATCAGTGCTTTCATTGATCAGTACGCCTTTGTCAGTACCAAACTCAGGATTCGCACCGTCAACAATCGTAATATCAATATTTGCAGCATTATCTAGTGCATCGCCTTCAACGTCTTGCGCTTGCACTGGTACTTTAATTGAAATGTCATTACCATTAACGGTAACAAAACCATCACTGTTACCAGATGCATTATGATCAAGTGGTAATTCTTGGATAATTTTGATTTCAACGTTAACGTTTTGGCCGTCTTGCTTTGGCGTTAATTCAACACATACCGCAACAGTATCTGTACCTGCTATCGTGCCGATCAGATTACCATTAGCATCAATCGTAAATGTTAATGCTTGACCGCCAGAGGTTAACTCTGTGTTTAGCTCTTTAATAAGTGCAGCTTGCTGGCTTGCGTCAATCGCAACGGTATTCGGATCTAAGCGATCTTCACCTGCAACTAGGGTTAACTCACCAGTTTTGACAACAGGGTAAGTCGTATCAGCGCCACCTGTGCTTGTGCCGCTACCATCAACATCACGATCGCCTTCAGTTAACGTCATTGAAACGACTTCACCACCTGCAGCATCAGCACCATCTTTTACAAAGATGTTAACTTGACCATTTGCTGTATCACCATCTTTATCAGTGGCTGTCACATCTAAGTTAATGGTTGTTAGATCATTAATATCTTGATCAATAACACCCGTTAGTGTCACGGTGTAACTGCCATCTTTAGCAATAGTCACAACCATTACTGGTTCATTGTCACTATTTAAAATGGTTAGCTCATTGCCTTCGCTATTAATAGAAAAGCTCGTAGGTTTACCATCACTAGTGATGTTTGACAGTCCAGCTTGCTCACCATTAAAACGGATAGAAGCAATAGCATCAGATCCCAGATCTAATGGCACATCACCACTGATGGTTTTACCCGTTTCAGTGGCTTCATCAATGTATGTACCTTTATCTGTACCGAATTCAGGGTTAGCGCCATCAATCACACCAATATCAACATTAACTGGTTTTTCTAGTGAATTACCGCTGCTATCTTGCGCTTGAATAGCCACATCAATATTAATCTGATCGCCGTTGTGTACTACATAACCATCCGTATTATTACCCGTATGATCGATAGGCTGATTGATGGTTGTTGTAACAGTAACTGTCACATCACGCCCGTTGATTGACGTTGCTTCAAGTGCAATAGACATCACTTGCTTGCCATCAAGCGTACCAATAATGGCATTAGCTTGAGTGTCATAAATGAAAGTAACAGCTTGACCACCAGAAGTAATATCACGGCTTAATTCAGTCAATAATGTGTTGACGGTGAGAGGGTCAAAAACAAAAGATTGAGGGTCAAGAGGTAACGTGGACGCTTCAACTAAAACAGATGTTGAAGAGCTCACTGGATATGTTTTATCGCCAAGATCACCTTCAGTAACCACTAAAGATGCAGATTCGCCACCATCAGGTTGGACAATAACGAGAGGATCTAGCTCATTACGTGCTTGATTTGGATCGTAGGCAGTATCAAATCCTGCCTCAGCAAGCATTGAATCATTATCATAATTAATCGATACAAAACTCGCAGCTGAAGATGAGCCATTTACACCTACATTACCCGCTGATTCATTACCAGCAGCCGTTGGTTCGAATAATAATGTTGGGTCTTGCCCCAATAAAATGGCAGATTGAATTGCATCAATATCATTCGAAGCAAAAGACGTACTGCCAGCACCTTCATAGTTGAATGCGATCTTTTCATTTAAATCAGCAGATTGAATGCCATCAGGTGTCACCATGGTACAAGTTGGACATGGTTGGTTGATCACTTGTTCAATGCCATCTTTTACAAAAATGAACCTTGCATCTCCATTAGCAACCAAAATTTCATCAGGTTGAAGAGTAAATTCGTTAACGACAGGTATTACTGCTTTTCCAGGAGCAAGAATAAATCCTTCACCATCTAAAAGATTAATGTCGTTTTTACCTTTTGTTTCTACCTGATTCATACTTTTAGAACCTTCCTACTTTTAGTCCAATTAACATATTGATAATTCTCATCTATTCCCCCAAAGAACAAGGCCGCCCTTTTTTATTCTTTAGTGTAATGATAATTGGTACTTGATTTTCTTATTGATTACAATTAAATTCGTCAATAATTTGACGCAACAGTCAAATCGTTATGTCATTACCAGAATATAAGTATATTTTATCATAAATATGGTCTTTTCTGGGAATACCACACACACTAAAGGGAATTAATATCACTATTTACTTATTCGCCAGTGGCATATTACACCCAAAGATAGTAATGTTAAAACAATCATAATAATCGACGTCTAACATCAGTATAATTATTCTCTAATAGGTGTACGAAATCATTGTCTTCGTAAAATGATAAGTACTACCGATATGGATCATAAATGAACAAAAAAGATGCACCTGTTTCGGCTAATAATTTAGATTTTGTTGATGATAAGTCAGCAGCATTACTACTCAATACCCCGAAAAGTGCACGCATTATCTTATGGGTAATGGTGCTGTTTTTTATTACTGCTTTCGTATGGGCATATTTCGCCAAACTCGACAAAGTCACAACTGGCTCTGGTAAGGTAATTCCATCGTCACAATTACAAGTCGTACAAAATCTTGAAGGCGGTATTGTTAAGAAAGTACTGGTTAAAGAAGGGGAGCAAGTAAAGAAAGGTCAAACCTTACTTTTAATTGATGACACGCAATTCAAATCAGATTTTAAAGAGAAGACACAAAGCTTAGCAGCAATGCAAGCTGACTCACTTCGTTTAAATGCCCTACTCGCCAGTGTAACCGTTAATAATAAAACAGATAATACTAAATGGCGAAATAGTGTGACCGTTGAAAATAAACCGCCAGCATTTGATGAAGAATTTAAAAAAAAGCATCCCGAATTAGTTCGCCGTCAATTAAACCAATTCACGGATAAAATAAATAATCTGCAAAATCAACTTGAAGTTGCATCACAACAGGCATCACAAAAAGAAAGAGAATTAGCAGAAACACGATCTCGTGTCAGTAATTTACAAAGCAGTTACGGCATTGCGTTGAAAGAATACAACATCACAAAACCACTTGCTGATGAAGGTGTCGTACCTCGTATTGAATTGCTGAAATTACAGCGTTCACTTAACGATACTAAGCGAGATCTGAACTCAGCAAAAATGCAGATCCCTGTTACGCAAGCAGCCATTCAAGAGGCGGGGTTTAAATACGTTGATATTGCTTTGCAGTTCCGCTCTGACATCCAAGCACAACTAAACGAAACAAGCGATAAGTTATCAAGCCTAAGCGAAACACAAATTGGTCTGGAAGATCGTGTTAAACGAACGACTGTTGTTTCGCCTGTTAACGGTACGATTCAAAAGATCCACGTGAATACAGTTGGTGGTGTTATTCAACCCGGCATGCCGTTGGTTGAGATTGTCCCAACTGAAGACACGTTACTCATAGAAGCTAAAATTGCGCCACAAGATATTGGTTTCCTACGTCCAAATCTTCCAGCGATCATTAAATTTAGTGCCTATGATTTTACTAACTATGGCGGTTTACATGGAACACTCGAAACCATCAGTGCAGATACAATCCAAGACAAAGAAGGTAATAGCTTTTACCAAGTAAGGATTCGTACTGATGCAAGTAGCTTAAAAGGACCCGATGGGGAGGCTCTGCCCATTATTCCTGGTATGACAGCCACAGCTGATATCATTACAGGCAAACGCTCTGTTCTTGATTATCTTCTTAAACCAGTCCTCAAAGCGCGTCACACGGCGCTAAGAGAATAATAAAATGACAATGAAACATAAATTAAAAAAAGCAGCTCTTCTCGTTAGCCTTCAATGTGTTACTGCGCCAGTAATGGCGCAATCATTGGAGCAAGCAGTAGCGGAAACCATTTCCAGTAACCCAGAAATCAAAAGTGCTTACAATGAGTTCCAAAGTAAGCATGAGTTAATCAATGCGTCTAAAGGTGATTATTTACCTTCTGTAGATCTTGAAGCAGGTGTTGGCTACAACAAGTACAACAACTCCAATTTAAAATCGGAAACAGATCCACGTAGTGCATCAATTAATATTCGCCAGTTAATTTGGGACGGTTCGATTACGTACAATGATATTCAACGTAATAAATCTGAAGCGGAAGCTGAGCGTTACCAATTATTATCTGACGCGCAAGATAAGGCATTAAAAGCAACAGAAGCATATCTAAACGTACTTCATGCTGAAGATGTACTAGCTCTATCTGAGTCGAACCTAAAAGTTCACCAGAAAATGTATTCAGACATTAAAAAGCGTGCTGATTCAGGTATCGGTTCAACTGCCGATTTAGCACAAGTTGATGGTCGTTTAGCAAGCTCTAACGCTAACCTACTTTCAGCACAAAGTAACCTTCATGACAAGATCACCCAGTTTGTACGTGTTGTAGGCCAGTATCCAAAAGATCTTGTTAAACCTGAAGTTGACGTCAATTACTTACCTAAGTCACTTGATGATGCGTTAGAAAAAGCGAAAAAGTACAACCCTGTTGTACATATGGCTGCTAACGATGTTGATGCTGCTGAATACCAATATAAGCAAGCAACAGGTACGTTCTACCCTTCATTTAGCATTGAAGCTTCTCAAGAATGGGGTGACGATCTAAATGGTGTTGAAGGTAAGACTGACGAGCTAAAAGCAATGCTAAAAATGCGCTACAACCTATTTAATGGTGGTAGTGATGTAGCGAAATCTCGTCGTGCGGCTTACCAAATTAATAAGTCAAAAGACATTCGTGATCGTGCTCACCACATGCTAGAAGAAGGCACTCGCCTATCTTGGAGTGCGCTGGATTTAGCGAAGAACCAAAAACTGTTCCTACAAGAACACGTTGATGCTTCTGCACGTACTGTTATTGCATACGAAAAGCAATTTAAGATCGGCCAACGTACGCTACTTGACGTTCTAAACACTGAAAACGAATTATTTGAAGCACGAAAAGCTTATTTAACTGCTGAGTACGACGGCATTTTAGCCAAGTACCGTGTACTTAACGCAACAGGTCTGATCCTTGATGAGATGCGTGTTGATATCCCTGAAAATTGGGCTAAGTCAGTTAAATAAGAGGATTTAAAAATGAAATACGTAATTACAGGTTTACTGGCTTTATCTCTATTTGGCTGTTCATTAACAGTTCAGCAGCCGCCAGTGGCAAAACAAACTAAAAACCTTTATGACCAGGACAGTGATGGTGTGATCAATCAACGTGACCGTTGTTCAGATACACCAATTGATGCTGTGGTTGATAACGATGGTTGTCCAACATTTGTTAAAAACTCTGAAGAAAATAATATTCACGTGTTATTTGCTAACGACTCTTCAGAGATCCCAGAAAGTTACATGGAAAACATCGCTAATATGAGCGCATTCTTAGCGAAATATCCTGATACACACATTGAGCTTAAAGGATATGCAAGTCCTGTAGGTAGCGCTGCGTACAACGTTGCATTATCTAAGCGTCGTGCACAAGCGATTCGCCAAGCACTGATCACTGAAGGTGTTTCTCCTGCTCGCATTAAGACCGTAGGTTTTGGTGATAGTGATCCAGTTAAAGCTGACGATATTGAAGAAAGTAACACTTTAAGTCGCCGTGTTGTGGCTCAAGTTGTTGGCTCTCAAGGTGATGTTGTGAAAGAATGGACTATATACACAGTTCGTGAAAACTAATCAATAGAATCCACGTTGAAGAAAATAATATTCTGGATACTGTGCTTTGTGCTGGCAGCAAACGTACTTGCTGCTAGCAACAAACAACAGATCGAAAAAATCAAACAATTCTACGGGGAACGGGCTGGCAAGCGCGCGACAGCATGGCGCTCGCTTATCCATGACTCGCAACATTTAAGCGAAAGACAAAAACTTCGTGCCGTTAACAACTTTTTCAATCAATTCGTGTTTGTTAGCGATCAAAAATTGTGGGGACAAGAGGACTACTGGGCAACACCTTATGAATTTGTAGGTGTGGGGGCTGGTGACTGTGAAGATTTCAGTATTGCTAAATACCAAGCCTTGAGGGATCTTGATATTCCGGATAAAAAATTGAGACTAATTTATGTAAAAGCTCTTGAATTGAATCAATTTCATATGGTCGTCGCCTACTATCAAACTCCCTCCTCTGTGCCTGTGATTTTAGACAACCTCAAAGGCAAAATTTTACCTGCAACAAAAAGAAAAGATTTACTGCCTATTTACAGCTTTAATGGTAATAAATTGTGGTTGATTAAAAAACAAGGTCAAACGCAAATTGCAGGCGATGCATCACGATTAAGTTTGTGGAACGATCTGCGTCATCGTTCTAGTAAAATAATATTACACCGCCCTAGAAATACTTACTAACGAGTGAACACCTATGACCCTTTACCGACAACTCTTACTATGGATGCTAATTGTATTCTTTGTACTGATAAGCGCAGTCTTTGCAATCCAATTTAACACTACTAAAGACTATCTCGTGCATCAGCAATCAAAAGAACTGAGCAATGCTATAAGTTCAGTCGGTTTTGCACTATCTCCTTACCTTGAAGACAAAGATATAGTCTCTGCTGAATCAGTGATCAATGCAACTTTCGACTCAAGCTTTTACCGTGAAGTAAAACTGTCACTACTTGATTCAGATAAAAAAGTAGTTCGCCAATATCCACAAACTATTGCAGGTGTTCCTGACTGGTTCCAAACGCTGGTGAGTATAAAACCAATCACGCAATCAACAACACTAACAAGCGGTTGGATGCAACTAGCAGACTTAACTGTAACCAGTAGTCCAGAAACAGCTTACCAGCAGTTATGGAAAGCAACGTTACAATTAATGTTAGGTTTTATTGTATGCTCAATCATTGGTGCAATAATTCTGTCAGTGATACTTAAAAAAGTTTTAAAGCCACTAAAACAAATTCAAGAAAGTGCTAAAGAGATGGCAACTCAGCACTTTACATCATCACTTCCGACGCCAAGCACTCGTGATCTTGCAGACGTTGTGACAGCGTTCAACTCTATGAGTGAACAATTGCAGAATCACTTTGAGCAGCAAGCACAGGAAGCAGATAACTTACGTATTCGTGCCTACCAAGATCCTGTATCGGGTCTTGCTAACCGTAGTTATCTAATGTCAAAAATCAACTCATGGCTTTCTCGTAAACCAAGCGGCGGTATGGTGTTACTAAAAGCAGATGCGATTGAAGACAGCTATGCTCAATACGGTTACGAATCAGGTGATAAGCTGGTTCAAGATCTATCATCACGTTTAAAAGACTTAGCTAATGATGATGTTACCATTGCACGCTTAAACCAATCTGAGTTCGCTTTAGTTTCTCCAAATGCATCTAAAGAGGAGTTAATCCAAGCGGGTCGTAAAATGCTATCAATGGCATCTGATCTAAACTCGGATCCTTTAGGCATTGCCCCACTCCATGCTGCAGTTGGCGTGGTTATGTGTTCAGCTAATGAAACGATTTCTAGCCTTTTATCAAGTGCAGATAACTCATTAACCAAAGCACGCCAAGAGCCAAAAGAGCCGCTAGCTATTATTGAACCTAGCGACAAGAAAGAAATGCCAACACTGGGAAAACAACAGTGGAAAGCCCTAGTAGAAGAGGCCATTGCTAATAAGCTTATTCACTTCACATTCCAGAAAGCTATTGATGTAGCAAACAATACGCTACATAAAGAAGCCTTTGCGTACATCAAGAAAGACAACCAACGTTACAATGCAGGTCAATTCTTATCAGCGATTGAACAACTTAATGAAGGTGCTCAATTTGACCGTTATATCGTTGAGCAGTTATTTGAACGCTTAGAGAACAATCCAAAATCAGTACCTGTTGCAATCAACATTACTCAAAGCAGTATTAATGATACCTGCTTTATTCGTTGGTTAAACAGCAAGTTAAAATCAACACCACAGCTAAAAGAGCGAGTGCTGTTCGAGCTGCCTGAAATTTGCTTTATTAAACAAATCGATAATGCATCTCTACTTTGCGAAATTATCCACCAGAATGGTTTCCGCTTTGGTATTGATAATTATGGTCATAACTTCAGCTCAACAGGCTACTTAAGCAAGCTACGCCCAAGCTATGTAAAACTAGACTTTGCATACACTTCGCAACTTGATGATCAGATTAAGACAGATGTGCTTCAATCTATTACACGTACTGCAAATAACCTGTCTGTGAAGACAATTGCAACACGTGTTGAAACAGCTGAGCAAATGGATAAATTAGCAGCAATGGACATTCTCGGCTTCCAAGGTTTTGTTACTGATCAGTTGAAACACGAGAATTAAAATGAAAGATCCGTTACTTCAGTCACTCGTATACATCAGCCGCTTTTATGGTCAGGCAAACTCTCCTGACGCCTTAATTGCAGATTTACCCCTAACTGATGGCTTGCTATCCCCTTTTCTACTGCCTCGCGCAGCAGAAAAGGCAGGTTTACAGGCAAAAGAAAACAAAATAGAGTTGGGGGAGCTATCTTCACTCCTATTTCCTGTTATTGCTCTGCTAAAAGGCGGTGAAGCCTGTGTTGTTTTAAGCATTGATAAAGAAAAAGGCGAAGCCGAAGTTGTTCTCCCTCAAAATGATGGTAGCGAACAATGGATCAAGCTTGATGAGCTTAATGCGCAATACGCTGGTCGTTTATTCTTAATCAAAAAGCGTTTCCGCTATGATGAACGTTCACCTGAGATTTTAAAAACCCGTGATGGTCACTGGTTTTGGAGCACGTTGTGGGAATCACGTAGTATTTACCGCGACGTTTTCATTGCCTCTATCTTAATTAATATTTTTGCTATTGCTGCTCCCCTGTTCACACGTTTGGTGTACGACAAAATTGTCCCTAACTTGGCGTTTGATTCATTATGGGTACTGGCAATTGGTATCAGTGTGATCTTTATCTTCGATTTAGTTTTAAAGCTACTTCGAAGCTACTTTATCGATCTTGCTGGTAAAAAATCAGATTTGCTTATTTCGGCTAAAATTTTTAGTCGTGTTATGGGCATTCGTATGGAAGCAAAACCAGCGTCAGTCGGTGCTTTTGCTCGCCACTTGCAAGAGTTTGAATCAATCCGAGAGTTCTTTACATCGGCAACGGTGTCATCCTTGATTGATTTGCCTTTTGCTCTGTTCTTCTTACTTATTATTTATATTCTTGCAGGCCCATTAGCGCTAGTACCATTAGTTGCCGTTCTTATCTTAGTGGCTTACAGCTTCTTAATTCAGCGTCCATTACGCAGAAGCATTGAAGAAGGCTCACGTCTTTCTTCACAAAAACACGCCAACCTAATTGAGAGCTTATCAGGTCTGGAAACAGTTAAGATGTTTGGTGCGCAAAGCCAATTCCAATACCGTTGGGAAGAAGCAGTATCGCACATGTCTAACTGGGGTTTAAAAACCCGTCGCCTAACAGATTCAGTACAAAACACAGCAGGCTTCTTGCAGCAGTTTGTATCTGTTGCCATGATTGTGGTGGGTGTTTATCTAATTGCCAACGGTGACTTAACCATGGGTGGCTTGATCGCTTCGACCATGTTAAGCGGTCGAGCGGTTGGTCCATTAGTGCAACTTGCTTTACTATCAACCCGTTACAACCAAGCAAAATCTGCGATGACAATCCTTGAGCAGCTAATGGCAATGCCGTTAGAGCAAGAAGACGGTAAGCGCTATATTCACCGCCCTGTAATTCGCGGTAAAATTGAATTTGATAACGTATCATTCGCCTACCCTAATGCCACCCATGCAGCGTTAAGGAATATTAACCTCACCATTAACCCTGGTGAAAAAGTGGCGATTATCGGTCGTATTGGCTCGGGTAAAACAAGTTTAGAACGTCTACTGATGGGCTTGTATAAGCCTACGGAAGGTTCTGTATTAATTGATGATACTGATATCAATCAGCTACATCACATTGATATTCGCCGTAATATTGGTTGTGTGCCACAAGATATCACGCTGTTCTTTGGTTCAATCCGTGACAACATTACCCTAGGTCGTCCGTTAGCAAGTGATAAAGAGATTCTGACAGCTGCTGAACGTGCAGGTGTAACAGCCTTTACGCAACACGATGCCGCAGGTCTTGAGAAACAAATTGGTGAAGGTGGTCATGCAATTTCCGGTGGTCAACGTCAGGCGATTGCGATTGCACGAGCATTCTTATCTAATCCGCCAGTGATGATCATGGATGAACCAACCAGTAGCATGGATAATCGTTCAGAAATGTTTATCAAACGCCAACTACATAATATGAGTCCAGAAGAAACGCTAATTCTGATCACTCACAAAACCAGTATGCTTGATATAGTAGATCGTCTTATCGTTATGGAACAGGGCCGTATCGTGGCTGATGGCCCTAAAGAAGCGGTGTTAAAATCACTTCGTGAAGGTAACGTAACTCAGCCAAAAACAAGCTAATTCGTTTAGCAACGAAATCAAAAAAGCCGAAAAACATTGATTTGTTATCGGCTTTTTTATTATTTAGAACTCTGTCGTCTATTTATTGTAATAGAATTATGATTTCTACCCATTTAGCCTTTAGTTCATCTTATGTTATATTTCACAACTCACTATCATCATATCCCGCTTCTCGTTGCGTTAAGTCGACTAGAATAATAACCAGTAATAAAAAGCCGACGCATTAACGTCGGCTTTGTCATTGATGATGCTTAATAAATAGCTGTTAGCGTCATTACTTAATAGATTGTGCTAACTGGGTTGTTAACTCATCAACACCTTTAGATAAGGCTTCAACCTGTGCAGGATAGCCATCTTTGGCTAATGGCACACGGAAAGTAAATGGGTGTACCGTTTGCAAATCACCATTACCGTTGATTAACAACCATTCACCCGCTACTTCTGCAACACCAGTGTAGACACCATTGAACTGGTTAATACGTACCTGCAAACGAGGAACACCCGCTGTTGATAGCGTTGGTGTTAACTGTGTTGGTAAGAACTTGGTTTGCTTTTGGCGTAAGTCCTGAGTAATACGTCGTGTTAGCTGCTTACCTAATGCTTCACCCCATAAATTTTGTTGCGCTTCAACAATCTCTGTTGGGCTTGTTTGGTAAACTAAACCAGTACCTGCAAGATGTGCCGCCACTTCTACAGGGCGAACAATCAGTAATGATTTATTACTTACATTGTGTGCTGTATTTGCCGTTGTCGACATTGGCAACATGTAAGTTGTCATTACTGGCTCTGTTGAGCTACAGCCCGTTCCAACTAGCGCTACCGCTGCAATTAATAACCACTTTTTCATTACTCACGGCCTCCAACTGGAATAGGATCTTTCGCTTTCTCATCACCAAACACTAATGAATTTGGTTTTTCATTTAATTGACGTAGTACAGGTTGTAGCTCTGTCATCACTTGTTCAAATTGTGCTAATGCACCTTGTAGATTCTGGTACGGTGCAGCATTTGGACTAAAGCCATTTAGCGTAGTTTGGATCTCTTTCAAGCTTGCTTTAATATCTGCAGGTAGTGTTTGTGTATCTTTCTGACTTAATAGACGATCAAGATCTTGTGTTACACGCTCTGCTGACTTCATTGTTTTCTCAGACGCTTTCAAGGTTGCAGTCATAGAATTCAATGTGTCTTCAACCAGTAGTTTATTAAACTTATTCAATAACATACTGATTTGTTTTTGAACTTCGGCTAAATCACCCTCTTTCGTTGGGAACACATCGTAACCATCATATTTCAATGGTTTCTCAGGTTTTTCACCTTTGTAAACATCTGTACCAATGTACAACGCACCTGTTAACAGGTTACCTGTTTTCAGTGTTGCTCGTAGTCCACTCTTGAATTCTTCTTCAAAGTTAGCACGAAGATCATCTAGCGTACCTTCATCTAGATTGTTGTATACACGACCTAAATCGATGCGTACAAGCACAGGGATTTGATCGCTAGTAAAACCTTCAGAGCTCGTTGGTAAGCGTAATGGCACTTTTTGTACTGAACCAATTTGAATACCACGATATTCAATCGGCGCACCTGCTTTTAGACCACGAATCGATTCTTTAAACAGCATCACGAAGTTAATGTGCTTATCGTACATTTTCTCGTGGTAATCCTGAACGCTATCGAATAAACGATAGTGCTTAAGCTGTTTCTTTTGGACAAAACCTTGATCATCGGATGGCGTTTTAAATGTCACACCACCAGTGATTAACGATTCTAATGAGCCAATTTTAACGTTGAAGCCTTCCGCACCCATTTGTACGTTCATACCAGATTTCATAATAAAGTTACTGGTTGTACGTACTAAACGATCGTAAGGCTGGAAGATAAATAGCTGATAGTTCGCTTGTTTGCTATTGATATCAAAACTTGTTTTCTCAACACGACCCACAGTGAAGCCATCATAAAGTACAGGATCACCCACACTTAATTTACCTGCTTCATGGCTAGTTAATACCACACGTAAACCTTTTGCATCAGCAGGTGCAACTGGCGGTACTTCTAGAGCAACAAAGTGATACTTATCATTAGCACCACGACCAGGTTGCATTTCAATATATGAACCCGACAGTAGCGTATCTAAGCCTGTTACCCCTTCTTTACCAATGCGAGGCTTAACAACCCAGAACTTAGTGTCATCTTTTAACATGCGCTCTGTGTCGCTATTCATCTGCGCGGTAACAGTAATATAGCTGTAGTCTTCGCTCAATTTCACTTTGGTGACAACACCAACATTAACATTTAGCGATTTAATAGCGGTTTTACCCACTTCAATACCCGAAGCATTCGGAAGGCGGATGGTTATTTCTGGACCTTTACTATTTAGATACTGAACAAACATCCAAATACCAATAGCGAGAGCCACAATAGGAATAATCCAGATTGCAGATACTTGCTTCAGATTATGTACGTTAGCCTTAGCTGGCTGGTTATCACTCATCTTCTGTTTCTCGTTAATACTAGCTAGTTGCTACTGATTAGATTCAGTAGCGTTTAACTCTGAACCATGATTAGTTTTTGCTTTACCCCAAAACACACGCGGGTCGAAACTCATTGCCGATAGCATGGTAAATACCACCACCGTGGCAAAACAAATAGCGGCAGGACCGGGTGAAATCGCCATTAGGTTTTTCAATTGCACCAAAGCCACTAAAATCGCTACCACGAAAATATCAACCATAGACCATCGACCGATAAATTCTGTCATTCGATAGATTTTCAAACGCTTAATCGCTTCGTTGGTCGAATCATTAGGCTTCTTACTTGCACAATAATAAAGCCATGCCAACGCAAACATTTTCGCCATCGGAATGAACACACTGGCAATAAAGATCACTAAGGCAATCGGCCAAGAACCCATTTGCCATAGCATTACTACACCACCCATGATGGTTGAGCCTTCAGTTTGACCTAAACTCACGGTGTACATCATCGGATATAAGTTAGCTGGAATATAAAAAACAACCGATGCTAATAAAAATGCCCATGAATACTGCAACGAATGCTGCGGGTTATAACCGTGTAACTTACTTTCACAGCGGATACATTTAGTATGGTGATCTTGTGGCATAGGGTTAATTTGGTTACACACATGACAACCCACATGGTTATTGTCTAAATGAGTATCCCCTTCATGCACACCGTCAATATGCTTCATGGCAAAGAACTGATCCCATAGCCATGTTCTGTCCACCATAGATACACATTTCACAACGAGTACACTGTAAATACAGAATGCCCAGAAAGAGTAGCCCATACCAATGTGTGCTAATGCAGAGATCTTCACCAAGCTGACTAATACGCCAATCAAAAAAACATCGACCATCAACCATGGCTGCACTCTAAATAGAATGCGACAAAGCATTTTCAGTGTTTCAGTATTACCTGATAAATGCCCTGCATGTTTCACCCGAGCGGCACGCACATAAAGATACAGCACCAACATGATGTAGATTGCAGGAAACACCAATACCGTTAGCATCAGTAAAATAGCCAATACGCTATTTTCAAAATGCTGCAACGTTTCAGCCGCATTAAGCAGCATGATTTGTTGCCCCATTCCGTTAACGCTAAACGAAAGGAAAGGAAAAGAGAGGCTAAGAACTAGCATGATCAAACACGCAATACCGTACGCAAGTGGACGGTGATATGGCATGGTGATCTTCTTGGTTAAAGTGTGTCCACAGCGCGGACAGTCTGCTTTTTGTCCGTCTTGTATATCAGGGATATCGACCACTAACCCGCATTCTTCACAAGCGATCATCAAATCTGATGGCGTTTGTTGCTGTGGCGTTTGTGTTGTCATCGTAAAGTTTCTTTTTATCCTTATTCCTAGCTGAGCCATTTTGCTATTGAATACTATTAATAAAATTAATTGCAGCGTGACTCAGTAAGAATAGACGTGCTTAGCCAAAAAACTAAACACACTCAATGTAAATAGGTGCGTATTGTCGTCCTTCAACGCATTTAGAGCAAGAAACTTTAACTTTCCAAAATGAAAAACCCTTGATATTAATGTAAATATCCATTTAAAACAGTGTATTATATGCATTTGATTAAACGCAACAAAAGAAGCAATAAAGTGCTATTTTAATTTTTATACAGTTTTTCGGTATTCATTGCGCAAATTACATCATTCAAATGGATGCCATTAATATCGTGGGTCCACCATGTTACTGTGACTTTCCCCCACTCTAAAACAATCGTGGGATGATGGAATTCTTCTTCTGCAAGCTCAGAAATCTTATTGCTAAAATCCCATGCCTTTTTATAGTTACTGAATTTAAAAACACGTGTAATGCGATTAATTCCATTTGGGCTAACTACTTGCCATTCTGGTAGCGATGCCATGTGCTCAGCCAATGCTTCATCACTTAACGCTGGTGAACCTGAATGGCAGGCTTCACATTTCAATTTATCTAAACTCGTCATTCACTATTTCCTTGTTCTCAAACATGGGCGCTCGTAGTCCTCTTCGCTGTGCTTCAGCTACTAACGCAAAAATATCTTGGTTCGTCACTTGGTAAAGCTGCTCCATGTTTTGCAATACAAAATACTTCGGCTGCAAAATATCAATCCGATAAGGCGTTCGCATCACCTCTACAGGATCAAATTCCACCCGTTGTGGGATCTCACTCGTTGCGGCATAAACAGTTTCTTGTGGCGAAGATAAAATCCCACCGCCATAAATTTGATATTTACCGCTTTGATTAAGCAAACCAAATTCAACCGTAAACCAGTATAGCCTAGCAAGATACACGCGCTCTTCAGGTGTCGCTTTGGCTCCTAATTTTCCATAAAAATGGGTAAATTGTGCAAAATATGGATTGGTTAACATTGCGCAGTGTCCAAAAATTTCATGAAAAAAATCTGGCTCTTGCAAGTAATCGATATCTGCTCGGGTACGAATAAAGGTGGCTACAGGAAATTGTTTACGAGATAACAGGGAAAAGAAACGATCAAAACTGATCAACGCAGGCACAGCAACGCATTGCCATCCTGTCGCATCAAGCAGTACCCGATTAATTTCCTTTAATTGAGGAATATAATCATGGGGTAAGTTTAACTCAGACAATCCCGCAAGATATTCATCACATGCCTTGCCCTGAATACATTCAAGCTGACGTGTAACAAGGTGATGCCAAATCGCATTCTCTTCATCACTCCAATCTATAGTCCCATTACTATTAACGGGTTTAGAAACATAGTGATGCGTGCTTCGGGGATCACTACTTTGATTATGCATAATGCCTCCGTCTATACGCCCACCTCCAACTGACAACTTTATTTTTATTATTGTCTATACCCAAGTAACTTCAAGTTACAGTGTTCAGAACACTGTCACAGCTTCGAGTTCAAGGAAAGCAACGAAGTGTAATAGTTGTCTATTTCCAAGTTGCATGACACAGAAATCGGGGCTATGACATGTTCCCAAAGGGCGAGTTCTCTTGGCTTGTATACGTTGTCGACAACTTTTGATTTAGATCCACTAGATCTTCAAGTCGTCTCCTAGTCTACAAACCAAGATATTCTCGCTGAACCTAGTAACTTGAAGTAGCTTGGGTATATATAAGATTAGAACTGATCCCTGCACTCAGCTATTTAATATGACTAAAAACACAGATTTAATGCCTAACATTACTGACACTACCCACAAATTTACGGATCGCTGTAAAGCTTAATGAACAGTTTTAAATATTCATCTTGTTACTAACGTTGCGATTTTCCTGCTTTCAACCACATTTAAGCTATAGCAACAGTAATTAATGAGGCAAGGAATGCATAAATGGTTTCAGCTCCCAATTATTGAAGGGCTATCAAGTAAACAAGCGCATTGCGACTTACCCCACGACAGTTTTGAGCGTGAATGCGGTCGTGAGGGATTCTACGGCCCAGCAACCCACATGTATCATCAACATCCACCTACGGGCTGGCTTTCATGGCAAGGAAACCATAAACCAAGAGCCTTTGATGCCTTAGCGTTACCTCAATCAGGTAACACTCCGTGGGATGCACCATTACTGCTTTCTAATGCCGATCTTAAACTGCGCTTATGGCAAACATCCAAGAATATGGATCACCTTGTGCGAAATGGGGATGGTGACGAATTGCTGTTTATTCACCAAGGTAGAGGTGACTTATATTGTGATTTTGGGCATCTCAGTTTTAGTGAGGGCGATTATATCGTCATCCCCCGTTCAACATCATGGCGTATTGAAACCACCAGCCACGTTAGTTTACTGATGATAGAGGCAACCAATAACAGTTATCGTAATGTCGATAGAGGCATTGTGGGTGAACATGCGATTTACGATCCTGCGATATTGGAATACCCCACAATCAATGCTGCATTTAAAGCCCAACAAACGGAAGAATCTTGGCAACTTTTACTCAAAGCCCGTAATCAAATTAACGTTATCGGCTACCCATTTAACCCGTTAGATGCCATTGGTTGGAAAGGAGCGGTTACCGTTTTAAAACTCAATTGGCGTGATATTCGCCCGTTAATGAGCCATCGTTACCATCTTCCACCTTCTGCACACTCTACTTTTTCTGCTAATAATTTTGTTGTCTGTACCTTTGTACCTCGCCCAACAGAAAGCGACCCTCATGCGTTAAAAGTGCCTTTTTTTCATAGTAATAACGATTACGATGAAGTCATTTTTTACCATCAAGGTGATTTTTTTAGCCGAGATAACATCAAACCCGGCATGATCACTTTTCATCCTTGCGGCTTTCCTCATGGTCCTCACCCTAAGGCGTTGAAAAGTAGTCAACAAAAGCCAAAACCCTTTACCGATGAAGTCGCTGTCATGATTGATAGCCGTAACCCTCTCGATATTGGGTCTAACATTGATAAGGTTGAACTCCATGATTACGTCCATTCATGGCGAGACACTACGCACAACAATCACAATGAATAAAAGCTAGGAGATCAACAATGAAACTTGCTTCGCTAAAACCCGGTCGTGATGGAAAGCTAATTGTTGTCTCAAAGGATTTGAAGTGGGCAACGTCAGCTCATCATATTGCCCCAACCTTACAATATACTTTAGATAACTGGGATAACGTCGAGCCTATATTGCAAGATCTCTACCATGCGCTAAACAAAAAAGCATTGGAGCACCGATTTGTTTTTCAACCTCAGCATTGCACTTCTCCATTACCTCGCGCATATCAATGGGCGGATGGCAGTGCTTATGTAAATCACGTGGAATTAGTCCGAAAAGCCCGGGGCGCGGAAATGCCAAAAAGCTTTTGGCAAGATCCACTAATGTATCAAGGCATGTCAGATAAATTTCTCGACCCAGAACAACCAATAGAAATTGAAGATTTAGATTGGGGTGTCGATTTTGAAGCAGAGATTGCGATTATTACTGACGATGTACCGATGGCAACCAAGGTTGATGATGCCGCGCAGCACATAAAATTAATCATGCTTGTAAACGATGTATCACTGCGTAACTTAATCCCTGACGAGCTAGCAAAAGGTTTTGGGTTCTTTCAATCCAAACCTGCATCCGCCTTTTCCCCTGTCGCGATTACTCCAGATGAACTCGGTGATATATGGCGAGAAAACAAAGTTCATAACAGGCTCAATGTGCATTTAAATCAACAATTGTTTGGCAATCCTAATGCTGGTGTTGATATGACATTTGATTTTGCCCAACTGATCCATCATGCAGCAAAAAGCCGCGAGTTAAGTGCTGGCACCATCATAGGATCTGGCACAGTTTCAAACCAAGATCGTCAGTCAGGCTCATGCTGTATTGCTGAAAAACGGATGCTTGAAATCATAGAAAACGGCAAGCCAAGCACGCCATTTATGCAATATGGTGACACCGTAAAAATAGAAATGTTTGATGCTCAAGACTACTCTATTTTCGGTGCAATAGAGCAAACAGTCGTTCCTTTTCAAAAACAAAAACATTAACTCATTGAGCCTAATTAGCGCACTATCGAAACACTAATATTAAAAATATAAAGAGAGTAGCAATGGCATTCACCTTATATGACTATTTTCGCTCATCCGCATCCTACCGGGTTCGAATTGCTTTAAACCTAAAGCAGTTAGATCATACTTGCGTGCATGTCTCTTTACTCAATAACGAGCAATACAGCAGCGAATACCAAGCCATTAACCCATCAGGCTTAGTTCCGACATTACAGCAACATCAAACCTTATTGCATCAATCTTTAGCTATCATTGAATACCTTGATGAATGTTACCCTACTCCTTACTTGTTACCACGTAACCTAATTAAACGCGCACAATGCCGCTCTTTTGCGCTTTCTATTGCTTGTGATATCCACCCTCTCAACAATTTGCGAGTACTCAAGCAACTAGAACAACAATTTGATTGCACTTCAGCGCAAAAAACATACTGGTATCACCATTGGCTACAACAAGGATTCACCGCGTTAGAACAACAGCTACAACAAAGCCCTTACACCGAACACTTTTGTTTTGGTACACACCCAACTCTTGCTGATATCTGTTTAATACCGCAAGTCTATAACGCCAAACGCTTTGAATTTGACCTTAGCCCTTTTCCAACTATTGCAGCTATCTATCACCATTGCGAACAACTTGAACCGTTTACAAAAGCAGCACCTGAGAGCTAGAAATTAAAACGGAGAAGCCATAATGACAAACGATGATTATAACCAATGCCTTTGGGAGCCCACTCGAGAGCGCATTCAAACCAGTTTGCTATATCAATTTATGGTGCAGATCAGCGAGCAGCAAAACCGTTTATTTCATGATTACACTCAGCTTCATCGTTGGTCTATTAAACACAGTGATGAGTTTTGGCATCAGCTATGGCAATTTTGTAACGTGATTGGCAAGCAAGGTAATGCCATTTCGTATTGCCCACCAAATAGCCCAATTCCTAATAAAGATCGTCGTTGGTTTCCCGAAGCACAGCTTAACTTTGCGGAAAATCTATTAGCTCATAGTGCTGCATTAGAAAAGCAAGATGCATTAGTGTTCTACAACGAACTTAGCTTTAGTGATACTAATCACCTTCAGGCGCAGCAGCGATTATCATGGCAACAACTTTATGAACAAGTGGCAATTGTCGCCCATTATCTGCAACAACAAGGAATACAAAAAGGTGATGTGATTGCCGCCTATATGCCCAATATTCCACAAACCGTGATTGCTATGTTGGCTGCAACATCGCTCGGTGCAATTTGGACATCGACCTCGCCCGATTTCGGTACAGAAAGCGTGATAGAACGCTTTAGCCAAACTCAGCCAAAGATCATCTTCACCACTGATGGTTATATTTATAACGGCAAACACATATCAAGCATCACAGCATTAGCCCTAGCTTTACCTGCACTTCCGAGTGTGAAAAAACTGATTGTGTTTCCTTATTTAAATACTCAGCCAATCAGCCAGTTGCTACTCAATTCAACGCCACTACCCGAAGCTATTAGTCTTAGCACTTGGGCGGAAATGGAAGATATTGTTGAAACACCTCACCTCCGTTTTACTCCAACAGCATTTAATCATCCGCTTTATATTCTTTATTCATCAGGCACAACGGGTAAACCCAAATGTATAATTCATTCTGTCGGTGGCACCTTACTTAACCACCTTAAAGAGCATCAATTACACTGCAATATCAAACCCAAAGATCGGATATTCTATTTCACAACATGTGGCTGGATGATGTGGAACTGGCTTATCAGTGGGCTAGCTTCTGGTGCAACCTTGATTTTATATGATGGCTCGCCACTTCATCCGCAACCCAATCAACTGTGGCAACTGGCAGATAAAGAGCATCTGCAACTCTTTGGCACTTCAGCGAAGTACTTAGAAACAATTGAAAAGCAAAAACTATCACCACGCCAAGAATGTAAACTCACTCAACTTGACGTGATTTGCTCAACAGGCTCTGTTTTAGCGCCCGAGCAATTTGATTATGTTTATCAAAATATCAAGCAAGATGTGCAACTATCGTCTATTTCTGGCGGTACGGATATTTGTGGCTGTTTTGCCATTGGTAACCCTATTGGTGCGGTGTGGCAAGGTGAATCCCAAGTCAAAGCCTTAGCCATGGATGTGCAAGTGTATAACGCTGAAGGTGATGCAATTACGGATCAATGTGGCGAGCTTGTTTGCTGCAATAGTTTCCCAAATCAACCCATCGCATTTAGCCAAGATCCAAACGGCGAGAAATACTTCAACGCTTATTGGAATACCTACCCTAACACGTGGCACCACGGTGATTATGTGAGTATTTCTCACCATGGCGGATTAACCTTTTACGGGCGTTCCGATTCAATTCTTAATCCTGGAGGCATACGCATCGGCACTGCTGAAATCTATCGCCAAGTCAACCCGTTTGATGAAATAGTTGATTCAGTGGTTGTCGCCCAACAATACCAAAACGATGTACGAATTGTTTTGTTTGTTCAGCTGCAACCGAACCTTCATCTAACAAATAGCTTAATAGACAGGATCAAGACTCAACTGCGAACGCAATGCTCCCCTCACCATGTGCCAGCAAAAATCCTGCAAGTGAATGCGATACCCAGAACCAAATCAGGCAAAATTGCAGAAAAAGCAGTACGTGATGTGATCCATCGGCGACATGTGGTGAATACCAGCGCTATCGCAAATCCTGAGTGCTTGGAGGAATATCGAAATAGGAAGGAGTTGCAATAAATACCGCTATATATTTATTACTAACATTGGTTAAAACTGTATTTCAACCATCCATTTCGATATGTATTAACAGTTTACATAGTAAAAACCGACGCTGTAACAACGTCGGTTCTACTTGAATCATAATGTTTAGATTATGCTTGGCGACGCTTTTGTACGTCTGCTGCTAGTTGACGCAACACTTTTTCAGTATCAGCCCAACCAATACAAGCATCGGTAATACTTTGACCGTAAGTTGGCTCTACACCATCTACGATATCTTGACGACCTTCAACCAAATGACTTTCAATCATCACACCAAAGATAGACTTATTACCATTTGCGATCTGCTCACCTACATCTTGAGAAACAATTGGCTGATTCTCAAATTTCTTTAGGCTGTTTGCATGGCTAAAGTCGATCATCACTTTAGCACGATGACCTTCTTTCTCTAGCTGATCAGTCACGGCTTTCACATCTTCAGCGCTGTAATTAGGTGCTTTACCACCACGAAGAATGATATGGCAATCTTCATTGCCAGCTGTTGCAACAATCGCTGAATGACCATACTTAGTTACAGATAAAAAATGGTGCGGTGCGCTTGCTGAACCTACTGCATCTGTTGCAATTTTGATGTTACCGTCAGTACCGTTTTTAAAACCAACAGGGCAAGAAAGACCTGATGCTAGTTCACGGTGAACCTGAGATTCCGTTGTACGTGCACCAATCGCACCCCAACTGATCAAATCACCCATATACTGTGGTGTGATCATATCCAGGAACTCGCCAGCTGTAGGCAAACCAGAATCGGTTAAATCAAGTAGAAGTTTACGACCAATACGTAAACCATCATTAAGTTGGAAACTGTTATCCATGTAGGGGTCATTAATCAAACCTTTCCAACCCACGGTAGTACGTGGCTTTTCAAAGTAAACGCGCATAACAATTTCAAGATCAGCACTAAGTTCATCACGTAGTTCCTTCAAGCGCTGACCATATTCAATTGCAGCTGCTGTATCGTGGATTGAACAAGGGCCAACAATAACAAGAAGACGGTCATCTTCATCGTTTAAGATATTATGAATGGCATTTCGGGCTTGATATACCGTTTCAGAAGCACTTTCTGTTGCTGGAAATTTTTCTAATATTGCTACTGGTGGTAATAGTTCTTTGATCTCGCTAATGCGGACATCATCTGTTTTATGCATGCTTATACTTCCCGTATCGCTACACTACGTCCATGTCGGTCAAATTGATGTAGTGTATTTTCTCCAAATAGTCGTTGTTAACTTATCGCCTTAACCCTTCTAGTGCAATGGGTTATTGACATAAAAGTCGACATTTTTTAACCAATTTACATCATCAATAATACTATTGTGTCCAATAAATCATAACAAAATGCGTTTCACTACCCTAATACAGATATAAAACAAATACTTTTATGTTATACAAAGCTCTCATTTTAAGAAAATAATGGGTAATATTCGTTCACATAATCCACACTTATCAAACTAAATGGTGACTTATCAGCATTTAAGGTTCATTGTTATATAATATTGAAATAATTATTAATTTTAATCGGTTAAAGCTATTGCTGTAATAGGTTAGTCTTTCCTTCCTATTATCAAAAGCTATAAATTTATCAGTTGAGGTACGTCTTGTTGGCTAAAGACGAAGTAATCACATTTAACCATGTGAATAAATGGTATGGCGATTTCCACGCATTAAAGGACATTGATCTCACCATACACAAAGGTGAACGCTTAGTGATCTGTGGCCCCTCTGGCTCGGGCAAATCAACCTTAATCCGCTGTATTAATGGCCTTGAGCACTATGACTCAGGGGAAATCACTGTTACCGGGAAAACACTCGAACCTAAAAGCCTTAAAGCCATTCGTGGGAAGGTGGGAATGGTGTTTCAGCATTTCAATCTTTTCCCTCATATGACGGTATTAGACAACCTGACACTAGCGCCTCGTCGCGCGTTAGGTATGTCCAAAGCAGAAGCTGAAGCCTTAGCAATGCAATACCTTGAACGGGTTCATATTGCGCATCAAGCCGATAAGTTTCCCGGACAGCTCTCTGGTGGTCAACAGCAACGTGTCGCAATTGCTCGTTCATTATGTATGAAGCCAGATATTCTGTTGTTCGATGAACCAACCTCTGCGCTCGACCCTGAAATGATCCATGAAGTGCTGGATGTCATGAAAGAGCTTGCCTATGAAGGTATCACCATGATCTGCGTCACCCATGAAATGGGCTTTGCGCGTAAAGTGGCTGATCGCGTTGTGTTTATGGATGAGGGTGAAATTGTCGAAATTGCACCACCAGCAGAACTCTTTGATGCACCAGAGCAGCAACGCACCCAAAGCTTTTTAACCAAAATTCTGAGCTACTGAGGCGGTTATGACAACGAAACCTCAGTCAACCTCAGCGATTTGGAAAGTGTTTAAACCTGTGATTAGTGGGCTATTACAAATCACAGTTATTGCTTTCGCCATTATGTGGTTACTCAATAGTGGTGCTGATGCCATGAACTACCATTGGCAATGGTATCGTGTTCCACAATATCTTTTCTTTAAAGAAGATGGTGAATGGTTTTCAGCCGAGCTCATTGATGGCTTACTTATCACACTAAAGATCTCAGCAATTAGTCTGATCTTTACTGTGCTGTTTGGTCTAATCACCGCTTTGCTGCGTATTTCACATTCTGTGGTTGGACGTGGATTAGCCCGTGGTTATATAGAGTTAATCCGTAACACGCCATTATTAGTACAAATCTACCTACTCTATTTTGTATTTGGTCCCATGCTGGGACTAGAGCGATTTACCACCGCAGTTTTAGCCTTATCTTTATTCCAAGGTGCTTACACCGCTGAAATCTTTCGCGCAGGTTTGATCAATATTCCTAAGGGACAGTTTGAAGCTGCAGAAAGCCTAGGATTGAGCAAAATGGATAGTTATCGCTACATCATTTTGCCGCAAATGCTACGTCGGATCTTACCACCATTAACCAATGAAGCTGTTTCACTGGTGAAAAACTCTTCTATTGTCAGCATTATGGCTATCTTCGATTTAACCACTCAAGGAAGAGATATCGTTGCAGATACAGCAATGCCATTTGAAATTTGGTTCACCATTGCTGCGATGTATTTATGTATTACTTTACTGTTATCTGCACTCGCCACATTACTCGAACATAAATTAGCAACACCTACACATTAATGACTTTTTAACGGTATGGAGACAAAAAAATGAAGCGAATATTTGCAGTTTTACTTACTGCATTCACCCTTTTATTCAGTGTAAACCATGCGTTTGCCGCTGAAAAAGGCACATTGGAACAAATTAAAGAGCGTGGGACATTACGTGTTGGCCTATCAACCTTCGTTCCTTGGGCTATGCGTGATAAACAAGGCGAATTAATTGGTTTTGAAGTTGATGTCGCTAAACGTGTCGCAAAAGATGCAGGCGTTAAAGTTGAATTTATTCCAACAGCTTGGGACGGTATTATCCCTGCCCTATTAGCGGGCAAGTTTGACGTTATCATTGGTGGTATGTCTATTACTCCACAACGTAATCTGAGTGTTCTTTTCACCACTCCTTATTCACACTCAGGTATTCAACTTGCGGCTAGTAAAGAGTTAGCGGGTGATAAACTCACCATTGCCGATTACAACAAACGCAGTGTGACATTAGCCGTTCGTCGTGGGGCGGTAACAGTTCAAACAGCGAAGAAATACTTCCCTAAAGCCAAACTTCGTCAATTCGATGATGAATCACAAGCGTTCCAAGAAGTGTTAAACGGCAACGCACAAGCAGTACTGGCTTCGACACCTAAGCCTGAACAGATGGCACTGCAATACAAAGACAAGCTATTTATTCCTTTTAAAGAGCGTTTAAGCCAAGGTTCTGAAGGTTTTGCTATTCGCCAAGGAGATTTCAATTTATTGAATTTCTTTAATAACTGGATCTTACTTCGCACCCAAGATGGTTGGCTACAAGAGCGTTATGACTACTGGTTCACCACTGTAGATTGGCAAAGCCAAGTGGCAGAAGGTCAATAATCACTATGTCTTCTTGCTCAACAGCAAAGAAAACGTCTTCGCAGCCGAATAATCGTTCGGCTGCAAGATTTTCTTTACCTCAGCTCAAATTGCTCGATTACGTCTTACTAGCAATTGTAGGATGCTTTTTAGGCTGGTTATATTACCGTTCATCTATTGGTATTAATTACCATTGGCAATGGCACAAAGCTTTTGATTTAGTCTTTACACCGGGGCGAAATGGCGAGCTACCCTATTTCTTTCAAGGTGTGATCAGCACTATTCGCCTTAGTTTATGGGGCATGGTTTTTGCTGCTGCGTTTGGTTTATTACTTGCGCTTGGTCGTCGTTCATCGCTAGTATTTTTCCGTGTACCAGCAAATGCATACATTCAGCTTGTACGTAATATTCCACCTTTAGTTTTTGTTTTTATTTTCTATTTCTTTATTTCTAGTCAATTGGTTCCCTTACTTGGCTTAGATGATTTATTCCGTAACTATCACGGTCATGAAAACCGATTACAGTATTTTCTCTTTGGGGATGCACAATTATGGGAAAACCTGTTTTCAGGCATTTTATGTATAGGGCTTATTGCAGCAGCCTATATAGCTGAAGTGATACGTTCCGGCATTGATGCGATTGCGAAAGGACAATGGGAAGCCGCTGACTCACTTGGCTTATCAAAGTGGGATCGTTTTCGCTATGTGATTTTTCCGCAAGCTATAGCAGGCATTGTTCCCGCTCTTGCAGGGCAGTTTATTTCTATCGTTAAAGATTCATCGATCATCTCGCTGATCTCAATCCAAGAAATGACCTTTGTCGGCAGTGAAATTGCGAACTCTTCTGGGCTGATTTTTGAAATTTGGCTGTTAGTTGGTGCGGTATACCTTGTACTTTGCCTTTCCTTATCTCTTCTATTTAGCAAATTAGAAAAACGTAGCTTACGTCACCTCTCATGATCAATTTGCGGTTGATATTTAACCAGTAAATACCAGCCGCAATTCCACCCAAAGACCACTAATTTTAGATATTCGCTCACATAGTTATTATTAAGTAAAAAAATGGCTTCATTGCTCATTATTTCTTTTTAATAATACACTGTTCGTGTCAAAATATTGACGAGAGTAGTCAACCTTCACTTTAAAGCCTCTTCCTTAATTTGGCTTAATCATAATTAAACATGCTTATGCATTGTATATTGAGAATAAATAATGCTTTTACGCTCTAAATACTTTCAATACCAACCTATTGTCTATAAAAATAAAGCTGTCGCATACGAGGCACTATTACGCCTACCGGATAAGAAAGTTAATATCGAGAACTTTGTACAAACTTATGTTAACAAAGGTTATTTTGACTTAAATGTTATTACTCACGTTTTATCTGACATAAAGAAAAACAATAAACAGGTTTACGTTAGTATCAACATCTCGTCGACAAGTTTAATCAACGATGAATTTATCGCTTACCTACTCTCTATCAAAGAGGATTTTAAGTACTTCTATCTTGAGATCACTGAACACGATAACGTAGAAGATATCGAGAAAATGAGGGAAAACTGCCAGATTTTGCAAAAAAATGGCTTAAAAATCGCGTTGGATGATTACGGTAAAGGCTACTCAAATACTGACATACTACTTAGCATTGATTTTGACTACGTAAAAATTGATAAGTTACTTACGAACAAAATAGAAACCAGTTTCTTCTCTTATAAACTGCTAGAAAGTATTGTGAGTGATATTTCATCCCTCACCAATAGCTTAATTGTGATTGAAGGTATCGAAAGCGAGAAGAATTTACAGCTAATCAAAAACATAGAAAGGAAGTACAACGTCAACTTCCTTCACCAAGGGTATTATTACTCAAAACCTTTACCTATCTCAGCGTTACAAAACAATGAGAAGATTGAATATAACTTTAAAAAACTCGATGATATTTCTTCGTTTTACAATGAAGTAGAACAAAAAATATACAAAACCATTTGCAAAAATGATTTCGACAATGTTAATGAATTATTGAAGTTTGACCCATTTAATACCTTCAACATCAATTATAAGCAAAGTAATAAAGAGATTGTTTCCAACTTTATTTCAGCCTTTTACCATAACTCAAACACGTCATTTGATATCGGTAACTTTTTAGCTAACGCTATGATAAATAACGCTGAATGTATGGTTGTTATCCGTGATATCAATGGTGAGGCAATTTTTAATAATAAAAAGCATATTCAGTTTTATGGGTTCGATTTAGTCGGTCATTCTATTGATGAGATTAAAGAAACCTTACCCGGCTATGATGCCTGCCTACAAGCCGATCTGGAATTGATTGAGTCAGATAATATTGTGTTATCAAAAGAAGAGGTGGTTCTCATTAATGGTGAAGAGAAAACCTTTGTAACTCAAAGAAATAAGGTTATTTGTGGTGATAACCTCTTTGTTATGACCAGCGTCTACGATAAAGATGATGCCAAAGTAGAGAAAATAGACTCGCTGACATCTTGCTACACTCGCGATCATTTATCTAATGATTTGAATGATTATCAATATGTTGCATTCATTGACCTTAATAATTTCAAATACATTAATGACAATTATGGTCATGAAAAAGGTGATGATGTTTTAAAGGTAACCGCAGAAATCATCCAAAAGCACTTCCGTTATGGTGATATTGTTATCCGCTTAGGTGGTGATGAGTTTTTGATTTTTTCAAATATTGAATCTCATGAGAAATTCGATAAACGATTAGCTCAGGTGAATCATGAAATCGAAATCGCAACTAAAAACTTTGTTTCAATTGCCTATGGTGTAACTAACATAGAGCATGATTACCAAGAAGCTATCGTTACAGCCGATCAACTGATGTATAAGCAAAAGTACGATCGAAAAAATACCTTAGTTAATGCTTAATAATGTCTAATGATTGGACGATAGTTAGTGCTTATCGTCTAATCATTCCTAATAACCATTAAACACGTTCAATTATTACGAAATAGTAATAATCATTTGTATAAATAGCGCTTGGTAAATCGGCTGTTTTCGAGCAAAATGCGCTCCTCATAATTGATGGAAGAAATACGCAATGTTTAAACTAATCACCTCTATGCCACCATTCTTAGCGTTATCTATTGCGATCGTTTTTGAAGTTATAGCAACGTCATTTATTCCAAAAGCTGAACAATTTACTAAACTGGTACCAAGTACTGTCGTACTTGTCGGTTATGGGGTTGCATTCTTCCTACTCTCAGTCACAGTAAAAACTATGCTTAGTAGGTATCGTGTACGCGATATGGAGTGGCGCAGGTATTGTACTTGTAGCGACGATTAGCTTCTTTATTTACGGTCAGCGTTTAGATTTACCTGCGATTGTTGGTATTGGCTTTATTATCGTAGGTGTACTGATTGTTAACCTACTTTCAAAAACAGTGGGTCACTAACGTCTAATTTTACCCATTATCAAATCCAAAAAGGCAGTCATATACTTTAACTAGATCGAGTTATAGGTATGACTGCCTTTTTATTATCTGGCTATAATGTATTTCTCATATTATCCGACACTTTCTGCATAGCTACGTAGTCGTGCCATATGGTAAACATTGGCATATTCACCATTTCTAAACGCGTAATGCTTAGCTTCACCCTCGATAACAAAACCATACTTTTGATACAGCTTAATCGCAGCTAAATTATCGGTGTACACTTCTAATTCTATACGCTGAACATTGAGCCATTTATCGCTAAGCATTAAGGCTGCCTGCAATAGCTGACAGCCCACACCTCTTCCTTGATACGCCTCTTTAACTCCCATACCAAAACTCGCGACATGTTTACGACGTTGATTATCACAAACAGACAAACCTAATTGACCGATAATTTCACCATCGTATTCAGCAACCAAGCTATAACAACCTTGTGGGAGATTTGATAATCGTGATGCCCAACGTTCGAGAGAAGGAAATGGGAGTTGGAGTGTGCCACCATACGCGACTTCTGATTCATAAATCGCTTTAACACCATCAATATCAGCTTGTTCACTGTGACGAATAATGACATTTTCCATTACATACTCCCTTTTCTCTTCATCTGTGGTTACCACGCGATGCGGCTACCATCATAATTAATAAACTCACCGCTATTATTTGGTGCGCTTTGTTCTATTACCTCATACAAGCCTTGTGCTGATGTTGCGGTATCAATCAGTGCATTCGGTCCACCCATCTCTGTTTGTACCCAACCTGGATGCAGAGCTAGTACTGTAAACCCTTCGCCGCGTAAATCATTGCTTAAGCTTTTTACCACAGAGTTTAATGCCGCTTTTGATGAGCGATAAATGTAACCGCCACCAGAGGTATTCTCTGTCATGCTGCCCACTTTTGATGACAAACAAGCGATCTTCTTTGTTTTACTTTTACTCAGTAGTGGATAAAGGCTCTCAACCAATTTGAGTGGTGCAATGGCGTTAATTTCAAAGACTTTACGCCACTCATCAACATCGGTATTACCAAAGCCGTATCCTTTAGGCCCATAGTAACCTGCATTGTTGATCAACAAGTCCAATACAGGTAATTGCAAAGCTAAACTTTCCATTTGCTTGTAATTCGTTACATCCAAAACATGAATCGCTAAATCTGTATGTATAGCAGCCAGCTGTTCAAGTGCTCCCGCAGGATCTACAGCTCGTACGGTAGCATTTACTACCCAACCTTGAGCTAAATATTGCTCAACGAGACTTAACCCAATACCTCGGTTAGCACCAGTGATCATGACAGTTTTTTTCATGTTATGTCCTTAATTAGCCAACAGAAAATATTATTAGTTATATAAATAACTAACTGATTATTAATCCAATATACCGTTTAAGTGATGACAAACAACCCCAATGAACAAATATTATCAAACCACTTAACGATAATGATTTTCATTTGCATTTAATTTTTTGCTTTGCTATAAAACTCAAAGAATTGATTTCATTTAAGGGATAAATGCGATGAGATTTGGAACAAAGCGACTGTTGAAACATGTTACAACGGCTTCACTTATGTGCATTAGCTTAGTATTTAGTGCAACCAGTTATGCCGATGATAAGTTCAAAGTGATTACCACTTTCACCATCATTGCGGATATGGCAAAAAATGTCGCTGGTGATGCTGCAATCGTAGAGTCAATCACTAAACCAAATGCTGAAATTCATAACTATCAAGTCACTCCAGGGGATCTAAAACGTGCACAAGGCGCAGATCTCATATTATACAACGGGCTAAACCTTGAGCTTTGGTTTAATAAATTTTTTGCCAATCTACATGATGTTCCTTCTGTCACTGTCACCCATGGCATTTCACCTTTAAGCATTTCCCAAGGCCCATATAACGGAAAGCCAAATCCTCATGCTTGGATGTCACCTACTAACGGCGTGGTTTATGTTGAAAACATTCGCCAAGCTTTGGTGAAACATGATCCTAAGAACGCAGACATTTATAACCGCAACGCTGAGCAATACATTCAACAAATCAAGCAAACCATAGAGCCAATTCGCCAGCAAATTCAGGACATTCCAATTGAGCAACGTTGGCTAGTAACAAGCGAAGGTGCATTCACTTATCTTGCCCGCGATTTCGGTTTAAAAGAGCTGTATTTATGGCCTATTAATGCTGATGCTCAAGGTACACCTCAACAGGTACGTAAACTTATAGACGCAGTCAGAGAGCACCACATACATGCGGTATTTAGCGAAAGTACGGTATCTGCCAAACCTGCTCAACAAGTGGCGAGAGAGACAGGAGCAAAATACGCTGGCGTCCTCTACGTAGACTCTCTCAGCGCACAAGATGGTCCTGTACCTACCTATTTAGACTTAATTAAAGTCACCACACAAACCATTGCAAAAGGACTGAGTTTATAATGCTAGGTCTTAATATTAACGATATTACAGTGACTTACCGTAATGGGCATACCGCACTTCATGATGCCACTTTTTCCATCCCTCAAGGATCAATAACCGCATTAGTTGGGATCAACGGTAGTGGTAAATCAACACTATTCAAAGCCATTATGGGGTTTGTGCCCACCAGCAAAGGCAAGGTAGAAATCCTTAATCATTCCGCTAAACAAGCACTCAAAAAGAACATGGTCGCCTATGTTCCACAAAGTGAAGAGATCGATTGGAACTTCCCAGTATTAGTGAAGGATGTGGTCATGATGGGACGCTATGGCTATATGAATATGCTGCGTATTCCTCGTAAAATCGATCACGAAAAGGTAAATGCCGCTTTAGAGCGTGTGAACATGCAACATTTTTCCCATCGTCAAATTGGAGAACTATCCGGTGGGCAACGTAAACGTGTGTTTCTTGCACGAGCACTTGCACAAGAAAGTCAGGTCATTCTCCTCGACGAGCCATTCACAGGTGTTGATGTTCAAACCGAAGAGCAAATCATGGCGTTATTACGTGAACTACGTAATGAAGGCAAAGTCATGTTGGTTTCTACACACAATCTCGGCAGTATTCCTGATTTTTGCGATCGTACCGTATTGATCAATAAAACAATCTTAGCGTCGGGAGAGACGTCTGAGATATTCACACCGGAAAATCTAAAAATAGCCTTCGGTGGTGTTTTGCGTCACTTCATTTTAGCAGGAAAAGATCTGCACGAAGATGATGATAAACGTCAACTATCAGTGATTTCCGATCATGAGCGTCCAGTGGTGATGTATGGAGAGAATGGTGAGCAACAGTCACAATCTCTTGCTCGTCACCATCAATAAGGGGGATATATGGATGTCTTATTAGAACCCTTTCAATACAATTATATGCTAAATGCCATGTGGGTAAGTGCCTTGATTGGCGGCGTTTGTGCCTTTTTATCTTGCTATTTAATGCTTAAAGGATGGTCTTTGATCGGGGACGCGCTATCACACTCCATTGTACCCGGTGTGGCTGGTGCTTATATGATTGGCCTCCCTTTCTCATTTGGCGCCTTTCTATCCGGTGGTTTAGCAGCGGCTGGCATGTTATTTCTCAGCCAACAAAGCAAATTAAAAGAAGATGCGATCATTGGTTTGATCTTCACATCATTCTTTGGCCTTGGGTTATTTCTTGTATCACTGTTTCCCACCAGCGTTAATATTCAAACCATTGTGATGGGAAATATCTTAGCCATCACGCCAACAGATACGTTACAAATCGTGCTTATTGGCTGTACTTCTTTATTGCTACTTATTATCAAATGGCGAGATTTCATGGTGGTATTTTTTGATGAAAATCATGCCAAAACCATCGGCTTATCACCTAACCTGCTCAAAGTACTCTTTTTCAGTATTTTAAGTGCATGTACCGTTGCTGCTTTACAAACGGTTGGCGCTTTCCTTGTTATAGCCATGGTGGTTATACCAGGCGCTACCGCTTATTTGTTATCAGATCGTTTTTCCACCGTCATTATTCTTAGTGTGTTCATTGGCGTGATCAGCGCATTGCTAGGCGCTTATTTAAGTTATTTTATTAACGGTGCTACAGGTGGGATCATTGTATTACTACAAACCGTTTTCTTTATCTTCACTTTTTTCTTGGCACCTAAATATGGAAAACTTGCAACATATAAAAAGGCGAAACAAGCGTTAAAACAATCACCATTTTTCACTGACAAGCAACAAGGAATGAATAATGGATAACCTGATAGCTACCTTAGTTTCTCCCTTTCAATTCACCTTTATGCAGCAGGCATTCTACATCGTGATCTTAGTGGCAATTCCAACCGCATTGCTTTCCTGTTTCTTGGTGTTAAAAGGCTGGTCTTTAATGGGAGACGCTATTTCCCATGCGGTACTACCGGGGATAGTTTTAGCGTATGTATTCTCTATTCCTTTTATCATTGGTGCTTTTATTGCGGGTATGTTATGCGCGTTAGCGACGGGATATTTAAAAGAAAACAGCAGAATCAAAGAAGACACGATCATGGGTGTCGTTTTCTCTGCCATGTTTGCACTCGGGATTGTGCTTATTACTAAGATCCATAGCAATATTCATTTAGATCATATTATCTATGGTGATCCACTTGGTGCTAGTTGGCAGGAGATTATAGAAGGCGGCGTAATTGCTTTACTTGTAGTCACTCTGTGTTTGCTAAAAGGAAAAGACTTACTACTGTTTATTTTTGATCCTCAACATGCGCAAGCGATTGGCTTACCGACCAAGGTATTACATTATGGATTACTTTCACTGCTTTCATTAGCTATAGTGACAGCACTAAAGGCCGTTGGCATGATTTTAGTTATTTCTATGCTAATAGCCCCTGGTGCGACAGCCTTTATGCTTACTCGTCAGTTTCAATCAATGCTGATTATTTCACTACTAATAGCGGTTTTTAATTCTGTATTAGGTTTATATCTAAGCTTTTTTATTGATAGTGCTCCCGGTCCCACCATTATTTTATTACTGACAGCAAATTTCATTGGGGTCTTTATCTATACCAGCATTAAAAATCGAAACACGGAAAAATTATCATCATCACCGCTTTCTGTGGAATAAAGCGAACAAAAGGCTATTAAAACAATGATATTACTTTAATAGCCTTTGTTTTATATCTGCTTAGCACGGGTAATTTTTTGCTGATGCAACGCTGATATCGGCAATGGCTTGAATGGGCTAACATTACTTCCACCAGTATTTCCATCAGGAACTAGGCCTACTGCCGTTTTGGTGAACGCACCAAACACACGTAGTAACTGGCCTCTTAACTCTTGGTGATCGCCGTTACGTCTAGCCCAATACAACATGTGACAATGCACTTTAGTATGCCAATACGTGGAATTTTGCCCTAATACATGTGCATTTTCTAAATGTAAAAATTCTTGTAACACATCGTTATTTCGTCTCGCCTTCCTTGCTAACGACAACTCTTTTAATACTGCATAAGAAATGTTTTTTGAAAATCGATTCAGCATTTCACCCTCCATGATCGCCGATACTTGAGTGACCTTTTGACACTAGATCACCTCGCTCAATAATTCAGCCCATATCCTGATCATCTAGGTAGTGATCACGTTTAAATTAATGCTGATGTATCGTTTACGCATAACAGAGAAAGATAATGATCAATATCACGGAGGAAAACTATCATCAATAAATCTCTGTTCTTTCATGTACTCTTTCTAGTTGAAAATGCATAACAGGGTTTTATCCCTACTTCTCTAGCCCCTTTCTATCAACAACTGCTAGAATCACCACACTATAAAAACAAGCAACGAGCAATGTATGCAAGGAACATTAAGTAAAATGAAGTCAACCTTAAACGATGTTGTTGACTATCATCTACCTATTGGCGATCAACGTCTTCACTTAAACCCTTTGATCGGCAAACATTTAAAACTTACTCATACTGGTAATATCTTTTGCCAATCTTGCGGTAAGAAAACCAAGAAGAGCTACTCACAAGGCCATTGTTTTCCATGTATGAAGAAACTTGCCTCGTGTGATATGTGCATCATGAAACCAGAAACCTGCCATTACGCAAAAGGCACCTGCCGAGAGCCACAATGGGGCGAAGAAAATTGCATGGTGCCGCACTATGTGTATCTATCAAATACCTCTGGTTTAAAAGTAGGTATTACCCGTCATACACAATTACCTACACGTTGGATTGACCAAGGTGCGACACAAGCATTAGCTATTTTAAAAGTAAAAACACGTCAGATCTCAGGTTTAGTCGAAGTGGCGATTGCTGAATTAGTCGCTGATAAAACTAACTGGCGCGCGATGCTAAAAGGTGACAACGTAGAGATCGATCTTGTTGATCAAGCAGCAGCATTGCTCCCTGAGGTAAAAGCAAAACTCGCAGAGATCACAGCTGAATATGGTGATGATGCTATAGAATATCTTGATAACAATATCGTAGATATTCACTTCCCTGTTGATGCGTTCCCAACCAAAATTAGTTCACATAATTTTGATAAAGAGCCAGTGGTTGAAGGCATTTTGCAAGGTATTAAAGGTCAGTACCTGATTTTTGATACGGGTGTGATCAATATTCGCAAATTCACTAGCTACGAAGTGATTGCTGAAGCGTAATAGAATAAGCAGCAAAATAGATAATAACTAAAAAGCGAAGTGCACTTTTATGTTTCAACGAGAAAACATAACTAAAAACACTTCGCTTTTATTATTTTACTCTGCCTTGGATATAATCATATTTGGCATTTTGTACAGCCAGATCACGTAAGAAGTTCTCGCCTAATACAATCCCGTTACCGCCATCAATAAGCACATATTCAATTTCTTCGTTTATTTCACCAAGCTTTGTTCTCAATTTGACCACAGGCAGTGATTCGTCACTTTTTTCACTATCTTTCACCCACTCACTGATCGCATATTTATATTCCTTTCCTTGTAATACGAACTGCACCCAATCCTTCCCCTCTCGTTCAAATTCCACTAACTCACTAACACCTATTCGTGAATTTTTAGATGCTTGATCAACGTAAGCTGAAAAATATTCTTTCGATGTTCCAAGTAATATCCATTCATGACGACCAACAACATATAAACCTTCCGCTGTTTCTTTTGATATTGCAGATGTTACAGAATGGGTTTTCTTATGGGCTAGCGTTAAGGACGAGGAATCAATAGCAAGAAAGCTATTTGGTGGTAGTACATGTTGTGCGGTGGATAAAGAAAAGTAAGCCGATGCCTGTTTTTCAAATTCATTCTGTGGTTGTTTAGTAATGGGTACAAAAGAATCATGGGAAATACGGCTTTGAGCAATAGCATAATGAATACTTTCGCGTTCTTCTGCCAGCGATACACCACCAGCAAATAAAAACAACAATATTCCACTTACTATACGCATCATAAGCACCTCTTCTCGCTATTCTTTTATACCCCTACCTTACAAAACATAATACCCATAACAGAAAACAGGCAACTATTTACTGCATGCGAATCACAGATTCAAACTTGTTAAACTTGTTTGTTAACCAATTTTCATCATACCAGCCCATATTACGACTGTGCTTGGCATCATCCCATAAACTAAAGAAATAGCGACGCGCTTCAAAGCCATCATCAAGTTGGCGCTTTTCAATATAACGCTCAGCAATATGTGTATCGCCGCGTACATCAAAAAGGTGGATCACATCCAATTCACGGTGTTTGAAACCGCTATCACAAGGGTCAAGCAAGCCTGCAACCTTGAATGTTTTTGGATCAAATAACACATTCGCTAAGTGGCAATCATCATGCACGAAAGAAGATGATTCATTGGCGATAGGCGAAAGGATCTCTCTACGACGTTCCCATAGCTCAGTGTATTTATCTTTTAATTGAGCACTAAATGGCGATACTGCACATGAAAGGTATTTATAAACCCCTTCCATCCAGTCATCGAAAGCATTATTAAAATCACAATCAAACTTACCATTGGTCAGTTCAAAACCCTGAGGATGATTATGCTCATGTAATGCGATTAATATATCTGTGTAATCTTCACGGAATGTCTCAATTACGAATTTATCATTTGGCAATTCATTGGCAGGACGACCTTCGAGCCAATCTAGCACGATATAGTCATACCCCTCTTCACGACCGAATAAGTAAATTTGAGGTACCGGACAACTTACAATTGAACGTAATTTTTGTAAGCAAGATACTTCTTTACTAATACGACCGACTTCACGTGAAAACTTAACAACAATCTTTGCCTTCCCTGTGGCAAGAAATACAACCCAACCATAAAAGGTTTCCTGAATATCACATACATCAGCTTTTCTATGGAACATTGCAAAAAAAGACTTTTCAGCAATATTTTTGAGCTGAGCTTTATTCATATTCGATACCTTGGACTATCTAGCAACTGTAACCAATAAATACCTTAAAAGCATAACACTCTGGTTTTATTGGCTTTTTAATCTTTATTATGAGTTAAGAATGCAACAGAACAGCAAATATGACCAGTATCAAGGGTAAAAAAAACTTAAAATGTTTTACTTTTAGTTACATTTGATTTTTTTCAGAGGTTACTTGCGCTATACCAGTTAAAAACCAGTGAATAAAACTCTTTTTTAGCGATAAATAAAAAGCATGATTTGAATCACACTTAAATGCAAAATAAAACACCATCCATTAAAAGGAATGTGACAAAATACAGAATATTCCTTTGAAGCTTAATAAGATTTAATCTCAACTTTTCAAGTCGTGATGATTATAAGCAAACATAACCTCTTGTGGACCAAAGTCTCCTTCAAGAAAGAGATCTCCTGTTAATTGAAATCCACTTTTCTCATAGCAACGTTTCGCAGCAGGATTCTTGCAATTAACGGTTAAATATATGGCATCATATCTAGCGTAGTGTACTGCGGTGTAGTGCAATATCCTTTTAATTACTGCCGTTCCTATCCCTTTACCTTGATAATGTTGACTAATCACAAAAGTACGTAAGCCAAGCGTATTGATTGGACAAAATTTCATTTGTTCAGAATAAGCAATGTCTAGTTTAAAAAAGCCAATGATCTTCCCGTGATAATAAATCACATAAAGATGCATAGTTTCAGTGGCGCTCGCAATGAAATCCTCAGCAGTTGATGCAAATCTTACTTGCGATTTAGGTACAACAATCCGCTTAACTGCATTTTCATCTCGGTTGGTAAAAGGCTTAATTTCGATCATCTCGTATCCTTATAAGAATATTAATTAACTCGATCGCATATTTAATAAAAACTGGACGTAAATTAATTGTTATCACAATATATTTCACGTGAATAAAATCAATTCAGTGGGATAGGTATAACAATGACGTTAATAAAAAAACTATACGTAAAAATAGCCATTCTTTTATTAATAACCGGGTGTGTGCAACCTAAAGAGGCAACTCACCAATCTCTTGCAAACCAAACACTACCCATGTTACTCGATTTTAAAGATCTCACGACCACAACAAACGGTACCCATTCTTACCAAATATCTCCTGATGGTAAAAAGTTAGCATGGTTAAAAGACAGCTTTGATAATAATGGAAATCCTTACACTGCACTTCATTTTAAAAATTTAGCAACAGTTGAAACAGGCAAGTTTGATGGTTGGATTTCTTTTTTTGAATGGATGCCAGATAGCCGTAATTTAATCTATGTTCCCAATTTCGATGATATGAAGTCTAAAATATTCTTTTTAGATACAGAGCATCCAACACGCCATATCAAACCATTTTATGATGGCAACAATCAGGTTTATGTCGTCGATATCCTCAAAAATGATCCTGACAATATCATTGTTAGACATAACGGTACTGACCCCAAAGTCTTTAACCTTTATCGCCTTAACATAAAAACGAAACAAGAAACCTTATTATTTGAGATCGATGATAAGTTAGCTATCGATGGCTTTATTATTAATAACAGCGTTAAAAGTGGGTCAGTCTTTGCTTATATAAAAAATAAGAAAGAAATATATCAATTAAGTACAGGTAAACTGTTATTCGATGCTGGCGAAAATGGCAAAGTCTCTCATGCGATGCTTAACCATAAAAAAAATACCCTTTCTATATTAGCTAACAACGAGACAGATAAAATCCAGTTACTCGAGTTAGATTTAACAACAAACAATATAACTACCCTTTATGCCAATGATCGTGTTGATGTCGATTTATACTATTCAGATAACAACTTAAATCCAGCTATCGCTTTTAGTTACCCAGATTACCAAGAGGCAAAAGCGTTCCACCCTGCTTATCAAAAGCTACTCGACAAGTTCTACAGTAAAGGTAAAAACAGTGTTCTAATTTTTAGTCGTGATAGTAACAATGAGAAATTCACCTTAAGCCAATATAACGACCATGGCTTTAAAATTTATCGTTACGATACAGTCACTGATAAAAAAGAACTTCTTTCACAAAGTAAGTCACACTATTACACCCAGTACCTTGCACACCAAAAACCGATTCAATTTACTAGCCGTGATGGATTAAATATTAATGGCTATTTAACCCTACCTAACAGCATAAAAGCCAAACAGCTCCCAACAGTTTTACTTGTTCACGGAGGACCTCATGCTCGCGACTATTGGGGTTTTAATACCGAAGCACAATTACTTGCCAACCGTGGCTATGCGGTGATTCAAGTGAACTTCAGAGGCTCTGCGGGTTATGGTTATGATTTTATATCCGCTGGATATGGGGAGTTTTCAAAAGCGATGCATAACGATCTGATTGATGGTATCGATTGGGCGGTTAAACAAGGCATCAGTGATCCTAATAATATTGCGATTATGGGAGCAAGTTATGGTGGTTACGCTACCCTAGTCGGCATGACACTTACTCCTGATAAGTTTGCTTGTGGCGTCGATATTTTTGGTATGTCGGATCTTGAGCTAATGATTAACAACTTCCCTGAACCATGGAAGCGACATGAAGATATTTGGCAGAACTACATTGGTGACTTTAATGATCCAAAGATGAAACAGCAACGTTCACAACAATCACCTATTAATTTCGTCAATAATATGAAAGCACCACTGTTAGTGATCCAAGGTGAAGATGATGCGGTTGTGATCCCTGAGCAATCTCGTCGATTTGTCGAGGCGGCCAAAAAAGCCGGAAAAGATGTTCAATACTGGGAAATGAACAATACAGGCCACCATTACGGCACACCAACACAAACAAAGAAACTTGCTCGAAAAGTAGATAACTTCTTAAGCCAATGTATTGGTGGACGTTCTGCAGAATAGCAATGATAGTAATGCCATCTCGTTGAGGTGGCATTACTTAACGACGAATACTGCCGTTAAAAGACCCATTGTTTCTCATTCAGGCTTAAGAACGTTTCAATATTTATCATTTTTATCTTAAATCGCTGATAGTAAAAAGCAGCACTTCCTAACCAATGGCAAATCTGACAGTTTAAAGAGAGCCACTATCGTCAGCACAATGTCAATTTCACCCAATAAATATGCTCTATAAACCTGCATTCATTGACTGTTCATCTTCAATTTCATGATTGTAAGTAAAACTCAATATTTAATATAAATATCAACAATTAAACACAGATATTATCTATATTTTTTTACATATATTCTGAGTTATAAAATTACAATTGCTTACAACCTATCCTTTCGCTATTTCAAATTCTCATCATTATAATTAGTGCAGTTCTTACTTATGAGATTGCTTTATGAAACTAAAAGCTACAATGGCTGCAGCAATGATCCTGTCAGCTATGGCGTTTTCAACAACGGCTTCTGCTGATACATTCACATTAGGTCGTACTATTCTTCTTGAAGCGAAAAATAATCACGCAAAGATCCCTGTGCCTCTTTGCCGTAATGCAAAATCAATTCAGATCAAAGCTGAACGTGATGTGTTTTTATCGAAAGTCATTTTCAAATTTCAGAATGGCTCATCACGCGTATTTCAATTCCAGCGTAAGCTAGACAAAAATGAAAGAACGGACTGGCGTCGTTTCTCTTATGAGCGCTGTGTAACTGATATTCAAGTACATGGCCGTGCAGAAGATGGCAGCGCTGGTATTAGAGTTTACGGTCGTAAATAAACTTAATCCGTTAAAAAAGAGCGTTAATCAATCGATGAACGCTCTTTTTATATCTATAAAAAGTGACTCTACTTACATTTCACTTGGGCTTAGTCGATACACAAATGCCTGATGCTTCGTACCATCTTCAAGTAAAACAGTGATCTCAACACGATCATAACCCTCGCCTTCAAATTCATCGATTCGCGGCCAATGATCGACTAATTCATCAGAGCTAAATAACAAGCCTTGCACCTGCTCACCTTGCGCTTGTGGTACAAATGCCGGATAACCAACAGTAGCTCCTTTACCATTTGGGTAAACAAAGCCAACAGCATAGGCTTTCTGCCACCTTCCTTTTAGACCAGCTAGAACGTAAGCATTTGATTGGTCTGGCGCTAATGTGCCATAAACAAATAATCCATTAATCGTTTCTGTCATGGGGTGCCTACTCTTTAGTTACTGCAAAATAGTCAGCATTAATACACTGCAAGCTATTGACTAAAATATAATGATTAAACAGCAGCCCCTTTCACAATAGCGCTGGTCATTGATATTCTTTTTTGTGATCCCGTTTAAAGTTTACATGCTAACTATCGGACTTTAGTGTAATATTCTGCCCCCGAACACACTAGATTCTCGGTGCTTGCACCATAACGAACGATATCGAGGCGATATGCAATTACTCGAAGCCAAACTCCATAAAATTGACCGTCATAATTACCGTAGTTACACCAGTTTACGTGGTGAATACCACTTCGTTGATTACGACTTCTTTATTGATACCGTTCAAACGGATCCTTTTGCGCCAGCTTCTCGTGTTCGCGCCCGTCGTGCATGGTCGTTAACGGATCTTGAATGGCTTCGTGAAAAATCACCAGTATACCAACGTGCCGCACGTGACTTCATCGCACGCTTCTTTGCTGAACTATCACAGCAAGACAATGCCGTTTTAATCGACATGCCAGGACAAGTGATCTTAGATCGTACTGCGGTTATGTTTGACGACGAAGGTATCGAATTACGTTTTCGTGTAAACCTGCCTGCAGATGGTCGTACTATCATTGCTAAGCGCACCATGAACCTGCTGACTTTCCATCTGCCAAAGATGATCCGCCGTTCAACAATTGCCCGTGAATTACCGATGGATCAGCTAAAAGCACACTGTGAAGCAGCAGAAGATCAAGTTGCATTACGTGCACAATTAAAAGAGCACAAACTATTGGCTTTCGTTGCTGACGGCAGTGTTCTGCCTCGTCTTGCTGGTAACAGTGATTTACCACTGCCAAACGCTGTGCCGTTTATGAGCCCAGAAAACCTTGCTGTTGAGCTTGAAGCACCGCACAAAGGTAAGATCCGTGGTATGGGTATTCCTGAAGGCATCACGCTAATTGTCGGTGGTGGTTTCCATGGTAAATCAACACTATTAAGTGCGATTGAGCGCTCTGTTTACGATCATATTCCAGGTGATGGTCGTGAATACATCGTAACCAATTACAATGCTGCAAAGATCCGTGCTGAAGATGGGCGCTGTGTACACAACGTTGATTTATCACCATATATCAGCAACTTACCTATGGGTAAAGACACAACAGCATTTACAAGCCAAAATGCATCAGGTTCAACTTCACAAGCATCTTGGTTACAAGAATCTATTGAAGCGGGTGCTGAAGCATTACTGATCGATGAAGACACATCTGCTTCTAACTTTATGATCCGTGATGAGCGCATGCAGGCACTGATTTGTAAAGACGATGAGCCAATCACACCACTTGTAGACCGTATTTCTCTACTACGTGATCAACACGATATCTCAGTGATGTTAGTAATGGGTGGTTCGGGTGACTACCTTGATGTTGCAGATACCGTCATTCAAATGCACAACTACGAAGCTGTAGATGTGACAGAAAAAGCCCGTGACGTTGTAGCCTCTCACCCTACTCGTCGTAAGGCTGAAGGTACGGAAGTAATCGTACGACCACGTACACGTCAGGTGAACCGTAGTGCACTACAATCACTACTTGAAGAAGGTAAATTCCGTATTCAAGTTAAAGATAAAACATCACTACGCTTTGGTCGTGAATATGTCGATCTTCAAGCACTTGAGCAAGTTGCACATTCAAGCCAGCTATTAGCGATTGGTTACCTATGGTTCCAACTTGCACAACTAAAAGGTTGGGAAAAAACGCCAGCTCGTGCGTTTGCTAACATGCTACACGACGATTGGGCAGCAATGATGCCTAAGTACGGTGAAATGTCTAAGCCTCGTGTTATCGAAGTCATGGCTGTGTTAAACCGTATGCGTAAGGCTGAGTTTAAGTAACGTCCCACTTATACAATAAGCTAATACGTAAAAGCCCGCTATCATGCGGGCTTTTTGCTATCTATCACTAAACATACTATGCGGTAAGCTAATAATTGGTCATTAGTGTCAATCACATTATCTAATGTATGTTAAGTGTATTTAAGAACTAGCGTTCTTTCTTTATTAATACAGAAATATTGCTGAGTAAAAGCGACTTTAGATGAATCCATTTATACACAACAAGCAATGTTTAAGTTTAACAGTACAAACGCCAAATAACAGGCATAAAAAAAGCCGAGTTAAATAACTCGGCTTTTTTGATTCTAGCTTAATTCAGCGAAATTATGCTTCTGAACGAGGCTTACGATCACCGCGTGGAGCACCATCACGGTTACCACGGTAACCACCACGGTTGTCATTACCACGGTTACGATCGAAACGACGCTCACCACCGCGATTACCATCGCGGTTGCCATCACGATTACCACGGTAACCACCACGGTTGCCATCGCGGTTACCACCACGAGGACGGTGTTCGCGAAGCACTTCACCTTCAACAACTACCGCTTTCACTTCGTTTTGACGAATACGTAGTTTCTTAAGCTGTGCTGCAACTTCTGCAGTCATCTTCTTAGGAAGTTGAACGAACGTGTGAGTTGGAGCTAGTTTAATCGCACCGATGAACTCTTTGCTTAGGCCAAGCTCGTTAGCGATAGCACCAACGATATCTTTAACCTGAACACCTTGCTCACGACCAACTTGTAACTGGTAAGTATCCCAGTCAGCGCTGTTGAATGAACGACGCTCACCACGGTCACGACGATCGCCACGCTCACCGCGGTCACGGTCGTTACCACGACGCTCACGACGTTGCGCTTCACGCTCAATTGCAGCGATCATTGGATCTGGACCTTTGTAGAATAAAGGACGGTTACCCTGCTGACGCTGAAGAAGCATAGCTGCTAGTGTTGCTGCATCAACTTCAATTGACTCTTGTAGTTTTTCAACAAGTTCAACGAATGCATCAACATTTGTTTGTTCTTTCTGAGCTTGCAGCTCTTCACCTAAACGGCTTAGACGAGCTGCAGCAACAAGATCACGTAGAGGAAGTTGGATTTCTTCCATACGAGACTTAGTTACACGCTCAATTGTACGTAGCATGCGGATTTGGTTAGTGCGAACTAGTAGGATCGCTTTACCTGTACGTCCTGCACGACCTGTACGACCGATACGGTGGATGTATGACTCAACATCAAATGGGATATCGTAGTTGAATACGTGTGTAATACGTGGCACATCAAGACCACGAGCAACAACGTCAGTTGCAACTAGAATATCAATCACGCCACGTTTGATGTGATCAACAGTACGCTCACGTAGAGACTGAGGAATATCACCGTGAAGTGCCGCAGCTTTAAAGCCACGAGAACATAGCCAATCAGCTAGGCGCTCAGTATCTTGACGAGTACGTACGAATACTATTGAAGCATCTGTATCTTCAGTTTCAAGAAGGCGGCTCATCGCTTCGTCTTTCTCTACGCCTTTAACAACCCAGAACTGCTGCTCTACTTTAGAAACAGTGCGGTTTTCACCAGCAACGTCAATACGCTCAGGGTTACGTAGGAAACGGTCAACGATTTCTTTAACGATTGGAGGCATAGTTGCAGAGAATAGTACACGCTGTGCACTTTCTGGTGCTTGTTCCATGATCCAAGTTACGTCGTCAACGAAGCCCATCTTCAGCATTTCATCAGCTTCATCAAGAACGAAAGTGTGTACTTCGTCTAAGTGAAGTTGCTTACGAGAGATAAGGTCTTTAACACGACCAGGAGTACCAACAACAATGTGTGCACCATTTTTTAGTGCGCGCATTTGGTCAACGATTGATGCACCACCGTAGATCTCAAGAACTTTAAGACCTTTGATGTTTTGACCAAGCGTTTTCATTTCAGCGGCAACCTGAATCGCAAGCTCACGTGTTGGAGCCATAACAATCGCTTGAGGCTTATGCTGAGATAGGTTTACTTTATTTAGAACTGGAAGTGAGAAAGCTGCTGTTTTACCTGTACCAGTTTGTGCTTTACCTAGTGCATCAACACCTGTAAGTAGAAGAGGAATTGACGCAGCCTGAATAGGCGTAGGAGCAACAAAGCCCATGTTGTCTAGTGCAGATAATAGTGTGTCGGCCAAATCTAGTTGGCGAAATTCTGTAACAGTTTCTTGCATTGGGATCCCAATATATGATCAACTTAAAAACGGGGCCCCTTTGCTACCAAGGGTTCTGCAACAGCAACCTCAAGCACGGGCCTCGACTAATAGGGGACGCATTGTGCGCTAATACTTGATAAAAAGCCAGAAAAAATTGAGGAACGTCACAAAACACCGACCAAGCAACCATTTATTGAACAATTAGAATAACAGACAAACACACTGCTTTATAGAACAACGATAGGATGCACTATGTTATTGTAAATACTTACAATACATGCATTAAACTGAGGTTAGAATAGAATAAAAGTGTTTTTATATTCTACCCTTCTTTATTATCTATCTAGCATTTCCTTTTCTTATTATTAATTTTATATTTTTGCTAATTGATGAAAAATCACTCGGCTTAACTAAGCATCTCCCACATTACAATTAACAAACTAAACATTTGAATTTTATATAAAATTAATCATAAAAATAGAATATAAGGCTATCTAAAACAGCCGTTCCACATGCTAAAGGCTGCAAAATGTTCATTTATTACGATTATTAATCACAAAGCTTATTTTTTCATATTATTACATTTTCTCTTATATTTTCGAATAACGACTAAACTCACTTCATTATGATAATTTCATGCTTCTATTTACTAATGGCTTATCCTGTTATCGAAGTTAACGTAAAATTTCATTAGCCAAATATTGGTTTTATCAACCCAAAAAAGTATAGTGTCAGCGTTACAAATCTGAGACCAGGCATAATGTTTCAAGATAATCCGCTGTTAGCACAGCTTAAAAAGCAAATTCAAGAAACACTTCCTAAAAAGGAAGGTAATATCAAAGCGACTGATCGCGGTTTTGGCTTTCTAGAGACTGATAATAAAGAAAGCTTTTTCGTTCCGCCTGCATACATGAAAAATGTTATGCACGGTGACCGTGTTATGGCAGTTATCCGTACAGAAAAAGAACGTGAAGTGGCTGAACCACAAGAGTTGGTTGAACAATCAATCACTCGTTTTATTGGTCGTGTAAAACTCATTCGTGATCGTCTGCACGTTGTGCCTGATCATCCTCAGTTAAAAGAAGCGATTAAAGCGAAAGCTACTAAAGGCCTAAATCCAGAATCACTAAAAGAAGGTGACTGGGTTGTCGCTTATTTAACTCGCCACCCTCTTGTTGATAATAACAAGACTTTCTTCTGCGATATCAAAGAAAAAATCACCGATAGCAACGATAAGATTGCACCTTGGTGGGTAACACTTGCACATCACAACCTTCCTAACGCAGAGCCTGCACCACAAGAAAGTTGGAATATGTTAGATGAAGGTCTTGAGCGCCAAGATCTGACTGATTTACCGTTTATCACTATTGATGGTGAATCAACCAAAGATATGGATGATGCAATCTATACCGTTGCTAACGATGACGGTAGCTTTGATATCACCATTGCGATTGCAGACCCAACGTCTTACATTGCTGTTGGCGATAAGATGGATGATGAAGCCCGTGAACGTGGTTTTACCATCTACTTACCTGGTCGTAATATCCCAATGCTACCGCGTGAACTCAGTGATGAGCTATGTTCACTGATCGAAAACGAAAAGCGTCCAGCTATTTGTTGTCGTGTAACTGTTGATAAAGACGGCGTTATCCAAGATAACATCGAATTCTTTGCAGCATGGATCAAATCTCAAGGCCGTCTATCTTACGATAATGTGTCTGATTTCCTTGAAAACAGCAGCACTGAAAACTGGGCTCCAAACGACATCATTGAAGCACAAGTTCGTGCACTACATGCGTTTGCTGATGCGCGTAGCAAGTGGCGTAAAGAGAATGCGGTTGTGTTCCCTGATCGTCCAGATTACCGCTTTGAACTAAGCGAAGATAACGACGTTATCGCAATCCACACTGATGCACGTCGTACAGCAAACCGTATGATTGAAGAAGCCATGATCACAGCAAACATTTGTGCTGGTCGTGCGCTACAAGAGAAATTCGGTACAGGTGTGTTTAACGTTCATAGCGGTTTTAATCCAGAAAAACTGGATACTGCAATGGAATTCCTCACTGAAGCTGAAGCGCCGTTCGAGAAAGAACAGCTACTTGAGCTCGAAGGCTTTAGTGCATTACGCCGTTGGTTAAACACCCTTGAAACAACTTACCTAGATAACCGTCTGCGTAAATTCCAAGCTTACAGTGAAGTTGCAAATACGCCTGCTCCTCACTATGCGATGGGTCTAGATGTTTACGCAACTTGGACATCACCAATTCGTAAGTACGGCGATATGATCAACCATCGCCTATTAAAAGCATTGATCACAGGTAACGAGCCAAGCCAAAAACCTGATGATAATGTAGGTGATGAAATTGCACTACACCGCCGTCATCACCGTATGGCTGAGCGTGACGTATCTGATTGGTTATACGTGCGCCTTTTAAAAGATGCAGTAAAAAATGCAACCATATTTAACGCTGAAGTATTTGATATTAACCGTGCAGGTATGCGTGTTCGTCTACTTGAAAACGGTGCATCTGCGTTTATTCCAAGTCCGCTTATCTTGGATAATAAAGAGCGCATTAGCTGTAGTGGCGAGCTAGGTATTATCACTATTGATGGTATTAAAGAGTACCAGCTAGGTGACACATTTGATGTAACACTAGCTGAAATTCGTAGTACTACTCGCCAACTAATTGCAAAACCTGTGAAGCAATTCCCTGCACCAGAAGCGACAGAAAATACTGATGCATCTGCTACAGAAGAGAATAAAGAAGAAGTTAAAGCATAATTGTTATTAACCTCTTAAAAGGCCAGCCTTTGCTCTGTCTCTTGATCACAAGTCATTGTGTTCAAGAGACTTAGCTAGTTCATATCCTTCAAGGATGGTTTGTAACCTAAACCATCCTTGCCATAATGTCTTTACAGAAGCGCGACCCGTCCGCTTGGTATCTTTCCAACCACCTAACCGTGCAATACTTTTGTAAGCCCACGATATATTTGGTGCTTCTTTGGGCAGCTTTTTCTTCTCCAATTTTAACCACACAAGCTTCCACGCTTTACCTTTTAACACCCGTTCACAACAACTACTAGATAACTCTTTAGATTCGTTCATAAATCTTAACTGGAGTAAACGAGTAGCAATAAATGCCAAAATAACACTGAGCCTTTCTAAGTTATCTTTACTTTGCATTCTCAGTTGTTCAACTTGCGTGCCTTCACTTTTCCAAACCTTGTGAAAATCTTCTATCAGCCAACGACGCTCATAATAACTGACGATGTTAAGTGCTTCCTCTTTGTTCGTTACAGGCTCTGATGTCAGTAAATGCCATGCGAGCTTGTCGTCACTCTCACCTTGCTCTATACATCCAACATAGTAGAGAGAGATATTATCGAACTCTTTTTTATTGGCGGGAGACTTAAGTGTCACGGGAGCATATTTGATGTCTAGATGAGCCGTGCGGGACTTACGACCGCCTTTTTGCGGTATTTTTAGCTCTTTGCTTCCTGCTGATAACAACTTGGAAGCGTAGTCATAAAGACGATTATCATGCTCCTCGATACAGCGACTTTGCATTGAGCGAACGATAAATCGTTGTTGTTGCTCGTGCTTGTAAGTGAGGTACTCGAATAAATCGGCTTCTCTATCACATACAGAAATAACCTCTGACATTTTCTCGCCTAGTCGCTCTGCAACATGGCGAGATGCTTGTTCCCATTTATAACTTTCTTTTTCTTTGTATGGTCGAGTGCGTGCTGGTGTCCTTGACCACGTTTGTCAATATCTCGGGTCCAGCGTTGTTGTTCGATTAAACCAACCACAGTGTGAGTTTCGGGAGCAAAAAGCAATGTTGAATGAACGAACATTGCTCGGTGTCGATTACCTTGATTGGAATGCCCGAGTGTATCTTGTATGCTGTGATGTGAGTAACTTAGAGAAGTGGTATCTTCCAATGCAAGCAGTGTTTGTTGCTCTAAAGCTTCTTGTGCTGTGACATAGAATACAGCTTCTGCAATATCTTCTGCTTTGATTTGGTCATTACGAATAAAGCGATAAGCCCCTTCCATATCGGCTGGGGAGATGATGAGTTTTGAGATAGGGATACCAGGTTGTTCAGCCAGAGAGGTAGCTAGAGCAACGAGTCTTTGAGTTCGTCTTGGGTCATTAAGATCGGCTTGACCGAATTGTTTTTGAGCCCAAAGAGTTGGTTCTATATAGGTCATCATAATCATCCTTATCATTGCTTAGATGATCAGATCATGAAACATAAAATTAGTTCAAAAAAATCCCCAAGCATTGGCTTAGGGATTTGTGTATAAGAGACAGGCCTTTGCTGGCCTTTTTTATAATAAAAATATTGGAAAGTCAGTCCATGAACTCAACAACAGAACAGAATACTCAACAGATCAAAGATATTGAAAAAGCCGTTGAACAATGGCTAAACGATGTGGTGATCGGATTAAATCTCTGCCCTTTTGCTGCTAAACCGCAACGTAACAAGCAGATCAAAATATTTGTTAGTAGCGATACAACTGAAAATGATTTACTAGAAACAATCTATCTCCAATTGAAAGAGCTTGATGAAACGCCAGTTTCTGAATTAGAAACCACATTGGTTGTCGCGCCTTACTTATTTAAAGAATTTGATGACTACAATCAGTTCTTAGATCTAGTGGAAGGGCTCGTCGTTCAATTAGGTAAAAGTGGTGTCTATCAAATTGCTAGCTTCCATCCTAATTACTGCTTCTATGGTACTGAACCGGATGATGCAGAAAACCTCACGAACCGCTCTCCATATCCTGTTTTTCACCTGATCCGTGAAGACAGTATGGAAAAAGTATTAAAGCATTACCCAGATCCTGAAGCGATCCCTGAACGTAATATTGAGTGTGTTGAAAATTTAACCGCAGAGCAAATTAAAACACTGTTTCCTTATTTAAATAAAGATCAGTAACTTAAGTTATTGATGTAGTAGCCGATATAACTACAATAACGGGTTGTAACGGCTACTCATTCAAGGAAGATTACAAATACGATAGATTTCCAGCTCATATTAGCTCACAGATATACGTATTTATTCTTAATTAAGGTTTTAGATTCATGCTCTTTTCTTCACACTTTCGTTCTGCTGGCATGCGGTTGCTGATCCCGCTAACGATTGCAACCTTAATGCTCATTGCTTTACCATTCTGCACTGCCACACTCGCAAACTATCAAAATTTGCTTATTAATATCCCTTACATTCTATTTTCTGTTGTTATCTTTCTCAGCCAGCCATTTAATCAAGGTAGAACTGGTTTCGTCGCTCTTATCATGTTGGTGGCATACACCATCATCATCAATCAATTACAATCTCCTCTCACCAATGACGAAATTAAACTTGTTTTCAGCTTACTCGCAGGGTTATTACCGTTTAATCTTCTGCAAGTACATATCATGCCTGACAAACGCCTATTCTCTCGCTTTGGCGCATTATTCAGCTGTTTCTTATTGCTACAAATAGGCTGGGCTGCCCTTGTTTACCATCATTTCAAAGATTCAGATCTGAGTGCGTGGTGGGAGGTTTACTTATTTTCCTATCGCAATTTATCCCCGTTACCTTTGATCTTACTCGTTTTGAATTTAGCGCTAACATGTAGCAACGCTTCTACGATCTTAAAGCGTAACCATAGTTCAGATCAGGCTGTATTCATCTGCTTACTGTTTAGTTTTCTCACATTTACCTTCTTCCACTATCCCTTTATCTCCAGCGTTGCCTTTAGCATCGTTGCTCTAATGCTGTTAATTAATATAATTAGTTGTAGTCATGAACTTGCTTTTATTGATCAACTAACTGAAATTCCAGGACGTAGAGCCCTTGATAATGAACTCAAACATTTAGGCAGAACATTTACCTTAGCGATGATCGATGTCGATCACTTTAAAAAGTTTAATGATAAATACGGTCACGAAACTGGTGATGATGTTCTAAAGCTTGTAGCTAGCCTTTTAAAACAGATAGAAGGTGGTGGTAAAGCATTTCGTTATGGTGGTGAAGAGTTTACGATTTTATTTAAAGGGAAAACCATTGAGCAATGTTTACCTTTACTCGAAGAGTTGCGTGAAAAGATAGCTAAATACAAAATGATCATCCGCGATCATGATAACCGCCCTCACAGCGATCATGCAGGCTTAAAAGAACGCGGACAACGTAAAAAATCCAAATCGGTCAAAGTTACAGTAAGTATTGGCGTGGCTGAAAACTATATAGAGCATGAGCCCGAAAGCGTATTAAAACTCGCTGATAACGCTTTATATGAAGCAAAGAACGCGGGGAGAAACTGCGTACATCAGGCTGATTGCTATTAAAAATAACCCAGAGTTTCTTTAGTGCTTTCTGTATGAAAAATCATTTACCTTTTGATACCCGCAATCTACACAGCAATATACCTATAAATATGTTAGAGAGTCGATATTAAGCGCCAACCGCTGTAAATGGATCAACTTCAAAATAGTGGCTATGACAACAACCTGCCAATTGCGATTCTACATAGAGTGCAACGGACTCTATGGACTCTGCTTCCCAAACACATTGAAAAGTATGATCATCGACATAAACCAAGGCGAGATGAAGTTGTAAATCAGAGGGTAAATTGCTACCGATATATTGAGATTTAATAAAGAATTGCTCTTCATTTGTCATTTTATGTTCACTGGTAAAGAACATTGCTGACCCCCTTATCAGTTAAAATTAATAATAAGTATAGGTCAGCTTTTAGCAGGATTAATTATGTGCTACGTCTTTTAAGGCACGTAAGTATGCTTTTTCAGACTCAATATACTCCAATGCTTTTTGAGCACGAAGCCATTCAGGATAAATTAAATCTCGTTGAATTAATAAGTTATCTAAATATGTTTGTACTGCCGGAGACACTGGATGCTTTATCTGAACACGTTGTATTTCAAACAAAACATGAGGTTTATTGCTGCTAATTTCTTTATAAGATTGAAAATCAAACTTTTTCAATTGTGCACATGCAGCATAAAAAGCATCAAGACACTTTTGCTCAATGTCTAACCATTCGTCTTCCATTATTTTGTACCACGCATAGGACTGACCTAAGCGTTCGTACATAACGCGCTCTCTTTCAGTGTAAAAAATCGGTGTGGTGTTGTCCTTAACCCGTTGATCGATGCTTCCCATCGCATTCGATTGTGGTTGATAATTCACAAAACTACCCGTAAAAACTGTATTGCTAATATTATTCAAATTACACCATCGAAACATGTCAGCAAAATGACAAATAATAATGACTCTTCTTCCACTATTGCTCGAATATTAAGAAAAACAGCCAGTATCCAAATACATGAATATTCTGCTACGCCTTATCCAAAATGAATTATTTATGTTCACCAATCGTATTTAACATCGCATTATGTGTAGTTTCTAAGCAGTAATTGATTGCGTTTTAAACAGCAATGAAAGCGGTGTGTAAAATTCCATCGAAAAGACGCTGGAAGCCACGTTTTATAAGGGTTCAACGCTTTTTTAAGGTATCCTATAAGCCCTTAATTTTTGCTTGGCGTTATATACGACAAGCGACCACGAGCTTATTAGCCAGACTTATTTATGCTTTACGATCAGAAAAGCCACATTCGCTATCCGAAAGGATTATTCGCAATGTGGACAGTTTATAGTTTTACCTGCGCAGCCATTCTCGCCTCTATTGTCTTCTCGCTGCTATTATTCCTTTCTATTGATGATGATCCATTGATGAAATTCCTATTCGGTGGCTTAGCTGTCATTTTCGAATTAGGTAAATTCTTTGCTTGGTATGAAGTTGGTGAACGAAAAGCACGACGTAACTATACGGGTACGCTTTCAGCCTTTACCTTCTATGCGGTATTAGCGGCTATTTCTATCGGCGGCTCTATTGGTGGTATTAACAGTGCAACCAATAAAGCACAGAGTGAAGTAAACGTACAAAAAAGTAAGATCAATGCATACAACATGCAAATTGATGCGATCGAAAAACAGATCGATCTTAACAATGTGGCTGCTGAGAAATACATTCAAATGGAACGTATTGCTTCAGGTGTAACGCGTATTCAAAAACAAAATGATGAATTACGTAAACAGCAACAACAATTGGCAATGGAGCGCGATAGCATTCCTGTTGTGAGCCAAGGTTCGGTATTAGGCTTAATCGACAGCTTAGCGGATACATTACATGTGACACCGCAATCAGCGCAGCTTGGCTTAGTGGTATTCCTCTCAGTGTTGTTGGATTTCTTTGCCGCTTTCTTCGTTGGCTTAATTGGTGAAGAAAACCGTTTCCGTCATAAATTCCGTCATAATCAGATGTTAGAAATGGCGGGTTACAATGAGATGGAACAACCGAAGCTACTAGAGCATTTTGATCCATCAAGTGTTGGTACATCTGAAATTACTGATGTTGAAGTACATGAGGCTGAAGAAATTGTCATTGAACCTGAGGTGCCAAAAACACCTTATGAGCAAGCTATCGATGCCCTTAGCCACAATAAAGTAAACTGTAGCAAACGCGCGGTGAGTAAATTCTTAAACATCTCTACTGATGAAGTGGATTCGATTTTCAAGCAATTACTTGATGAAGGTATTGTGAGTAAGAAGCCAAATAATCACTACCAATGGCATGGTGTTGAAGCAACAGCTAACTAAGTCATAGCATTACCTTAAAAGCCCGATATCAGTGATGATTTCGGGCTTTTTTATTGACTGATTTTATCTATTTCTCAATTTGTTACACTTCTTTCTATATTTGTTTTATCAAATATTGCAGTGATCACATAAACTAGCTTTCCTTACAGCGTATGAGGTTATTCCTCTGTAGAATTCGCCCAAATTTATTTTGTTGTAGTATTCATGAACCGTTTAAAACACTATAAAAAACTTTTCACCCATTCAATTATCGCGACGGGTGTACTGACTCTTGTTGGTTGTGCGCAACCATTATCAACAGAAAAACAGACGAGCTACTCTAATGTTGATAACTTCAAAACCAACCTATACCAAAGCTCACTGCCTTATACGAGCAAGCACCCAGATAAAACAGGTTTCTACCCATTAGGTGATGGCCAAGCAGCCCTACTGGCACGTTTAGCGATTATTGAAGGTGCAGAAAAAACGTTGGATGTGCAGTACTACATCTACCGTGACGATGCGACAAGTGGTCTATTAACTTGGTATTTATACCAAGCAGCAGAGCGTGGCGTTCGTGTACGTCTATTACTTGACGACATGCAAAATCGTGATGATCAAGCACTAGCAAGTTTATCGGCTCACCCTAACGTTGAAGTGCGTTTATTTAACCCATTTTCAAACCGTACGATTAAGCCACTAAGCTTTTTGACCGATTTTGATCGTCTAAACCGTCGTATGCATAACAAAGCAATCATTGCTGATGGTGTTTTCGCGATCACTGGTGGTCGTAATATTGGTGATGAATATTTCTCGGCAAACAGCGATGTAGAATTTGGTGACTTCGACCTGATCATGTTAGGTAAAGTGATCCCACAATTCTCTCGCCAATTCGATGAATACTGGAACAGTAAGCCAGCAACCCCTATTGAGGCGTTAGTAAGCGAAGCACATGAGCCTACACCTGAGCAACTAGCCCAATGGAAACAAGCTCAGCTTAAATACATGTCAACTGATTACGCTCGTTCATTAAAGCACCACCCGATGGTGAAACAATTAATGGATGAAACACTGCCGCTATTCTGGACGGATGCAGAGCTGCTTTACGATACACCGTACAAAGTGGCTAACAGCAAAGATGATCTACTGTTACATAAGCTATCTGAAATGATTGCAAAAGCAGATCACGACTTCTTCTTAGTATCACCTTACTTTGTACCAACAGAAGAAGGCGCTAAAGAACTAGCAAAAGCGGCGAAAAGTGGTAAGAACATCACCATCGTAACGAACTCATTAGCATCAAACGATGTGTTCGCTGTACATGGCTGGTACGCAAAATACCGTAAGCTTATGCTTGAAGGTGGTGTAAAGCTATATGAAGTGAAAGTTGAGCCAGGGCAAAAAACGAAGCATAAGTGGCTAAGCCGTTCTCGTACTAGCTTACATGCAAAAACGTTTATTCTTGATAAATCAAAGATTTTTGTTGGTTCATTTAACTTTGACCCACGTTCAGCTTACCTAAATACTGAGCTTGGTGTAATTGTGGATTCTCCTGAGTTTTCTGGTCAAGTGTATAACCAGATCAGCAACTCACTACTAAAAGATGCTTACCGCTTATCCCTTGATGAAAATGGTGACATCGTATGGAATGACGATACAACTGGTCAACAATACACCTCAGAGCCAGATAGCGGTATTTTGCTAAAAATGGGCGCTTGGGTTGCAGGTGCATTACCTATTGAAAAGCAGCTATAAGATAACATTCTATTAGCAACAAAAAAGGCGTCCAATGGACGCCTTTTTTAATACAAAGAATAACTTAGGTTAAATTAGCCTTTGTTACGAAGTGAAGATTTTTTCACTGCATTTTTCTCGATGTACTCGATGATCATGCCCGCGATATCTTTACCTGTTGCTTTCTCGATACCTTCAAGACCTGGTGATGAGTTTACTTCCATCACTAGTGGACCACGATCAGAACGAAGTAGGTCAACACCTGCTACGCCTAAGCCCATGATCTTCGCTGCAGCCACTGCTGTCTTACGCTCTTCTGGTGTGATCTTAACAAGTGCTGCGCTACCGCCACGGTGTAGGTTTGAACGGAATTCACCTTCAGCACCTTGACGCTTCATCGCTGCAATTACTTTATCGCCAATCACGAAACAACGGATATCTGCACCGCCTGCTTCTTTAATGTATTCCTGCACCATGATGTTTGCTTTCAAACCCATGAATGCTTCGATAACACTTTCAGCAGCTTTACGTGTCTCAGCAAGTACAACACCGATACCTTGTGTACCTTCAAGTAGTTTAATCACTACAGGTGCACCACCTACCATGTCAAGTAAGTCTTTAACATCATCAGGCTTGCTTGCAAAACCAGTAACAGGCATACCAATACACTTACGAGATAGCAGTTGCATTGAACGCAGTTTGTCACGAGAACGGCTGATCGCTACAGATTCATTTACTGTGTAAACGCCCATCATCTCAAACTGACGCAATACCGCTGTACCGTAGAACGTCACAGAAGCACCGATACGTGGAATAATCGCGTCAAAATTCACTAGATCTTCACCTTTAAAGTGGATCTGTGGCTTTTCTGAGTTGATATTCATGTAACAACGTAGTGCATCAATCACTTTAATTTCATGACCACGTTGCTCTGCGGCTTCAATAAGACGAGCTGTCGAGTAAAGTGAACGGTTACGAGATAAAATACCAATTTTCATGACAACTAGCCTTGAGTTTTAATGAGATAAGAAGCTTCCGGGTCAACAATAATACGCTCATGCATCGCCGTACGACCAAGTAGCATACGGAACGCCATGTTATCACGACTTGTTAACGAAATTTCAATTTACCATTGCTGACCGTTAAAATCAATTGTAGAAACAATAAAGTAGCGTAGTTGTTCGTCACCACCTGAGTTACGTACAATACGCTTGTCTGCGATTTTCGCTTCACAAACTTGTTCTACTTCAGTGTTATTGTGGATTGGGTGAATCCAAAATTTAACCCATGCCTCGCCATCGCGAGTAAATTCTTCAATCTTAAACGTATGTAAACATGAACTACGTGCACCAGTATCAACTTTTACGTGAATATCACTGATACCAAGGTCAGGTAAAGCTGCGATTTCACGCCACCCAACAAGAAATTTATTATTTTTGTTCACTATTGTATCTTTATTAATCATATTACAAACCCACTATTGCTGTAGTAGTAATAAATCCAATACTTTATAAGGATAATACTACAGTATAGCGAGCATTAACCATCTCTCTGACATAAATTTAACATTGACAAAATATCAAATTTATATTTATGAACAGAGAAACACGTTGCTTAAATCGTCCCTAATTAAGCTTTAGCATTTAACACACCACGACGAATTTGATCGAGTTCAATTGATTCAAACAAGGCTTGAAAATTACCCTCACCAAAACCCTCATTTCCTTTACGCTGAATAATCTCAAAAAACACAGGTCCGATCACGGTCTCGGTAAAAATTTGCAACAAAATACCATCTTCATCACTATCTATCAGTATTTTGTGATGCTGTAACATAGCAACATTTTCATCGTGACGGTCAATCCTTTTACTTATTAACTCATAATAAGTATCAGGCGTATCCATAAAAATCACTTCCGACTCACGCAATTTCGCTACCGTGGTAGCAATATCATCAGAGCTTAAAGCAATATGTTGAATGCCTTCGCCTTTATATTGTTTTAGGTATTCGGCAATTTGTGAGTATTCGTCACTAGATTCATTGATAGGAATACGAATCTTGCCGCATGGGGATGTCATTGCGCGAGATTTTAAACCAGTTAGCTGACCTTTGATATCAAAATATTTAACTTGGCGAAAATTGGCAATTCTAGTGTAGAAATCAGACCATTTATTCATGTTACCCATTTGAACGTTATGAGTAAGATGATCGATATTTTTCAATCCCTTATCAGCTTTCATTAACCGTTGTTGATAGTCGTGATAGTAGTCAAAATCCACTTCATAAATGTCATGTTCACCATAACGATCAACCAAATATAACAAGGCTCCGCCTATTCCTTCTATTGCAGGAATATTCAACTCCATGGGACCTGCCTGTGTAGGATGAATAATAGCACCTTGTTTAACTGCATAAGCTAACGCTTTATCGACATCTTTAACACGAAATGCCATCGCATTAACGCTTGTACCATGCGCTTTAGCAAATTGATCCGCTTGTGATGAATGATCACCATTAACAATAAAGCTGATATCACCTTGCCGATATAACCAAACCGCTTTGTGCTTATGTTTAGCAATTTCTGCAAAACCCATTTTTGAGAATAATTGCTTTAACAGTTCAATGCCCTCCGCTGATGGCGCAGTGTATTCAACAAACTCAAAACCATCTGTACCTAAAGGATTCCATAGTTCAGTCATTGCAGTCTCCTGTTAAAGATATCGATAACTCTTTTAACGTTTAGCAGGGAGTGGTTTGCAGTGGTAAGTTTCACATTAGCAAATTGAATATTAATTAATTTATTGCTGTAACATCTTATTGCCATTGATTTTACAGCTTGTATTTACCGTTATGATTCAAGCAGAAAGCGTAGCCGTGAACTATATTTAATCCTTATAGTGCTTTTTATTACTTGGGTAGGATTATGCATAAACGAGACACTTTTGAGCTTCCTCGAAAAACGTCCTATGTTTATCCTATTGATTCAAAATTACCGCTAGCTACAGACATTCGTCGCTACCTTAAAAAAGAATTCGCCTTTTGTACTCAATATGAAAAAGGCATTATTAAAGACGATGATCCTGAATTTCTTCATCAATACCGCGTTACATTACGCCGTATCCGAGCCATTTTAACCCTGCACCATTCACTGTTTAATCCAACACAAGTTGAACTGCTTAATCTTGCCATCAAAAATCTCATGCAACTCACTAACCTACAGCGAGATCTTGATGTCTATCTAATGCAGATGGAGCATTACTTCAGCTTGATTGAACATAAACATCATTTAGGGCTGGCACGGTTTTTCGATGATTTGCAGCACCAACGCCAGAAAACCTATAAAAAAAATAAACATTGGCTTAAGAGTGATGAATATAAAGCAGCCCACGGTGAAATTGCCTTCCAACTAAAACATTTATTAGCTGTAGACAATCAAACAACCTCATCAAACATAACAAGCATTAATAGGCTTTTAACGCAGCTCAGCAAAAAGGTTTTAAAACTCACAGCAACGATCAATACAGAAACAGAAGATAACCAACTTCATGCCTTAAGAATTAAATGTAAGAAGCTTCGTTATGGTTTAGAACTTTATTCATCTGTTTCCGAACAACTGACGTTGACTATCACCGCTAAAACCATGAAGTCAATGCAATCCAAATTAGGGGATTTTAACGATAGCGCAGTACAAATTGATTTTCTCAATCACTATTTGGAGCAATATAAAAAAGCAGGACGGCGGGCAAAAGCAATCAATTTGCTCCTTCATAAAATGAGGGAGCAACACGCGAATAATAAGCAGCAGTTAATTATAGAAATTATCCAATTTTCTCAAACCACTGCGAAGACATGATCATGCTAGTAATTTGACAATATCCACCTCAATATCCAACGGTTTAGTCGTCGGCGCATAACGTTTAACAGGCGTACCGTCCGGTGCAATTAAAAACTTAGTAAAATTCCATTTAATATTTGCTCCTAACACACCAGGCAACGCTTTGACTAAATAAGTAAATAGCGGATCTGCCTGTGCACCTTTTACATCCACTTTACTGAACATCGGGAAAGTAACACCATAATTAACTAAACAACTTTGTGCTATTTCCGCTTCAGTGCCCGGCTCTTGCCCACCAAATTGGTTACATGGAAAACCAAGGATCACTAACCCCTGCTCTTTATACTTATCAAACAGCGCCTGTAATGTTTCATATTGTGGGGTAAATCCACATTCACTAGCCGTATTCACAATCAAAAGCACTTTACCTTGGTACTTTTCAAGCGAAAGCATATCCCCTGTGATGTTTTTCACTTCAAAATCGTAAATTTTAGTCATTCTCATTTCCTATTTATTATTACTCGCTAGGTGTCCATGTTATTCTGTGCGACCATTTCAGTACGATATTAATGCCATGACAGATCTCAAATCACTATTTTTTTCACTCGGCATAGAGAAGCTTGATTTATCATCAGAAGATCAAGTGCTTATCAACCAATTTATCTCTAGTTTTACGCCTCGTTTTCTCGATATTTGCCAACAACGCCCTGATCGTGCACCTCTCGATTTACTGTTAGGCTTAATGACACAACAACACCAACTGTTGTCACAACAATGGCATACACAGCAGCAAGCTTATCACCAGATGCAGTCTGTCTTTGAGAACACTGTTGGCGCAGATCATGCTTCAAAATTCCAACATCAAGAGAGCGAACAATACACCATTGTTTCTCTGTTGTGGTTACTTGTACAAGGTGCAAGCCAGATTGACTATAGCTACGCTAACGAGCAAGCCGAAACGATTTGTCAGCAATTATTTACAACTTCGGCAACAATGAAAAATGCAGATCCTCAAGCGGAGCTACTACGTCAACGCTTAATGCAGGCTTACTATTTAGGGAAAAAATCCTCCCAGCAAAGCCTCGTTACAAAATTAAAAAATTGGTTCACATCCTAATAGCTATTACTATGAACCTACAATAGTGATTAATATCGCCATATTAGGTTTAGACAAACGAACTAAAAATACAAAGTAATGTCTGTTACTACTGTGATAAAAGTTTGTAATTCAATGAAATAGATCTTCTCTCTAGCGGGTCTATTTAGTCATAACACTAATATCGTTACACCCACGTTTGATAACATTGCAATGTTTCTGCGCATTGTTAACACGGAGTTCAAGATTGAAAAAACTATATCTGAATACTTATTTCATCTATGCCATATTCGGTGCGCTGCTAAGTATCTTTTTCACCCCACTTTCCTATGCCTCACCGGAGATCACGACAGGTTGGGTAACCAATCCCCAGCATCCACCTGTGCAAGTACGCTTGGTACTAACAGGTGAGAAAGATCTCGCTAACCATACGGTCCAAGGCTTATTAGAAGTCAAACTTGATAAAGACTGGAAAACCTATTGGCGATCACCAGGTGAAGGTGGCGTTGCCCCGTCTGTTAATTGGGATATGTCGAGTAACGTTGAAAGTGTTGATTGGCAATGGCCGATGCCAAAGCGTTATGAATTCCTAGGGGTAGAAACCTTAGGCTATAAGCATGATGTTATCTTCCCGCTGTCTATTCATGTTAAAGACATGAACAAACCTGTGTTTCTTGCAGGTAAGCTAACCATGTCTTCTTGTACTAGCATCTGTGTCCTGACTGACTATGAATTAGCATTAGACTTTAATCCGACCAAGCTAACCACATCAACTGATGCGATGTTCTTATATAACAAGGGCTATAGCCATGTTCCTAAGTCATCACCAGCTGTTACGCTAGACAAAGTCTCTTACGATCAGAACAAAAAAATCGTCACTGTTGTTGCGACCAACAAAGCGGGTTGGACAAAACCGGATGTACTGATTGATGGACATTCAAAAGCAGTTAAAGATAGCTCTTTCCTTGCGCCTAAAGTGACAATTAAAGATCAAACCCTCTACGCAACAGTCCCTGTAACCAGTTGGTTTGGCACCCCTAAACTTGTTGGCGAACCACTACAAGTTACCATTGGTGATAATGATTTAGCTGTTGAGATGAAAGCAACCGCAACAGATGAGCCAGTGATCATTCCAAACACCAATAACAATCTGTTGGAAATCATTGGTTTTGCGCTATTAGGTGGCTTAATTCTTAATATCATGCCTTGTGTACTGCCAGTGCTGGGTATGAAACTAAGCAGCGTTATTTCTGCTAAAGGATTGGAGAAGCGTCAAATTCGCACCCAATTCATTGCCTCTGCGGCAGGTATTCTAACTTCATTCTGGCTACTTGCAGGCTTCTTAGCACTGATGAAGTTCTCAGGACAAGCACTTGGCTGGGGTATTCAATTCCAAAGCCCTTGGTTTATTGGCATTATGATCGCTATCACCGTGCTATTTGGTGCCAATATGTTGGGGTTATTTGAAATTCGACTTTCAAGCAATGCCAATACATGGATGGCATCAAAAGGTGATAACTCACACTTAGGTCACTTTATCCAAGGGATGTTTGCAACACTGTTAGCAACACCTTGTAGTGCGCCATTTTTAGGTACTGCGGTTGCGTTTGCATTAGGGGCTAATTACATCACCTTGTTTGCTATCTTCACTGCATTAGCTGTTGGTATGGCTGCACCGTGGCTGCTCATTGCCATTTTCCCTCAACTTGCGAATATATTGCCCAAGCCAGGTTTATGGATGGATCGTGTTAAGACCCTATTTGGCTTAATGATGCTAGGCAACCAGTGTGTGGCTGTTAAGCTTAATGACCAGTTTCTTTAATACAGCTGTAGTTTGGGCAATTGGTATTGCCATTATGCTATTTATCTTATGGCAACTTGGTCGTAAGAAAGGCCGTAAAAGTGTCATTATTACAACCGCCGTATTACTGCTTGGTGTGGCAGGTAGCTTAATTGTAGGCAGCCTAACCACCAGCCACTGGGCTAAACCATTAGCTGATGATCATCACTGGGACGTTCTGAATACAGATAAGATCGCCGAGCAAGTCGCACAAGGAAAAACTGTCTTTGTTGATGTCACTGCTGATTGGTGTATTACCTGTAAAGCAAACAAGGTTGGCGTATTACTGCAAGAGCCAGTGTACTCTGCCCTATCAGCTGACAACATTGAGCTAATGCGTGGCGATTGGACCAAGCCATCTGATTACGTGACAGGCTTTTTACAATCTCATGGTCGCTTTGGTGTGCCATTCAATATTGTCTATGGCCCGAATGCCCCAGAAGGTATTCCACTACCAGTGATCTTAACCAACGATGAAGTGCTAAACGCTATTCAACAAGCAAGCAAAAAGTAAAGGGATAGAAAATGACATGGAAGTTAGGCCAAGGACGGCTAAAAAGCAGTATTGTTATCATTCTTGTTGTTACTGTGATCAGTATTGCTGTTGATCTTTGGCGTAATAAAGATCTAAAGGTTTCGGTACAACATCAATCAGTAGAGAAAACCATTAATCAACATGACATTGATTGGCTAACCAGTAGTTATCAACAACCTGTTGTGCTGTATTTATGGGCAACATGGTGCCCTAGCTGTCGTTTTGTTAGTCCTTCGATTAATTTACTACAGCAGTATCAAAACGATTTAAATGTAAAAGTAACCAGCATTGCTATTCGCTCTGGTGATGACCGAAAGCTACGTGCTTATATGGGGAGCAAAGATTATCGATTCCCTGTTATTAATGACGCAAACGGCCAACTCAGCCAAGAATTAGGCATTACCGTTACACCCACTATTTTGATTGTAAAAAATGGCAAGCTATTTAATGCCACTACCGGTGTAACAACGCCTATGGGATTATTAGCGAGAATAGCCGCAGCCAAATATCTTTAAATTTTACACAAATAAAAAGCCCAGCAATTTTATGCTGGGCTTTTTTATATTTCTAAGCTCACGATTTAGGCATTCGTCGAATTTGCCAAAAGTGTCGTTTCCAATAAGGATTATCTAATCGTGAAATCATCACCCCTCTTGATTGAGAAGCATGCAAGAATTCTGAATTTCCTAAATAAATGCCCACGTGACGTGTATTACGACCCGTTCGGAAAAAGACTAAGTCTCCTTCTTTAGCATTATTACGTGAAATTTTACGTCCTTTTTTCACCAGCTCTAACGTTGTACGTGGCAGCATCATTTGATAAACACTGGAATAACCCACTTGTACAAATGCTGAACAATCAATCCCTTTCTTCGTCGTGCCGCCTAAGCGGTACGGTGTACCCTTCCATGTGTGGTAAACGCCATCAAACATACCTGTATCAATAGATGAATTCCTTTTTAACTGTTTAGGAATATCATCTTTCAACATGCTATTGGTAAATGCTATTTCCTTACCTACAGACTTTGTTTCTGCAGATTTAGCATTCGATGCCGTTTCATCATTTACAGAGTTAGTCGAAGAACACCCAACCACTGACATTAAAGCCAATGCGACTAATGCATATTTATTGTATTTAAATCCGTTCTTCAAAATTTACCCTGCAACACTAAATTTCATATAACTAAATTAATTATGTCCTAAAATAATACCAATAATAGGGACGAAGTGCACATTATCATAATAAATTTGACGTCCAGCCGACAATACAGTTCACAATATTTTAAATTTTAATCTCAAATATCAGAAATATATTAAAATCCTATGCGCCCAATTACATTCATTAATTACAACGATACATTTAAAAAACAACTCGCTGAAATTTACAGCCAGTCTATCATTCAACTTGCGCCCCGCTTCTATAACTCAGCACAAATTGAAATGTGGGCAAATTATCCGCAACAACATCCCGAAGCATTTGCTGAATTACTTCAACAAGGCGACGTCATTATTGCTATTGATGCTCATAATCATGCTATTGGGTTTGGTCAGTTGCATCCTCATAATTATGTTTCGCTACTGTACGTATCACCTCAAGTATCACGTCAAGGAATTGGAAGAGCGATATATCAACAGTTGGAACAAATAGCGATAAAAACTCATCAAACCACGATTAGCGTAACGGCTAGCAAATTATCAAAGCCTTTATTTAAACAACTCGGTTTCGAATTAATAGATACAGAAATCGCAGTAAGAAATGGAATAGAATTTGAGCGATATAATATGGTAAAACTATTACCCAACTAAGCTTAAAAAAAAGGCTTACGATAAACGCAAGCCTGAAATTCCATACAACAGAAGAGATACCGTTACTAAATCAACATAACGTTATCTGCGAGTGATTCTTACGTGATTTCTTTTCAAGATCCAGTAATTTACTTATCTATAAATACATCTGCGATTTTCTTCACGATCAAAGCTGAAAATGTAATTGTTAGATCTGTTAACAATATGCATCCCACATCATATTTTATGTATTTTTTATAGATATTAATTACTTATAAATATACCCAAGCGACTTCAAGATGCCTGATTCAGAGCGAAGTCACTGAGTTGAATTCAAGGAAGACAACGAAGCGGAATAGCGAGCTCTTTCCAAGTTGTCTGACGCAAGAAGTCGGCTCAGTGACACGCTCCCAAAGGGCGAGCGTCCTTAGCTCTCAGACTTTGTTAACAATTCTCAATGTAGAACCACTATATCTCCGAATCGTTGCCGCGCCTGAGAACTAAGGTCGTCTCGCTGAACACTGCATCTTGAGGTTGCTTGGGTATAACTTTAATCGCTTAATACAATTACAATACTGTTACAATTAGCATTTGAGCTAAGTTTGCGCTAACCTGTTGTTAGTTCAAGTAAATAGCATAAGGAGTTTATGTGCTGTCTTTTATACGGATTTTAATTGCCACACTATTTATTATCATTACTACCCTTTGCGCACTTATCTATTGCCTCATAAATCGACCTCGTGCACCTAAACATGTATATACTTTTTGTCGCTGGTTTAACCAACTGCAAAAAATTACAGGTGTTAAGATAGAACAGCGCGGTTTAGACAATAGTCAGGACATTCCTAACGCTGTTTATATATCCAATCACCAGAGTGTTTTCGATTTCGTTACTACGCCCGGTATGCTGCGTCCGAGAACCGTTTCTTTAGGTAAAAAGAGTCTGGTTTCGCTCCCTTTCTTTGGTCAACTCTATTGGATCACTGGTAATATTCTGATTGATAGAGAAAACAAATCTAAAGCCCGTAATACCATTCAACAAGTCGCGGATGCTATTCATAGCCGTGACTTATCTGTGTGGGTTTATCCTGAAGGCACACGAAGTAAAGGGCGTGGATTACTGCCGTTTAAGACAGGAGCTTTTAGAATGGCGATTGAAGCTGGTGTGCCTATTATTCCCGTTGTTATCAGCACAACACACAATAAAATTGATTTAAACAAATGGGATAACGGAACTGTTATTGCTGAAATGCTGCCACCAATTCAAACAACAGGATTGAAAGCGACACAAGCAAGAGAATTGGCTGAACAATGCCATCAATTAATGGCTGATAAAATCGCTCAATTAGATAACGAGCTGGCAGAACGTAAAAGTGCTGTTGATATGGATAACAGCCATCAGAACGAAGCTTAAAAAACATCGCCCCTCACATCGTTTGCTATATATGCAAAAAATAATGAGGGGCGATTTTTAGAACTTTACTGGCTTAGATGTAAAGCTTAGCAACATCGCTAGGCTCTAGCTCAAGACCTTCAAGATCTTGGTTCCAGTTAAGACCAACAAGAACACCATCTTCAGCTAAAGTGATCATCCAGTCTTCTAGGAAGATATCTAAAGGCAGTTCGCTTGGTTGGAACTCAGCCCACTCATCAGCACATTGAGCTTTCGCATCTGCTTCATTTGACCAGAAAGGCATTACTTCTGAATCTTCAAACTCAGATGAAGCAACAGATAGCCAATCACCCTCTTCGTTGCGAAGGCTCCAAACAATACGTGTATTTTGTGTTTCTTCAACAAACATTAGCTTGTTAGCTTGGATATCTGACGTTAGTTTAGTCATCATTTTCTCTCAATTATAAGCCCTAAAAGTGAGCCGTAGCGGCCATTTGCACCACCACAACCTAACTTAGGAAGTTTAACAAAAAACCGAATAAACAGTGATTAAATATTGTTTATAATTTTATGCTATATAGAGATAGGTTGCTATTGACTTATCACGATTCAGTGCCAAAATAGCGCGATTATCGACTAGTTCTCTCTAACTTAGCCGACATGGCAAACTCTTGCCAACAAATTCTATTTCAAATATTTACATTTCACTTTAGGTAGATAAATGCAATCTCGTCGTGCTGGAAATATGCTGGCGGCGTTTTCTTTTGTACTTTGGGGTATCCTCCCTCTGTATTATCAGTTCCTGCCACAAGCAAATACCAATGAACTATTAGCACTTAGAATTATTTTCTCAGTGCCTGTTATGCTATTGGTCATGTTATTACTAAAACGCCCGTTACCTACAATCAGCACGCTACTGGCAGATAAGAAATCACTGTTTATGTGCTTTATTGCTGGCTGTATTATGAGTGTTTCTTGGTATGCGTTTACCTGGGCTATCACCCATGGTGAAGTTTTAGCGGCTAGTCTTGGTTATTTCATTAACCCACTATTTGCTATTGCGCTAGGGTTATTCTTTTTAAGTGAGAGGCTTAGTAAAGCCCAAGTTGCAGCTGTCGCATTAGCTATTATTGGTATCGGTTATCAAGTATGGCAGTACGGTGAATTACCTTGGTTATCACTGATCATGGGTAGTTTCTTTGCCATTTATGGCTTAACAAAGAAGTACATCAAGTATGATGCATTAACCTCTGTAACCATTGAAGCGGCAGTATTAACACCTTTTGCTGTTATCTACATGATCTGGCTATATCTGTCAGGCGACAGTGTATCGTTAACGTCAGGCGCAACTACATTCTTACTTTATGTCGGTTCAGCACCCGTTACCGTTGCACCATTGATCTTTTTTGCACTAGCGTTAAACCGTACAAGTTTAACCATGGTTGGTTTAATGCAGTACATAGAGCCAAGCTTACAGTTCTTACTAGCGGTGTTCTTGTTTGGCGAAGTGTTTGATCAAACAAAAGCAGTAAGCTTTGGTTTAATTTGGTTTGGCTTGATCCTATGTACCCTTGAAGCATTGCCTAGTCTGTTCCACAGAAAGAAGAAAATCGCACTTCCTCACTAATCATATACACCGTTAAACACCGTGCTTAGCGCTAACACCTATCACTTAAGGTGTTTGGAACGAACTGGATAACGAGTTTTATTGATACGAACGGCTCTCTGCTTGGGCCGTTTTTTTCTTTCAGGTAATATGTAACGCTTTACTTGTTTTCTCATTGCTCTCAGTTTTTGAGGAATTGAACCTGGCGAAGCGATGGCACACCACATTAATTCATCTTGAATATCTCTTAACGCCATCATAAAACTTATCCGTAATGGTGAAACATTCGCTTCTGCCGCTATTCTACTTATTTCTAAGCGAACAAGATTATAAGCTATCAATATTCCCCATATTTCTTGCTCAATACCTTCTACTGATTGACTACGCAATAATATTTCATCTTCAAGCATGTCACGTTTTATTTCACCATAACTGTTTTCTATCTCCCAACGTTCGAAATAAACATCAAGCAAAGCTTGATAGCTATAATGCTCACCAACTAAGGAAGTAAGAAGCCCTTGGATATGATATTTTTGAGTTTTTTCTGGATAAAGCACTAATCGAGCTTGCCATTTTTCAGGAAGGCTTGGGTCTTTAGCTCTTGCATATTTGGATACATCCATTTCTACAATCAAATCTCGTCCTGCTTCATCAAGCTGCTTAATGACGGTATATCGCGTATTTGATTTAATTGGAGTCATCCAATGACTCGAATCATGCTGACGTTGCCAATTAATCATCAACTCGGCGCCAAGATAACATCGGTCAAAAATAGTTAAAGAATCTGGCGTTATTGAGGATATAAGCTGTTTAGCATAGTTCTCTTCACCAATATTGCTGGGACCAAATGCTACGTTGTGTATTAATCGACTACGAAGGGAGCATAAAGCACATAACCTGACGATAGGGTATTCTGTATGCTGTATCTTACCGTGTTTGACATACTGAAAGTGACTCGCTAATTCTGGAGTATCATGACTTCTAAATTGAGTTCCATCGACAGAGAAAAGGCGTAAGCCTTTCCATGTGTCTCCGCTATCTTCGGCTTTCGTCCAATATTTGGCAGTGAGTGAGAAAAGTGCTTTTAGAGGCTGTGCTGTCAATCGTTTTCGCGCCTGAGGGATAGCACTTGGTGCAATAGAATCACCTTGTGATCGCGATAATTGCAAATCAAGTTTATTCAAGACATCGGTTATCGATCTATTACGATATAGGCCAATTCCAACGATTAACCAAACAACCAATTCCGCAGGTAATTTTCGTCTGCGTATACTGGCCTTATTGGTTTCATCTAATGCTTGTTGAATCCACTCAAGAGGTAAGTCTCTTTGAAATAATGAGAGTGATTCTGGTGCTGCAAACGCATCTACATCAATGAGCCAATGTGACAACATAAAAAATACCCCCAGTTTTGCAAAACTGAGGGTATTTTTAACTATCTGAAAGATCGTGCAACCAATCAATTTCTTAAGTGATAGGTGTTAGTGCTTAGCGCGGTGTTTTTGTTTATCCTGCATTCAAACTCTCAACCAGTAACGCATTATGTCTAACAGTTCTGATCTTCTACATTTAAAACAACAGTTACGCGCCTTTGCAGAGCAGCGAGATTGGGATCAATTCCATACTCCAAAAAACCTTTCAATGGCACTGAGTGGCGAAGTCGCAGAGATCACTGAAATATTCCAATGGCTTACACCAGAGCAAAGCGAGGAGCTTTCAGTGGAAAAGAAACAACAACTTGAAGAAGAAATTGCAGATGTAATGATGTATCTCGTTAGATTAGCCGATAAATGCGATATCGATATTTCAGATGCCTGCCAACGAAAACTAGAAAAAAATAACGAAAAATACCCCGTTGATAAATGCTACGGCTCAGCTAAAAAGTATAACGAGTTATAAGATCAATTAAGCTGGCGTTAAAAGCCAGCTTTTCTATCAGACTTGGTTCAATTACTTTTGACCAACGCCACGGTTTTCTTTCTTCGCTAACGCAATTTTACCAAAACCTAGCTTACGGAAGTGGCTATCACGGAAATCACGTGCAGCTTTACTTGAGTTAGAAACCGCCTCTACTTGCTGTTCCATTTTTAAAAATGACGTTAAGTCGATACCTTCTGCCGCAGCAACCGCTTCATGAATATTACGGAATTGATCAAAAGAGAAAATGATCTCTTTTTCTTCTTTTTTGTAGGTATAGATAATTGTGCGTGACATAACGTCCCCAGTAGAGCGTGAAAATGGACACGAAATTTACCGTATATCCCATCAATATGGAAGTATTAACACTTTATCTGACTTGATTAATGATCCTTTAAGCCCGTTATCTTCAACCTAAGCTTAAACGCTCTTAGTAACTGCCCTCTGGCTGTTATCACTTTCATCTTGCTCTGAGCCAAAGTCTTTCAATAAATTCTGAGCAAAAATATCTTGTTGAGACATTGGACGATAATAGTAATAGCCTTGGATGTAACGAACACCAACAGAAGAGACAAACTCGACTTCCTTGAGCTCTTCTACCCCTTCAACAACAATCTCTGCATTACTGATCTTACCGAGTTGCACCGCAAGGCTAAACAAGTCACGACCACGTTGTGTATCTAGGTTCAAAACAAGTGTACGGTCAATCTTCACCTTATCGAAATCAAAACGTGATAAATACGCCAACGATGAGTAACCAGTACCAAAATCATCCAACGCAACCGCTATTCCCAAATCATGCAGTTGATCAATCACACGAGCGACATCAACTTCATTCTGCACCAGTAACTCTTCTGTAATTTCGATCTCAATTTGAGAAAACGACAAGGTGCTTTCTTCAATGTGCGCTTTGATCTTTGATACAAAGTTTTTCGATAGCACCGTATCAGGTGAGATATTAATCGAAAGCTTCACATGCTGATTTTCTTGTGAAAAGCGCTCCCCTGCACGTAATGCCTTGTCAAATACCCAGAAATCTAAATCAGGCATTAATCCTAACTGTCTAAATGCCGCAAGAAAGGTCGGAGGTAGAATTTTACCCTCATTATTTTGATAACGTATGAGCGTTTCAAAACTGATCACTTTATTAGTTTTCACATCAACCTGAGGTTGAAAATACAGTAAAAACTCACCTTCTGCTTGCAGCCGTTCAATCTCTTTCTGCGCTTTTAGATTCTGATGTAAAGACGGAATAAAGCTGGTTAAACGGGTTTTCACTTCAATTTCGTCACTGGTAAACAATCGGTTTGAGAAAACATCCGAAACGCCAATACCTAGGTTACGTTTATCCATCACTTTAAAGAACGGATAGTAAACAGCCACGCCAATCGCAATGATCACGATTTGTAAAACAGCTCCTGATATTGCCCCACCAGTTGCTATATAACCACTCAATATAGGTGGCATTAACCAACTTTGGATTTCGCTTAATGGCGGCACAATGCCGAAATACATGGCTCCATAAGCAACAACAAAGCCAATTGCAGGTGCCACAAGAAAAGGAATGATCATAATGGGGTTAAAAATAACTGGCACACCATACAATACAGGCTCATTAACGTTAAAGATACACAAGATCAATGATGCTTTCGCCAACACTTTATAACCATCACTTTTGGCAAATAACAGCATACAAATTACAAGACTGAGCAAATTACCACTGCCGCCAATAACTGTAAAAAAGTCATAAAAGTTGGTACTGATAATATTCAGATCTAAACCAAAATTATGCCATGCCGAAATGTTCATCACTGTGATGTCGTACAATTCGGCTTTGTACATATGTAAAACGTTATGACCGTTGATCCCTACCGACCAAAATAGCCCACGCAGTAATTCATAAATAAAACCATCAACAAATGATGTTGGATCCAGTGAAGGCATCAAATCAAATGGAAGTACTGCAACTTTATAAACAAAATGCAACACTTGGCTTATCAGGATCATGGTTGCAATAGAAACTACCGCCCCTGACATCATATTTACCGAGCTATCGATAACTGAATCACGTTCACTACCCCGGAAAATACGAAACTGTTTTAAGCGATATATTAATTCACAGGTCACATAGGCCGTAAGTAAAGAGAGAGGAAAACTATTAGGCAAGGGCATGATGACAGAGATAAAGCCCCATTGATAAGAGACAATAAAATAAACGGTCAGCGCGCTGGCAATGGATAACCCTTTAGGTATTCGTTTAACGGAAGATAGGTAGGTAACAAGGTAGAAATTCAACAAGATAGGAAACATCAGCCCAGTGGCTTCACCTACATATCGAATAGTGCCACTGAATGACTCATAACCGTAATGATCAGTAAAAAGAGCAATGAGTTCACAGAATGTAGATATCAATGCCAGCGGTAATGCCATAATGAAGACATTCGATACCGCGACAAGGTACTTATTTGATGAAAGCTGTGACATTACTCGATATGCAGTCATAACTATTTTCTTATCATTTTATATAACGAATACTTATAATCCATTTGTATAAAGTATTTCATTTAGAAGGCCAACATTCGTGTTTATAGAAATGCTTAAAGCTCACGAATCATGTAAATTTATTATTATTTTCAGTTAATTATACTATCAATAATTCCATCATATAACAGCTGAAAATTTATAAAATACTGTGCTACCTATCACTTCACACAAAGTATGTAACAAGTTGTTACTCATCTACCTATTGAAACATGATTTAAGAACTGATTGTTTATCTGGAAGGAATAAAATTAATTTATAAAAACAATCAGGTATTGATACAGCATGTTTTAAACGTATTATCCACATACTGTGATCAGTAAAGTCATGCACTGTCTTTTCCCATACTTATACACAGAAACAGTGGATAACTTTACTAACATTGTGAAAAATCACACCTTTTGTATAAAAATCAAACACAACAACCTTATTAACAGCCGCCGATTTCAACTCAAATTGTTAATAATACCTACCGTGATACATTATTCTTCCGTTTTATTCAAATAATGAATCACTTGATTCTCACTTCCACGCCAAACCAGTGATGGATCACGTTTGTCTTCTTCATATTTACCGTCAACAACCACATCAATCAATGCGATGACTTCGCGTTGTTGCTCCGATAACTCAGACAAGGTGTAACCCGTCCACAACCAAATATCTTTGCCTACACATTCGCTTCGCACTCGTTTTACCAATTTCAGAATATCAGGCACATTATTTGGGTGTAGAGGATCACCACCAGACAGCGATAAACCACGGCGTTTGATACGAGTATCGTTCAAATCATTAATGATCTGATCTTCCATTGCTTGATCAAAACAATGCCCTGCATCTAATCGCCATGTACTTTGGTTATAGCAACCTCGGCATTGATGAATACAACCAGAAACAAATAACGTTGCACGAGTGCCCGGTCCATTAACAATATCGACAGGGTAATAATTGTGATAATTCATCTAGGTTACCTACACTCATTGATGTCTTGTTCAATAATAATCTTAAAAAGAAAAAGTGCCGTTTAAGGCACTTCTTCATTTATTTTCTCTTCACATATGATGATGAAATTACATATGTTTAACGCGACGCTTCACTTCTTCTTGTTTACCGAAGTTAAATGGACGCGCATCAGGGCTACCAAGGTAACCACATACACGACGTGTTACTGATACTTTTGATGGTTCATGGTTGCCACATTTAGGGCAAGTAAAACCTTTACTTGTACATTCAAACTCACCCGTAAAGCCACACTCGTAACACTCATCAATAGGAGTATTAGTGCCGTAGTAAGGCACACGGGTGTAACTGTAGTCCCACACATCTTCTAATGCTTCGATATTGTGCTGAATATTTGGATATTCACCGTAACAAATGAAACCACCATTCGCTAAATCTGGGTATGGCATTTCAAAATCGATCTTATCGTACGGGTTAACTTTCTTCTCAACATCTAAGTGGAAACTGTTGGTGTAGTAACCTTTGTCTGTAACGCCAGGAACAATACCGAACTCTTTAGTATCAATAGCGCAGAAACGGCTGCATAAGTTTTCGCTTGGCGTGCTGTATAAACTGAAACCGTAACCTGTTTCTTTCTTCCATGCATCAGTTGCATCGCGAAGACGTTTAACAATTGCTACTGCTTTTTGACGTAGTTCTTCACTGTCATAAACGTGTGTTTCATTGCCGTACAATGCGTTCACTGTTTCATGGATACCAATGTAACCCAGTGATATAGAAGCACGACCATTCTTGAAGATTTCAGAAACATCATCATCTTCTTTTAAACGAACGCCACACGCACCTTCCATGTAAAGGATTGGTGCAACACGTGCTTTCACACCATCAAGGCGAGAAATACGAGCATCAAGCGCACGACGAGACAGTGCTAAACGCTCATCTAACAGTTCGAAGAAACGTGCTTCATCACCTTTCGCTTCGAGTGCGATACGAGGTAGGTTGATACTTACCACACCAAGGTTATTACGACCTTCATGGATCAATTCACCATTCTCTTCGTAAGTACCAAGGAAACTACGACAACCCATTGGTGTTTTGAATGAACCTGTAACTTCAACTAACTTGTCGTAGTTAAGGATATCTGGGTACATACGTTTAGAAGCACATTCAAGCGCTAGCTTCTTAATATCGTAGTTCGCATCACCTTGTTTGTGGTTTAAACCATCTTTAATCGCGAAAACCAGTTTAGGGAATACCGCTGTCTTATGGTTTTTACCAAGACCTGCAATACGGTTTTTCAAAATAGATTGTTGAATTAAACGTGATTCCCACGACGTACCTAAACCAAAACCGAAAGTAACAAAAGGTGTTTGACCGTTAGCCGTATGTAACGTATTTACTTCGTATTCTAGTGATTGGAATGCGTCATAACATTCTTTTTCCGTGCGGGCTTTAGCAAAAGCCTCAGGATCAGCAATGCCCCACTCTTTAGCCACTTCTAAATGTTTCTCATGACTAACGGCAACATAAGGTGCTAATACTTCATCAATACGGTTGATCGTTGTGCCGCCGTAAATGTGGCTAGCAACTTGAGCGATGATCTGAGCTGTCACAGCTGTTGCTGTTGAAATTGATTTAGGCGTATCAATCTCCGCATTACCCATTTTAAAGCCATGCGTCAACATGCCGTTTAAATCAATCAGCATACAGTTAAACATTGGGAAGAACGGCGAGTAGTCCAGATCATGAAAGTGAATATCACCACACTCGTGTGCTTTTACGATATCGCGCGGCAATAAATGTTGAGTCGCATAGTGCTTAGCCACGATACCTGCAAGTAGATCACGCTGAGTTGGGATCACCTTACTGTCTTTGTTCGCATTTTCATTCAGTAAAGAAGCATTGCTTTGTTCAATCAAGCCGCGAATTTCGTTGTTTAAACGGCTTTTCTTTTCACGTGCAATATCGCGATCATGACGATATTCAATGTATGCACGAGCAACAGCTTGGTGAGGGCCAACCATCAATTGGTTCTCTACTGCATCTTGGATGGCGTGAATTTCTACTTCTTCAGCATGCTGAAACTGAGCCAATGCCGCTTCTGCCACAGACATTGCATACACTTCGCTCATTTCCATGTCATTGATTGACTTAGCTGCACCCATAACCGCTTCTTTAATGCGTTGCATTTCGAAAGGTACACGGCAGCCATCACGCTTAATCACAACAAGTTTCACACCAGGCTCCTAAATACTCAAGATTCATTACAGTGTCACACAAACACAAAATATAGGCATTTGGTATATGTGTAACAACAAGATGTGGGTATTAGGCGAGATTTTCCAAAAACAAACATTGATCCAAATCAATATCAGCTAAAGAGAGATTACGTTGCGAGCGATGCGTTTGATACGCCACAAAATTCTTTTTGAAAGCGGTTTTTTATATACAATTGTCAATAAGTTTATTTGTCATTTTCGAAAAAAAATTGAGAAAAAATTCTTGCTTTTATGGCTAATGAAGTAAACTTGTTTGACCACTTAGAAAGGTAGATTTATAAAATAAATGGATGGCTTAACACTTACACAGCGGATCAATAGAGTTACCTATAAGAACCTACGCATTGGTTTTTTATGGGCATCAAAAATCTCTCTTATGATCTTAACGGTAATGCTCACCACATTATGGATTAACCACATAGACAACAATCATAATGCGACATATGTACTCACAGCCCAGTTTTGCTGGCAAATTGTACTATCTCTGTTTGGGTTAGCCTATTTCAATCGAACGTCAGAGCCATCCAACTACCGTTATGTCGCAGCATTCTATACCTTTGTCTATGGCTTAAGTTGGGGAGCAACCGTCTTAATTCTTGGTAATTTTTCCGGTTCAACACTGACAGCTGAGGTTATTGCCAACCTCATGATTATGGTTGCTTTGCTCGGCTTTTATACCTATCGCGATGCATTATATTTAGCAGTAGTGCCAATTTTATTGTTTAGCACTTGGGTAACCCTGCAAGATGACAGATTCACTTACCTCTTTTCATTTGAAAAGCTGGCTATCACCGCCATTATTGTAGAATCAGGTCGCCGTGTGCTTTATCGCTGGTTTAGTAATCGTGTGCAGCAAGAACATGAAAATAAAAAGCTATTAAAAGAGCTTAATCATCTCGCTTCTCGTGATCAGCTAACACAAATTAAAAATCGTCGTTTCTTTCAATCTGAGTTGGATAGGCAAATCAATACCGCGAAACGACTCAACATTCCGCTATCGATGATTTTGATTGATATTGATTACTTTAAGAACTTCAATGACACTCAGGGGCACATTGCAGGCGATGAATGCCTAAAGCTCGTGGCAAAGATCATTGATGCAAGCCTACTACGAGGAATCGATAGTGTATCTCGCTATGGTGGGGAAGAGTTTGTTGTATTGCTGCCAAATACCGATTTAGATGGTGCAATTCTTGTTTCACAGCGTATTCAAGAAAACTTATCTAAAGTCGCTATTATCCACCCAGGTTCAAATATCAGTAATATCGTCACCATTAGCCAAGGCATTACGACATACCATCCCGATCAGCGTCCAACACAATTTATCGAAACGGCGGATAACAATTTATACAGTGCCAAAGAAGCAGGACGTAATTGCTATATTGCAGCTTAGTAAATACCACATTGAACAATACAAGATAAACAGCCACTGATAACCGTCAGTGGCTGTTTTGTTATATCGCTTCAACGGCTTGGCGACATTTGGATGATCGTACAGACATTACACTTTTATAGCGCTCACCTTGTGCTTTAATATACACAGCGCACCCAGCACGATCATGATCTATCCATGCTTTTTCTGGCTGTAGCGCTACCTTTTTCCCTTCTGGAAATACATAGTTCAAAATAACATTGCCATTAGGTTGAATCGCAAAACTATAAAATCGATCTAAATGCTCTATGTAGCCTACCGTTAAAAATAATATCGGTAGAAAAGAGCACTTAAGCACAACGCTTTTAACGGTTAATGACTTACACTTCATATATGCTTCGACACGCAGCACGACATAGACCAACACAATAGATAAAGCAGCAAACCACGCAAGGATCTTAAATTTTCCCCACGCAACCTCGGGGTCAAGCAGTAATATCTCCATCTTTGATTCCTTTTAAGACGAAGTGAACAGTGCGGCTCTAGATTTTGTTTGAGATAACACACTGCATACTATATTGAGAGTGGCTTTCAAGTGGTGTGATAACTAACTCCAGAAAATTACGTTTACCAGTAACAGTGAAACTGAATTTTCATCATAAATATTATAATAACACTTTAAAATTTAACGTAAAAATAAGGAGTACCTGATCCCGTATTTATTCTTTTTTGCGATTCAATTCATACTCGCTAGTGTTTGTCAGGCAAATTCATTCACGTTAATGACGTGGAATTTTCAATGGTTAGCGGATCATCCCAGAAACGACATCCAACGAACAGCAAAAGACTACCAAGCATTAAAACAAATCTTTCTTACTCATCAACCTGATGTACTCGCCTTTCAAGAAGTGAACTCAGCGAAAAATCTCTACCGGGTACTCCCCAAAGATCAGTATCAAGTATTTATGTCATCAAGAATGATGAGCGAGGAAGATAAATTCAATGGGATAAATCAATTCACAGGCTTTGCGGTTAAAACGTCTATTTCTGCCAAACAACTTAATGACATCAGTGATCTTAGCTCTCCTGCCGCTTCATTAGGCTTAACATCCCACTACCAACAGAAATTACGCTATGGCGCTGTAATCAGTATAAAGCTGAACAATAATGCGATAACAATAGCCAACCTTCATCTCAAATCTGGCTGTTTTTATCCAAAGCAACTAAGCCATAATAAAAAGAAAGCCTGCCGTACATTGAATTTGCAGCGCCAAATAGTTCAACAATGGGTAAATAATCAACAAACGAAGCAAGTACCGTTTATTGTCGTGGGTGACTTTAACCACCGTATTCATCAGTCACCATCAATCAATAATAGCTTTATCTCAAGTTCCGCCAATAAACCACTCAAATGGCTCAGTCAGAATATCAATGGTAATTGCCTTGCTAAGGTGACCAAAAACAATCGCGTGTATTACCGCCAATACAAACAACTTATCGATCATGGTTTTAGTAGTGTTCATTTCATATTAAATAGCGCTCAACAAATTCAGTTTGCTAAACATCAAGTTGAACAATACCAGTTAAGTGATCACTGCCCTCTGCTATTTAATCTCACTCTTGCTGATACATAATAAAGACACAAAAAAGCCCACTTACTCATTGATAAGTGGGCTTCATTGTATTAGTAAAACATTAATCTTGCGCGTAATTCGAACCATTATAGTAACGAACATCAGGAACGATATTATGTTTATTCAGCAGTCGATACATGGTGGCACGAGATACACCTAAGTCTTTTGCCGCTGATGCAACTTGACCTCGATGCGTTTCTAATACCGCAACCAGTACGTCTTTTTCCGCTTCATCTTTAATATTTCTTAAGCTTTGCTTCATATTAATCTTCTTAGGTAAGTCAAAGTGCTCTACTCCAACTTCATTACCATCCGTTAATAATGAAACTCGCTTAATTTGGTTAATCAATTCGCGCACATTTCCTAGTCAATTGTATCTCAGCAATAATTGCTTGGCTTCTTCATTATATTGGGTTGCGATAGTATTATATTCTCTCGAATATTTTTGCAGAAAATACTCAGCTAGCGCGATGATATCAGCCCCTCTTTCACGTAACGTCGGAACTGAAATATGGAAAACATTAAGACGATAATACAGCTCTTTGCTGAAAGTTTCATTTAAAATCGCCTGCTCTAAATTTGCACTTGAACACGCAATAACCCGAACATCACACTCTCTTGTATCATCTAATGTATCTTTAGTAGGTTGCTGTAAATAAGCTAACAGATTTTGTTGTAACGATTTAGATAACTCTTCAACACCGTTTAATAATACTGTTCCCTCTTTGATTGTATGCTCTGTAACATGCTTACTTTCCGGATCGAGAAAAGCGATTTTTTCATCATCTTCGGTCAGTGATGCACAGTTAATTATGTTGAAACCTTCGTTTCTACGCTTACTCAAACTATGAATTGAATTTGCGATAAGTTCTTTCCCTGTTCCCTGCTCCCCACTAATAAAGACATTTACATCTGTCATTGCAACACGACGCACCATATCTTTTAAATGTTTAATCGATTTAGACTCCCCAAATAAACCTATATCTTGTTGAGCATCTATTTCTATCCATGAGTTAGCTTCAATTTCTAACATCCCTAGTTGGTAGTCAACAGTTTCTAATAAATGCGTCGATGGAATAGGAATTGAAAAATAGTCAACACAGTAGTTATTAATAAACTGGCAAATTGCATCCATATCTAGCTGCTCTTTTTTAATAACAGCTATCCATTTTACTTGTTTAGTTTTATTCGCCCTTAAAGAAATACTGTTCAAACTAAAATCATTATTGCTTAAGTCTACAATACAAATACAAGGACTGTATTCTTCTAAGATAGCATCAGCTGTACGAAGATCATAACAACAATGTGTTTTCCATCCTGTTTGCTCCAATAACGCAATCCAAGGTTCGTAAGTACAGCCAATAGCAACGAGTTGAGCTTTAAATGTTTTCTTATCACACTGTGCTACCATTGCGGTCACCTTTTCTGATATCGTTTATTTCCCTCTTTTTTACAATATAGGCAAAAAATCAATATCATGCCTCGTATTAATAGCGAGACATAAAGAAAAAACACACTAGTTATTTTGCATTTTAAAATGCGAAAGAAATAATATATTTTTTATTTCATGACCTTATTCATTCAATATATATCTTTTTTTGACGTAATATTTTTATACTATTTTCATTTTGACAATAAAATATAAGACATAAATATCTTTTTCATATCTAATTACTTGTATTTTATTGTATGAATATATTTACATTTTACTTATAGTAAGAAATTAAACAGCCATGATGGTAACCACATAAACTTCATTTTTGTGGTATCAGGATCGCCTGCACCGTACACATTTACTGCCTTTCTTTCGCTATCTACTGCTTGGTTTTTCCCAACAATTTGATAGCCATTGTTCGCTCTTGAAAGAATACTTTGCTCTACCTCGGTAACCAGCAGATCATTACCACGACAAAATAGTGCCATTTCTGCATTGTAGTGATTTGAGCGATTATCAATATTGTAGGTACCTACCATGATTTCGTTTTGCCCTGCACCACTACGTTTATACACTTGGGTTTTCGCATGCATCCCCCACCGTGCAGATTGAATGGATGGGCTAATCGTTGTCATTTCATCTAACCATTCACCAGCATGGAGGTACACTTTCATCCCCTTTGCTTGCCAATCGTAAACATGGGTATAAAGCTGAGCAGCCACATAGGTTGCATCCGTTGACGATAATGAGTTGCTGTACAAAGTCATATCGATATTTTTATCAAGTAACACATGCATTAAGTGTTCTGACTTGCGATTATTCAATAAATACGGCGAGGCGAGAATCAAGCCTTTATCTACCGTCATTACCTTATCGAAAATAGTCTTACGCAAAAAACGGTAATTATCGCTATACGGATCTTTAAATCGGGTCCAAAACGAGCCACCTGGCGCATCAGAGGTAAAGGTCATTTCAGGACAGGAATATAAAGGTTTTGACGCTAATACAGGTCGAGCAATCGCTTCAATCTTTGCTCGAGTCTCTGCTTCATGTGGGTTATGCGCGAGAAAGGCTTTTACATCAGACATTTTTCGTTCGTATTTTTGTAACTCGATACGACTACTCGGTATTTCGGGCGCTTGATAACGCTCACTGATTTCATGTTCAAAAAAAGCATCAAAGGAAGCACGCATCGCTTTCGCTATTGAGCCTTTTACATATAAATCACGATCGAGGAAATTATAATGCTCAGATAAATCATAATAATCATTTTCAACATTTCGACCACCAGTGATTGCTTCGCGATCATCAACTACTAACAATTTACGGTGATTACGAAAGTTAATAGTCGAGACATAATAGATAGGCGCAGCGTTGTAATAACGCACTTCTATTCCATAAGGTTTCAATCCTTCGGCATAAAACTCATCAAATTCAAAAACAGTGGCGGATTTATCAATCAAGATCCGAACGTTTACACCTCTTTTAGCGGCATCTACCAGCTCTTGTACCAAGATTTTCCCACTCATATCAGGAGAGAAAATAAAGTACTCCACCTCAATAGTTTGTTTCGCCCTACGGATCATATCAATACGCGCTTGGAGTGCCACCAGCCCATTGTTTAATACCATGACCTCGTTTCGCTCAGCCCCGGTTTGGGGATCAAAATGATCCACTTTGTGAAACGGATAAGGATTGGTTAAAGAAAGATCTTTATAGCTGTCAAAATCTTCATCCCAATAGACCCAATTACATCCCGCCATCATGAATGATAATGACATAGCCGTAGCAGCAGATAGCAACAAACGTAACAACACCTACTCCTTGTGTAGTTAACTAAGTAAAGTATTAAAACCTGAAAAGGATCTTGCACCAGAAGATGGCGAAACCCCATTAAATTGTGATATCAACAGGATAAAACAAGATCTCTGTTCTATTTTGATTTATTCTTACAACCAATCGACATAATCATCAAGGTATCACATCATGTCTACGCCATTAGATGCGACAGCAATTGAAACAATCCAAGGTTTTGATGCAGAAAAGCGTTATAAGCATTTAGTAAAAGAAGTTGTCGCTAACCGCGAAATTTGGATCCTAATCGATGAACACGGCTGCGTAATGCTAAATACAGACGACGAAGATTGCGTACCTGTATGGTCAAACAAAGAGTTTGCCGAGGCATGGGCAACTGGTGAATGGGATAACTGTAAAGCTGAGTCTATTTCTTTAAATAAATGGCATAGCCGTTGGACTCACGGCCTTGAAGATGACGAACTGGCTATCGTGGTGTTCCCAATTCAAGATCAAGAAGGTTTAGTGATCTACCCAGACGAGTTAGATTACGAGCTTAAGAACCAAGCGAAAAAGCAGCGTTAATCAATTCAGCTTTAACACTATAGATTTTGTAACATAAAGGTCAGATCAAATCTGACCTTTTTTATAAGGAGAAAAACTCAAATGGACGCATTACTACAAGCACTTAAAAACGCCCCAGAAAGTGTCGAATTTCCACAAGTTATGGCAGTGATCGCAGAGCATTATGATTATCAAGCAGCAACGTTTTACAACGGTCTGGATAACGATACGCTAAAAAATTACGCAGGCACTAATGAAGGTTCGTGCAAAATTTTTGCTTTTGCGAAATTAAACCAGCTTTCAAAGCAAGAAACATTGGCTTGTTTTGGTCAGTACTATCGTAACGATGTATTAGCACATCCTGACAATGACGATCATCAGAACATTCGTCACTTCATGAAGTTTGGCTGGTCAGGTATTCAATTTGAAACCTTTCCACTGACAGCGAAAGCTTAAACCTCGTTTACAGTATCCTCCATAAACAAAAAGCCATCATTGTCTTTCTTTATATATCGAAGAGTCATGATGGCTTTTTTAGTAGATAATTTAGTAACGTTAATCAGCTAAGCGGCTTATTACAGTGACTACACACTTGTGGTGGCTTCATAAAGAAAGGTGATCGACTCGCTTGTCCGCAACTGTCACAAAATTTAGTTGAACGAATAGTAAGTAAGGTTAATGGTACTAACAGCACTAAAATCGCTATCATCCACATTGTAGGCGGCTGCATATAAACAATAAAAGCACCAATTATCACATTACTGAACACGGTGTAAATTGGTCAAAGCTTGCGTTTACGTACCACATCTTTACCACGTTGAAAAAGCATCACACTCCCCAACACTAACGCAACCCAAATAACGATAAAGCCAATTAATAGATTTTCCTGCATTACTTACATTCCCTACGATTAAACACTACAAAAACTTGAATTGGATATTATTTAAACAATAAAAGCTACTTATCACTTTATAGCAAAGCATAATTATCCTTTTAAAGCCCTTTATTTTATGACCCTACTCACAATGTTGATTTGTGGTTAAAAAAAATAACGAATTTTATTACCAAAAAACAACATTCCGTATTATCTTTAGCGCCAGAACAGGACGTTCAAAGATAAACCACAGCCTCAGCCGCCATTTGCTAGAGGACTGTGCTAAAGGAGTAAAAATGGTTGTTCATTCCGTAGCTCGTGCTACATGTTGTTTACTGCTACTAACTTTTGGTCGTAACCCTATTGCTCAAACCTTGCCTCAGCCTTCAGCTCACAAGCAAGTAAATGAGTTAACAGCAATTCATACCGAATCAACGCTACATAACTTAACGCATTCTATCAACGAGCTACAGCAGATTCCTAGTTGGCGTGCGCACAATATTACACAACCTTACAATCAATTAAGTGTGCTATACACTAATGCATTTCCAGCTCAGCAAGAGCTTAATATGCTATTGGAAACCAGCGCGCTTTACAGTCAGTCGAAAGCTCTACTACCCGGCATTAAGTCTCAACAACGTGCTAAAACAAAAATTGCCACAGAACTGAATGGTCATACTAATAAATTAACAGACATCGTTCGTGGCAGCCTAGTGTGTGACAATATTTCAGATTTGATCAAAACCTATGATTTTATCGCTCAACATGCGTCAGTATTAGAAGTCAAAAACCGTTTCAGCGCACCTGCTGCATCGGGTTACCGCGACATCAAAATGCTTGTTCGCCTTAATAACAGTGGCCTTGTTGCCGAGGTTCAACTACACCTTGAAGCCATTGCTGAGATTAAAAATGGTGAAGAGCATGACATCTACGAGATGATCCAAAGTATCGAACGCCTAGCCATTGCACAGGATCGTGAACTCAACGATATTGAGAAAATGAAGATAAAGCGTCTACAACAACAATCAAAAGCGCTTTATGCTCAAGCTTGGAAAAGTTATACCACACCTTTAAGCCTAGTCAGCTAATAAAACAGCCTTCAATTATGTGATCCAAGCCGCATTTATATGCGGCTTTTTTATCATTTTATGAATATTGACACAGAGTTTACTGTTCATTCAGGTTATATTGTTAGTATCAATTTAGACAATAAAGCACGACAAAACACACCACCTTTGTTACTCATTTTTGTGTGTTGATATTGCAACAAAGCAATATCGTTGGGAGTTGTTTAATGGATATAAAATCTGCTTTACGTACAAGCTTTATTCTGTTCTGTATGTTAAGTCGTTCGGTTGTTGCAGCACCTGCTGTAGCGCCTGCATATACAATTACTGATCAACCATCACCTACGCGCCTATCACAAGCAAGCCGTAAAGCCTTTCAGCGTGATATTAGTGGCTTATACAGCATTCAATCTTGGAAAAGTGACAACATCATGCAACCTTACAATAACTTTGATGCGCTATACCAAGCGTCAACACAAGCGCAAGTAGAACTAGAACAATTAATGCGTAGCATCTGCCTTGTTTCTTCAGCTGAAGCATTAATTCCACCAGTAAAATCAGCACAACGTGCACAACAAAAAATTGCAACTGAACTAAACGGTCAAACCAACAAGATTACTGACATTGCACGTGCTTCACTGGTTGCAGAAGACATTTCATCACTGGTGCAGTCATTCGAATTACTAAGTAAAGAGGCAACGATTGTTGGTGTTAAAAACCGTTTCAAAAAGCCAACCGCATCTGGCTACCGTGATTTAAAGGTACTAGTTGAACTACCACACAGCAAAATCATTGCTGAAGTTCAACTTCACCTAAAAGACATTTCTGATGTGAAGAATGGTAAAGAGCATGATATTTACGAACAAATTCAGAAGATGGAGCGTTTAGCTCTGCATGAGAAACGCCCCCTGACAGAGTTTGAAGAGAAGAAAATTAAAAACTTACGTCAAGAGTCATTACATTTATACCAAGAAGCTTGGCAGCAATACTTACACCCGACCAGTGTTGCCGTTTAATCTTCTTCCCCATTACCCAAGCGCCCTATTCTTAGGGCGTTTTGCTATCTATCGTTTGAGTATTGATATGACTTGCCGCCACCTGAGTTGCAAATAACACAATATCTTGCTGGATCTTAGGTTTAAGCGACTGTAGCTCATGATATTCCAAATGTGCTTCATCATTTTCAAGTACCGCTTCTAAAGTAAACAAGGTTTCTCTTTCTGCGAGTAACTCTTGCGTACTCGCATCTTTTAAACGGTATTGAGCTGCAATATGCACATCTCTATCACGCTCGCCTAGCACTAAAATCATCCCTTCTAGTGCTGCACGATACGGAAACAGCTCACCAATACTCATATCTTCTAAAGAGGTATGTACTTTTGCTAACGCAACATCAAGCTGCAAAGTTCGATCGTCGACTGACTCCACTACCTTAATGCTATCTGAAAACTTAGTGTGTAAATCATCATGAATTGAGCGTTCTAGTCGGCTCACAATACGTTTAGAAACTTGGCGATCACTGGCTTGTGTGACCTGAACAGGAGAAATATAAAGTTTGTCGTAATCTTGTGGGGTTAAATGTAAGGTACTTTTCCCTTCAACATTAATTGCAACATCACGAGGAAAAAACGCACACCCTGTTTGTAGACCAACAATAAGAAATATTACGCACCACTTTACCAACATCATCTCACCTGCCTTCGCTTTAATTTATATAGTATATCGTACTGTATTTTTGTGTGGGTGTAAATATTTGTATCAAGCAGTTTTTTGCAGCAATGCATTACTCAATTATTTTGTTTCAGTGCCATGAGTTTTATGAGAAATAAGGTAATAACAACTTGAAGTTATATAGATTTTAAGCAATATCTATACAAATCTATTATTTCAGCACAGGCAAACTTATGACGTTCAAAAAGACAATCGCGCTTATCATCACTCACTTACTGGCAGGTGGATTGGGTGTAGCACTTGGGATCTATTTGCTGCCTATTTTGACTGCACCAACAGCGCCTGCAGCATCTGAAATATCGAACCTTTCTTCACAAGCACAGTATTCTGGAGAGTTTCAGAAGAATTTGGAAGGCAGCGATTTTCTTCATTGGGGCGAAGGGAAAGTATCGCTATCACCAACAACAATCACCTTAATGGGAAAACTCGCTCCAGGGCCTGACTATAAGTTATATCTATCGCCTAAGTTTGTAGAAACCGAAGCTGCATTTAATCAAGAAAAGACCAATATGGTGCTAATAGGCGATGTGAAAACCTTTAATAACTTTGTTGTGGATGTGCCTCAAAACATTGATATAACAAAATACGATACTGTGATCGTCTGGTGTGAGTCTTTTGGTCAATTTATTACTGCAGCTAAGTATCAGTAACCTTTAACACCGCATTTTTTTTACTTTGTGCAAAATAATTTCGTCTTTTTAAAATCTGGCTCGTCTTACTCAGTATCAACATAACAAACGTAGTGAGACTATCTAATGTTAAAAATCGTAAGCTTTACAATCTGCCCTTTCGTTCAACGTGTTACTGCTACACTTGAAGCGAAAAACATTCCTTATAAGATTGAATACATTAGCCTTAAGAACAAACCACAATGGTTTTTAGACATTTCACCCAACGGACAAGTGCCAGTATTGATCACTGAGAACAATACAGCGCTATTTGAGTCTGATGCCATTATTGAGTTTATTGAAGATGAATATGGCCCATTAGAGCAAGGCTTAACTAACGAGCAACGGGCATTAGATCGCGCGTGGAGTTACTTAGCTGCCAAAAGTTATCTTCCACAATGCGGCACGATGGGCAGTAAAGATAAAGACACTTTTATACAGCGTGAAGAGAGCTTGCGAAAAGCATTCACTAAAGCCGAAAGTCAGCTGTCTGATAAAACGCTATTTTTTAAATCAGACACTATCAGCAGAGTCGATATTGCATGGTTACCTTTACTTCACCGTGCAGCAATCATCAAAGATCATACTGGCTATGATCTTCTCTGCTGTTTGCCAAAACTACAAACATGGCAAAGTACCCTGCTGAAAACAGGATTAGCTGAAAAATCTGTTGCACCTGATTTCATTGACAAATTTACTGATTTTTATCTGACGAATACTTATTTGGCCAGCTGTAAAGATCAACAATGTAGCTGCCAATCTAGCAATTGCTGTGCTTAAATAAGATAAATAACAAGAGAAGTGTGCTAGTCGCACTTCTCTACGTTTTAGAAATAATTTGTAGAAAAACTTTTCAGTAACAGAGTGAAACCTTAGTGAATATTGAGCAGATCTGGTCAGCATACCAAAGCAAGCTAAAAGGTTATTTACATAACAATATTGCTAACCCTGATGATGTGGATGACTTATTGCAGGACATTCTGATCAAAACACATCACAAGCTGCCAACACTTAACGATGAAAGCAAAATCAAATCATGGTTATTTCAAATCGCACGAAACACCATTATTGATTTTTATCGTCGTCAACAAGTAGAAAAAGAGCATCAAGACAGCCAAGAAAATTCACTCTGGAATGAAGAGCAAGAGCAAAGCATTCTTCAACAATTATCTGAATGCATGAGCCCATTTATAAATGCGTTACCTGAGGCGGAAGCACAACTGCTAACCGCTATTGAAATTAACGGTATGTCGCAAAAAGACTATGCGAAACAAACTGGCATTAAATACTCTACTTTAAAGTCACAGGTGCAAAAAAGCCGTAAGTCATTACATCAGCTATTTAATGCATGTTGTACTTTTTCTGTCGATAGCCAAGGTAATCTGATGGATTATCAACCCAAAGTACATCGCCCATCCTGTAAATGTTCTTAATTTCAGCAGACACTTGCTGATCATTTATTTTTAATATGATCAAAAAAGCGATCCTCAGATCGCTTTCGTTTATCTCAAGCAAACACGATATTAATTAGAGCTTGATAACGCTACCTTTGCTCCTAAAGCCATTAACACCGCCCCCATCACTTTTTCAACATACTGTTGTGCCGATAGGAAAGCATTTTTAATGTAACTGCGGTTTAAGAACACAGCGACTAGCGAGAACCACGCAAAACACGTTATCGACACAATGGCACCATAAATAATTTGAATAGCGATAGGTGTCGATGCACTGACTAACTGAGTAAATAAACTCAGGAAGAATAACGTCGCTTTAGGGTTTAACATATTGTTTAAGAAACCCATTTTAAAAGCCGCAATAGCACTAATATCTTGCTTTTTAAAATCACCATTTTCTAATGTTGCCTTCGCTGTGCTTTTTAGACTTTTATAACCAATGTAAAGCAGATAAGCCGCACCAAGGTATTTCACGATAGAAAAGAGCACAATGGATTGTGAAAGCAATACACCAATTCCTGCTAAGGTATAAAAGATATGCACCCAAATCGCAGCAGCAACACCTAATGCAGTGAGAATACCAGAGCGCGTTGAATGAACGAGGCTATTTCTAACCACAATCAGGAAGTCAGGTCCCGGTGTAATAATGGTTAAAATCGTAATGGTAACAACGGCTATTAGTTCTGTTAGGTAGGTCGTAAATAACAATTCCATTTCAGCATCCTTTTTCTTTTCGTACTCCCACCATAATTAAAAACGCTTAATAAATAAACAATTTATTAACAATCCCAACTACAGATCAAAATCCAAACACGTTACTTTCCTCTGTGCTACCTTTCGCTTTCAGCATAGAGAGACAGCACCATGACCAAACCAGACATTCTCACCACGATTAAGAGTTTTACTTCTATTGAGCAAGCACTTGATTACTTTGAAATTGGCTACGATAGCCAGTTTATCAATACCAATCGTGAGGAATTAGTGAAACGTTTTGGTGGTTATTTGATCATGGAAAAGCCAGATGATTGGTTTTCAGGTCGTCGTGCACTAAAAAACGCATACTGCCGTGTACAACGCTCTTTATTAGACAAATCTACACGGCAAGCTTGTCGTGGCTGCACAAGTTGTCAGCGTCGCTGATAATAAAATTAAAGCCCATCACGATGGTTCGTAATGGGCTTCAGGTTCAATATGTTATTTTAATAAGATTGATGATACCTAGTCAGCTGAACGTCATCTTTTCACTATTATGTTACTTTTTCTTTTTTACCTTGCCTTGTACCGCTTTAAATCTTGGGTTTGATTTACAAATCACGTAAAGGCGTCCACGGCGCTTAACTACTTGACAATCTTTACTACGTTGCTTTGCACTTTTTAATGAACTTAATACTTGCATCAGTGTTACCCCTTTAATCCTGTCATCGCAAATTGTTTATTAAAGCGAGCAACACGCCCATCACGCTTCGTCATTTTTTGCTTATCGGTATAGAACAGATGAGAGTGCATAGAAACATCCAAGGTGACATATGGATATGTTTCTCCATCAATCTCAACAGTTCGTGATGTTTGTATCGTTGATCCCACCATGATGTACTTATCAGCCCCTGTGTCATGGAACGCCACAGTTCGGTATTCGGGATGGATTCCTACTTTCATCTCATACTCTCCTTTGTCTTTATTGTTATGTTATAACGTAACAATAAAGACAAATCAACATTTAATGAGAATAGTTATCAGTAATAATGGTAACGATGATAACCAAAAGATTTAAACTGCTATCGAATGTAAACCAATGGCTTATTATTTTGAGATAATTCCACAATTTGATATTGCAAAATTTGGCAGTGGTTTGGGGTATCACAAAATCTATCGGTGGTTAAAATATCTAAATAATATGGTTGAAAACATGCCTCTTAATGACACATGTATTGCCATCCTCAGAGCATTAATTAGGAACAGTTATTAATGAGCCAAGCCGCTAACGTTACCGCGAAGACTGACAAACCAGATCCAAGCAATGATTTTCAATCTGCACAATTTAAGATGACCCGTATTATCAGTGTGATTTTTAATGTGGTGATCATCCTTGCGCAAATCAAACTTTTAAAAGATCACGATGCCACTATCAAAACTTATGCTGTGTTCCTGTTATGTAACTTCAGTGTACTGTTTAGCTTTTTCGCACCACGTTTAACACAGTTCACGCCAAAGCAAGTGCTTAAATACGCCTATATGCCAGCGATTATCAGCGTATTTTTATTCATTAGCCAAGTCACAAGCTAATTTTATTTATGTGACTAATGAAGTGTTCGCTTTCTCTCTTTGCTGACACTTCATTTCCACCCTCTCTCTGGTATCGATTTTCACCAATTTCTCTCCAGTGACTCACAAATGCACCACATTGCGTTTTTTCATGCTATTCAATGCAACCATCTGCTGATAATTTGAAGCTCTTATCTAAACATTTGCGGAGTCATCATGAATATAGGGATTTATATTTACGAGAATGCAGAAGTGCTCGATTTTGCAGGTCCTTTTGAAGTTTTCAGTACAGCAAAACGTTTAGTCGCGAAAAATTGGAATATCAGTTTATTAGCAGAAACCATAGAGCCCGTTGCTGCCCGCGGCGGATTTAATGTATTACCTGACTATTGTTTTAATGATCACCCACCAATTGATGTATTGATTGTTGTCGGAGGTGATCACACAGAAGAAATGCACAAATCTCATGTGATTAATTGGATAAGAACAATTGATAAAACCGCAATGCAGGTGGTTTCCGTGTGTACAGGTGTGTTTTTACTTGCACAAGCTAACTTGTTAAATAACCTTTTTGTGACAACCCATTGGGAAGATATTCCTGATTTAATTTATCGTTTTCCTACGCTCAATGTCATTGAAGATAAACGTTGGGTAACCGATGGTAAGTACACCACTTCTGGCGGGATTTCAGCAGGTATTGATATGAGCTTGCACCTTGTTGCCAAGTTACACAGTACTGTACTTGCCGAACAAGTAGCACATCAAATGGAATACCGTTGGAAACAATGCCCTTAATTAACGCTATCCATTTATCAAATAAGTAAAACGCCATGACGATCATCACTACAATTCACCAAGCTCTGACCGATATTGGTTACCCGGAACAGAAAGTAAAAACGGCTCAGGTACGGGCTATTTCTGCCGATGTTTTTAAAAAACTAACCAATAAAAATATTGATGCTGTTTTAGCGCAATGTGATGCTTTACTCGAACAAGGTGATTGGGCTTATGGCGTCATTGCTTACGATTGGGCATTTAGAGTCAGAAAACACTATACCCCACATACTTTTACGACCTTTGAACGCTGGCTATTTACTTATGTGACCGATTGGAATGATTGCGATGACTTCTGCACTCATGCTTTTGGCGAGTTATTACGACAATATCAACATCTATTTGATCACGTCTTGAAATGGGCTGAACATTCTAACTTTGCTGTGCGTCGTGCTACTGCGGTGATCTTGATTTACCCAATCAATAAAAATAATTACAGTCAGCTAGATCCTTTAGCCGTAGCAGATCTATTACAAAATGATAAGCATGACCTAGTACAAAAAGGCTATGGCTGGATGCTTAAAGTATTATCTAAACACGACCCAGAAACTGTCATTAACTACTTAACGCAGCATCACAGCACCATGACACGTACTGCTTTTCGCTACGCATTAGAAAAACTCGACAAGAGCACACAACAACAATTGATGGCTCTATAATATTACGCGCTTAATTGCTTTTTAAGCTCGCTATAACTGCTGTTGTTGGCATTAATACGAGTCTGATGATTACAGACCAAGACTTCCCTTGCCCCTGCCACCATCGCTAATTCCTTTAATACTCGCTCTTCAATATCCGTTAGCCCACCCTCAACTTTTTCCAACTGGTGCATCACTATTCTTGGGCTTATAGCGAACCGACTTTTACTTAATACTTCACGTACTGCATGTTGCAGCAGTTTTTCTGCATAAGCAAAATTGCCGACAAATGAGCGTTTATGATCAAATGGATTAAGCACGGTAATGTTTGACCCCGCTAAAGACTTAGCCTTGTCGCCAACCGCTAACACGGTCTTTTTCTTACCTTTCGTTTCAATGGCAATATAAGGTGATAATTCGACCTTTTCTCCTGTTCCAAAGATATGAACAGACAGTTGTTTAGTGCTAAGTTCAACTAATAGATCGCGGTTTAGTTTTTGTAAAAATGAAAGTGCCATGGTTTATAAATACCAAGTTACATGTAACCACAGTTAACTTAGGTTGGGGTAACATTCATGGAAAAAAAAGGACCATCGAGTGATGGTCCATATTTTTTAATCGAATGATGATTCTAATTCATAGAATGATGGTTGAGCTAGGTTTGGAACAACAATCCCTTGGGATGGTTCACCCCAAGAGAATACTTTACCTTCTGTATTCAACGCAGCGTAAGCAGATGATCTAGCGCTCCATTGAGATACCACCCCTAAATTCGTTGGGGCTCTTTGGCTTACCCTGCCCACCAAATGAAGTGTTCCATCATTTCTACTCAAAGCGAAGCCAGCATCTTTTGGGATTCGTGTAATAGTTTTTATGTTGCTCGTTGATGATATTTCATTAATTGAGTGTCGCGAATAATCTTCTAAGATGGTTACTTCACCTAGCGCATTAATAGACACAAATGAGGACAAAGTACCATCAATTGCTACGGAATCGGTGATAGTAGGATAGCGTTGTGTTGTAACATCATCCCCCCAGAAGATAACCGTACCGTCGTCTTTTAATGCTGCAAAAGCGCTCCCCCCCGAGTATGATCCGTTAGTTGCCGTCCCTGCTTCAGAAATTGCTATAACACCCGATTGCAACTGGTCTCTAACACGATAGAAATACTTAGCAGCGCCGTTTAGCCCCCAAGCTTGAACAGAGCCATCATCTTTTAAAACCACTGCAGCAACAGAACTGGTAATGACTGTTTTTACGCCTTCACTAATAACTAGTGGCGCCGCACGACCATCACCCCAGATGACAGCTCCTCCGTTCGCTTTTTTCAAAGCAATAACAGAATAGCTTACGTCGTAAACACCTTCGACATCTGATGTTAAATATGCCGAGACTTGAGTTCCATCAGCGCCTGTACCTGGCTTACCCCAAGCAATGGCAGAGCCGTCGTTTTTGACTGCGATGAACCCTGTTACTGTTTGATGCAAACTTACAACACCAGAATCTAGACCTAAAACAGAACTTGAATCACCTCCGAACTCGGTGCTTCCCCAGGAAACAACTGAGCCGTCAGCTTTTAGTGCAGCGAAAGCGCCACGATTACCAACCACATGTTCAACACCGCTTTGTAAATCGCTCGCGACTGAAGCAGCTGAACCTCCGGTGCTTGTATTTCCCCAAACGACAACCGAGCCATCCTCTTTTAATGCCGCAAATGCGCCGTTAAGAAAGCCAGTCCAGCCTGAGCCAGCAATATCAACTACGCCTGATGATAAATTACTTTCAACGGATGAAATATCATTACCACTGCCACTCTTACCCCATGCTGCTGTAACTGCGCCTATAGTGTTTTTTGCAGTGAAGGCGCGCATATTAGCAAATAGCTTGTCTGTCTTTGACACTCCATAGACAACATAAGCACTGGTTTTTTGCCCATAAGTATCTTCACCAGTAACGTTCAGGCGGATATTGAATCCCGCATCTTCAGCGCGATAAGTATATGTTGCGCCTGTTCCGACAGTTAAACCATTGACTGACCATTCGTACTTGTATTTCGATGTCGCACACTCATCACAAGTGATGTTTGGCGTTAAATACACGCCAACTAATGCGATTAATGGTAAACGTAAAAAATCCATCATCACTACCAAGGTCACATCGGCTGTTTGCATCGCTTTAGTCATACAGAAATGGGCTGAAAGTGCTGCTACAGACACTAATATAATCCAAACCCAGGCCAGTAAATTCGGTTCTTGCCAATTTTGATAAGCCAGTAATACGCCTAACGGTAATTGTACTAAACACATATAAAACAATATGGTTAATGGCTTATCTGTCACAGACAATGACTTGGTAGAGGCATGGGAAACCGCATAACACACAGCGGCTCCGAGGACGATCAATGAAACACTATTGATGATTTTAATGCCGGGCTGAACAATGATCAGTACCCCAACAAAACCCAGTACCAAAGAGAGTAATCGCTGTGAGTTAAAGCGTTCCTGTAGGAATAAGGTGGCGATGATTGCAGTCCAAATAGGAACGGTAAACTCAATCGCAAATACTTCTGCCAGTGGTAAGACGGTGATACCAAATAACCAACCATATTGCCCAGCAAAATGAAACACATTACGGAAAACTTGGAGGGGTAAGCGTTGAGTTTTAAACAAGCGAGTATCGCGGTGATAACAGATAATGGCAGTGATGAGCCCTAGTCCAATCACACTTCGTAATGCCATTAACTGCGCAGTAGTGATGTCATTTGCCAACTCTCTTGCACCAATAGCGATTAAGCAAAACGAGCACAGTGCGCCTATCATCCATAATATTGCTTGCACAGATGTTACCTCTTATTAATGTCAAAGTGATAAACTCGGCCTATTGCGGTATTAATCTCCACCACAACCGCCACCAGCACCATCCGAATCAAATGAGCCACAGCCACTCGTACTGGCACTACAACCGATATCACCAGCGCAATAACTGCCATGATGCTTATCATCTTTACAATTTAATGTGTAACGAAAGCCATCTTCGATACTTAACCTTGTATCAATATCAAATAGCAAAGGTAAACGAGTAGGATTTTTAGGATCAATCGCTTCTTTAGTACAACAGAGTGACCATGCTCGCTTGATCCCTTCTGTTGCCTGTACCGAGCTTTTCATTACCTCGGTTGGAGTATGATGCAAAAAACGATCAAATGCCTTGTTACAGAACATTTCATATTCACGAGTAAACAAAATAAATTCATGCCATGCGACATCTACGACTTGTGACGGCATAGCAACAGCTTTTCCCTTTGCTTTATGACAAATATAAAAATAGTCTCGAAGGGCAACCATCACCAGATCAGTTTGCTGTTTCGTTAAATGTGGATATTTTCCTCTGACTTTCTCTGATAATATCGCAGGAAAAACGTATTTATTAATATACATTTCCCTTCTAAAATATTGGATATTCCTAATTTTAAAATAGATTAGCAAGGTAAAAATAATGACAACAGCAATCAATATAAAATCATCATTCATGGCATATTGCTAAGTAATATAACTTTTGATCCTATCTTTTATTATTACCACTTTCATTTTTAATCTAAATAAAAGCGATGTAAGACACATCTTTATGAAACATAAAAAGGTGATGTCATCTCGTTGCAGTTCCTCTAACGCTATCAAATAAATAAGCGGAATATGTATGATTCATAACATTTAACAGAGCTATAACACTTCATCATTTACAACCGATAAAATTTAATTGCAGATGTTATGAATTGTGCTATTCATAGTTGTCCAACTAAAAAAGCCCCATTTAATCGATAGAGATCCATTGACGAATATGACTATGAAAAAACGCTGGATTGCCATTGCAACCCTAAGTGCTATTGCTGCCTTAGGCATTTATGCAGTTAAAGCTCCCTCTTCTGATAAACACCATTTCACTATGTTGGCTGCTAAAAATGCGACTATTGAGAAACAAGCCATTGCAGTAGGACAAATCATGCTTGCTCAAGCGGTAAAGATTAAATCTCAAATAGAAGGGATAGTGGATAAAATTTATGTCAATCTAGGCGACAAAGTAGAGGCTGGCTCTCCCGTTATAAAGCTTCGTCCAAACCCTACACCGCAAGATCTCACTCGTGTTAATGCTGACTTATTAAAAAGCAAAGCCGACTTGGAATCAGCCAAAGTAAAACTGGCGAATTTACAACGTTTAGCGGCACAAAAAATTATTCCAGCCAATTTCGATGCTTATATTCAAGCACAAGCCGCTGTGAAATCGAAAACCGCTGAGTTAAAACAAAAACAACAAGAGTCTGATCTAATGAGTAAAGGCGAATCAAATGCAGGTTCCACTAAACTCACCTCTATTATTTATGCGCCGATTAACGGTACGGTATTGGATGTCAAAGTCGATGTCGGTGAACCGATCACGTCAACGGAATCAAACCAAGCAGCGACAGAAATTATGACCATGGCTGATATGAACAATATCATCTTTAAAGGTTCGGTGAGTGAGCATGATGCAGCTCAACTGACAGAGGGAATGCCTGTTGAATTAACCCTAGCACCTTATCCTGATCTAAAAATTGCAGGAAAACTCACTAAAGTTGCGGTGCAATCAGAAAAGCTAAACGACGATAGCAATAATAACCAACAAGCGCAGAGTTTTGATAATGGTTTTGCGGTTGAAGTCAGTGATATTAAGTTTCCTAAAGATATTACTTTACGCTCAGGTTTTACAGCTACTGCCCATATCACATTGAAAAAAGCGACTGACGTAATGACGGTACCTGAACGCGCTCTGTATTTTAAAGGCAATGATCCTTTTGTGCTTATCGCCGATGACTCAACTAAAGGCTATAAAGAGATTCCCGTGAAGCTAGGCTTATCAGACGGTATTAATGTCGAAGTCTTATCAGGCATTGAACCCAAACAAAGCATCATCGATGCCAGTATGGTTGAGGGCTTATAATGACAGCTATATGGCGTAACACGCTGTTGAGTCTTTCTCTTGGTTTGGTATGTACTCAAAGCTTCGCATTAACAATTAATCAAGCATGGACGGCGGCAAAACAAACAAGTCCTGATTACCGTATTAAGCAGCTTGAAGAGAGTAAGAGCCAATACGGTGTATCACTAAGCAAAAGTGCATTACTTCCTAGCCTTCAAGGGAGTGCTTCTTCCGGTTGGAATAAAGATCGTGGCAGCAGTAATGGCTACAATATTTCACTGACTCAATCGATTTGGAATAGTCAAAATTGGTCAGCATTGGATCAATCACAAGTAGATGTGGTTATTGCAAAAATCGCTATTACAAAAGCGAAAAACACATTGGCAGAAGAGCTTATCCAAGCTTATTTCGCTTTAGCACAAGCTCAACGTTCACTCGCCATTGCTGAGCAACAGCATAAAGATAGCCAGCAACTACTCTCACTGACAGAGCAGCGCTACAAAGCCGATTTGATCATGTCAACAGGGATTGACGATGCAAAAGCGCAAGTAATCAGCACTGAAACCACAGTATTACAGCGACAATCAGATCTCGTTGAAAAACAGTCTGCTCTCGCTATAGTGATCAACCAAACACCTGATCGCGTCAATGAAATCGACAGCCAAAATCTTCACCAACCTGCACTAGCATTAAATGATGAAAAAGCATGGTTAAACAAAGCAAAAGATAACAGCCCTGAATTATTGACTGAGATACAAAATGTTAAACGTCAACAACTTGCAGTAGATCAAGAACAAGCGGGATACTACCCCACCGTTAACGGCTCCGTTGGCTACAGTAATAACTTTGACAATAATAGTGAAGGAATGAGTGCAAGCCTTGGTGTTTCTGTGCCAATTGATCTTAATGGCGCGATAAAAACCAAAGTTTCACAATCTAAACTCGAGTTACAAATTGCTAAACAACGATTAAGAAAGGTGGAACTTAATCTCGAAAATAATGTGAAGACACGCTTTAACCAACTTGCTCTGGATTGGAAGCGCGTTGAGATGGGTGTAGAAAAAGTCAAATTCGATGAAAAAGCACTAAAAACTAAAGAGATTCTGTTTGATTCTGGCGCTGATGGTACAACGGTATTAGACATTATCAACGTTCAAGATAAGGTATATCGAAGTAAAGAAGACTTACAGCAACTTCTCTACCAGTACTGGTTAAACCGAATTGAATTGCTGAAGCTTACAGGTCAACTCAATGACCAAACAATTACTCAGATTTCTCAGGCCTTAATGCCATGATTACATTGCTTAGCCAAACCGTTCAAACACTGCTGACCCATAGGTTAAGAAGTGCATTTACCATTATTGCGATAGTCTGGGGCATTGTTTCAGTTTTAGTCTTAGTCGCATTAGGTGAAGGATTTTATCGTGAAAACTTAAAATCCTTTTCTATGTTAATGAGCGACACACAGAAAGTCTCTTTTGCACAAACAAGCAAACCGTGGCAAGGATACCCTGCTAGAAGAAAGATCACGACGACGGAAAAGCAGCTGAGTGTGTTGTCTGAAGTGCCCCAAATAAAGCAAGTCTCTATTTTATATTCAAATGCTAAAGCACAAGTCACCGATATTGACGGCACTCAATTAAAAGGGAATGTATTTGGAATTGATAATCACTTTCTGGCGCTAAATAACACGCGTTTAGAGCTAGGCTCTCGTAACATATCCCCAAGTGATTTAGAAAACCATACCCGTGTTGCCATTATTGGTTGGCGTTTAGCTAAACGCGGAAATATTCGTTTGAACGACAACATCAACATTAATGGTGTGCCGTTTCAAGTTATCGGTATTTCAAAAAAGACAGAAAGTAATGGGCTTACCAGAATTAAACGGGCTGCGTTAATTCCAAGTACAACGTTTAATGACTTATGGCTCATTAATCCTTCCGATCTATTGGTGCAACCAGCGGAAGGTATTTCAAGCATGGCATTACGTACAGCAATGCAAAACTTTTTCGCTAAACAGTACCAGTTTGATCCTAAAGACAAACAGGCGATACGAATGCCAGATTACAGTCGCTATGCCGATTTCTACACCAGCCTGTTACGTGGTATCCAGCTATTTTTAGGCGCTAGCGGTGCAATGACACTCGCGGTAGGTGCGTTAGGTGTTGCTAATATCATGTTTTTATCTGTAGCCGAAAGAACCCGTGAGATAGGCGTAAAACTTGCCATTGGTGCGACCCCTACTCATATTTTGATGCAGTTTATGGTTGAAGGTGCTGTATTAGTCACGGTGGGAACTCTTACCGGTATTGCTGTTTCTGCCATCATCATTCAAATCTTAAACTTGCTTTCATTACCTGATTGGCTCGGTCATCCAGTAATGACGTCAACGTCTATCGTTTTGACGCTTGTGATCACAGCAGTACTTGCTTTATTAGCTGCGTTTTTCCCTGCACGTAGAGCGGCACACTTAACGCCAGTGATTGCATTAAGCGCGAGGGCCTAAAATGTTTCCTGTTAAACAAATTTTCCATGAAATGTCAGCCGAAAAGCTTCGCTTGAGTCTTACTATTCTTGCCATTGTTTGGTCAACAGTCTGTATTAGTACCATGCTTGCAGCTGGTGAAGGATTACGCCAAGGATTAATTCGCAGTTCGACAAGTGGCAACGGTAATCTGATCTATGTTTCTAGCGGTGTCGCATCCATTAATCATGGCAATTTTTACAAAGGTAAATCACTTGATTTAACGATGGAAGATCAAAAGCTTATTCAAGCATTACCGACAGTAAAAATGGTATCAGCAACCGGTATATGGGAAGAAGATGCGCACTATAAAGATCGCCAAGCATTTATGTTCCCGCTTGCGGTTGAAAACAACTATAAAAAACTCAATGATTTAACATTAATGGCAGGTAGCCGCTGGTTTAACCCTCTTGATACAAAAGAGCAGCGAAAAGTCGCTATTTTAGGAAAAATACTGGCAGCGATATTATTTAACAAAGCTGCGTTTAGCTGGGATAAAGACGTAAAACTCGACAGCGATCCTGTTGGTAAACAATTTAAAATTGGTGATGAAGATTTTACCGTCATTGGTGTACTAGATGATGATCGTAACATTGAGTCGGGTTCTTCCTCTGAATACAGCATATTGGTACCTCAGGCGACATGGAAACGCTTTTATCCCAATGCTCCAATCCAGGGCATTAATGTAGAACCTCAACCTACCGCTAACCGTGAACAATTGGCCAAAACGATACGACAAGTGATTGCGCGCAAATACAACGCTGATATTACTGATGAGCAGTTAATTCAAACGGATGACATGCTGCTGCAGCAAGAAACCATGCGCTCATTTTTACTCAGGCTACAAAGTTTCTTAGGCATTATCGGCTTTGTTACATTAGGCGTTGCGGGAATAGGTATTGCAAATGTGATGTACGCCAGTGTCAAACGTGCAACACGTGATATCGGGGTTCGAATGGCAGTAGGAGCAACACCTAGTCATATTCGTTTGCATTATATTGTGCAAGCCATGATGACAATGGCGATGGGTGGTTTTATCGGGTTATTAATGACGCTTGGCCTTGTCAGCATCATTGACGCTATTCCTATTTCAAATTCAGGTTTTTATGCAAGCTTAGGTAGCCCTAAACCTGAACTGTCAATGTCAGTTATGTTAATCGTAATTTCTGCATTAATTTTGGTTGGCATTCTCGCAGCTTGGTTTCCTGCCAATAAAGCTGCAAGTATTACCCCATTAGAGGCACTTCAAAGTGAGTAAAATTCAATCTAACTTGGGTAAGACCCCAACTGATTCAGCCTTAGTTGAACTTAACCATATCTGTAAGTTCTATGGCGAAGAAAATAACATCGTTAAGGCATTAGATAATGTCTCTCTCACCATAAATTCTGGTGAATTTTTATCCATTCTTGGTCCTTCAGGCTCTGGTAAATCGACACTAATGAACATGCTGGGTTGTTTAGATAAGCCGACGTCTGGTGAATATTTTCTGGATAATAACGATGTATCATCAATGACAAGCCACCAACTTGCAAAAATCAGAAACCACAAAATTGGTTTTGTTTTTCAGAGTTTTAACTTATTAGAATATGCGTCGGCATTAGATAATGTTGCACTACCTCTCGTGTATCGAGGCGTAAAAACAAAAGAACGTCGAGAAAAAGCGGCAGACTTGTTAGCCCAGGTAGGGCTCGCGGATCGTATTCACCACAAACCAAATCAATTGTCGGGTGGTCAAAAGCAGCGTGTGGCAATAGCAAGGGCTTTAGTTAACGATCCGCAAATCATTTTGGCAGATGAACCAACGGGTGCATTGGACTCTAAATCAGGTGCTGAAATTGAAGCGTTATTTAATGACTTACACCAACAAGGGAGAACACTGATAGTCGTTACCCATGATGTGAGCCTAGCACAAAGAACGCCTCGCATTATTACTATCAAAGATGGCTCAATTATTTCCGATCAAATGACAGGTTATCAGCCACCTGTGGTTACAACAGAATAATAACTGTCTCGTTCAAATACGAACACAATGAAAAAAGCGAGCTAGATGCTCGCTTTTTGTCTCTATTTTTCAACTAAACATTGGTATTGGTAATCACCTTCAGGCTGACCAACACTATTTTTTGCTTGTTGTTTGAAGCATTTAACAATCTTTACAGAGAGCTGGTTATGGTTATCTTTATTATTAGAATACGCCGCTGTAAAAGGATGTAATGCCTTCATTAACTGTTTCGCTAACAGACCTTCAACTGAGCGTTGAGTGGTACCTTCTTTATATTTGCACTGCGTGAGGTTTTTCTTCGCTTCACAATGTATATCATCTGCAATCACCCATGATTTACCATTATTCTGCTCTACATACACAATCTGCCCTAACGTATTATATAGTGTTTGCTCTGCGGCTAACGCATTTGTACTTAAACATAATCCCATTAGTAGCAAAAAGTGTTTCATCATATTCTCCTCCGCATTCACCTCAACTGTAACATAGAGAAAAAAACAAACTTTATGAGAATGTAAATTTAACAATCTCAATCAGCACCATTGTATTCACGATGACGAGATTTCTCTTTTCTCCTTATCTCTTGTAAGAGATCTCTTACAAACGGTTAAGATAATCACGGTTTATCCTATCCAATACTTCCGATGCGATTTCATAATTATTTGTTTTTAAACATATAAATGTTAAGTATAAAAAACATAAATAGTCAGCATAAAAAGTATTTCCGACTAGGTATCTAGGTTTTCAAGCCTGTTTTTCCTAATATTAATGGTGTCAGAGGGAACTGGCGATACGGAACAGGATTGGAACCAAGGATGTTGGTGATCTCAGGATGAGATGTGATGAACTAGGATGGTTTATCAAACAAGGACTGTGAAGGACACTGCAGGATGCAGTAAAAGTAAATAGGATATTTACTGGTCAGGATGACACAAGGAACACTTCAGGAAGAAGTAAAGGACACCTCTAAGGAAAGAGAAGAGAGTTATAACAGGATGTTGTAACGGGTTACGGAAGCCATTGGAACAACTTCAGGATGAAGTAAAAAGGATAATGCTGACGGATTACAGCACTCAAAGGAATGATGCAAGGAGCACCATAGTAGCGGGATAGCTGCAAGTAAGACCTAAGGGCGCAACGAAAGTTGCGCCCTCTCTTTTTTATCTTGCAAAAATACAGCGAACGGCTTAAATTCAACCACAACGCATAGTGAACGGTTTGTAATTCACTTACTCACTGGTTTTATAATCTACTCTCTGAGTGTCTAAAGTTTCCTTTTCAACTTGCCAACGATCATTACTATTAACAAATAAGTAGTTCATATTTCGGCATTCAGTTTCATCATCCACTTTACACCATACACTGTCCTACAACTAGATCCCTTCTATCTCTTTCTATCACTGATTTTAATATGACAGATCATGTTCAAGCGTCTATTGTTAAACTCACATTCAATTTGTTATGTTATAACATAACCCAAATACACACTGATGCCTAAGTAATCTCAACAGGACTCAGGCTACTCAGATCAACGTGAGAATAGTCAGCCATGAATCAAGCCACTGCCCATCACTTAACTACGATAGAAAATACCAACTGTTCAAGTATGGCAACTCAACCCACAGTATTTACCGATATCTATCAAGACCATATTAATATCGCGGTTTGGCAGCGTAATCTGACGCTAGAACTCACTCAAGAAGTTGCCCTATTTCTCGAACAAAATCCGACATTTAGAAAAGCAATTTCACTTTCCCCTGAGACTGCGTTAGCAGAATTGGATCTTGCCACACAACGTAAATTACCGAAACCACTGCTAGAAAACATTGCACAACTGGTTGATATGTTCTGCTGCTTATTTGATATCAATGAAGTAGGTTTACGGTTAACGGCATTAAACAGTGCCATGTGCCCACGTTTCCATGTTGATCATATCCCTTGTCGGTTAGTAACAACGTTTCATGGCACAGCATCTCAATGGTTGCCTAACGATAAAGTGGATCGCACAAAACTGGGACATGGCAATAATGGACTTCCTGATGATGCTTCAGGGTTATACCAACAAGAATCAGATATTGCACAGCTTTCATGTGGTGATGTGGCACTGTTTAAAGGGGAAGCGTGGGCTGGAAATGAAAACCTTGGGATTGTACATCGCTCACCAGTCACCTCTCCGACTGAAACGCGATTACTGATGACGCTAGATTTCTGCTAACACAGTTAAGATTCACAGCATAAAAATAAACACAGCCAGCATGACCGCTGGCCTTGTAAAAATCACTGACGCTTTCCTATTAAACGTCCTGTCCAGTTTTCTACAACTTTATTTTGTAGTCGGCGTTCAAACACACCTTTAGTTTCTTTAGCTAACACATCTAAATCAACAAGCTGCTGCATTGCAGTTTTATTTTCAGTATCGACATAAAGGTAATGCTGTACTTTTGCTACCGTCCATTCTGGATGTAAGCGTTCAGTCACTTCGATCGTATCGCTAGCATTCATTTTTCCAGTTTGCAATACACGGTAAAACCAACCCGTTTTAAAATTATCTTGAACATAACGAGACAGCGTCGGTTCGCCAAAACGGCCATTTAACTTAAAGCATGGCTGACGAGGTTGAGTAACTTGTAGCACTACCGAGCCTACCTTCACAATGTCACCAATACACATGTTGTGTTCATTCATTCCGGTCGCTACAAAGTTTTCACCAAAACCACCTTTAACAAAATAGGCTGTTGACTCAGGAAACTGCTCCGCTAAATCAGCATAATGCGCAAAGTCATATTGCAGCACAGCGCGATCTTCACCACCATGAAAGCTTTCAGCTTGCTCGTCACCAGCAAGCCCCAAGGCAGATAGATTACAAGTATCAACGGTGTGCTTATCAATCGCGGTATTGCTGTCATACTGCGATTTCACTTTACCTAATCGTAACTCATCAAGGTTTGATACTGGATACATCGCGTTTTCCTTTACTAATAATTAAAACCGTAAGAAATGTATAACAAAGTGTGTTGTGTAAACAAATTAAGAATTTAGCCTAGTGAATACCATGTTATTGCTTGTAGCTACTTTATAGATAGTGGTTGTTACGTATGGTGCGAGTCAGGGAGGTTCTAGTAGTTATTCATCTTATTGTTATGGTTCATATTGCGATGAAGATGCTGCTTGGGATTATCTTCCTGGAAGCAATCAGTATCGTTGCCGTTCAACAAGTAATGGGCAGTTTGTTAATAGTGGATACTGTTCTCACCTATCAGCACAAAGCCAGCGTTAATATATCTCTGGCTTTACTCATTTTGATAACAGCTATGATTTATGCGTTTTCCAAAGCCAGACAATACATATTCAGCGGCCCTTTCAACATTGAAATATCTAGCGGCAAATGACCACTGTTGCAATTAAGCGCAAGAGCATAACCGTGAAGATAATCCACCAGCAAATCCAAGGCATCTTTCGCTGCAGTTTCATTTAATTGCAGCGGTGCAATCACTACCTTAAATCGTTCAATAAACACTTCAGCTGGGCTAATTGAATCCATACTTAGTAATGTTTCTAATAATCCAGAATAGTCATTGAGCAAAGTAACATAGCTGGTACAAAGTGCGTTTAGCTCGACTTTCCACGCATCGCTCACCTTTGGCTCATAAATATCTTCAATAAGCGAGGTCGTAATAGCTTCTAACAGCTTACTTTTATTCTCGAAGTAGTAATAAATCGCCATTGCATCAACTGATAAGCTCGATGCTAATTTACGAATACTGGGGACTTTTCCCTCTTCTTTCATCAATGATTTCGCCATATCTATGATGACGGCTTCACTTAATTGACTACCCGACCCTTTTGGTCGACCTCGTTTCTTCTCCTTGACAGACATTCAACCACCTCGCTAGACTATAATTTATTTCTACATTGTATAATTAATTATAACTGATGCTAAACCTTACGCCAAGTATGTGCCACGGTTAGCTAAAAATGTGAGAAACGATATATGAAATGCTCAGTCTATATAGCAACCAGTGTCGATGGCTTTATTGCAAGAAAAAACGGCAGTGTTGATTGGTTAGATGCGGCTCAAGATCCAAATATTGATATGGGTGATCACGCTAATATGGGCTTTGCCGATTTTATGGCATCAGTAGACTGTTTGATCATGGGACGCAAATGCATGGAAATGATTTCGAGCATGAACCTGACTCCTGAACAATGGCCATACGGTGATACTCGCATTTTCGTGCTCAGTAATACCGTTAATCAAGCGCCTGAAAATATCAGAGAGCATGTCGAAATGTACTCAGGTGATATTGAAGAATTAGTGACCAAACTAGAAAGCGAAGGACACCAACATGCCTACATTGATGGTGGTACGACTATTCAAGCTTTCATTAACTGCCAATTGATTGATGAAATCAGCATTACTTACGCCCCCGTACTATTAGGTGAAGGTATTCCACTGTTTGGTAAACTGCTTAAAGACATCAAATTGGAGCAAGCACAATCAACCGCTTTTGCTAACAACTTCGTTCAAGTGAAATACAGTGTGAATTACCAATCATAGCTTTGCGCTGACGTTTTCCGCTCCAATCGTATTGCCATTGCATCAAACCTTCTTTCAATAATTCTGAAAAAAACAGCAATAACCGTTTGTTATAAAGTGATATTACTCACAAGAGAATAAAGGATAGACAAAACACTTTTTTGCTTATGAACCGATGTTTTCATATCGCCGTAGAAATTTTTCCATGAACAAACAGGAAAGAGGCTTCATATGAAAAAATCAACACTTACATTACTAACAACGGCGACATTAATCTTAAGCGGCTGTGACAGCGATTCTCATGATGATAATGCTGAAATGCCTACGTCACAGCTAAGGGTAACGCATGCAAGTGCTGATGCGCCGCTTGTTTCTATATTGATGGATGGTGATGTGGTAAGTAGCTTATCTAACGTTGATTATCAACAAGGTAGCCCGTTACTCAACGTTGATTCAGGTAGTCATGATCTGATTGTGCGTGGACTACTCGCAAACGATGCAACTGCTGATGTGATCACAGCAAATGCCGTTAACCTTGCACCAGATATGCAATATGACGTTTTTGCAGTAAACAATGTGGGTGCTATTGAGCCTGTGATCCTCTCTCGTTCTAACATCGCACCAGATGAAGAATCTATTCGTGTCGATGTATTACATGGTCACCCAGACGTTGGCGGTGTCGATATTCACGTAACAACCGATCCTAGTATTAGTGCTGATACTGTCGCGGTTTCCGATCTTACCTTTAAAGAAGACGATGCTAATCTACCCGTTACACTTCCCGCAGGTGAGTACCGAATAAGGATCACGTTAGCAGGTAAGAGTACTGATGCCGATGTGGTATATGACAGTGGCAACATCGCATTAGATGGTGGTAGCGATTTAATGGTAACAGCTGTGCCCAATGTAAGCGGCGGTGCTGTTTCTCCTGTAAATCTTCTGGTTGCAGACGGAAAAACAGTTAATGTACTTCGAAATACAGGCGAACAATCAACGGTGCGCGTTGGTCATGCCGTCGCTGATTTAGCGGATGTCGATGTAAGAGCCAGTGGCAATATTGTGTCAGGACTCGATGCTATCAGCTATGAAACAATTAAAAGCATTGATTTAGCACCAGACAGTTATGATTTAACTGTCACGCCAACGGGAGCAACAACACCCGAAGCCATTAAAGCTCCTGGTACTACTTTTACAGCAGGATCTGAAACAACCATTTTTGCCGTCGGACAATTTGCCGCTCAATCTATAGAACCTGTTGTTATTGAAGATGATTTAAGAAGTGTTGCGACATATGCAAAACTAAGAGTGCTGCATGCTAATCCAATAGCAGGCATGGTAGATATTCACGCAGCCCCTACAGGCACAGGTTTCTCAGCCGAAACTGCGGTATTAAAAAATGTGAATTTCAAAGACTCTGCTGTACTTAACGTTGATGAAGGTAATTACGATTTCGCCGTTGCAACAGCAGGAACAACCTATGTATTGCTAACAGCTACCGATGTAGCGCTTGCGGGAGGCAACGTAGCAACCGCCTTTGCAACTGAAAATTCAATAGCGATCAACGTTGATAAATAAGGCTATCAATACATAACAAAAAGTCCGCGGAATAAACGCGGACTTTTTCATTGGTATTACGCTATCAAAAGCATTGCCTTTTCATTGCAACGCTTAATTAGTTATCAATACCGCAATCAGTGCAACTTAACAGTACAATTTCGTGTTCAAATACCGCCACATCGCTGCCATCATCAAAAAGATCAGCAATTTCTTCCGCTACTTCTTGCTCATCTTCAGCTTTAACTTGGTTCTCTAATGCTTCTTCAGAGTAGCCGTAGAAATTAAGTAATAAATAGTCACGAGCTTCATCTTTTGTACATGTCACGTTTACTGACACTTCTGGCTCAACGTTATCTTTCGCAATAATCGCAGACGCTTGAGCGGAAACATCTTCTTTCATCGCAGCTGTTAACCAACCAAGATCAATGCTTACTGTGTTCTTTTTACAGTTAAAACAAGGGAGTTTCTGAAAGTAATATTGAAAGTCAGTCATAGATAATTTCTTCTTTAAATGTTGTTTGGCACGATTATGAGTATTTTCTAGCAAAATACTAGCGTAACAGGCAGTGAAAATTAATTATCGTGAGTGGTTTGATGAAGCATTAAGCACGAAATAACCGCTTATTTCGTTACTCAACGTCCAAGCCTGATCTTTTAGCTATTTCAGTTTCAAAGCCATCAATACTTTTCTGATTCTTTTTGAGCCAATATTGCTCTATCCCTGCTATACCTTGCTTTTCTGACCAGTTAGCCAAGTCGTCACGATCGCCTTCATAGCTAAAATACGGAACCGACTTTCCACAAGACGACTGAACAAAATCAATATCTAACACGAATATTTGTCTAGAGGCGACACTTTCTGGAAATAGCTGCACATACTGCTCCCATTCTTGATCTTTAACATGCAAGACTTTTGCCTTTCCATATACACGAAAAATGAGCGGAGCCCCTTCAAATGCGCAGAACATGAGTGTCATTCGTGCGTTTTTAATAACATGCGATGCAGACTCATTACCACTGCCCGTTAAGTTTAACCATGCTATCTGCTTTGAATTGATCACTCTTAAGGAATCACCGCCTTTGGGAGACAAATTCACATTACCGTTTTCAGCCGCAGTACCAACAAAATAGATTTTTTGCTTTTCAATAAACTCTGTATGTTTATCTGATAATTCCGAAAATTGTTTACCCAAAGTAGTAACCTCCATATTAAGTGCTTAATAAAAGGGATTGCGCTTACAAATACTTCTCTATCGGCAATAACTGTAAGAACTCTGATTTCATCCGATCCCATTGCTCGGTTTCAGGTTCGCTGTCCCATGTTTTATCACCGGAATGCCAATGCACAGTGCCGTTATCAAGGCTTAAGTGCCAACTGTTATTATCTTGCATTGCGCCCTCTAAGGTCGTGGCAAGCTCTGCTGCAACCTTAGGGTTTTCAATTACCAATAACGATTCAGTATTGAGATAAGTAGAACGTAAATTGAAGTTAAAAGAGCCAATCGTCGCTATTTGATGGTCAAAAACCGCTGATTTAGCATGTAATCCGTATACTGCGTTCGGTGCACATTTATCGCTATCTTGAAGCACAATCTCACATAACTTAGCGTCAGGCTTTAATTCAAATAAATCGATACCACTTTCCAGCATCTCTTGGCGTCTACCTGCATAGCCAGAGTGATTAGTGACCAAATCATTAGATGCCATTGAGTTGGTTAAGGCCTTGATCTCGACTCCTCTCTGGTTGAGCTGCTGTAACCCAGCTAACTGATTGTCATCAAATACAAGGTAAGCAGATTCAATAATGATGTCGTTTTGGGTATTTTCCGCTAGCTTAGATAAATACTGCGCAGTGGCTTTTGGCTGATCGGTATTATCTATCTCATCGGGAATTGGCTGATCAGCAATATAGGTTGCTTTTACCCATGTCATATTATCCACCAGCGACGCTAAGTACTGCGCGGCTGACGCTTGGCTTTGTGGCAATGCCGGATAATGTTTGTAATAAGGAACTTGAATGTTAGATAAATCCGGTTGCTCAAGAGTAGGATCATCACTTAACAAATCAACATCGTATGCCCATTCACTGTTCCAGTAATCATTAAAGCTCTGTTGAACATCAGTAACCACTTCCCCTCTTGCTAATACATCTCGATCACGCAAATTCAGCTCATGAGAAAGATCAAAATATTCATCACCAATATTGCGCCCGCCTACTACGGTAAATACGCCATCCACAGTGAAAGACTTATTGTGCATTCGACGATTTAAACGAGAGAAATCCCCTAAGAAGCTCATCCATTTACCCGCATTACGGGTCGGGATCGGATTAAAAATGCGGATCTCGATATTCGGGTGTTTATTTAACCCTGCCAACAAAGCTTCACGCTCGTTTAAATTAATGTCATCAAGTAGAACACGGACATGGACACCACGATCAGCAGCAGCCACTAAACGAGTGGCTAGATAGCTACCAGAAACATCAGAGTTCCAAATATAGTATTGAATATCAATGGTATGCTCTGCGGTTTCAACCAAGGCTAAACGTTGCGCAAGCGCATCCCAACCCGTGTTTTGCACCAATACCGCACTCGGTGTTTGTGAAGTTTGTTGCTGACGATGACCATCATTTAATGTCGATAACAAGCTGGTCATTTTCGGGGTTGTTGGCGCAGTTAAGTGCTGAGCTTCTTTAGGTAAAGACGAGCACCCTGTTAGCATGGCAATACAAAATAACGGTGCTCGCATCCCTTTATAATTAGGCATATAACAACTTCCTTGTTCATCACATCTGCAATAAGGTTCTCACTTAAACCTCATTATTTATTGGCTGATGGCAGATCGTGAGTTAATTCTCTTTTATCACAAGCAGCGTAGTGCTGAGTTTCCATCACGTACTTTGCAGCAACCCAACCTTCTGTGCCTTGGTAATTCACTTTACACCAACGTGGGCGCTGTTTTCGGATCACTGCTAACTCAGCGTCAGATAAGGTACTAAATTCTTGATAAGTCACACCGCCAACACAACCGCGATTTTGTAAACAGATCCCATCATACGGGATCTCACCTAGCTTCTTGGCGCTGTAAACAGGCTTTTCACGAATATTGAGCACATCATGTTTTTCAACTAAATGTACATCATAGTAATCAGGCCCATCTGCAGTAGCGTAAGCAAGATTTATAAAAGCGCTACATAATCCTAAAGCTGTAACTACCAAAATTGTAGGTTTGATAATGGCTTTTATCATTAGATTGTAGCTCCTCGCTCACTTATCCATTTGATAAAACTATAAACGCTATCAGTAAATAGACCAATGAACCGCCCCTGAATTTTAACTATTTTGATACAAATTTGACGTAACAGCACTTCGACAGATTTTTCACCTGCCAATAATTAAATTTCATCAACAGAAAAAAGACACGATTTTTTAACAACATCACTAAAACGTATTGCCATTATCCCTACAAGGAAAACAGTTCGAAATAAAACAAAAAGTTAAATGTTTTCCATATGTTTCATTTTGACCTTTTTGGTAAACAAAAAGTAACCAAAGCCATTTCGCACATGTGTTTTATTAACGTCTGATGTGACTCTCGTTGCATGTTTTTTATGCTTTTTTATTAGAAAACCAAAGCGTGATAGAACAAACAATTTCAAACAAGCAGATACGTATACTTTTCTCTAACTTAAATGGACTTTGAGAAATTTTATGCTTTCCACATTAGTAAATACTCATCACATCAAAATCAATTTAAACGCCACCAGCAAAGACGAGCTATTCCAAGAGCTGGTTGATGTACTGCACGCCAACAACCGTATTTCAGATAAAGCGCAGTTTTTAGCAGACATTCAACAACGTGAAGCCGACAGCATCACTTGCATGGACGGCATTGCCTACCCTCATGCCAAATCAAAGGCGGTATTAGAGCCAGCTATTGCCGTTGGGATCAAAAAAGAGACCATCGCATACGGTGATGAAGACGGTGTAGAGCCTTCGTTATTTTTCATGATTGCGTCACCTGATAACGGTGCCGATCACCACATTTATGTGCTTCAAGAACTGTTCGGCAAGTTCGGCGATGAGTTTCTGGAAGCCATGCATAACGCTACATCAGAGCAACAAGCCTTAGACGTGCTGTTATCTGATCAATTTTCATAATCACCTGTTTCAACATTCCCCCATTTATAATTAAAAAAGAGTGATGTACCCATGACAACGACAACAATGACCAACGGTCAAGGCAGTGATTGGAAACAAACACTGTCGACCATGAAACAACACTTATTATTTGGTACTTCCCACATGCTACCTTTCGTTGTAGCTTGTGGTGTATTGTTGGCCCTAGCTGTAATGGCAACAGGTCAAGGTGCGGTGCCTGATACAGGTATTCTGAAAGATATCTCAACCATTGCGATTAAAGGCTTAGTGCTATTCCCAATCATTCTTGGTGGCTTTATTGGCTACTCAATTGCAGATAAACCAGCACTTGCACCTGCATTTATTGCATCTGGCATCATGGCTGACATGGGCGGCGGTTTCCTTGGCTGTATCATTGCCGGTTTCATTTCGGGTTTTGTGGTGCTACAACTTAAAAAAATCCCAATTCCTAACCACTTATCAGCACTGGGTGTGTACTTCCTATACCCACTTGCAGGTACATTGATCAGTGCAGGTATCGTAATGTGGGGCTTAGGTGCTTTCATTTCGACTTTCATGGCAAACATGAACGAATTCCTAGCATCAATGGCTGGTTCTTCTAAAGCTGTACTAGGTGCAATTCTAGGTGGTATGACAGCGTTTGATATGGGCGGCCCTATCAACAAAGTTGCAACCCTATTTGCGCAGACTCAAGTTGATACTCAACCTTGGCTAATGGGTGGCGTGGGTATTGCTATCTGTACTCCACCACTAGGTATGGCACTAGCAACATTCCTATTTAAGAAGAAGTTCTCTACTGAAGAGCGTGAAGCAGGTAAAGCTGCTGCAATCATGGGCTCTATCGGTATCTCTGAAGGAGCAATTCCATTTGCAGCTAACGACCCAATGCGTGTACTTCCATCTATCGTGATCGGCGGTATGGTGGGTTGTATTTTCGGTTTCGCAACAGACGTACTTCTTCATGCACCTTGGGGCGGCTTAATTACAGCACCTGTTTCTAGCAACATTCCAATGTACGTGGCTGGTATTCTAGCGGGCTCATTCACTACCGCTATCATCGTTGGTTTCTGGAAGCCTGAAGTCAAAGAGGAAGAAGAAACAGCAGACATCGCACCAAAAGCAGAGCAAGCAACACAAGTTGAAAGTGCACCAGTCGCGGGCGAAGGCGAATACGATGTTATCGCTATCACTTGTTGCCCTTCAGGCGTAGCCCATACCTTCATGGCTGAAAAAGCGATTTACAAAGCAGCGAAAGAGCTAGGCTTGAAAGCGAAAGTGGAAACTCAAGGTCAAAACGGTATCCAAAACCGCTTAACCGCAACGGATATTGCCAATGCGAAATACGTTATCTTGGCACACGACATTGCAGTAAAAGAAGCTGAGCGTTTCAATGGCGTAAACGTGATTGAATGTTCAACCAAAGAAGCAATGAAGAAAGCTAAAACCTTTATGAGCTAATGCCGTAAAAGTTAGGCAGAAAAACGTAAAGGCTATGAGCGTAATGTTCATGGCCTTTTGTTTTTGGTGTGGATAGTGAAATCAGGCTGATTACGCTAACCTACTCATCTCAATTAGTCAGTTTTTGTATTAACTGTAATAACTATTGAAGCCCTACTTATTTAAAAGCTTTTTATGTAAGTGAGAATCATCTTACGGGTTGTTAAACAATACATTTAAAACATATGGTTTAACAAACCCAGATCCAGTCTGATTTTAGGACTAGTACATTTTAGGACTAGTACTTTCTAGCACGAAAATGCCCCATTATCATTCAGAGCAAATACTCATTCATATCGCATTAACGTGATTTTGGATTAGTTTTATTTACTGTGTATATCAACAGTTATAATGAAACTTGGTGATTTTATCGCTTTAGTTCTGTTTTTAATAAGCAATATTTCTTGTTAAAAACAGGGGTAAAGCTATAACTAATTGATTGTTTAATAATTTAATATTTCGGTTTGTATTTAATAAGACTGATTAAATACATTTCTTACTTTCACACTCTCTTTCAAATCGATAAATGTAATAAAGTGCTATTAATCTCATAATATTTAACGATTGTATCGAGTATAATATCTATATTTTATAAGTATATTTTTGCGTAAAAGTAAGAATGCTTATTAATATACTGTTATGTGTCAGATAAGGAGTTGGCGCATTAAGTGTTGTTTTTTAGAGGAAAATGACATATATTTAGTCCAGAAGAGTAGATATTTTAATCTTACTTCAAGGAGTAACGTTATGAATACTCAAGAAATGAATGCTTATAAAGAAAACTTTGCAGCTTTGATTTCCATTACCGATGGTACCAAAAGAATCAAACTTTCAGGAAGCATCGCTGAAAAAAAAGAACAATTATTAAAAGAGCTAGGGACTGTTTCAGCAACCTATGAGTACACAAGCAACAAAAAACCTAGAAAAGCGCGCTATTGAAGACGCGACCATTAATCAACTTTTCGGTGTTTTGAGTGAAGAGTTTGGTTATGACTATACGGAGTGGCTAGACGAAATTTTGGCTTTGCAAGATAAGTGGCAGAAGCAAGGTTTCGTTGAAGTTTATAGCTCAGATAAGTACAAAGAGTATGGGCGTGTTAAGGACTCTTCGCTAAAACATGGCGCATCTCCTTGGTATATCGGTATATATCATGCCCGCTTGATGGACAATGGTGATAACGATCCTCTAGTTATTGTAAAGTTTCATGAAACAGAAACTGGCGAGATCGTTGACATGAAGCTTATGTTAGATCACCCAGAAATCTTTGGCAAAGACGCTCAAGAAAAAAATGACCCAGCTCGAATGAAAGAAATTCGACAGCAAATTGACGAGTTTATACAGAAGGCAGATGCTAAACTTATAGAAAAAGAATAGCACTTGTTATCATGAGAATATTAAAGCCGATATTAATGTCGGCTTTTTTGATCACTAAATCAAACTGAAACATAACAAATAAGGATATGTGTCGCGCAGCTGGTACCCATCCATACTTTTTCTAATATCTACTTAACAGAATAGAGCAATTAATCTAAGCAGTTTCTGTCCATAAGTAAGTTACTAGACATAATTATCACCTCAAATCCTCCGTTTCTTATGCCTCAAGTTAATCAACTCTTCTAACTGTTTTTGCTCTTTACGGGCTTTTTCATATTGTTGTTTGGCAAGCCATCGTTTTTTCACTTCTTCAAAGCGTTTTACTTGTTGGTTACTGGCTTGTAATTGCTGGGCACTGTGATCACATTCCGCACTCATGATTGCTTGTTCATGTTGGTGATGGTCAATCATGATCGTTAGCTGTGAGGTTAATTGATTGCTGTTAGTTAGCATGGCGCTATTCATCGTAGCGCCATGAGTTTGTTCTGTGCCCGTATAATGTTGTTTAAGTTGGCTTAATAACTGGAGTTGTTGTTGATAGTTATCTACTTGCTGGCGTTGCTGTTGGTAAATGGCACTGAGTTTATCGCGCTTTTGTTCTGATAGTCGTTGTAACTGCTCAACCGCTCGTACATTCATAAACCATTAATGCTCCATTGTTGACGTCGCTGATTGTGATGAAAACAAGTTAGCTAATTGAGTTAAGCTCGCTTGGTAATCACAGTGCTCATTCACAGGCTGCTGCAAGAACTGTTTTAGCTGAGGTTGCATCATTACCGCTTGATCTAATTCAGGATCTTGCCCTTGTTGGTAGCCACCTAGTGGTAATAATTCTTTTACTTGCTGATAGTTCGCATTTAACTGTCTAAATTGATTCGCAACGGTGACATGGGCTTGCTCGGTACAACTGCTCATACATCTGCTGATGGAAGCATTAATATCAATGGCTGGATAATGCCCTTGCTCTGCTAAGGTGCGAGATAATACGATATGACCATCTAAAATGGCGCGAGCAGAATCCACCACGGGATCTTGTTGATCGTCCCCTTCTGCTAACACGGTATAAATGGCGGTTAAACTGCCGTTGGGATTTTCACCATTACCAGCACGTTCTAATAGCTGTGGTAATAAGCTAAACACTGACGGTGGATAGCCTCGTGATGCTGGCGGCTCGCCTAGTGCAAGGGCAATTTCACGTTGCGCCATGGCATAGCGAGTTAATGAATCCATCATCAGTAATACGTCTTTGCCTTGATCACGAAAGTATTCCGCAACTCGATGACAAAGCTTGGTGGCACGTAACCGCATAAGTGGTGATTCATCAGCTGGGGCTGCAATGATCACCGCACGTTTGCGCCCTTCTTCACCAAGATTACGCTCAATAAACTCACGGACTTCTCGACCACGTTCACCAATTAGCCCAACCACAATAATATCGGCAGCGGTGAATTGGGTGATCATCCCCATTAAGACACTTTTACCCACGCCACTGCCTGCCATTAAGCCAATGCGTTGTCCTTTGCCAACCGTTAGTAAGCCATTAATCGCTTTAATGCCAACATCTAGCGGTGATTCAACAGGTTGACGTTTCATTGGGTTAATGGGTTTGGGCTCTAACGATAAACGCTCACCACCTTGTAACGACTCACCATTGTCTAATGGCTCGCCTAACCCATTTACGACACGCCCGATCCATTCATGGCTAACATTAACGGTACTACCGCCCTGCATGGGAATTACTTTCGCGCCTGCGTATAATCCACCAAGTTGGCGCACTGGCATTAAGTAAGCAATATTATGATCAAAACCGACCACTTGCGCTTCAATTTGCTCGCCATCATCAGCCACTATTAAGCAACGTTGATCGAGTTTGAACCGACAACCCACCGCTTGCAGCATCAAGCCATTCACTTTCACTAATCGCCCTGTAACCTTGGCAATAGGCACACTATCAAGGGCGGCAAGTGCTGTTAAGCTATCGGCTTGAAGGCGGTTCATTCACCCTCTCCTTTACTGGCATGATTTTGATCATCGGGTTCTTGCTCTACGTTAATCGGTGTTTCCAATGGCTGATTTTGTTCGACTAAATGCTGCTGAACATTCTCGATACAGGCTTCTAATCGGGCATCACAACCGACATCCGCTTCTGCGTTATCGGTAATAAGCAGACAGCCTCCAACGGGCAATGCAGGATTAGCAATTAACTTCCAAGCCTCAGGTAAGCTCTTGTTAATGGTATGGATGCGATCAATATCTTGTGGATTAAGCTCGATGATGATTTTTTCGGTTTTACCCGGAATCGCCTCTAATGCCTCATCTACTAAGGCGAGAATTTGTTGCGGCATTAATGTTAATTCAGCGCGGATCACTTGCTGTGAGACTTTCTGGACTAAATCGCAAATAAGCTGACGTTGTTGTTTGTCTTTTTCTTGATGCCATTGTTCTAACTCAAACAAGATTTTCTCTACCTGTCGTACCGCTTGGCTAAAGACTTCTTGTCCTGCTAATTCACCTTGAGCAAAGCCTTGTTGAAAGCCTTCTTTTCGCCCTTCCAGTAATCCTCGTTGATGACCTTGATCGACACCTTGCGCTATTCCCTCATCAAACCCTTTGGCTAGACCTTGTTGAAAACCCTCATCAAGTTTTTGTTGTAATTCAAACTGACTGTCTTGCCAATTTAATGCAGGATCGCTATCACTAAAGCCATCAGATGAGTGGTGATTAACAGGATCGGCAATCGGAGGAAAACGATGTAAACGATATTGCCCCGGTGAGAGCTGCTGAATAGTGACTTTCTTCATCATTACTCCACCGTCATTTCTTGATAAAGCTGAAGATCGATTTCACCGTTTTCTGCCAGATCTCGTACTTGCTCCATAATTGATTGGCGAGCACGTTCTACTTCACTGACTGGCACTGCACCTTTTAGCGCCATTTCATCTTCTAGGGTTTTCACCATACGTTGTGGCATTGAACGTTTAATGGCTTGTTGTAAGCTGATCTCAGCCCCTTTTAATGCAATCACCCAAGTGGCAACAGGGATCTCTTGCACCAATCTATCCATAGTTGATTCTTTTTGACGGCCAAGCACCATGAAATCAAACATGTTGGTTTCAATTTCATCCACCATCTCTTCATCATGCAGACGAAGTAATTCCATCAATTGACCGCGATCACCTTCAAAACGGTTGATAATATCGGCAACTTGCTTAGTACCTAATATTGGGGCGTTCTGCGCTTGAGACATATGCGCGATGCAACGTTCAATCAAATCATGGAGATCGGTTGCGACATCGTGATCAATTTCTTCAAGTTGAGCGATGCGATAGAGAAGCTCATCGTGATAATCCACCGACATTTTCGCTAACACTTTTGATGATGTTTCTGGCGGTAAATAAGCTAGGAATATTGCCTGCATTTGGGGATGCTCTTGGCTCACATATTTTGCCAGTAGTTCTGCATCTACCCACTGTAGTCGCTGCATGTTATTACGCAGCTCATCACCATAAATATTATTAAGTAGCCCTTTAGCTAAATCATTGCCCAAGGCTTTGCGTAATGTGTTGGAAAGGTATTCTTTCGATGCGCCACGAATGCCACTATGAGCACGAAAGTCATCAAAGAAATGCTGGATCACGCCTTTCGCACTGTCACTTTGAATACCACTTAATGATGCCATTGCGCATGTGACACGTTGCACTTCATCACGAGAGAAATGCTTTAATACTTCGGCGGCGGCATCTTCTCCCATTCCGAGCAGAACCACGGCAGTTTTTTCTACAGGTGATAGCGGTGCTGGCGTGCTATCAGTCGGATTTTTTGTTTGCGATTGGCTCATTGACGTTCACCCATTGTTTTAAGACTTCAGCAACACGCTCTGGCTCTTCGTTAGAGATCAGCTGTAAGTGTTTAAGCTGAATTTCTAATGGTGAGCCTTGTGGAGGTAATAAATCATTACTGGCATTTAGTGCGTTATTGGCACTTTCAATCCCTTTCGCAGCTAAACGTTCATTTAGCGACTCTTCATGCTCTTGTTCAGCGCGGGTTTTAAGGTTTTCATCGTATTCTTGTGGTATGTCTTCTTCAGCAAACGTTAGCTCTTTACGACCACGATCAAGCCCTGTTAGATGCGTGATTAGTGGACGTAACACGAAGAAAATCATCGATAAACCAAGAATACCGCCAATCATGTAGCGTAATGGCTGTTGTACGGTAGGATCTTGCCACCAAGGGATCGCTGGCGGTGCTTCAATAGCGATGGGGGTGAAATTGAAACTCAATATACTCAAGCTATCGCCACGTTCAGCACTGATCCCTACCGCATCTTTGATCATGGCGCTAATTTGCTGAGTTTCCGCTTCTGTCCATGCACTGCCGTTTGGTGCAGCGGTGGAATTAAGCAGTACTGATACATTGAGTTTATTGAGTTTGCCTTGCTGATATTGCGTATGACGAACGCTACTGCCTAGGGCATATTGGCGATTGATCTCTGTGCGTTCATTGGTGTTTTTGCTGTCTTTATTTTCTTCTTCACCTGTGACTGGCGGCTTATTACTGAGCGAGCCTGGCACACCTAATGCAATATTATCTATGCTGTTATTTTCTATCCGGTGTTCGTTTTTCACCACTGGCGCTGAATCAACAACCTCTTTGGTTTCTTGTACATGGCTAAAATCAAGATCGGCTGCAACTTGAACCCGATAATTACTCGGCCCGACAATTGGCGTCAGCATATCAGCTGCACGTTGGATCACCTGCTTTTCGAGATTCTTCTGATAATCAAGGTACTTTGCATTCACTTTGCCCATTTCAGACGAGCCAATATCAGCACTGAGTAAACGCCCGTACTGATCAACCACTGACACGTTTTCTGTTTTCATTCCCGTTACGCTACCAGTAACAAGATTAATGATGGCTTCAACTTGCTCGGTTTTTAGATCTTCACCGGGTTTAAGCTCAACCATGACCGAGGCTGTTGGCGCTTCCGCATTGTGGCGAACAAATAGGGTTTTGCGTGGGATCGCTAAATGAACACGCGCATTGGCAATAGCATCAAGGGCTATAATGGTTCGCACTAACTCGCCTTCTAGTCCATGACGGTAACGTGCCGTTTCCATAAACTGGCTAGTACCTAACGAGGAATCTTCTTTTAATGAATCTAACCCTGTCGGTAATTTAGCTTTGATCCCTTTTGCAGCCAGTAACATACGAATTTTGGCGACCTCCCCTTCAGCCACCAGCACTTGCCCATTAGCTTCTTGTAAGCGATAGGGAATACCTTCAGTTTCTAATACTGAGATGATCTCGCCACTATCAAATCGCTCTTGTTGACCATAGAGCGGGCGATAATTTTGACTTGAACTCCATAGCGCCACCACAATGATCGCAGCAACAATGGCAGCCAATACCGCAGAGAGCACTAGGTTACGTTGGCTGCTATCCCATAAATTTTTTATATTCTCGATATAAGGGTTTGAGGAGGCTGATTTTACTGACGCTGCACCTGTTGCCGTGTTCGCCATGGTAGGTTGTGCAATGATTTCAGACATAAGCTACACTAGCATTTTCATTACATCTTCAAATGACGCAACCACTTTATTACGCACTTGCATTAAAGCGGAAAAAGACAAACTGGCTTTTTGACTCGCAACCATTGCCCCAACTAAATCATCACTTTGCCCTAACTCAACGGCGGTGATTTTGTCACTAGCTGTTTTTTGATGCTGGTTCACCGTGCTAAGTACACCAGTCATGGCTTGAGAAAATGACAATGGTGCTGGTGTAAACTGATTATTCGTGGCTTCTACCGTCATCATATTGGGTTTTACGATGAAATCAGCTTGAGTACGTTGCTGCATCTGCTGCATTTTCTCAAGCATGAGCTGTTCTGATGTTAAAGACGATATTGGGTTATTCGTGGTCATTTAACTCTCCTTTATGCTGCCGAACCTAATACAGCATCAATGTCTATTCCTTGCTCTCGCATTGCCGCTAGTTTGTATCGCAGCGCCCTAGTCGTTACGCCCAGTTGTTGAGCCGTTTTGGTTCGATTACCACCAAATTGCTTGAGGATCTTAATAATGTATTGAAACTCTGCCATTTTCTTTGCTTCAACTCGGCCATTCTCACCACGGATTTGCGGTAAGTTAGTAGGCGATGTGGCATCAACAGGCAACATCAGATCCTGAGCTGTAATGAAATCACCATGACGCATCACCAAAGCCCGTTGCACGACGTTTTCCAATTCACGAATATTGCCCGGCCAGTGATACTGCGCTAATGCAAAACACGCATCTTCCGATAGCTGGCAAGCACTACCCATTTGGTATTTATTTATAAAGAACTGTGCCAGAGGCAGAATATCGGCTGTGCGTTCACGTAACGCAGGCCAATGCAGAGGAAGGACATCTAAGCGATAGTAAAGATCTTCTCGAAACGTCCCTTTTTGAATTTCAACTCGCAGATCTTTGTTCGTTGCTGCTATCACGCGAATATCGAGTGGAACGGTTTTATGACTACCGACTTTTTCGACTTCACGCTCTTGCAGCACTCGCAATAACTTGGCTTGTAAGCTCGGCGACATTTCCGCAATTTCATCTAATAAAATTGTGCCACCATTCGCTTCTTCAAATTTTCCTGTTTGGGTTTGGGTTGCGCCAGTAAACGCCCCTTTAACGTGCCCGAACAGTACTGCTTCTAGCATGGATTCAGGAATAGCTGCACAGTTAACAGCAACAAAAGGTGCTTTAGAGCGGGATGAATGTTGGTGAACGTATTGCGCTAATACTTCTTTGCCTGTTCCTGATTCGCCAGTGATCAGAACTGTGGCATTGGTACCCGCTGCACGATGAGCTAATTGCAGTACCTGCTTGCTGCGCCATGATTCCACTACGATATCGGTTAATGGTTTGTCTAAGGCTTCAACGCGAGATAACAATCCTAGTAATTGCTCAGATTCAAACGGACGCAGTAAATAATCAGTTGCCCCTGCTTTCATCGCTTCTGCAGCCATCATCCCTTGCGCCTGATCGACAATGGCAATGGAAACTGGTGTTGTTCCGTTATGGGTCGCAGACGCTTTTTGATGAAATTGACGAATAAAATCTGTTAATGAGATATCCGTAATATGCGAGCTTACTAAGGTAATAGCCGAGGATGATTGGTATAACGCTGCACGACCTGAGGTGAAATGGTTAACCTGATATCCTTTACTCTCAAGCACAGCAATCATTTGATTGGCGGCATTTAAGTTTGGCTCGACTAATTGAATATTGTTAGGTTGCATTAGCTACCCTTCCTTTTTACTGCTTCTTCCTTGCGAATAGCGCGAATAGTCACGCGACGGTTTTTCGCTTTTCCCTGCTGGGTATTGTTATTGGCAACAGGATAACGGGAGCCATGAGATCGTATTTCCATCAATGATGAACGCACACCGTTTTCTCGCAGAATGCTGGCAACATCATCTGCACGGACTTTTGAAATTTGAAGATTGGCAACACTAGAGCCGACATTATCGGTATGCCCATCAATCAATACTCGTTTGATATTTTTGTCGTGTTTTAGATAACTTGCCAAATCCACCAAGGTTTGTTTTTGTGATGAGCTAACAACCCGTTGACCCAAGTTAAATTGCAGCACCACATCCCTTGCATCTCGGTATGCCATGGCAGGTAATTGCGCTCGACACTGATTAAAATCCGCCATTGCCTGCGTAATATTGACCGACGGCACAGTGACATCTAACGACTCATTTAACTGCGATGACGTCAGGCGAAATCCAAGCCATTGCCCTTGTGCCATCGCTTCAAGTAGATTTTCAATATCATCATAAAAGCTCACTTTGCCTGCTTTTTTAGGCAATCCAATTTCTTCGATCACAACAGGGGGATAATCACTCTCCCAAGGCGATGTCACTTGGCTAAGTATCGCTCGCTCATAAGGCGTTTTAACATGGAAGCTATTAACCTGAACGCCTAATGGCTGCTTAGGTTTAGCGACAAAATTAATAGAACCAAAATGACGAATAGCTTGATTTAATGAACAACTAAATTTATCCCCTTTATATTTCCATTGAACTAAATCCATAGGAACAAAAAGCTCTTTCGCAAAGCTATTAAGTGAAAGCAATATAAATACGACAGGGAATAATAGTTTTTTTAATGTATAAATCATGAGTGTCATAATAAGCACTCACCTCTTCATAAATTAATCACAGTTTTATTATAGCTAAACAATTGCATATCAAGCTGAAATTTAAAACATATTAAACACAGTGATGATATCTATATAATATTTATACAAATTACATTGAACAAACATTATTTGACGCTATTTTAGACATTATTTTGACGATTATTAAAACACGCTAACATAAGACTAAAGTATAATATTAAACCATTATTATTCATAAACTTACCCATGACTAATTGTTAACTCACTTTCATCATAATCAAAGTTTCTAAAATTAAAACATCAAAACAGTTTTTATTTCATTGAATAATAATGGTATGAACTAACGTCACATTTTTGCTCTCAATATGTTTTATTTTATATATTCACAGTTATAAAAACACTAAACATATTTATATAAACACAATAAACATCAACTACACTTTAATTTTATCCACTTAATTATGATAACTATGGAATATATAAAATCGGATTTTGACAATAAATATCCCATATTAAATGTGGAACTATTAGGAAAGCCAATTCATACCATTAAAGATGAATTGGCTAATATTTTAAATCGTTCACTAACCGAACTAACTGACCAAATTCAAAAATGGATTAAGTCCACTGAATTTACGATCTCTATCGTCAGTATTGATTTTCAATCACCGCAACAGGGGCAACATTCGGCACTGACGTTAAAACATGATGATGGTGGCATGATCAATTTTCGCTGCTCAGCCCCACTACTTATTTCTCTGTCTGATCGTTTTTATAATTCACCGGTTAGTCGTTTAAATAGCGTAAAAAGTCAGGTACTTACTGCGAGTGATTTTCGATTGCAACAACGTTTAGGGCATCTTTTTGCTAGCGTTATTGCCCCAGAAGAGATGTGGAATGAATGTGACAGCTCTCTATCTGGCGATATAGGTTTGGTGATCCAACTCAACGTTAGTTGTGAAGATACACTCGGCACAATCACCATCTGTATTGATTCCTGTTTAATCCAAACCTTAACCACAGTGATTGGCTTACAACCTATCGCCAATATCAATGAGCAATTCACCAAACAACTCGAATCCACCAAGGTCGTGCTCAATACCATTTTGTGTGAAAAGCAAATGCCATTGGATCAAGTGCTACAACTCAAACCCGGAGATGTGTTCGACATTGATTTGATCCAATCTTCACCCATCAGCATTGGGCAAGAACACTTATTTAATGGTCATGTAGCAGAGCAAAATGGTCAGCTTGTTTTAATCATCAACACCAGTAAGGACACATAAGCATGAGCGATATTAACGAACCCGATCTATTTAATGATGATGACTTAAATTTTGATGATCTTCAGTTGGAACAGTTTGATGAATCCCCTCAACTTGATACACCTAACCCTCAACGTGGCTTAAGTTTTTTTAAGAAAATTCCTGTCACTGTAACCCTTGAAGTAGCAAGCACTGAAATCTCATTAGGCGAATTAATGAAAGCCGGAGAAGGCAGTGTGATTGAGTTAGATAAGCTCAATGGTGAACCGTTAGATGTCAAAGTGAATGGCTCACTAATGGGTCACGCTGAAGTGGTGGTGATCAATGAGAAATACGGTTTACGACTGATTGATGTTGTCGATTCACCGCTAAATACCATGGACAACTAAGCATGATATATCAGGGATACCGCTTATTAACTTGTGTTCTCACACTCGTTGTTATTATTGGCTGTCTGTTCTTTACTTCACAGGTAGAAGCCAATAGTGGGCTGAACTTTCTCACCGTGACTGATGAACAAGGCGAGCAAGAATACAGTGTGAAGTTACAGATCTTACTCTTGATGACAGCACTGAGTTTTATCCCTGCTTTTTTGCTGATGGCAACCAGTTTTACCCGCATTATTATCGTGCTTTCTATTCTGCGCCAAGCACTTGGGTTACAACAAAGCCCACCCAATCGTATTCTGGTGGGTATTGCCCTTTCTCTAACAATTTTAATCATGCGTCCTGTATGGAGTGATGTTTACGATAATGCTTTTGTGCCTTATGACAACGGCGATATCACACTCTTACAAGCCTTTGATACTGCGGAAAAACCCGTACGTGATTTCATGCTAAAACAAACCCATCAAAGTGCGTTAGAGCAGATGATGCGCATAGCTAACGAACCACTAGATCAAGATGTTGAAGATATTTCTTTTGCGATTGTGTTACCAGCTTTTGTGGTCAGTGAGCTAAAAACCGCATTTCAAATTGGCTTTATGCTGTTCATCCCTTTTCTGATCATCGACTTAGTCGTTGCCAGTGTCTTAATGGCAATGGGTATGATGATGCTATCTCCACTTATCATCTCATTGCCTTTCAAACTGATTGTGTTTGTTCTTGCTGATGGCTGGACCATGACAGTCGGTTCGCTTTCTGCCAGCTTTGGATGACAAAGGGAGAATGCAATGACGCCAGAACTTGCGGTAAACCTATTTTCTAATGCTGTTTGGATCATCATTAACATGGTGATGGTATTAGTTATACCGGGGTTATTAGTCGGATTAGTGATTGCGGTTTTTCAAGCTGCCACCCAAATCAATGAGCAAACACTTAGCTTTCTACCTCGTTTGATCATGACCTTACTCATGGTGATTTTTGCCGGACATTGGATGTTAAGACGCCTCATGGAATTATTTGATTACTTATTTCATAACATTCCGGGAATGATTGGCTAATGGCGATCTCGTTTGCAGAGCTTAATGCCCTTCTCGCTCAGTTTTGGTGACCATTTTTTCGTATTGGGGCTGCCATGTTAGCCATGCCATTTTTTGGTGATGCACTAATTCCTATTTGGGTTCGCGCTTTGTTAGCACTTGCTATCAGCTTTATTGCCGCGCCTCTTATGCCAGCGATGCCAACGACTGATTTACTATCACTTAATGCATTAACTCTGGCATTTGAACAAGCGATCTGGGGAATTTTATTTGGTTTAATCTTGCACTTTTTATTTTCCATCATGACCTTGCTTGGGCAAATCATTTCGCTGCAAATGGGGTTAGGAATGGCAATGATGAATGACCCTGTTAATGGGGTTTCTATTGCCATTCTTGGACGAATGTTTTTACTCTTTTCTACTCTGCTATTTCTTGCCCTTGATGGGCATTTATTGGTCATTGATATTCTGGTTCAAAGCTTTACTTCTTGGCCTGTTGGCAGTGGCTTAGCGCTTTCCTCAGTAAAACAAATACTCACGCTTTTTGGTTGGATGTTCAGCTCTGCACTGGCTATTGCGCTACCTGCAATTGTGTCCATGCTTTTGGCTAATATTAGTTTCGGTGTGATGAACCGCGCCGCGCCAAGTTTAAACGTCTACGCCCTCGGTTTTCCTATGACCATGTTATTAGGGCTGTTTAGTGTCTTAATTTCAGTTAGCGGTGTACCTACACGCTATGCTGAGTTAGTGCATCACACTTTAGATCAGCTCCAACTTTATATTTCGGGGGGCGCATGAGTCAGTCATCAGCACAAGACAAAACCGAAAAAGCAACCCCGCAGAAGATCCGTAAAGCCCGTGAACAAGGTCAGATCCCACGTGCAAAGGACTTCACAGCCGCGACTATTTTTATTGCAGTTATCGTTTTCTTTTATTTTCAAATTGATGTGATTTGGCAGGCGTTAAATGGCGTCTTTCAGCTCAATATGACAATCTCTCATGATGATTTGCGCTCTCCTTGGCTTGCTATTGAAGCATTAGGCACAAGCTTAGCCATTATCATTCAATTACTGCTGCCATTATTTGCTTTGATATTCATCACAGCTATCGCCAGCGGTTTATTACTTGGCGGCTGGCTTTTTTATCCTGCGGGTGTGCTGCCAAAACTCTCAAAAATTGATCCCATTGCAGGAATAAAACGCATGTTCTCAACGCGATCTTTGGTAGAACTTTTAAAGTCGACACTCAAAGTCTGCGTGATTTTCCTGCTGTTATATCTCTACCTTGATGCCAATCTAAGCCGCTTATTAGGGATGCAAAACTTACCGCTTAAACAAGGCGTATCGTTAATTATGACTATTCTCTTTCATGGCATTTTGCTTATGGGGATTGCTCTTTTTATCTTTGGTCTCATTGATATTCCCTACCAAAAATGGGAACACGCTAAAGAGCTAAAAATGACCAAGCAAGAACTTAAGGAAGAATTTAAGACCAACGAAGGTAATCCTGAGATCAAGCAGCGTATTCGCCAAATTCAACAGCAGTTCGCCCGTAGAAAAATTGATAAAGCAGTACCAAAGGCCGATGTGGTGATCGTCAACCCAACCCATTATGCCGTTGCGATTAAATATGACACAACACTGTCTGAAGCGCCCTTTGTTGTAGCAAAAGGCATAGACGAAGCGGCAATGCATATTCAAACCATCGCCAAACAACACGATGTAGAGATCTTACGCTCACCACCATTAACCCGTGCGATTTATCACAGCACCCAGATAGAACAAGCGATCCCAAGTCAGCTCTATGTCGCCGTGGCGCATATTTTAACTTATGTCTTACAGCTCAAAGCCTTTCGACAAGGGCAAGGCAATCAACCACAACAATTACCTAATTTTGTTATCCCGAAACATTTACAGCATTAATCTCAGCGCATTGTTACCTGATTGGATGAAGGACTTCACATGTTAAATTGGCTCACAACACTCAAACAGTCGAGTAAAGGTTATATCGGTATTCCTATTGCACTACTGATGATTCTGGCAATGGTGATTTTACCCCTGCCGCCAATGCTGCTCGATGCCTTATTCACCTTTAATATTGTCTTGGCAATCTTGGTATTGTTAGTCAGTACCACAGCAAAAAGACCGTTAGATTTTTCTGTTTTCCCCACCATTTTGCTGGTAGCAACATTAATGCGCCTGACATTGAATGTGGCCTCAACACGTATTGTGTTATTGGAAGGTCACAATGGTGGCGATGCCGCAGGTAAAGTGATCCAAGCATTCGGTGAAGTGGTGATCGGCGGTAACTATGTAGTGGGTATGGTTATCTTCGTGATTTTAATGATCATCAACTTTGTGGTGATCACCAAAGGTGGCGAACGTATCTCTGAGGTAGCAGCCCGTTTCACCCTTGATGCCCTTCCCGGTAAACAAATGGCGATAGATGCGGATTTAAACGCAGGTATCATTGATCAAAACCAAGCTAAACAACGCCGTCGTGATGTTGCCAATGAAGCAGATTTTTACGGTTCAATGGATGGTGCTTCTAAGTTTGTTCGTGGTGATGCCATTGCAGGTTTGTTGATCCTGTTTATCAATATCATCGGTGGTATCAGTATCGGTGTTTTTGAGTACGGACTCAGCGCTTCTGATGCTTTTAAAACTTATGCCTTACTGACCATTGGTGATGGTCTTGTCGCGCAAATACCTTCCCTGCTGTTAGCAACTTCTGCCGCTATTATTGTCACTCGCATTAATGATAGCGATGATGACATGACGCAAGCCATGCAGAATCAGCTGCTTGCCTCGCCTGCCACCTTATTTACTGTTGCTTCTGTGATGGCAATCATCGGCATGGTGCCGGGTATGCCGCATCTTGCGTTTTTCAGCTTTGCCGCCGTATTAGCCTTTGCGGGCTGGCGACAATATAAAAAGCCCCATCACCACCTGCAACTCGATGAAGTTGAAGCCGTTTCTCAAGCGATGCAACTAGACCACGAGACACCTTTAACATGGGATGATATTCCTCATGTTCAAAGTATGTCGTTATCGCTTGGCTTTCGTTTAGTACATTTGGTGAATAAAGAACAAGGCGCACCACTCACCCAACGTATTCGCGGTGTTCGCAAAAACTTATCAGAGCAAGTCGGCTATTTACTGCCTGAAGTCAATATTCGCGACAACCTGAGTTTAAAACCGAATCACTATACCATTGCGGTTCACGGTGAAATCATTGAGCAAGGCAGTATTGAACCTGAACGTTTAATGTCCATTGCCGTGGGTGATACTTATGGCGAAATAGACGGTATCCTCGGTCACGATCCTGCCTATCAATTGCCTGCGGTATGGATTGAGAATAACAACAAAGCAAAAGCACTGAATATGGGCTATCAAGTTGTTGATGATGCCACCGTCATTGCCACTCACTTAAGCAAGGTAATGAAAGTCCATTTAGCAGACTTGTTTACCCATGATGATGTGGATTTTATTAACCAACGTTTGGCGCAACAAGCGCCGAAATTAGCGGAAAGTTTAAGTGCTGCGTTAACACCTGCTCAGCAACTTAAAGTGTATCGTCAATTGCTGATAGACCAAGTACCGCTAAAAGATATTCGTACCATAGCCAATACTATGTTGGAAGCCTCTGAGAATACCAAAGATCCGATCTTAATTGCTGCCGATGTCCGTTGTAGCTTACGTCGCACACTAGTGAATTTAATCAATGGCGATAAGAAAGATCTTAGTGTGTATGCCCTATCAGATGAACTTGAACAAATCTTATTAACCTCACTGCAACAAGCACAAGCCAGTGGCAATGTGATGCTTGATAGTTTCCCTATTGAACCTAATATTTTAAGCCAGTTTCAACAAAATATGCCGCTGGCAAAACAACAATTAAAACAGCAAGGAGCAGCCCCTGTTTTATTAGTGATACCGCAATTAAGACCGTTACTATCTCGCTATGCCCGTACTTTCGCCCAAGGTTTAGCGGTGCTATCTTATAATGAGGTCCCTGAAAATAAGCACATCAATATTATTGGCAACTTAGGCTGATCCATTCACCACAATTGCACTAGGATGAAGTATGACAGCTCAACAAACATTAACTACTGTGGACGATCTTTACCGCTATATTCAAAGTATTGTTCAATCACTCACACGTAATAATGACGATGCAATCTTGCTTGAAGCCTTTGAACAAAACGATTTACGCCATGTGTGCCAAGCCATTCGTGAAACCATATCTAATCAAGTGACTTATCAACATCTAACCTTGCGTTTTGGCAGTAATAGCGAACAAAGTGTTTATCAATTTGATGTTTCTAAACCGGTGCTGTTTCTGTTTGATCTCTACAGTTTATATTTAGCGATTCGTCATATTGACTTTCAACTCAGTACATTTCACAAAGATGTAATTAATCCTTTAGTGGTGCCGATAAATTCTGAAACTCTCTCTTGGCCTATAGGACAAAACTTTATTAATCAGGTTTATCAGCATCACTCTAGCGTCATGAAATACATTATTCCCTGTGTTCAACTTCATGATACTGAAAATAACGGATGCCATAACGTAATGACATTAAATGCAAATTTAGAGTCACTTAAAAAGAAAGCGGTACAACTTTGGGTCGATATTATTCCCCCTACTCAATATTTAGAGACAATTAAAACCATCAAGCCAGATGCCATTAAAACGTCGCATATCCTTAATGATGATCATAAACGCTCAGGATTAGTTACTGTGATACGTTTTATTCGTAAAAACAATATATTATTTATTGCAGGGCGAGTGGGAAGCCAACACGAACTCAATCAATATCGTCAACTTGGCGCGCAGTATTACTTCGGTTACATTAGCGATATTCCAGTGGCGGTTTCAATGAGAAAGTAAGTGGCGAGTAACTATTAAATACCAAGTAGGATTTATATGTTCCTGCACCTAAAAGTGTAACGTTAACTTTAATAGTTAATACCTAAGCTTATGTGGATGAAGTGAAAGAAAGTTCTGTTCTTATATGGCACGCTGTTTCTTTACGGATAGAGATTGAATTATGCAATGTTAGCCAATTCATGTCTGCCCCAAAGTTTGCTATAGGAATTTAATTTATTTGAAGTCTAAACGACCTTGCATGGAGCACTACCTGAACAGAATGCTGATAAGATATTAATCTTTTAGGATTAATGTTAAATTTAATTCTATCACATTAACATTTCAACAATGTCTAACATAATAATTAAACTCCAATGATACTATATACAACTCTGATAGTTATATTTCTGTGCTTTGCTTGCTGGTATGATGGGTGGTGGATTTCATCACTTACCGAAGAAGAAGGAAAAGTTTTATATAAAGCATTAAGTGGGCAACGTGTAGAAGATCAAACTAAATCAACTGTTAATCCTAATGCGGTTGATTTTTTTGCTAAAACTGACAACGGAAAAGCGTTTTACATGCTCAACCTTATTAAGGACAAAAAACTAGAAAATAAGGATATCGGAGCATTTGAAAGTATAGACAGAAATTACGCTAAGGTTGTCTTCCCTCTTTTATTTAAGCATGGCTGCCACCCAGTTCTAGTATCAAAACCACTCAATACTTTTTCACAACCCGCTATTGAGGAAAAATGGGACGCTATTTTCATTATAAGATATAGAAGCAGAAAAGACCTTTACAAGATAGTAACCAACCCTGAATTTCAAAAAGCTTGGGAGTTTAAATTGTCAACAATTCAAAGTACCACTGTTATTCCCTCTGTTCCTATATTACAAGGAGTAAACTTAAATTGGATTGTTGGATTAATATTAATTTTGATTGGATGGATTTGTACATAAATTTTGAGCCCCGATTTCAGATAATAAGTGCGACACTTATGGAAAGGCGTAGAAGAGGAAACCAACTGCTGAAAGTGGTACGCTCTTCTCGCCAAAGAAACAAGCTGTACTACCATGAGTTATCAGCAGTTGACCGAGGGGAAAAGATACCAGATTTCTACCCTTTTGGAACTGGGAATTTCAATCTCTGAAATTGCCCTAAAAGTGAAGTGCCATCGTGCAACGGTTTATCGTGAGTTAAAAAGAAACCGAATATATAACCAATATTGCCCTAAGCACGCTCACGCGTCTTCCGTTAGCAGGCGTAAGACCGCTCATAAATATCGGATACCTGTTGAGCGTGTTGAATTTGTCCGTCTATTAATCAGCATAGATTGGAGTCCTGAGCAAATTGCGAGTGTTCTGACTAAAGCAGGAGCATCAATCAGCCACGAATGGATTTATCGCTATGTTGCTCAAGACAAACGTCAAGGTGGCAAGCTCTATCGCCACTTAAGGCAAGGACATAAGCGATACCGTAAAGGGCTGAAAGAGAAGGCTCCTATGATTAAAAATGCAATATCGATTGATGAGCGGGCATCGATTGTCGATAACCGAGAACGGTTTGGAGACTGGGAAATTGACACTGTATTAGGCATGCACGGCACTGGCGCAATCGTCACCATCTTAGAGCGAAAGAGTCGATTCTATTTAGCTAAGAAGGTAGCGTCCAAATCGGCCGCCGAGGTAACGAAAGCGACGATAGACATGCTCATGCCATACAAGGGTTGCGTACATACGATTACTGCCGACAACGGAAGAGAGTTCGGAGGCCATCAGGAGATCGCAGAGGCACTGGATGCAGATTTGTATTTTGCTCACCCGTATAGCTCGTGGGAGCGAGGAGTGAGGAGTGAGGAGTGAGGAGTGAGGAGTGAGGGAGTGAGGAGCGAATGAAAACGCTAATGGTCTACTAAGGCAATATGTGAAGAAAGGGACGGACTTGAGAACGGTGACGGATGACGATATTCAGTTTGCTCAATCAAGGATTAACAATCGCCCTAAAAAGTTTTTAGGATTCAAGCAACCAGCCGTTATTTTCAAAGAAATGGCAATGGCCGCTTGATATTAGAGAGTGTCGCACTTCGAAGTTGAATTCGGGATTTATTTGACCTATCAATAGTAGCAACAGAGATTAAAATTTCAGACTAAAATGAAATAATAAAAAAAATCTGCTTTTGACTATTACTGAAAGTGTATTGAAAACGCTTAAAGTAACAATAAATCAAAGAGTTAAATAGTTATATTCACTTACACTTCAATAAGTAGAACTGATGATAATGATTGATTTTTTTAGTTGGTAACACCTTGTCTTTGCTCGATAGAATCTTCTGACAGCGACAGGACGTTAACCAATGTCCTACAGCATTTTTGTACAGAGGGCCAAGATATGGCAGTTCAATCTTCCCATGCCGATATTTATACCATCGCAAAATCAGCCTTAACCAAAGCCAGTAAACAGCTTGCCGCTGATGGCTATGACACCGATATTTATTGTATTGATGGGCGTATTCGCCTTGTGATCGATAACGAAAGACATCAACCATACGAGTATGCACTTCAGCTTCACAAGAACGCGGATAATGAACAAACGCATCTTGAAGTCATGATCAAAAATAACCAACAATCATACTTAGTCGATGGGCTATCTGAGCCTGAATTAATTGCAGATATTTTGATGCAATATAAACGTTATTGCGTTTGACTCACCACCAGCAATATAACGGCAATACCTACCAAAGACACATTACTCATCATTGATATACCCAAGTAACTTCAAGATGCAGTGTTCAGCGAGACGACCTTAGTGCTCAGGCGCGGCAACGATTCGAAGATATAGTGGTTCTACATTGAAAATCGTTAACAAAGTCTGAGAGCTAAGGACGCTCGCCCTTTGGGAGCGTGTCACTGAGCCGACTTCTTGCGTCAGACAACTTGGAAAGAGCTCGCTATTCCGCTTCGTTGTCTTCCTTGAATTCAACTCAGTGACTTCGCTCTGAATCAGGCATATTGAAGTCACTTGGGTATATGTGTCTTTTGAAGGGTATTTAGCTGAATATCTATAAGTAATTGAATCCGATCGGTTTCTTTTCTCAAAAAACAGTCTTCGGGATTTATCAATATCCACTATGCTTTGATCATCACATCATTCTTCAATAAGCGATACTGAGTTAGTAAAGCAAGGTAGGTGCAATGGGTGATAGTCTCAATACCATTATTTCTGAACTTTGCGCCATCGTGATCAGTACCGCAGCTATTGGTAGCCTGTTCCTTTACGCAAAACAGCCCATCATCATTGCCTACATAGTGGCAGGTATTGTAATAGGTCCTTATGGTATTGCCTTAATCAACAATGCTAACGATATTACCCAAATGGGGCATATCGGGGTGATATTACTGCTCTTTTTACTTGGCTTAAACTTACAGCCTCAACGCTTACTTAAACTGTTTCGTGAAAGTGCATTAATCACTCTTGCTTGCAGCTTATTCTTCTTTATTTGTACTTTCCTATTTGCACTATTGATCCGCTTACCCTTAACGGATGCCTTGATCGCAGCAGCCGCCATGATGTTTTCCAGTACTGTGATTGGGCTTAAATTAATACCGACTACCACGCTTCATCATCAACGTATTGGTGAGATAATGACAAGTATCTTATTAATCCAAGATATTTTAGCCATTAGCGTCTTACTGCTGTTAAATATCGATAGTGAACATAATATTGGCTTTGCGATCCTCTTCGTCTTCGCCAAATTAATCATCATTATTGTAAGTGCTTACTTAGCTGTGAAGTTTTTGCTCTTACCGCTGATGAGAAAATTCGATGTTATTCAAGAATATAGCTTTATTGCGACCTTAGCATGGTGCTTCTTTTGGGCTGAAATCAGCCATAGAGTCGGTTTATCGTATGAAACGGGCGCATTTATTGCGGGTACATTATTAGCCGTTAGCCCAATCTCCAATGTCATCGCACTACACCTAAAGCCTCTTCGAGAATTTTTTCTGATCCTTTTCTTCTTTGCTGTCGGTGCCAATATCAACTTACTTGCAAGCGATTATTACACTTTATGGGGGATCATTTTTGGTATCGCATTAGTGCGGATCAAAGCTTGGGGATTTAATCAGGCACTTGCTATTTCAGAGCCTAAGGCTCCTATCAATAAAGAGCTAAGCGCTAGATTAAGCCAAGCCAGTGAGTTTTCATTACTATTGGCGTACACAGCAATCATGAACGGAATGATTTCAGAGCAAGGAAAAACCTTTATTCAAATGGTCACTTTAACCACCTTTATTCTTTCAACCTACTGGATAGTTACACGCTACCCAACACCAATATCGAATAAAAATGACCTTCGCCAAGATTAAAAAGCCCGCCTCTATCTCAATAAAGGCGGGCTTTGGATTAAAGTAAGTTATTACTTACATTGACCAAACGTAGAAGATTTGCGCTTTCATTCGAATAATGATCCCACGTACCACATCCAAAAAGCCCATAAAACTAATCGGCTTTTCAGCACTGATCCAACCAATGCCCACAGAGCCTACCGGAATATCATAGCCTTCTGTTTCAAGCACTTTCAAACGAACAAAGTGGTGTTTATTTGCCATATTGGCACCTGTCGTTTGGCGAACATTGGTTTCACGACCAATCAAATTACCTTGAGATTCGTCGGTTGCTTCAACAATGCCTTCCACTTCAGCAGCAAAGACTTTTCCTGGGTAAACAGCAGTTGCAAATTCTGCCATTTGTCCCGGCTTCACATTACGGATCGCTTGGTGATTAACACGCATCAACACATACTTTTCTTTGGTATACATTTGAATACGAGGTACTGAACCAACAAACTGTCCTTCACGCATAATAAAGTTCGTTACGTATCCATCTGTTGGTGCATAGACCTTAGTATTTTTAAGATCCCACTCAGCCTTTGCTACATTCTCTTGCTGGGTTTTAACATCAACTTCACGGCTATTTACCGCCAATTTCGCCTTGTCTAACGCAAGTTGTTTCTGTTTAACCGCAATTTCAGATTTATCAATTTGCGATGTCAGCATGATTTTCTGTGATTTTGCCACTTCTACGGCGGTACGCTGCTCATCTAATTTACTTTGGGTAATAGTATGATTAACCACACTATTTTGTTTAATGTAGCGATTTAACATCGCTTGTTTCAGCTTGTAATCTTCATTTGCTGCAGCAAGCTGATTGTGGGCAATTTCAATGTCTTTATTAGCGGCGTGATAACCAGCTTGCGCCATTTCAACATCTTCTTTTGCAATACTTAAAGCAACTTCTGCTGATGCCAAGCTCGCTTGTGCTTTATTCAAAGCAATACGATAAGGTTCTGCATCAAGCTCGTACACCAAATCCCCTTCTTTTACTTGGCTATTTGGCTCCACATAAATTTCATTTACATGCCCTTTAATGGTACTTGCCGCAGGTCGTAATTGAATATGTGGCGACTGCACTAATGAGCCGCCAGAAAGATCCATTGGTGCGTACGTGATCAAGCCATACCATACAAATACCAGCCAGCTACCACCACCAATGTACGCAAATGCTTTAGTAAACTTATTCCATGGCATACCAGCCAAACGAAGCAGATAAATAAACAGTGCCCATACCGCTAAACCCTCAAGCATTTGTCTGCTCCTCTGTTAATTGCTTTTTCTGTGTCGTTACTGATGCTGATTCATTTTTATTAACGTTATTAGGATGATCAGTATGCCAAATATCACGTAGACGTCTTAATGCTTGTTCACCGTCGACAAAAGCAATGATCACAGCAAGAACCCACACCCAATGCCATATAAAGCCTATCCAAGTGAGCGCAGTAATGAGTCCTATTTGATGGTGTTCTTTACTTGCTGCTTTATGAATAGGTAATTCGTGGAATTTCCAAAAGCCAATACCGATTGCAGCAATGGTTCCCAACATCACAACACTTGCAACAACATGCAGTGCTGTATCTACGCTTGTGCCTGAAAATGGCATACTAAATAGACTCATTAAATTCTCCAGCTAACTAAATAATTATTTTTATTCAATTGGTTAGTTGTTATTACGTTAATCAACTGTAAGCGTTTTTTTGCCAACATAAACAACTATTGACCAAACACATCAAAATAAGTCTATTTTTGATATATCCTATCTAATGAATAATGTTTGCTGTCTAAGGAAAAGAAATGTTAGATATCGCTTTTATTAGAACCTTGTTTATCAAACCGCTGGATTACGCCATTCAAAAACACTATGGCTTATCCCTCCAACAGCTTGATATTCCTGAACTATTAATCCGAGAGAGCATGTCTCTTATCCCTTTTAAGGATTATTTATTCTGGTTAGATCGCATTGAAGAGCTCACCAATGATCCGAGTTATATGATCACGCTCGCTGATCAAATGACATTTAGTTCAATGGGGGGATTAGGAGAATGGTATTTAAGCTGTCCAGATCTGCCTCTTGCCTTACGACGCATCAACTATGGCTTATCTTGCTTACAAAGTGGGGCGTCTTACCATAGCGAACTATCAGGCAAAATCATCAAATGGACTTATGAGAACCCTTACTCAAAAGGCAAAGGCAGTAGGCACGATCATTTGCGTGTCGCTGTGTTATTCACGCAGACCTTACGTGATTACATGGGAGAGGGTTTCTCACCACTTAAAATAGAGATCAATGCGCAGGAAATACGCTCTGAGAAGATTGCGGAATTTTTTCAGTGTCCTATCCGCTGGGGAGCGCCTAAAACACAAGTTTGGTTACCCATGTCGATATTAGGCGCCTCTAATAATCAACCGCCCAAATCAACCAAACCAATGTTAGTGTCTAATTTACAGTTAGATGACTTTCTTAACATGCCACAACCTGCTGACACAGCTAAATTGATGTTTGAGTTGATCAACTATTCGCGCTATTACCAATACCCAAATCTTGAATTTATCGCCGAGCAACTCTCGTTATCAAAACAACAACTACAGCGCCGACTGCATCACTTTGGCTGGACATTCACCGACACCACTAACTACGTTTTATGTAACATCGCGATTAAATACATGCAGCAAGCATTACCTATTGAGCAAATCGCCGCCAATTTAAGTTATAAAAACGTCCAGAGTTTTACCAAAGCGTTTCAACGTAACCGTGGGATCACTCCACTGCAATACCAACAACAGCTCCTTGAAAAACAGTAAAACTTTACATGCCTAAAAACGAAAAAAGGTTAAATAACTTATTGCTATTTAACTTTTTTATCTACTTTTATCACAACTTTTTAAGCAACAGCATGGATCTTCATATCGATCTCATCCGTTTCAGGCTGAAGCAACTTTTCACGAATCGTAGACATCAATACAATCGGCCCCATCATGTTTACACGCAGTGGTGTGCCGCCTAAACCATAATGTAATTCAGAAGAGTCTGACGATGAGTAGTTGTATTTGTAGTTAAACTTATCAGATGCCATGTGTAACAAATCGAAGTCTTTACGATGACAAGAAATGTATGCGCGCCAGTACATTGCATCAATGATCTCTTCAGGCTGCTCTGCCCGAATAATGAAGCGCCAGCTACCATCTTCCCCATAGAAATCCAGTGGGAAAATCTTTCTTATCTTTCTTTTCTTCAACAAATTAAACCTTCCCACAACACTTCGTAGAAAAATAAAGCATGAGAATCACCCATCTATTAAGAATAGCTTCTCATTCTAAAGATACGAATAATTTTAAATATTGTTTTTGTCAGTACTGACTTTGAAGGAAATTATGCAAAGATTTCCTGAGAATGGAAGCGAAAAGTTTATAAAAAACACTATTATGATGAAAACTTATCCTGCTTTTATCATAATTTATTTTCTTTAAGACATATTTATTTACATTTATAGGGTTGTTTTTAAGAATTTACTTCCTATAATGCTGAAAACCGGAGCGTCTGCCAACGCTCCGGTTTTTTTGTGCCTGCTCATTAGGCGAAAACGTTTACCTGCCAGTAAATGCTTCGTTGAGCATATTCGATAGATAAGTTTAAGGAATAACCATGCGTATCGAACAAGACTTGAAATTAGGTTTTAAAGATGTACTGTTTCGTCCAAAACGTTCTACTTTGAAAAGCCGCTCTCAAGTTGAATTAACCCGCGAGTTTACATTCAAACATAGTGGTCGTCAATGGTCTGGTGTACCAATTATTGCGGCTAATATGGACTCTGTTGGTAGTTTTGAAATGGTTAAAGCCCTTTCTAAGCACAACGTAATGACAGCCGTTCACAAACACTACACTGTTGAACAATGGGCTGACTTCATTTCTCAAAACGACGCTTCTGTTCTAAAGAATGCCATGGTTTCTACTGGTACTTCTGACGCTGATTTCCAAAAAACAAAAGACATCATGGCGCTAACAGATGATCTTATCTTCATCTGTATTGATATCGCTAACGGTTACTCTGAACACCTTGTTGAGTACGTAGAAAAAGTACGTGCAGCATTCCCAGACAAAGTGATCAGTGCGGGTAACGTGGTTACTGGTGACATGGTTGAAGAGTTAATCCTTGCAGGCGCTGACATTGTTAAAGTAGGTATTGGCCCTGGTTCTGTATGTACAACACGTGTAAAAACAGGCGTTGGTTACCCTCAACTTTCAGCAATCATCGAGTGTGCAGATGCTGCGCACGGCCTAGGTGGTCGTATCATCGGTGATGGTGGTTGTTCATGTGCAGGTGACGTTTCTAAAGCCTTCGGTGGCGGTGCTGACTTCGTTATGCTTGGTGGTATGCTAGCTGCACACGATGAAAGTGGCGGTGAATTGATCGAGCAAGACGGTAAAACGTTTATGAAGTTCTACGGTATGTCTAGCCAAAGCGCAATGGACAAGCACTCAGGTGGTGTTGCGAAATACCGTGCAGCTGAAGGTAAAACAGTTCTACTTCCTTACCGTGGCCCAGTTGAAAACACAATCCAAGACATCATGGGTGGTGTTCGCTCAACATGTACTTATGTTGGTGCAGCGCAGCTTAAAGAGCTAACGAAGCGCACAACTTTCATTCGCGTACAAGAGCAAGAAAATAACGTATTCGGTAAAGAATAAGTTACTGATTAAGCGTTATAAACTGTAAATAACTATTGCCTTTTTCTTGATGGTTAACCATTTAAGAGAAAGGCATTTTTGTATCTGCTCTATATGTTTATACAGCTTGAGTCATAGCTTGATGAATGAATGTATCCTTTTGAATAATCAACACTAATTACAACCAACAGATCCCAAGAAATATTTGCAATCACGATATCTAACGTGCATATTTCTCCCCTAATAGAGGTAAATGGTCACAACAACGATGTTCAAGTTTTATAACAAACAACGAATAAGCAAGAGCGCACTATTTATAGTGGGTTGGGTTATTTGTATTTGTTTAGCGACCAATATGAACATCTTCCGCGGTTGTAAAACGCAGTTTCAAGACAACAATCAAAGTACTATTATTTCAACTGATGGCAGTGACTCTAATCTCGATAATAGTTCAAACTCAGAAGCTAACGACAAGTGTCATTTGTCTGAACACCTCATCAACTTTGATCAACATCAGCTCGATAATCACCACGTCATTGTGTCGTTTTTGGCTTTCATAGCCATCGTCATCTTACTAACAAGTAGCCCGCCCTACTTTCCCCCATTTACAGAGCCGATCTTTGCAAAAGGTAGGCGAACCCATCTACAAATTTGCGTCTTTAGAGAATGAGAAATTGATGTCACTAAAACATTAATAATCAATTTCTAAGGACATACAATGTGAAAATTTAATACGCTATTACACATGGCAGCTTTGCTGTGCATCGTATTTGGCAGCACCCTAAGCTTAAATACTCACGCTACTGGTCTTGATACAGCGCTAAGTACTGGCTGGATGACAGACCAAACACATCCATACATTAAAACTAACTTTGTCATCACTGGACAAGTCGATAAACAAACCAAAACCGTTGCCGCTTATTTAGAGGTAGAGCTAGATGAGGGTTGGCATACATATTGGCGAAGTCCCGGAGAAGGTGGTATCGCACCGAAAATGACATGGGATAATTCTACCAACCTTCATTATGTTGATTGGTTTTGGTCATTCCCCGAGCATTTCAGTCTGCTTAACATAAATACCCTTGGGTATAAACGTCACATCACATTCCCTATGGTGTTGCATGTTGAGGAGCTATCCAAGCCCGTTGCGCTTAATGCAACGCTGACTATTTCGTCATGCACTTCTATCTGTGTTCTCACTGACTTTCCAATAAAGATCCGCTTTGTTCCGAATGATCTCATCTCGAACGACAAAGCAATGCTGACTTACGCGCGCGCAATGAGTAAGGTGCCAAAAGACTCTCCACTCATTGAGAATGTAGAAGCCAAGTGGGACAAAGCACAATCTAAACTCATCGTCACTGCGAATCATCAAATAGGATGGACTCACCCAGATGTACTTATTGATGGAAAGTCAGATCAGATACAAGACGCCACTTTCTCTAAGCCAGATATCGATATAAAAGGGCAAACACTCACTGCTACTTTCAGCGTTAGTAGTTGGATGAACGAACCAAATCTGCTCAATGAAAACATCTTTCTTAGTTTTAAAGATGGAAGCTTTATTGCCGAAAAAGCCGCATTAGTAACAGCAGGACAAGCTATACACAAACCTATCGCTCACATGATGCTCTTAGCACTAGTTGGTGGTTTGATATTGAACGTCATGCCATGTGTTTTTCCAGTTCTTGGAATGAAACTTGGTAGCGTTATCGAAGCGAGAGGACTTGAAAAACGACAAATTCGCTTTCAATTTCTTGCATCTTCAACAGGGATCTTACTGTCATTTTGGTTAATTGCTCTTTGCCTAATGCTATTAAAAGTCACTGGTAGCGTCATAGGCTGGGGAATCCAATTTCAAAATGGTTGGTTTCTGGGGGCTATGTTCATCATAACAGCACTTTTTGGCGCTAACATGTTAGGTCTTTTTGAAATTCGGCTGTCATCTAACACTAATACATGGATGGCATCAAAAGGTGATAACAGCTATTTCGGTCACATAGTTCAAGGAATGTTTGCAACGCTATTAGCTACGCCATGCTCTGCGCCTTTTTTGGGAACAGCTGTCGCATTTGCTTTAGCTACTGACATTCCAACCATGTTTGTGATCTTCACAGCGCTTGCTATCGGTATGGCACTACCTTGGATACTTGTTTCAATATTTCCTTCAATCGCCTTGGCGCTACCTAAGCCGGGTATATGGATGAATAACGTTAAGTATCTTTTTGGTGCAATGATGCTGATAACCAGTATTTGGCTGCTTAGCTTACTGAAAAGTCACCTATCAGAAGTATGGCTTTACGTAGCAAGTGTGACGGTATTTGGAGCAATGCTGATCCGAGTTTGGCTGGTTCATGGTTATCGACATGCCGTCATCCTTTGCTCAATTATTATCGGGCTAACAATAGGAGCCTCTTTCATAAATCAAAGAGAGTCAAAACTCCTACCGCCAGAGCCTGCTTGGGAAGCGTTATCAACTCAAGCGATCAATGATTATGTGTCCGCAGGAAACGTGGTGTTTGTCGATTTAACCGCTGATTGGTGTGTCACCTGTAAGGCAAACAAGCTCGGAGTTTTATTGAGAGAGCCAGTGTACAGCACACTACTAAGTGACAACATTGTTCCAATGCGTGGTGATTGGACAGTGCCTAGTAAGAAAGTCACTACCTTCCTACAAGATCATGGTCGCTTTGGTGTGCCATTCAATATTGTTTATGGCCCAAATGCACCAGCAGGCATCGAGCTTCCTGTGATACTCACGGAAGATGCGGTTCGTAACGCGATAAAAAAAGCGGGAGGTCAGTAATGTTTAAAGACAAGAAAAAGCCATCCAAGCTAAAAGAGTATATTGCGTTGTTCACCTTCGTGTTTGTCATGATCCAAGCTATCGATATGGTGAGAACAAGTGATATTCCTATTGAAAAGACGCCAGTAACTGCAGGTATTTCGCTTAATGGGCAACACATTGATGTAATAGAGCAAAACAAAGATAAAGCAGTATTAGTGTATTTTTGGGCTACATGGTGTGTCGCATGCAAATTCGTCACCCCAATCGTTAACTGGCTCAGTGATGACTATTCCGTTGTTGGGATCTCTTTTAATTCAGGTGATGATCATCGCGTTCAACGCTATATGAAGGCAAAAGGTTACCATTTCAGCACCATTAATGACGCCAATAATCAAATATCACGAGACTGGGGAGTTCAAGTTGCTCCAACACTCATCGTCTTAAAAGACGGAGAAGTTAAAAGCACTACCTCTGGATTAACCACCCCAATGGGCATCTTAGGCCGTATGTGGCTGGCAAATATTAAATAGGACTCTTCATGAAATTTAAATTAATCGTATCCCTAATGGCATCATTGCTTTTTGCTCCAATGAGTTTTGCTATGACTCAACAGGAACAATTACAAGACATCAATAAAATACTGAATGCACACCCGGACATCATTGCAGGACTGCATAATAACTTGGTCATGTACTTACAACAGCAGGAAGGTTTGTCTCTTACATTGAAAAAGAACCATGATTTTATCTATGCAAATCCAGATCATCCTTCATATGGCGCTAAACAGCCTAAACTGACGATTGCAGTGATTACTGACTTAAGCTGTCCATGGTGCAAAAAGTTAGATCCAGAACTTCGTAAGCTTGTTAGTGAATATCCTGACAAAATTCGAATCGTGAATATCTATGTGCCACTAAAAGAAAAAGGCAATCCTGTTAATTCAACGACATTTGCTTTAAACGTTTGGAAAAATAATCCAGATAAGTTCAACAGTGTCGAAAAAATGCTTTATAGCAAACCAGGTATTCATAACCTTCGTTCAATCACTAAAGTGGCTCAAAAAGAAGAGGTTACTCAAGATCTAAAAGATGTTGATCGTGCGATGGAAATGTCAGCAAAGAACTATCAATTAATGCTTAAACTTGGTGTTCAAGGCACACCCGCTATGATTATTGATGATCAACTGATACCCGGTTACCTACCCTATGATCAGCTTCTTCCGTTAGTAAAAGAGCGCTTGTAGTTAAATAACGTCGTTCAAACTAAATAAACGCATCAATGCCAGCATTACGCTGGCATTTTTGTATCTGCTATAAATGCGGTATGCCGCCTAATACGCTTCCTCAGTCTCGTTTCTGCAATTAAGCAGGCTAAATAACAAAAGCTCATTATAATTGGATCAGTGATTAGTTAATTGAACTATCAATTACCCTTAATCAGACATGAATAAGTCTTTGTTATATACCCAAGCGACTTCAAGTTACGGAATTCAGAACTTGTCACAGCGTCGAGTTCAAGGAAAGCAACGAAGTGTAATAGTTGTCTATTTCCAAGTTGCGTGACACAGAAATCGGTGCTGTGACATGTTCCCAAAGGGCGAGTTTCCTTGGCTTGTACTCGTTGTCGACTATTTTTGATTTAGAGCCACTAGATCTTCAAATCGTCTCCTAGTCTACAAACCAAGGTATTCTCGCTGAACCTAGTACCTTGAAGTCACTTGGGTATAACACTTAATGAGCAAATCTAATGTTGCAATACCGTAAGTTGAAGTCTTTTTCTGTCGGGCGTAACATGCGCCCACCATTATTTGAGAGGACACCGCTTTGAACACTCCCAGTCGATACTGGAATGAGATTTTTTCCTGTTAATCTGTCCTCCCCTGCTTATGCGTGTGCGTTGACAGTGTTTAACTGCCAGCATGCACATCTCCTTCTGCCTGTTGCTTCTATTTAAATCTTATTATTCCAGTTTTGTATTGGTAGAAGCTGCGTTGATCTAGCTTCAAATTGTGTTGTAAAGCGTTGTTGGTATCATCACCACTAGTGGAGATATGAGACATGCTGAACGCATATAAATTAAACGATTACCGTTTACAACGTTTGGATTTAGAAGCCCAAGATCCTATTTCATCGGCGTTATGGGTTGATCTTATCGAACCCAATGAAGAAGAACGAGAGCGCGTTCAACAAGAACTAGGACAAGGCCTTGCGACTCGTCCTGAACTTGAAGACATTGAGGCCAGTGCGCGTTTTTTCGAAGATGAAGATGGCTTACATATTCACTCGTTCTTCTACTATGAAGATATTGAAGATTACGTTAGCAATGCGACCGTAGCATTTACCATTCGTGATGGTCGTTTATTTACCCTACGTGAACGTGAATTACCTGCGTTTCGTTTGTACCGTATGCGTGCCCGCACTCAGCGTTTACAACAAGGCAGTGCATATGAATTGTTACTTGATTTATTTGAAACAAAAATCGAGCAACTTGCAGATGTTATTGAAGACATTTACAGCGATTTAGAAGCTATCGGCAAGGTAATTTTAGGTGGAAAACCGGGCGAACATTTTGACAAAGCCTTAGCTAATCTCGCTGAACAAGAAGATGCAGGCTGGAAAATCCGTTTGTGTTTAATGGATACCCAACGCGCGTTAAGTTTCTTAGTCCGCAAAGCACGCTTACCTGCGAATGAATTAGAACAAGCCCGTGAAGTGCTACGTGATATTGAATCACTCTTGCCACACAACGAATCCTTATTCCAGAAAGTGAACTTCTTAATGGATGCGGCAATGGGTTTTATCAATATCGAGCAGAACCGTATTATCAAGATCTTCTCTGTGGTATCGGTGGTATTTCTACCGCCAACATTGGTAGCATCAAGCTACGGGATGAACTTTGAATTTATGCCAGAGTTGCACTGGGAACTGGGTTATCCGTATGCCTTGCTATTGATGGTATTGGCAGCTCTTGCGCCTTATCTTTACTTCAAACGTAAAGGCTGGTTATAAAAAAGAAGCACTTGCAGTAACAGTAAGATGATTAAAAAGCCCACAATAGCGAACACTGTTGTGGGCTTTGTTATATCAACTAACTCTGATGATTATTTTGGTATAATTTCACCGTTAGCATCAGTTGCTTGTACGTTGAAGTTGTCTTCAACACATAGTTCATAATCACCCGCACTCCATGCACTGTAAGCGGTTTGATAACCTACTAACTTACATTTAAAGCTGTGATTACCCGGGGTGTTAGCATCCCAACCCCAATCTTTATCCCAGTACACTTCTAGTGCGCCAGCTCCTGCAGTATCAAAGGCTTTCATATCAGCACAATCAAGTTTCTCGCCAGAAATATCAAGGTTGAGGTAACTAGTGATCTCTTTATAGTATGCAATACGTGCTTTGGCTTGTGCCGTCGTCGAACCTTTACCACATTCAAATGCACCGTTAATGATTTGAATAGTCGAGCCGAAGCCATGTTCAATACCATTGGCTTTATCTGCCGCATTTGGCTGCCATGTCCCATCAATCACATGCAACATGCTTGGTTTTGGTGGTTGCGGATAGACATAGAAGAACACAGCCGACGCTAGATTTAGCCATGTATCAGCCACCAGCTCTGGTTTCTCAAGCAGTACCATTTTGTCGCCAAACATCGCTTCAGAAAATGGACCATAGTTATAGTTCCAACTTAGCTGTTTAGCACCACGACCAAAGTAACTCTTGTTCGCACAAGGCCAACGTTCCCCTGCCCATCCAGTACATTTGTTGTAAGGACCTGTGGTATCGCTTTCTGACTTATACACTTCACGTACATAGTACAGACCTTGACGCCATTCAGGGTTACCTAATGCGCCTTCCCAGTTCGGTGCATGCGCCCCAGTCTCTTGTACAAAGTGGGCAAACATCGTCGCTAGTGAACGCTTACAAATGGCTAATGAATCACGTCCATCAGTATAAGTTCGACAAAATGCTGGGAACTTGGCAATAGCTTGTAGGAAACGATTGTAGGTATAAGCTGGATTACGAATTGGGAATAAGAACTCCCATAACGCTTCATCAACAATCGATTCTGCACGTTTCACATTTTCAGGGTTCGCTGCACGTAATGGTAGAACTGCTTCAACTGAAGCATTATCTAATGTCACGGTATCTGAACGTACAAGATCAAATAACTCACCACTGGTTAGACTTTTCTCAATCGCCACAAATTCAGCTCGAGGGATCAAATAACCGCCTTTGCCATCTGAGGTTACTGTCATTGAGGTTGGTACTTCCGTCACGGGGCAATCAGCAACACTGTTTGCAGTTGAACCATCAGGACACGTCACAGGGGTTACAGGACATTGCGCAATGTCATCAACAACAGAGCCATCGTCACAGACAACTTTTGCTGGCGGACAAAGCTCAACAGAATCGGCTGTGCTGCCATCAGGGCAAGTAACTGGTGGAATAACTGGACACTCTTCTGCTGTTGCCGCGCTGCTACCATCAGGACATTCTACTGGTGGGATCACACATTGATTATCAATTAAGACTTCAGGCAAGGTACATGTCAGTGGTGGCTCAGTTGTACTGCCACAATTTGTTGACTTCCAGAACCAAGAGTTTGCTTTAGGTGCTTCCCAAACCCCAGGGTTATTTTGAGCGATATAACACTGTTGTTGATACGACACTACGTCACCATTAGCAACGCGGGTTTCACCCAATACAAATGGAGTAATATCTGATGGAATCTCTGTAGTTGGTGGTTCAGGCTCTGTTACCGGAGGTTCTGGCTCTAAAATAGGTGGCTCCGGTTCAACAGGCGGTTCAACCGTATCGTTAGAACAAGTGACTTGATCCCAAAACCATGAGCCTGATTTTGGAGCTTCCCATGTGCCAGGGCTGTTTTTGGCTTTAAAACACTCCCCTTGATAGGAAACCACATCACCATTACTGACTTTAGTGACACCTAATTCAAAGGGTTGCTCTTGTGCTGCAACATTGGCAGTAAACAAGCCCATTGAAGCAGATAATAAAGTAATAAAAGCTACTTTTTTCGCTGGGTTAGATCTCAGCATTTTTATCATCCTTGATTTCAATAGATGGACAAGTAGATAAAATCTCTCCCCATTAATAAACGTGAAAAAGCTGAAACATAAGCGTTCTACACATCAATATAGGGACAATTTTATCGCTGATATACGTTTGCAGTATTGCGAGCGTATTTTTACATCGCAACCTAACCCGCCTTTTTTAAAGACAGAACGCAAGGGGTAAGACAAAATCACAAGATAAGCTGACGCTGTTACATTAGAGTTGTAACCAGAGCCAAATTTATGACGCTAATGATCTTTCAGCCACCAATCCGATAGCCAAACTAGCGTTGAATATTTTCCACACGAGGATTATTTTGACGTTTGTTGCTTAAATTGAATTTGACGAGCAGGATTTAGCAGTGATATCGCCTGTTTAGCTAATGTAGATTGAATCAAACAACACATCGCACTTTTGACGCTTTCCGCTGGTAACTCATCATAGACACATACCACTGTTAAACTATCAGGGAAATTCTGATAATTAACCGTATGGGTTAGCCATTGAAAACCATTGCCTTCTTCTTGAGCGGCATGGCAGACCTGAGTTAACGCAGCAACAATTGTATTATCGCGCTTCTTATCCATTTTACGCATTAATTAACACTCCCTATAAATCACAATAGCAGCTTAATATTCACAACAATACTCTAGCTATAAAGCATCATCGTTAAGATATCAGTTTTGATTATTAAGTAGTTATACACTAAGCCGAAGTTAACGGTACAACAAGCATAGTACCACCTTTATAAGTGATAAAGTTATCAGTTAATTCCCTATCAGCCAAAAACAAAAAAGCGATCCCGAGGGATCGCTTTTTAATTATTTCGCAATGATTAAGAGGCTGTTACTTCTGTCATTGCTGCTTGTTCTTTTTCTTTCATGATATCGTTGAAAACAATGCGCGCTTCTTGAGCTTGCTCAGAGGCTTCAAGTTTGGTTTCTTTCGCCGTCATCGCTTCTGTCGTTAGGCGGTGTAACTCTTCCGCTAACTCAGCAGGCACTTCACCTACATCAGCACCGCTATCACCACGCGCTAATGCCTCAGCACGAATTTGCTTCTTGATCTTCCAGATAGCATTCAGTGCATCACGCTCAGCATCCGCAGCTTCAATAGCCACATCTTTTAGTTGCTCAAACTTCGCTAGCGCCATACCTTCTTTTGACCATGGATCAACATCTGGTAAATCTTCAATGTTAATCACTGGATCTTCGTAACCTTCTTGGTGACTTAAGTCTAGTGATGCCGCTTTAACCGCTGAAATCATTAGCATTACAGTGATAAATAGCAGTGGTAGACCACCTACAATTGCCGCTGTTTGCAGTGTTGCTAAGCCGCCCATGAACATCAATACCGATGGCATGAATGACATTGCGAAAGCCCAGAACAGACGGTTCCAACGCATAGGCTCTTCTGTTACGTCATTTTGTACAACAGATGCCAAGATGTATGAGATTGAGTCAAACGTTGTCGCTGTAAAGATCAAACACAGTAGTGTGAATACAGCAATCACAACAATACTAAATGGTAGTTGTTCTAGAATAGAGAAGATTGCTTTTGTTGCTCCTTCTGCATTCAGGATAGACACCACATCTAACTGACCCGATAGCTGTAGCGATAAGCCAAAGTTACCCAGTACCATGAAGAATAGGAAACAACCCATTGAACCGAAGAAGATAGAGCCAGCTACCATCTGCTTAATCGTACGACCACGAGAGATACGTGCGATAAACAGACCCATACTTGGTGCAAACACTAACCACCATGCCCAGTAGAAGATTGTCCAATCTTGTGGGAAGTGCGTGTCTTCAAATGAACCGTAACCGCCGAATGGTTCTGCCCATGTTGCCATCACGAAGAAGTTAGATAGCATACGGCCTAGTGAATCTAAACCTGTTTCCAGCATGAAAATAGTAGGACCAACAGCCAAGATAAACGCCAGTAAACCTAACGCACCCCAGAAGTTAATATTACTTAGGATCTTGATGCCTTTTTCCATACCCGCATACGCTGAGTAACCGAAAATTGCTGTACAAATAAGTAGAACAAAAATTTGAGTTTCAGTATTTTTCGGTGTGCCGAACAGGTAGTTTGCACCTTCAGTAATAAGAGGAGCAGCTAGACCTAGTGTCGTTGCACCGCCACCAAGTAGACCAAAGATGAAAAGCACATCAATGATTTTACCTGTCCAACCGTAACTACGCGCTTCACCAATAACAGGCATTAGAGCTGCAGATACTTTCAATACAGGCTGCTTACGAACATAGAAGAAATAAGCAATTGGCACAGCTGGCATAAGGTAGATAGCCCAAGCAACAGGACCCCAGTGGAATACACCGTAAGTTGCAGCCCAACGAACCGCTTCTTCACTTCCAGGTGTTAACTGGAATGGAGGGCTTTGGTAGTAATATGCCCACTCGATAGCACCCCAGTAAAGGATACTTGCACCAATACCACCACAAAACAGCATAGCAGCCCAAGAACCTGTTTTAAATTCAGGCTCTTCATCTGCATCACCCAGCTTAATTTGGCCGATATCAGAGAAAATAATGTACACCATAAAGAACACAGCGGCTAAGCCTAATGCTAGGTATAAGAAACCTAGTTTATCCGTCATAAAGGTCTTAGCTGTTGCAATCCAAGTTGCACCTTGCTCTGGGAATAAGATCAGTGGCACAACCACTGAGATCAACATAGCTAACGCTCCGAAAAACGTTGGCTTATCAATCAACTTAAAGTTTTTTTGAAATGTATTCACTATGTTTCCTTACTGCTATTACATAGTCCATAAAAGTTAACCCAATGTTTAACTTTTAACGGAAACAACACAAACAACATCTTTAATCGTGACAATTTAATAATTTAATCAATGCATGAAATATTCACTTTTTGAGCATAAAACGATATTTTTTTCACTTTTTATAGCTAAAATTGATAATAACAACACATTTTGAAACACTTTTATTTCTATCAATAACAACAAACATTGTGATATATCATCAGGAAGATTTACTATCAACCTTCACGTTGGTTCCATTAACAATGGGAACTATTTAACGTTTCAACAGAACAAAATGACCGTTTATATATCTTGGATTATTTTATTTGAAGCATATTAATAATTATATATTCCCTATATTTATTTCATTATTCAGTTTAACTGTTAAAGCAGATTTGACTGATAGCCTTAATGATATTCGTTACTACCAACAACGCTGTAATGATATTCAGAGCAATAATAAAATTAATTTATATTTAGATGCTGATGGGGTAGATAAATTTACTAACGAAGAGAAAAAGCAGTTACTTCAATATCTTAATATTAAAGCAATGGAAACCTGTATGTATGATGCCTACGCAAAGCATGCACTCAATCTTATCAAACATACGGCATCAACAGGCAACAATGCGGAACTACTGGCTTTTATTGATGAAAACAAGCCACTATATAGCCAAGAAACACTAGAGACAGTAAGCAAGGTTAACAGTACTGAACGCTACCGATTACGTAATACTGCACCGTTCAATCTACCATTTAATTTACAACATGCGTTTAAAATAAATGGCTTATAGCAAAAAGAGGGAATAAAAATATTCCCTCTTTTTCTTTTATTGAATTCCATTTAAAAACCTAATTAAAATCACTTCACTTTTTAATATAAATCATGCAGTGACTTTAATTCTTTGTACCGATCTTTAACTATATTCTTAAGTTTAGCATATTTACGTGTTGATAAATCAAAGATATTACGACTAGATTTATACGTTGAGAAACCGCAAATAGATAAGAATTTCGTATTCTTTCTTAAGTTTAAAGGATATTTTTGATTTGCGTTATACTGACTTTCAACAATAGAGCAGAGTGATATATATCCTTTCTTTACTAATGCGTGCTTTATACTCTTCTCAACCCGAGTGACTAACTGCTTTTTTGAACTCATAATCAAATACTTTTAACATAGAATACAAAAAAAGCCCATGTTTCCATAGGCTTTATTCAGGCTAAAGTAATGAGCGATTACAGCTTACGCCATACACCCCATTGACCAGTTGTACCAGGTTCCTCACCTTTCGTGTGCCAACCAGCTTTCCAGCTATCGCCGTTATGAGTTACCACGTCATTTTCGTAGTAAACTTTTGTTGCAGACCAACCACCCACTTCTGGTTTTTCACCTTCAGCTAGTACTTGTTTCCACACATCTGCTTTGCTTGGCTCTTCACCTTGTGTCCACCAGCTCGCTTTCCATGTTTTGCCCATGTGAGTTACCACATCACCACCTTGATAAACAGCCGCTTTGCTCCAGCTACCTTCAGGTGTTACTGGCTCTTCTGGCTCTTCAGGATCTACAGGTGGTAGCGGCTCAAGTGCTTTAATTGTACTTACTGCAAATGCGTAATCTTTCTCAGAAACCCATACTTGGTTTGCATGAACATTTGACGCATTAAACTCGTATTGAGCAGCGGCTTGGTTCCAAACACCTACGAATAGTTTTTCTGAATCCAATGCATTTAGTTCAGTTGCTAGTGTTTCTGCCCATGTTGCTTGGTTAGCAGCAGTGATCACTAAACGGTGATCAAACACTTCTTCACCTGTTACTGGTGCCATTAGACGGAAACGTACAATGTCACCTACAGCTGGTGTTTGGTAACCCGCAGGTACAAAGTAACCTGGGATTGCGTTCATATCACCACCAACAACTGGTGGAGGCGTTACTTCACCACCATTGCCAGATTGCTTAATGGTAATATCACTACAGTTGTAGAAGCCTTCACCCACAGGGTCAATACGCTGCCAACGAGTATAAAGTACTGCATCACCTGAACGATCAGTTGGAAGCTTCACTTTAAAGTTGTACGTTTTGTAAGGTGTGCCAGCATTTGGCATCACATTACCTACCGTATGAACGAGTTCTAGATCATCCCAGTTTAAAGGTTGAGTAAAATCGTGGCCTGGTTTAGTTAGGTAAAATTCCCAGAACGATGGGTTGTGTGGCGCTGTTGCTGTCCACACGAAATCGAACTCACCGTTTGCATCAAGAACGATTTCCGTTTTTTGCCAATCTTTATGTGGTACATCTAGACCCGTTTTACCCGGCATACCCGCTGCACAAAGTTGACCATCTTTAATGTTCGCTTTAACAGTGTTGATATCATTGTAGTTAGGGTTCAATGACGCAACTTCGTTACGTTGAATGAAAGCTTCAACACCTGATTTATCGTATGAAGCTTTACATGCCGCATTCGGGATTGCATTTGACCAGTAACCGCCATCGTTGTAACACGTATTTTGACGAGCACTTGGGAATTCAGCCCAACCGTGAGCGTTTGCAGCACCAATTGCAGCAACATTTGCAATAGCAAATGCAACAGATAAAGATAGTTTTGTGAATTTAGAAGACATCGTTTTTCTCAATATTGTTTGACGACATAAGTTTGATTCAATACATATATCGCTATTTCAGTATCACTATTTCAATCCACTTTTCTGTGGTTATTTTTATTTAGTGAAGGCAAAAAAGAACCTCTCCCTTTTGCTTGTGTATTTTATAAATCAAAATACAACAAGCACATAACAAACAAAATTAATCAACACGATAAAAGCTAAAGTAACAAATTTTAATCTATTGTTTTTAAAAATAAAATGAGATCACACATGCGCTGAGAGAATACTTTTTGTTACATTTGAAAATGTTACATTAATGTTTATTTCAAAATTAACGCTTAAAAAAACAAAATGGTAAAATAGAAATTAGATTTTTAAACATCCTAATGAGAAGTTAAATTTTATTATTTTATAATCGTCAAAAAACCAACACAAAATACGTCAATAAAATAACGGATGTATTATTAATCTCACAGCTTAAAAATAGCCAAATAAATAGCTGCTTTGATCCATCAATTACTTAGCTTTATATAACTCCCCTACACTTATAACCCAAAATGACTTTCTACTAGAGTTTTGCTCCGCTAGGTGCGCTTCAGCTACAACATAAGCTGATACGCTTATACCTACTCGGCTTCTAGCTCTTTTGGATAATCTCGGTGGAACTGGGCCTAGCGGCTTAAACCAGTTTCTGCCAGTTAAGAGAAGGAAGTATCTAGGTTATCTTTAGTGCGTCATTTCATTTTTTGTATGAAGAGATAACTACTTTTTTGAAAATAATGTACAACATGCTTGGCTTGGCGCTAAACCGCCTCAATAGTTACCATCTGCATCACAAGTTACAGTACAAGCAGATAGAAACTCACCCTGGCAATGGTGGGCATTAGCAATGCTAAAATTCGAGACGGCAAAGGCTACAAGCAATGTGACTATTACCAATAGTTGAATATTCTCTTTATTTTAATTAGGGCTTATAACAACGCATCAATGTGTATCACGAGATAAGGCAATCACGTTATAAATGCGTAACGTATTGCTATCCATATCAAGTGTGATAGCACACCTTCTTAGTGTCGAAATTTATATGAGAATAATCTTACAGAGGATAATTAATATTTCTTATTAGCATAACAAAAAAACAAAACAGATAAGTCAATGATATAAAAGAAATTAAAACAATAACCAACACTAATGGTATGTGGATTGTTAAATTTGGTAACATCCAACAATAATTTCAAATCATTGAATTTAAATAAAAAATCATATCTAAGTGTTGATTAAGCATTACAGTGAGCCTGTTTCAAAACTGACGAAATGTGTCCATTTTTCACCTATTCCCTCATCTTAAATGAATATAACGAGATCTTGTTCGCAAATAAGCTATTTTTGCTTTAAACGGAATATTTAAAATAAATTTAAAAAATGAGATTTAGTTACAAAGATAGTCTCTATTTTTCGTGCCTTATTTAAAAACTTAAGTACAATAGTACCTAATTAATTCCTCTTATTTCAGAATAAAATTTACATGATTGATATTCTATTAAACCTACGCTCACTACGTGCTCAAGCACGTGAAATGTCAGTTTCAGACCTAGAAGAAGGTCTTCAAAAATTCACTCAGGTTGTTGAAGAACGCCGTGAAGAAGAAGCTGCCGAAAAAGCACAAAATAAAGAACAAGAAGCGAAACTTCAAAAATACCGTGATCTGTTAGAAGCAGAAGGTATTACTGCAGAAGAGCTTGTTGCACTTATTGGTGATGCGCCAAAAGCGAAGAAAAAGCGCGCTGCACGCCCAGCTAAATATAAATTCGCTGACGAAAATGGCGAAGAAAAAACATGGACAGGCCAAGGCCGTACTCCTAAAGCACTTCAGCAATTGCTTGACCAAGGTGCACAACTTTCTGAGTTCGAAATCTAATTTCTATCTCATTAAATGTATAAGCCGCTATATTAACAGGCGGCTTTTATTTTTATACGTAACATTCTTTATGCTCCTTTCTCACTTCTTTTTCCTTCTGCTTTATTAACTTCCCCTAGCATCACACCATAAAATGCCCCACTAAGCTGTTCATATTTTTGTACACTGGTAGATTTATAACCTGTTACTAAGTACAAAATCAGAAATTAGCTTTGCTACAATACTAATTTCCAGAAAAAACACTTCCCTTACCCAATAGCACCTCCTTAAAAAACCGAATAAACCTCACCATTAAGCACCTTATTTTAAGTTTACGTTAAAATATAGTTATAGATTCCATCTTTTTAAGCATGACTTGTTGCTTCAATAATAACTATTTCAACAGCATCTTTAATCATAGATAGGAGGTAACACTATGATTATAGGGATACCTAAAGAGATCAAAACCCATGAATATCGCGTAGGGATGACGCCAAGCTCAGTAAAAGAACTAATTACACACGGTCATACCGTTTATATTGAGACCCAAGCAGGTGCTGGGATCGGATTTCAAGATCAAGATTACATTCAAGCTGGCGGACAAATTTTATCGACTCCCGCAGACATCTTTGCTGAATCTGAAATGATAGTGAAAGTCAAAGAGCCTCAAGCCAGTGAGCGGTTATTACTGCGCGAGAACCAAATATTATTCACTTACCTTCACCTTGCCCCTGATCCTCTACAAACCAATGAATTAATAGCAAGTAAGGCCATCGGTATTGCTTATGAGACGGTCACTGATGATGCAGGAAGACTCCCATTACTTGCTCCTATGTCTGAAGTTGCTGGCCGAATGTCGATCCAAGCAGGCGCTTTTGCCCTAGAAAAATCGCGAGGAGGACGAGGCGTATTATTAGGTGGTGTTGCTGGTGTTGAGGCGGCAAATGTAGTGATTATTGGTGGCGGTGTCGTGGGGGCTAATGCCGCTCAAATGGCAATTGGACTCAACGCCAATGTCACGATCATTGATTGTGATATTAATGTATTACGTCACCTTGATGCTCAATTTAATGGGCGCGTGAATACTGTATATTCCACTCATGATGCCATTGAGAAACATGTACTTGACGCTGATCTTGTAATTGGTGGCGTGCTCATTGCTGGTGCTGCTGCGCCCAAACTTGTGACGAAAGCAATGGTTAAAGCAATGAAAGCAGGGGCTGCCATTGTCGATGTGGCTATCGATCAAGGTGGCTGTGTCGAAACATCCCATGCAACAACCCATGATAAGCCAACCTACATTGTTGATGATGTTGTTCATTATTGTGTAGCGAACATGCCGGGTGCCGTTGCTCGTACTTCTACTGTTGCACTAAATAATGCCACGCTTCCTTACATTATTGCGATAGCGAATAAAGGCTACAAGCAAGCATTACTTGATGATAAACATCTCTGTAATGGACTTAACGTATATCGAGGTCATATTACCTGCCAAAGCGTCGCCCAATCCCTGAACCTTCCATATATAACACCCGTTCAGTTACTGACATAATTTCGACTATTTACAGATAAAAAAAGAGCCACTCAATGTGGCTCTTCATGACAAGATACATTAACGTGCATTTGTCGGTGCAATTAACTGAGCTTTACCAATAACATGAGACAGAATGTTATAACCCGCTAACGCTGGTGATGCATTTTCTGGCAGCTTAATCGACGCAGTATTTAATGCATATACTGTAATTTCGTAGTTATGAGGTTTTGAATTTGGTGGAGGACATGCACCGCCAAAGCCCTTAAATCCAAAATCATTCGTTACCATGCTTGCGCCTTTTGGTAGATCTTTACCACCAACAGCACCAGCACCAGCTGCTAAGCTATGTACGTTTGCAGGAATGTTGACTACACTCCAGTGCCACCAACCACTACCTGTTGGCGCATCTGGATCATACATAGTAACAGCGAAGCTTTTCGTACCTTCAGGTACACCCTTCCAGCTTAATTGTGGTGAAACATTACTACCAGTACAGCCCCACTGATTAAACAGCTGCTGATTTTGTAGCGTATGATCATTGGTGATATCTTGGCTTGTTAATGTCATTGCTGCATGTGACATAAATGCAGGAGCAGCTAAAAGAACAGCGGCTACAACTTGTTTGATCTTCATTATCTGTACTCATGTTCGAATAATTTAGGATCTAGCAGCACAAAGTAAATACGAAATTGGTATACTGCTAAACTCGTTTTTGCGGTTTTAATTATGGAACGAATAAATTAATTCAACAAATCAATAAAACTATATTGTGAGTTGAGAAAAAGTACCTTGAAGGAATCTTAATGCGCGTTATCCCCCCCATCAAAGCCATTGTGTATTTTGAAGCAGCAGCACGACTACAAAGTTTTAAATTAGCGGCAGAAGAATTATGTGTTACTCCCGGGGCGGTAAGCCATCAGATAAACACACTTGAAGAGTTTATTGATCAAAAATTATTCCAGCGCCATAACCGTAGTATTACTCTAACCAATGCTGGACTACGCTATTTTAGTCGCACCTCTATTATTTTAAATGAATTAGAGCAGGCAACGGCAGACCTTGGCATGGCAAGCAAAAATAAAAAGTTATCTATTGCGATACCACCTACATTACTCAATAAATGGTTATTACCATTGATTAACATGCGACATTTGTCTCAACAAGGTATTTCACTCAATTTCATTGATACATTAGAAACGCTGGATTTTAATAAAGACAATATCGATATTGCGATCCGCTATGGGTTAGAAGCACCAGAGCATGTCGAATTCGATAAGTTATTTGAAGAAGAAATGATTGCTGTTTGTGCGCCTAACTATTTACCCCACGTTGTTACAACAATCACCCCACAAATATTGCAAGAAGTGACTTTGATTGAAACAACGAATCGCCTCATTCAATGGGATCTCGTGTTACACAATCTAAAAATAAAGCCAGCAATAGATCAAAATAAAATCTTTTTTCAAAATTCTATTCAAGCTATCGAAGCCGCATGTAATGGATTAGGTATTGCCTACGTCAATAAAATTTTGGTGCAAAAACAACTTAACGATGGAAAGCTCGTTAACGCTTTTAACATGCCTTATTGCAATGATAAAAAGCCGACTTATTACCTTGTATGCCCGAAAAAACACAAAGAAGATCCAGCAACGATGGTACTTTATTCAGCGATTTTAGATCTGGCGCGCAACCAATAAAAAACGGATGGGTACTTAGTACACATCCGTTATAAACGCTTAATATAAATCAGTATTTTTCGTTTAACACTTCATCTCGTGCATTTGCCCAACCATTCGCATAACAAGCTGCAATTTTTGCGGCTTTCTCTGACTTAATCAGTGTCGTGTTAGACTTTAATTGCACCTCAAGTTGCTGACATCGTTTATTAATGGATATTTTGTAGTGCTCACCTTGACCAGACAAGTTAAATACCTGATCTTTTGCTGTCATTTCAGCTTGTTGATAGCAATGAATTAAACCTTGTTCATCAAGATTCTGATTCTCAACACAAGACTGAACAACAATAGAATTTCCAGCAGGTTCTGCTGCATTAGCGTAAGAAAAGAAAACTGGAACTAGAAATGCGGTTGCTAATGTAACATTTGTTAACAATTTAGACATACAGATAAACTCTTATTATTAAAATTTTTATTCTTTGCTAAATCATACGCCTATAAAATAAAAACGATAAACAAAATAATATCGCAAAAATACACCTTAGATTTAAGCTCAATACATTCATATATCTGATTAATTGTCGTTTGCTATTTTTCTCATTTTAATCTCAACTACTATCAAAGCTATAAATAACCTCATCTTGAAGATTGCCTTTCATTAACAATCAATATTAAATGATTAACAATACAGCAACGTAGCGGTTGCATTACACCTGAGTTTTAATTTTATTAAGGACAATAAAATGGAAGCAGTAAGTTTTGAGGCCGATGTTGTACGTTTATATCTCAATGATATATCCAATAAACCATTACTCACTAAAGAAGATGAGATTCAATATAGCCGCAAATTCTTAAGGGGCGACACTAACGCAAAAAAAATACTTGTTGAATCGAACTTAAGACTTGTCGTCAGTATTGCAAAAAAATATCGTGCATCAAAACTTTCATTAAGTGATTTAATCGATGAAGGAAACATCGGTTTAATGACAGCCGTTGATAAATTTGATCCCGAAAAAGGGTTTCGTTTTTCAACATACGCATCTTGGTGGATTAAACAAACCATTGAACGCGCCATTCACAATCAAAATCGAACAATTCGCCTTCCTGTTCATGTATCAAAAGAAATTAATACCTTACTGCGGACACATCGTGAGTTGATGAAAGTTAATAATAATGAACCAACACAAGATGATATTGCACGCGTATTAAACCGAGACATAAATGAAATTTCATCTTTACTCGCGAGCGAAGTTAACGTTGTTTCATTAGAACAAACGCTAGGTGATGATGAAAACTCCAACACAGTTGCGTATTTAGTTGCTGACGAGCAAATTGCATCACCGAGTGCTGAAGTTGATAGCGACGATATAATGAAAGTAACCAATATGATCCTTCATAAACTCCCATCTAGAGATCGAGAGATCATGTGCCGTCGTTACGGGTTAATGGGGTATGAACCTCATACCTTACAAGAAGTGGCAGATTCTGTTGGCTTAACAAGAGAACGTATTCGCCAACTACAAATCAAAACATTAAATACGCTCAAACGCTCACTTGAACGAGAAAATTACGACCTCAATATCCTATTTTCTGAGATGGCTTAACCCTAAATATCGCCATATCTATAAGAGTTCAGTTACCACTCTTTCTAGAATTGCGAGTACAGGCTCGCAATTACCCAATTTTACTCAGATCCAATCACTTTGCTCTTTCGGCTAGAAACAACAGGGATATTCTAGCGTCACTGCTTAAATTTTATAAAGTAACCTCATTAATCGTTAGGATTTATTAATATAATTATTTACAATAAGAATTTATTCTGTTGATTAGATGTAAGATATGGATAACAATTCATCTATAAATAAGTTGCTTGATTTCCTGGGGGATGCCGTCCTTATTGTGAATGAAACAAGCAAGATTGTTTTTTCAAATAACGCATGTTGCACTTTATTAGGATATTCAAAGAATGAACTTCTTGATATGCAACTTAGCGATTTAATAAATCCATCATCAATCAATACACATGATGAAAATGTGGCTCGATTTATCAAACATCAATCAGCACCAAAAGTCATGAGTGAGCGAAACCTTATCACCTGTTATAAAAAAAATGGGCAACCTATTAAGCTACGCATTTCTATTTCCTGCTTAGAATATCAAGGCAAGCCTTGTGCTATTGCGATAATTCACGATTTCACAAGCATTCAAGCTTCCATTAGTGAACTTGAAAACAAGTTAAACCGTGAGCCTTTAACCGGGTTGCTAAATCAACGCTACCTGGATCTCATTAAACACGATTACCCTAAACTCTTCAAAGGTCAGTCTCTCGGTATTGCTTTCTTAGATCTTGATCGTTTTAAACCTGTTAATGATCAATATGGGCATGACGTAGGTGATATTTTATTGAAAAAAATCGCTCAACGGCTAAAAAGATTATTTCCATCGGATGATTATGTTTTTCGCATTGGTGGTGATGAGTTCCTTGTTATATTCAAGCTAAGCACGGTTGATAATCAACATGCCGAATTGGAACATGCTGCAAAACGTATTCATCATGATTTAACTCAACCTATTTATATCGCCTCTCTTGCGATACATATTAGTGTGGGTGTTAGTGTGGGTATAGCCTACTACCCTTTTGAAGGTGAGCATTTGCCTACTTTAATCAGTAAAGCTGATGAAGCCATGTACTATGCCAAAAAGCATCAACTTGATTTTACCTTAGCCCAAGATCTAAAAATTCTAAAAACATTAAAATAAATCAGAGTATGATCTTGTCTAAAGCACAAAAGTGCCTGTGCAGGAGAAACTAGAAGGTAGCGCGTACAGATACATTTGTCTCACCCCATTGGCATAGGTGATTTTTGTTCTGCTAGATGTAAAAAAGCCGCTGATAAATCAACGGCTTTTTTATTTAAAATGTGGCGGAGAGATAGGGATTTGAACCCTAGATACGCTATTAACGTATGCTGGTTTTCAAGACCGGTGCTTTCAACCACTCAGCCATCTCTCCATGCCGCGTATAGTACTCACTATTTTTTATATTGTAAATACAAGAGCTTTCGAATGCTTAAAATATAGACGACAATACGATTTTCAATAACTTTTAGTCAAAGCAATAAAGCCAAATCCATTAATAATATTTCACATTGAGACTTAAACATATAAAACTGTCCTTTTCCTGTTATTTATTGTCCCAATCTTATTACTTCAACAACGTTAAGCCCTATAAAATACACTGTTTCAAATAATCGATGAGAAGTCATTTTGCTTATATTGTTACAGCACATAAAAAATACAATTAAAAACTCTATTACATTAACATTTATTTTTATCACTATAATTTCAACATTAGCTGCATGTGGTGGCAGTAATAGTGATAGCAACGATGATGCATCTAAGAAGAAACTAGAAAAAATAACTATAGAACAAGTTTCAGAAAATAATGTTCTAGAGCCCAATGAAGCATTATTAAATACAGCACTCATATTTAAAGCTATCGGACATTATAACGACGGCAGTTCGGCTAATATTACTTCATCAGTGCAGTGGATAAGTAATGATCCTGCTTTAGCCAGTTTTGTTAAACCATCACAATTACAGACACACAAAATTGGACAAACCAATATTGTCGCTAAAGTAAACAACATTACTGCGACTTTACCAATCTCTATTTTAGAACCTATTGCTATTACTGTTTCACCTAGTATCAAATCAGCAACGTTTGATAATAACCAAATGGTTTATGTGCCAAAAGGAACATCAATAACACTAGAAAGTATTGTTGAATGGAGTGACCACTCAAAACGTGATGGTGCGAATTACGTGTCATGGATGGAGGATGACACAAGTTTTGCTCAAGATTTTTCAGAAAAGAATCGCTTTAGAGCTGTAGGTAATTTTGGCGATATCACATCATTAACCGCTTCTTTTCATGGTGTTAGTAGTAATACCATTTCATTAGAAGTCAGCGATGCGACGCTTCAAAAAATCATTATTAGCTCAACAACTTCATCTAAAAATGCACCGCTTATTAGTGGCGTTTTATACGGAACTAGCCGCACCTTTACTGCAATGGGTATTTATCAAGATATTGATAATAATAAAGTTAGTAAAGAAATTGATATTACAAAAGATGTTGAATGGACTTCAAGTGCACCAAATATTTTCTATAACATCAATAATAGCAATATTTTCACCGCTTATAGTGGGACAGCAAATAGTAAAGCGATTATTTCAGCGAAAATGTTCAATGTTGAAAGTAATCAACAAGAGCTCACTATTGCTGATGCTACATTAAGTCATATTGACATTGTCGCTCCTAATAAATCAGGAAAATTAATTAACGGTATAGAAACAACGCTTTCAGCTGTTGGTTACTACTTAGAATCAAATAATTCAAAGAGCGTTACTGCTGATTTAACTTCTTTTATGACATGGTCTAGTTCTGATGAAAAGATCTTAAAAAAAATAGGACACCACACTTTTTTACCAGCAGGAAATTTCGTTTCAGCGTCGATTACAGCTAACATTTCAGATTCTGCTTTTTCAACATCCAGAAAATTTAATGTTAATGCAGGGATACTAAAGAACATCACAATTTCTGAAATACATCAATATCCATTAATCGTACCTTTAAATAAAACTCGTACTTTCAAAGCAATAGGTGATTATATTACAGATGAATCTAGTGATATTATCTCTTTAGATATAACGAATAATGTTAATTGGCAACTAGATCAAGAACAGTTGCCTAGTTCTTTTGTTCAAGCAAGAAATCTTGTTTTGGCAGCGAGTATAACTGATATCCCTGTACATATTTATGCAACTAGCATAAATGAAAATAAAATAACGAGTAACGTTGAAACACTCACTAGCACTTATGTACAAAAAGAATTTTCGGTAATGGGCACTACATTTAGCTTATCCGAACTAATGTTTGACAATAATATAAATAACTATGTTTTTGAAGATGGGGCTATGTGGGGTGTTGGTACATGGCAACAATCCAATGCTAGTTGCCAGCAGTTAGGGAAAAGGCTAGCAACCGAATATGAGTTAAATATACTTCAAACTGCTATCGATGATCTTAAAGAAGCCTATGGCTGGCCAGTTAACACTAATTATTGGACAAATACAGCTTCAGAGACCGATAAACATATAAGTAAGAACTTAACTCATAGTGGTGAGAGTTATACTGAAGAAGATACAACCTTCAACTTAAGTGCTTGTGTAACCGAAACAAATTAAAACACCTTGCACCTGTGATTAATACAGATAACCAGTTGGTAGATGCTAACTGGTTTTTTATATTGATGAATACATTTCACTAGGATCATTTTTACATAGTAATGCTGCATAACTGTCAATTGCATAAGTTAACCACAGGCATAGGATATAAAAATACACGATACAAATTTTGGTTACATATTCTCAATAAGGAAGCGTACCATGCCGACAACTGACACGCATTTTGAACACTCAGAATTACTTTATTCATTAATCTCACGGCAATCTCTTCTAACCATTAATCGAATCCAATATGTTGCTTACGCAGCAGCATTGGCATGTAAAAACGAAGACGTTTTACAGCGTATCAAACAACAAGTTGGTGATATTAATGAACTTCGACTTCAAGATATCAAACATGCTGTAATGCGTATGGCGATGACTAATAGCTATTACATGGCAATCAATACGCTAAATTTATCTAACGTTAAACGAACCAATGCGCTAGAGCTCACTCCACTCCATGATCTCGATGTCGAAGATGAAACCGCTTATTACTATGCTTGTATTGCCGCTTGCATGGTTAACCAAGGATATAGCTGTTTGCATGGACATGTAGAGCTACTTAGAGATCTCAATGAATCTGACGAAGCTATTGATGCAGCACTCCGCTTAACCGCTTCTATTATTGCGATGGCACAAGCAAATTATATAAATCAAAAAGGTTGATATTCCAACTGAATGACTCTTCTTACAAGAGTCTCGCCTCTGTGTCAGGTGCACCAATACAATTCCAATAACGGTCTTAAATTTCAGATACAAAAAAGCCCCGTCATTTCTGACGAGGCTTCGTTGTATTGGCGGAACGTCTGGGCTGGCATCACAGCGGGGCTCTCGACCCCGTGTCACGCGCACCAATACAACTCCAGCAACGGGCTTGAATTTCAGATACAAAAAAGCCCCGTCATTTCTGACGAGGCTTCGTTGTATTGGCGGAGCGGACGGGACTCGAACCCGCGACCCCCGGCGTGACAGGCTGGTATTCTAACCAACTGAACTACCGCTCCAATTCTTTATGAAACCCGATCACATCGAATCTCTAGAATATGGCGGAGAGATAGGGATTTGAACCCTAGATACGCTATTAACGTATGCCGGTTTTCAAGACCGGTGCTTTCAACCACTCAGCCATCTCTCCGTAAGTGCGACGAATAATACGGTCATCATGTCACAATGTAAATACCCATTATGTTTAAGTGGTTAATAAAACAACTAAAATAAGATATACACGGCAACATGAAGGGAAAGCGCACAACATTACGCTTAAAATTCACTCAACTTAGATTTCAGACGATAATTGCTGAAGATAGCTTTTCATAAATTCAATTCGCTTTAATGCCTCTTCTTTTGCCGATGATGTCTGCATAGTATCGGCTAATCGCAGCAATTTTACGTAAAAGTGATCAATAGTATACGTTGTATCATCAGGTTCACGTGTTTCACAGAACGGATCATCAATGCTATATAATGGACGACCTAACGCGGTGCCGACTTGAATACAACGGGTTAAGCCTATCGCCCCTAATGCATCGAGCCTATCTGCATCTTGAACTATCTTGGCTTCTAAAGTTAATGGCTCAACATTGGCACTAAAGCTATGGGCAACAATGGCATGGTGTATTGCATCATGCTGCTTCTGTAGCAATTGTTTCGCCGATAAAAACTCAATTGCTCTATCTGCCGCAAGTAACGATGCTTGCTTTCGACGAGGATCGTTTTTCGCTACCGATACACAATCGTGTAAATAAGCTGCTGCCATCACCACATCTAACTGAGCCTGTTCTTGTTGGCATAACTGTTTGGCAATTTTAACTACTCGTAAAATATGTGCTTTATCATGAGCTGCATCTGAGATAGCTTGCTGCTCAACAAATGCCATTAATGTTGACTCTAACACGGCTTTACATTCCCTATACGTGAGATAAAAGAAAGCCGACATAACGTGTCGGCTTTGCAGATATTAAGCTATTACGCAATATTATTCATCGTCGAAATCTTCGTCTTCAAACTCAACAACAAAGTTATCTTCTAAGTAATCAACCACACAACCTACCGCTGCCGCTGATACTGAGTATGTCTCTGGCTCTGCTGCATCTTGTTTCGATGCTTCAAGCACAGCCAATGCTGATTGCTCGCCATTAAAATCAACATCAAACTTTTTCGCGATTTCACAACTTGCTTGATACAGCTCATCAGTCAATACAACGTCACCGTAGTACTCACCGTCATCTAAATCAAAATTATCAACTAACTCTTCAATAATGATTTCGTAATATTGTTGGAAATCCATCGTGCATAACCTTTGTTGCGAATAAAAAGTGCAGAAATTAACGTCAATAAACCATTCCTGCTAGATTGTGGCTATAGTTACACGATTTTGCCCTTTCAGAAAGCCATTCAATCAGTTAATTCGCTGACATCAACCTTGATTGTGGTTTCGCTATCCAGCATTGCTAATTTTTCTTACAATGCATCCATCTTTTGTGATTACTAGACGACTGGTCTAATTTAATCTATAGTGACGCTATGAACGAAAAAACAAATGATACAAAGCAGCATATTCTTGATGTTGGTTACCAGTTAGTCGTTGCCAAAGGCTTCACTAGTGTCGGTTTATCGCAGTTACTGAATGCTGCTGATGTGCCAAAAGGCTCTTTTTACCATTATTTCAAATCAAAAGAGCAATTTGGTGAAGCTTTGATCCAATACTATTTTCAGCATTATTTACAACGTGTAGCTCATGTTTTACATAATGAACAAGAAACAGGATTCGAACGCCTTAACCATTATTTCAATCTCTGGATCAAAGTGGAAAATGGCGTTTGTAATGCCAATAAATGTTTAGTCGTTAAGCTAAGTGCAGAAGTGTCTGATCTATCAGAACCAATGCGTGAAGCATTAAAGCAAGGCGCCAATAATGTAGTGTCATTGATTGCTAGTGCAATTGATGCGGGGATCAAAGACGGATCCATTGCGACATGTGACAGCCAAGCAATGGCACAAACCCTTTACCATTTATGGTTAGGGGCAAGTTTACTTAACAAACTTAGCCAAGATTTATCGGGCTTAGAGCAAGCATTAGCAACAACAAAAATGCTATTAACAGCAAAATAAAGAATACAACCCGCCATTACTATTTGAACTAAGCTGATGGCGGGATTTTTTATAACCAACAACTAGACGACTGGTCTAATTGTATTTAAGGAGTCATGATGACAACTATCAATCGCCAAGTATTATTAGCTTCTCGTCCAGTTGGGGCACCACAATCAACTGATTTCACGCTCAATCAAACTGAAATTCCGACACCTGCTCAAGGTGAGATCTTACTTAAAACCAAATACCTATCGCTTGATCCTTACATGCGTGGACGTATGAGCGATAAAAAATCTTATGCAGAGCCTGTCGCGATCGGTGGTGTGATGGTTGGCGGTACCGTATGCCAAGTTGAACAGTCAAATCATCCTGATTTTACCGTTGGTGAGTGGGTATTAGCGTTTACTGGCTGGCAAGATTATGCAATCTCCAATGGTGAAGGACTGATCAAGCTAGGCATGAATCCAACCCACCCTTCCTATGCATTAGGTGTTATGGGTATGCCAGGCTTTACAGCTTACATGGGCTTACTCGACATTGGTCAGCCAAAAGCGGGAGATACCATTGTTGTTGCTGCAGCGACTGGCGCTGTGGGTTCTATGGTTGGGCAGATTGGTAAACTCAAAAATTGCCGTGTTGTAGGCATCGCTGGCGGCAAAGAAAAATGTGATTACGCTAAATCTGTTTTAGGTTTCGATGAATGTATCGACCACCACGCTGCTGATTTTGCTGAGCAACTTAGCCAAGCCTGTGCAAATGGTATCGATGTTTACTATGAAAACGTGGGTGGCAAAGTCTTTGATGCGGTTCTTCCACTATTAAATACCGATGCTCGCATTCCTCTTTGTGGTTTGATCTCTCAATACAATGCGACTTCATTACCAGAAGGTCCTGATCGTATGAATATGCTAATGGGACAGCTGCTTGTTAAGCGTATCAAGATGCAAGGTTTCATTATTTTTGATGATTATGCCCACCGTTACGACGAATTTGCACAAGATATGTCGCAATGGTTGGCAGAAGGAAAAATCCATTACCGCGAAGATTGCGTTGAAGGATTAGAAAATGCACCACAAGCTTTCATCGGCTTACTCGAAGGTAAGAACTTCGGCAAATTAGTGGTTAAAGTCAGCTAACTGTAACGAAAAGGGAATTAATATGATTACTTTGCACCATCTAAATCAATCTCGTTCAAAACGTATAATCTGGTTATTGGAAGAGCTCGGGGTCGAATACAAGATCCAGCCTTATTGCCGTGATAAGGTCACGTTTCTTGCACCACCAGAGTTAAAAAGTGTTCACCCGTTAGGTAAATCACCTGTACTAGAAGATAACGGTATGATCATTACCGAATCTGGTGCGATCACTGAATATCTTATCGATACTTATGGTAATGGTAAGTTTAAACCTGAGCGTGGCACACATGCTTATATTGATTATATTCAATGGCTTCACTTTGCAGAAAGCTCAGCAATTTTACCGCTACTTTTGAAGATGTTTGTCACGAAAGATGGTGCGAAAATGAATTTCCTTGGCGATTATGCCGACATGGAAACGCAAAAAGTCATGCAATACTTTGATCAACGCTTAGCTGGTAAAACTTACCTTGTTGAAGAGAGATTAACGGGTGCTGATTTCATGATGTCGTTCATTGCTGAAATCCTTAACACCTATGGCATCTTAACTGATTATCCGAATATCAAACGCTATTTTGAACAGTTAAGCACGCATCAGGGTTATCTAGCCGCACAAGCACTTGAACAAAAGTATAACGGCGAGTAATAGCAACTCTTAAGCCAAACAAGCACTTTGTTTGGCTTTTTATTACTGAAACGAGTTATCTAGAATACCTAATTTACAGTGTGAATAGCGATTAAATTCCAGATACAAAAAAGCCCCGTCATTGCTGACGAGGCTTCGTTGTATTGGCGGAACGGCTGGGCTGGCATTCCAGCGGGACTCTCGACCCCGTATCAGGTGCATCAATACAGTCCCAATAACTAGCTTAAATTTCAGATACAAAAAAGCCCCGTCATTGCTGACGAGGCTTCGTTGTATTGGCGGAGCGGACGGGACTCGAACCCGCGACCCCCGGCGTGACAGGCCGGTATTCTAACCAACTGAACTACCGCTCCAATTCTTTAAGAAACCCGATATCATCGAATCTCTAGAATATGGCGGAGAGATAGGGATTTGAACCCTAGATACGCTATTAACGTATGCCGGTTTTCAAGACCTGTGCTTTCAACCACTCAGCCATCTCTCCGTAAGTGCGGCGAATAATACGCATAGTTTGTTTGGCTGTAAATAGTTTTATTCTCTTTTTTTAATCAAACGCTTATTTGATGTTCCAATTCTTATATTTCATCTATTTTTTCATCATCAAAGCATACTGTTAATCAACTAATCCTTTTTCTAAAGCGTATTTTGCTAGCTCTGCCGTCGAGTGTAGATCTAATTTATGTTTGATATTTTGTCGATGGGTTTCAACGGTGCGATAACTTATATCTAGCGCTTTGGCTATTTGTTTACTGCTAAGGCCTTGCGCTACGTGTTTTAAAATCCCCTCTTCACGTCGGCTTAATGGGTTCACTTCAGGAGCGGCAATGGGAGTAGCAGCTTGAGTAAAAATAGTCTGGCTTGTGGTTTCACAAAAATAAGTGGATCCTTGATTGACCGTTTTGATCGCTTGCACCATTTTTTCTGCCGAAATTTCTTTCAACATATAGCCCATCGCTCCTACCTGCATCACCTTCATGATGTACTCACGATTATCATGCATGGTCAACATTAACACTTTCGCATCAGGGTACTGCTTTTTTATCTGTGCGGTGGCATCAATACCATTCATGATCGGCATACTGATATCCATTAATATCACGTCGGGATCAAGTTGGCTGATCACCTCTAATGCTTCGATACCATTACTCGCTGTACCTATCACATCAATATCAGGCTCTAATTGTAATCGTGCCATAAAGCCATCAATCACCACTTGGTGATCATCGACAATGACAACCTTAATCGTTTGTTCCGTCATAGACTAAGCCATCCAAATTTAATAATACGGTAAGCTCAGTGCCGAATCCCTGCTCACTACTGAGTTCAAACTCACCGCCAATAAACTCCACTCGCTCACGCATATTGCGTAAACCAATTCCTTTTTGTTGATTCTTATTCTGGCTATCAAAACCTTTACCATTATCACGAATGATCAACTGTAATAAGTTACCCATTTGTTTTAAATGCACTTCCACTTTGGTGGCTTCTGCATGTTTTACTATATTATTGAGCGATTCCTGCACTACACGATATAAGGTGGTTGCGACATCAGAATCTAAGCGTCCTGCTTGAGTATCAAACAAGGTATCAACCTGGGTACCTGAGTGAGATTGATAATCTTGCAATAATGTCGTTAATGCCGCCTCTAAACCTATGTCATCCAATGCACTTGGTCTTAGCTTATGGGAAATATGTCGTACTTCATTAATCGCTAAGGTCAGCGAGTACATTGACTTATTTAGGTAATCGACAAACTTACTGTCAATTGATTGGATACTAAGTAACTCTAAATGACATTTACTGGAAACCAATAACTGATTGATCCCATCATGAAGTTCACGGGCTAAATGCTTTTTCTCTGCTTCTTGAAACATCACCGTTTTATGGGCAAGCTCTTTTAAGTTTCTGTCAGCCAAGCGATGTTCATGTAAGTTAATTGCTAAGGTAATAACGATGATCACCGCAACGGTCACCGTTAATATCACTACAATAGAGAAGAAAATGGTGTCGATATTATGGTTAATCGCTTGCTGCATCATATCAACGTCTTCACTGACATCTTCGATATATAGCCCCGTTCCAATCATCCATTCCCATTTATCTAACCACTCGGAATAACTGAGCTTGTTAACGGTGGCACCTGTCGATGGTTTTTGCCACAAATACTGGTGATAACCGCCTCCACTTTGCGCCTGTGATAACAATGAAGCGATTAAATAATCTCCTTGCTGATCTTGAATGTTAATCAGGTTCTGACCAATAAGCTCAGGCATGATCGGATGGACTAAATTGACCCCGTTTTTATCATAAACAAAGAAGTAACCATCTGTGCCATAGCGTAAGTTAGTTAGGATTTTTTTAACACGCTGCTGAGCATCTGAAGTATCTAAATTTGGATCATGGTAAATATGGGCAATAGCATCCAATGCTAGATCGACACTGTCTTTTAATGCCGCTTCTTTTGCGTTAATCAAGCTTTCACGAAATACGGTAACTTCTTTTTGCCCTAGGGTTTTCGCTTGATAAATCGAGATCCAACTAATACTGGCAGTAACGATCAATAAAGGCAGCAATGTCAGTAAGATTAACTTTGCTTTTAATGGCATGGTCACCTCTCAAACAACAAAAAAAGCTGATGTTTTACCATCAGCTTATATTAACAATTTGTTATCAAGTTTTACTTTTATAGATCACATTATCAGTATTAACCCATGCCATAGAATCCGGGGAATACCAATATGGAAGCAAGTACTGCTATTTGAATGGCGATAAATGGCATTACACCACGGTAAATATCTCGCGTCGTAACGCCAGCAGGTGCAACCCCTTTAAGGTAAAACAAACTAAAACCAAATGGTGGGGTTAAGAAAGAGGTTTGCAGGTTCATCGCAATTAGAATTGCAAACCACGTCATGTTGATACCCATCATTTCCGCAACAGGGGCAAGAATAGGTACGATAATGAAACAGATCTCAACAAAATCGATAAAGAAACCTAAGATCAGAATCACTAACATGGTAATGATCAAAAAGCCCCATTTCTCGCCCGGTAGTGCCATCATCCATTCTTCAACCAGATAATCACCTCCGGTATAAGTAAATGCCATCGAGAATGCGGTTGCCCCGAGCAAAATAGCAAAAACCATCGCTGTTACTTTGACGGTTTCTTTCGCTGCTTGGTAGAGCATATTCCAGCTAAAGGCACGGTACATCACAGCAAGCACGATCGCACCAAAACCGCCTAATGCTGCTGATTCCGTTGGTGTTGCAATACCGACAAAAATAGAACCTAACACCACAACGATGAGTGCCAATGGTGGTACTACCGCTTTCAATGCATCGAACACTTCTTTTGAACGACTCACACTGGCATCACGTTCAATTGGTTGTGCAGCGTCTGGATTAAGCTTGGCGTAGATTAAAATATAAAGAATATAAGCACCGACTAACACAAAGCCCGGCCATAATGCTGCTTGGAATAAGTCTCCAACCTGCACTCCTAAAACATCGCCCAATAGGATCAACACAATTGACGGTGGGATGATTTGCCCTAATGTACCAGACGCACAAATGGTGCCGCAGGCAAGCCCCTTATCGTAATTGTATTTCAACATTACAGGTAGGGATATTAACCCCATCGCTACCACTGATGCCCCAACGACACCTGTGGATGCTGCAAGCAATGCTCCGACTAAGACTGTAGAAATGGCAATACCACCACGGACGCCACCAAATAATCGCCCCATGGATTCTAATAACTGTTCGGCAAGACGTGTTTTTTGTAACACCAGTCCCATGAAAACAAACAGCGGCACCGCCATTAATACCGTATTTTCCATAATCGACTGAATGCGGTACGGCATGAACGCAAACATATCGAGCCCTTCTGCCCATACGCCAAAAATTAAGGCAATACCACCAAAGGTAAAGGCAACAGGAAAGCCTAACAAGAGTGCAAACAAGGCGACAAAAAACATCACTATTCCGATCATTGACGTATTCCTTTACTGATCTTGTTTAGATGAAGAGGCTTGGGGATTAACCAAGGTATTAAGAGAATGAACAATCAGCCCAAGTCCACTGATCGCCATTAAACCAAATGATAATGGGATCATGGCTTTGATGATCCAGCGATAAGCCAACCCACCAGGATCGCCTGAAGTTTCGCCTAACTGATAACTTTCTTTGGCAAAATCAATTCCGTACCAAGTCACTAGTAAGCAGAAAGGCAATAACAAAAACAGAGTGCCAAGAATATCGATAATGGCTTGTGTCTTGCGGGAAAGACGCTCAAAAAACACGTCTACACGAACATGTCCTGACGCACGGATGGCATAAGGCACACCTAATAAGAAAACGGCAGAAAACAGATGCCATTCCATTTCTTGAAAGGCGATAGAAACATCGTTAAAAACGTATCGCATAACAACGTCATAAACGACATTGAGCAATAATAGTAAAAATAAAATACTGGCTAACCAGCCAAGGGCATCACCAATGCGATTGAACAATCGCTCCAGTGTAATGAGACTTTTCATTCCTTACTCCATGGAAGCCCTGCCTAAGTACATATAATGGCGACCCGATATATGTAAAAGGCAGGGAAATGACTCAGTGTGTTCAGACAGGTTTATTGTGCTTGGCTATTGAGATAAGCACGGTGTGAAATGTTGGTCCAAGAACGTACTTGCTTTAAGTAATCCGCTTGTGATTGTTGGATCGCTTTGGCTTGCTCATCTTTTTCTGCGTGTTGAGCAAGTAGTCGATCGTTCGCGTCACGTAGCGCTTTTAATACCGCAGGTGGGAAGTCTTTGACTTTAATATCAGGGTAAGTTTCTTGAATGGTTGACCAGTTTTTACCACTTGCGTGTGTCGCTTGGGTATACATGTCATAAGCAGCCGTACGCATCGCTACACGTAAGATCTCTTGTAAGTCTTCAGGTAAACGCTCAAAAGTACGCTTGTTGACAAGAAATTGCAGCTCAGATCCCGGCTCATGCCAACCCGTGTAGTAATAAGGGGCAATTTTGTGGAAGCCCATGCGTAAATCAAGCGATGGTCCTACCCACTCAAGGGCATCAATGGTGTTACGCTCTAGCGATGTATAAAGCTCACCTGGTGCAATATTGGTTGGCTTTGCGCCCACTTCCGCTAAGATCTCACCAGCGAAACCCGGAATACGCATTTTCAACCCTTTCAAATCATCAACGGTGTTAATTTCTTTTTGAAACCAACCGCCCATTTGAATATCGGAATTACCACCAGGGAATGAAAGCAAATTATGTGGTGCGTACACTTGCTCCATCAGATCCATACCACCACCGTGATAGAACCATGCATACTGCTCGGCAGGTGTCATACCAAATGGCATTGATGTAAAGTAAAGCGTATTCGGCACTTTACCTTTCCAGTAGTACGAGCCTGAGTGACCCATATCGTACTGACCCGATTTCACCATATCGAAAATACCTAGTGGCGCTTTGTGCTTATTCGCAGAATCAATACGAATTTTTAACCGTCCATTCGACATTTTCTCTGCCATTGCCGCCATGTTCTTAGTCGCATCACCAAAAATTGGGAAATTTGGTCCCCATGTTTCCGCTAATTTTAGGCGATACACTTTTTCTGACGCGTGAGCTGTGGTTGAAAGCATTGCCGCGCACCCTAACGCAACAATCAGGCTTTTCTTCACCACTCGCTTTACAGCACTATGAATAATGTTCATTCACTCATCCTTGCTTTCAATGATTGGGGATAGATTAGATTCAGAGTAACTGTGACCTAACCACCCAAAAGAAAAAATGAGCATGACTACGGAGTGATGTTAAAAATCGTTAAATTTTTAACTTACTTTTTATACGTATAACTACGTAGATAGCTAAATTTCTCTTATTAAATAGCGATGTTATTGTCTCTCACTCACTACGCATAAATACTTATTTAACTAACTTATTGATATAACGATCCAATATTTCATTTTGTGAAGTGAGTTTATTTTACCCGCTAAAAAAACACTCGAATTAAAAGAAAATATAAAGCCTTACCAATGTCATGGAAATGACAACTATGGTAGGATTGCGCGCGCTCACCTATCGCGTAAGTTAATAATGTTGCTATATCGTTAAACATTAGAACCAAACACTATTATATTGCCTTGAATTTCAATGGCATCATTGAGAGATATTCACATTGGTTGATCTATTAAAAGAAGTATTAGGTTGGACATCGGTTGTCTTATATATCCTACTTACGATTTTCAACAGCATGAAATTCACCCGTTATGCTGCTTTTGCATCAGCAACAAATGATACTGTTTGGTCTATTCTGATGGGATGGTGGTCAAAAGTGATTTTGAACCTGTCAGTGAATGCCATTAACGCTTATCGCTATGTAAAAGACTTTACTAAAACAGGCAAAGCCGTTGTTAATACCCTTGCCGCTATCATGGCAACAGCGATTTTATACATTACTTACATTGCGATCAGTGCGTTTATTGCCGAGCCAACGCTTACCGTTGCGCTTCAATACGGTGATTTAATTATTATTGTGGCAGCGCTTTACATGACGTCATTGAAAAACTACCGCATGTTAATGTTGCTCTCTGGCTTTGTCGGTATGGCGGGCTACTTTGGTAATCCTCAAATGATGATCATTAAAGCATTGGTCATTGCGATCATGAGTTACAAATTGTACTCAACTCGCCACATGACTAAAGATCAGCAACTCGCAGAAAATCATTAATCGCTAGCAGCTTAACTCTTTTATCAACGGCAGAATAATTCATATTCTGCCGTTTTTTATTGTCTTTTATTTTCCTCGTCATTCTCGTAGAACCTCGCAGCTTGAGGTTACATATCCATTGACTCTAGTTATAAATTCGAATTTAGGGTTTACAAATTTATATGGAATGGTATTCTTTTAAAATACAGTGCATCATACCTTAAAGAGAAATATATGACTTCGTGGATGAAAAGAGTGATCACATGTAATGATTTTAACGGCGGTCGCTTTGAAGTGACTGTGGTATTTCCACCTGAATTTCAGGAATACGTGGAGATAAAAACAGCAGCTATTCATTCCCAATACATCTCTTTAGAAAGCTTTAAAAAAGATCTACTACCGATCATTTGTAATAACGAGGGACGCTTAGTTAACAGTGCTTATATACCCAAGCGACTTCAAGATGCCTGATTCAGAGCGAGGTCACTGAGTTGAATTCAAGGAAGACAACGAAGCGGAATAGCGAGCTATTTCCAAGTTGTCTGACGCAAGAAGTCGGCTCAGTGACACGCTCCCAAAGGGCGAGCGTCCTTAGCTCTCAGACTTTGTTAACGATTCTTAATGTAGAACCACTATATCTTCGAATCGTTGCCGCGCCTGAGAACTAAGGTCATCTCGCTGAACACTGCATCTTGAAGTTACTTGGGTATATTGATAGCCAAAATAACAAAACAAACTATTTAAATGGTGCTGTTAATACCTATTAATTAACATTCAACGCGTTGGTGACGGAATGAATAAAAAATACCTAGCTCTAGTCGGATTGATTTTCACTTTTTCAAGTAATACTCATGCTGATGGTTTTAATGACCGACGCCAAGACATGCGTCAAGATCATCGACAAGATAACCGCGTTGAGCGTCGTGTTGATAACCGAATGGATCGCCGCTGGGATAATCGATACTGGGGAAAACCTGCGTTCTATCGCGCCAATGCGCAATGGTATCGTTGGAAACATCCTCTCGCATCAGCCGTTGCTTTTAGTGTTTTTGTCAATGAGTTAGGAACACTACAAAACGAAAAAGGACAAAATGTGATTGTGGTGGGTAATGGCGGAAAAGTAAAAGAAACCTACGTAAGTAAAGATAATCAAGTCATTATCGTGACTTACTAACACGTTAAATATGAAGAGGCAGCGCCCATGTCTGCCTCTTTATTTTTTAAGCGAAGAATAAAACTAAACATAACTCAACCTTAATCAATAATTGAAAAATGCCCAATTTGTTGATTCTTGCTATCTGTGATGGTGCCTTTCTCTGTTGCTTCACAATAAGTGAAGTTCAAATCCAAACAATCCACTTTCCCATTAATTAATACATGTCGGCGCAGCACATCACCATTTAATTGGTGGATCGGTGCATTCCAAGACACATCGTTGACGTTAAAATTAATAATCATAAATTACCTCTGTATAAAGACACTGACAGTAACGATATAAATATCAAGCAGTGTTAATTGCAAATGAATTTTTGATGAAGAGCAGCGAAGGTAGTTGAAGGCGTTTTCTTAAAAAAATTATTAAACAACAATGTTCAATAACTTTTTTAATCATTACATTTATCAACAAGCTTGTAAAGCCTTGCTATATTTACGCTTAACTTATTGAAGTTAAAAAATAAAAAAGCAGGTAATGATTACCTGCTTTACGTTTCGTAGTACTGCAACATTGATCAGTGTAAATTCACTTTCGCAGCCCCTGCCGTACCTTTTTTAAATTTGAATAATGTGAGCAAAGGTAGCAACACAATATAAGACACAAAAATAAAACCAAAGGTATAAGTAAAGGCTAACAATGTTGATTGCTGATGCAATAGTTGACCGATTTGCGCCATAAAGTGAGGGTCGGTCACTGTAGTATGCTGCATCATCGCCTGTTGCTGCAGTTCAGGGTTCATCAAAGTAATATCTGAACCCAGCGCATGCCATTCACGTTGCTCGGTACGGGTGAAGTAAGTATTTACAATTGAAATACCAAACGAGCCACCAATAGTACGGCATAAGTTAAAGACCACCGCACCACCAACGGTATTTTCAGGGCTTAAGGTGCGATACGCCATTTGACTTAATGGTGCAAACACCAAGCCCATTCCCAAACCTTGTACGATCGATGGCATCAATACCCAATAATGGTCAATATTCATCGAATATTGCATCATTAAATAAGTACCAATGATATTAAAGCCTAAGCCAACAGCCACCAGCATCCTTGGATCAAGCCTATCCATATAGCGAGCAATCACTAACAACACAATGGCTGACGTTAAGCCCCGTGGTGCCATCACAAAGCCCGTCGTCTCAACAGGATATTGCAGTAATTGTTCTAGCATCATTGGCTGAAGCTGAGTAATACCAAACATACCCATTGAGAAACCCGCCATCATTAAGCATGATACCGCTAAGTTTCTATCTTTAAGGAGCCACATCGGGGCGATATCCCCTTTGGTGATCCAAGATCGCGCAATAAAGAATATCCACGCAATCACACTGATCACAGCAGAGAATAAGATCAAGTTAGATTCAAACCAGCCTTCTTCGTTACCTCGGTCTAGCACCATTTGCAGTAAACCAATACCGATAGTCATACCTATCACTAACGGCCAATCGATTTTACTTTCACCACGTCCATCCAATTTTACAAATAGGTACAGTAGCGATAAGCAAATCATACCAATTGGCAAGTTAACGTAGAAAATCCAACGCCAATCCATGTTTTCAGTGATAATACCGCCTACCGTTGGACCTAAAATCGGGCCTAACAGTACACCAACACTGAACAATGCCATGGCTTTACCTCGCTCTTCTGGTGGGTAAATCTGCACCATGATCGATTGAGATAATGGAATAACAGAAGCACCAAAAGCGCCCTGCATAATACGAAACACAACCATTTCTGCGAGGCTATCAGCTTGACCACATAATGCAGACGTTATGACGAAACCCGCGACAGAAATTAACAGTAATTTACGAATACCAAATTTCAGCGATAAGTAGCTAGCTAGCGGAATAAAAATCGCTTCCGCCATGGAATATGAGGTTAGGACCCATGTCACTTGCTCAGAGGTCACCCCCAATGCGCCCATCATATGAGGAAGGGCAACATTGGCAATCGTCATGTCAAGCAGCACCATAATGGCTGATAACATAACGGCACAGGTGATCAATAAGCGATTAGTGGGGGTCATATTCCCAGTCATTACTTAATCTCTGCTAGCGTATCAACAGTAACAGTGGCGCTCGCACCTACGCGAAGTAAAGGTTTACCTTTTAAATCTTCAAATTGAATACGAACAGGGAAACGTTGTGGCACTTTTACCCAGTTACCTGTTGCATTTTCTGGTGGTAATAGTGAGAAAGAAGAACCACTTGCAGGTGACAGTGCTGACACATAACCTTGGTATGTCACATCAGGGTACATATCTAACACGATGCTAGCTTTCATGCCTTTCTTCAATGTACCAATAGATTTTTCTTTATAGTTAGCTTGTAGCCATGCGGTATTGTCTTCAATTAACGGCATCATAGCTAAGCCAGGAGAAACAATACTACCAGGGCGAACACTCACCTTACCTAAGCTGCCATCATGTGGCGCGTAGATATTCGTGTAAGACAAATTCAAAGTTGCTTGGCTTAAAGCAGCGGCAGCCTGTTTAACTTGAGGCGCTTCATTACCCTTCGCACCTTGTTGGTTAATTAGCTGGCTCATTTTAGCGCGTGCAGCTTCTAATCCTGTTTGTGCCGATGCTAATTTCGCTTTCGCATCATCACCTTGTTGTTGTGGCAACAGCTTACGATTAACTAAATCCATCACACGACGGTAGCTTTTTTGCACATCCACTAAATTTGCATCAGCAGAACGCACGTTAGCGCTGGCTGCTAAAATCGCATCATCCGTGGCTTTATTTTGCTGTGTTGCCACTTCATAGGCTGCTTTCGCTTTCTCGAGCTCGATTTCAAATGGTGCTGGATCAATCGAAACCAATAAATCGCCTTCAGCAACGTGCTGGTAATCATGTACATTGACAGTTTCAACCTTACCGCTGATCTGTGGCGCTACATATAAAACATTCGCATGCACATAGGCATCATCGGTAGCTGGGTATAGCTTTTGATGACGAATATAAAAATATCCTGCTGTACCAAGTAGCGCGACAATAAGTGCGAAAACAAAAAGGTTACGAAATAGATGGGAGTCTTTTTCAGGTGTCTGAGGTTGCTCAGACGACGAAGTATCAGTCGTTGCCATTAAAAATATCCTATTTAGCTACACGTTCGCTAAATTGAGTCTAGATGATAAATATATTTTTCAGTAAGTTAATTACTAAAAGTTAAAGGTCAGTTCCCCAAAACGCAGGCTCAGCCAACGTTATATTTAACTGCGTATTGATTAACCAATTTCTTAACGCTATCGGATACAAATTAGCGGCAGATAATTCTTCCTGTGTCACCCAGAAATACTCAATATGAGGCTCTTGGCTTTCAATCACATCAATCTTTTCTGATTTATCCATGTTTACGGATAATAAAAACAATAAACAAAGTTCTGTATTAATGCCTTTATTATCAGTCCAACCGTTTTCTACCGCCCCTAATAACCGCTCTACTTTTACACTAAGATTGGCTTCTTCTTGTAACTCTCTCACCACAGTAATACTGGCTGATTCCCCAGGTTCAATGTGTCCACCGGGCAAAAAGGTTTTATCATCACCTTTTACTCGCGTCAGTAATATCGCGTGATCGCGAATGACAAGCCCTCTTACCGTCGAGTGTAAGTGCATTATGTATCCTTATATTCAAAGTGATGATGCATTTTGTATATAGCGTATGGTTATAACAAACACATTAATGTATGCATTATTTATCGTTGTATATTAGAGAGATATATTCACTAACCTAGTGTTGCATACTTAAATATAGAGAAGAGAGATTAATGATATACGAAAAAAGAAAACAACAGCTTAACTTTCAAACCATTATAAATGAAAAGTAATATACCGATATGGTAATAATGAAGTGTAACCACTAGCATTTGTTCAGAAATATCGAGTAGGGTGAGGCATCTCCGCCTCATCCCTCTCACAGAACCGTACGTACGGACCTCGTATACGGCTCATGTACATTTCCATTCAGCGTAGTGACTGAACACATACCCTGTCGCAACTTGTTCAAGATTGACTAATCCAAGTTCATTGAACCATTGGTTTGTCATGGCGTAGCATGCTAATGGACTCGCAGAACTCCTCCAACCAGACATACGGATGTAACTGAACGGCGGTTTATATCCTCGTTGTTTCAACTCCCGATGAAGCTTACTCGGCTTCTTCCAAAGCTTTAGTTGGAGACTTCTCAACCTTCGTCTCAGCCATGCCGCTATTTTCTTAAACTCCCTCTTTGTATTCGCTATCCGGAAATATTGGCTGAACCCTATTAAAAGAGGGTTCAACATATTGATCACTTCCATTAATGGCTTGCCACTGTTACGCCGTGTCAGCCCCTTCAGCTTGGCTTTAAAACCTGACAGTTTCTTGGGTTGAATGCGGGTGTGTCGACTCCCGATTTCAACACCCAGAAATTTCACACCTTCATCGCTATGAGCAATGTGGGACTTATGGGGATTCACCGTTAATTTCAGTGTCTTTTCTAATATTTTCGTTGCCTGTACCATTGCATTATTGGCACCTGCACGACTGCGACAGAAAATCAGAATATCATCCGCATAGCGCACGATCCTATGGCCGCGTTTCCTCATTTCTTGATCGAACGCGTCCAGATAGATATTGGCGATGAGTGGGCTTATCCCCCCTCCTTGTGGACTCCCGACTTTCGTTTCCTGCCATTGCCCTTCCACCATGACGCCACTGACGAGGAACTGTTTGATCAGTGCCAATATGCTGCTATCGCTGATCCGCTTTCTGATACTTGTGAGGATGAACTCATGATCGAGCTTATCAAAGCACTTCGACAGATCCATATCCACGACATGTTGTAGGCCATAACGGCGAATGAACATCGTGGCTTTATTGATAGCATCGTGACAACTTCGCTGCGGTCTATACCCAAAACTCGATGGGTGAAACTGCATCTCGAAGATGGGGGTTAACAGGTCATTGAGGGTTTGTTGGACAACTCTATCCCTTACACAAGGGATACCAAGCAGCCGAACGCCACCATCGTCTTTTGGGATTTCGCCCCGTCTGACCTGTTGGGGCTGATATTGCTTAGTTTTCAGTTCAAGAAACAGTTGATCGAGGTTATCACTCAGATTTGAGGCGAAATCGCTCAGGCTCTGCCTATCTATTCCGGCCGCGCCTTTCGCTTTCCACACCTTTTTAAATCCTTTGTACAATCGTGCTTTATCAAGCAGATGACCGTACAAGCTGTAATACACTCTCACTGTCTTCCTTTAGGTTGTGTGCTATGTGGGGGCAATCTGTTTTCTTTCCATGTTGGTCTATTTCATCCTGCTCATCCGCTTTCTAGCACAATGGCAATATACGTCTGTTCATCAGGATTACTCCCGTGTGCGGTTTCTCAGCCCAGTACTCTGTTTCCACAGATAACCAGACAGGAATACCCCGATAGCGACTCGGTTTGTGTACCACGAAAAAAAAGCATCTGCTCATCATAGACTTAAAATGTACTTCCTCCCTTCGCAACACCCATCGGCTTTTGACTGACAGGTGCCCCATTAGACATGTTGCTAATGGTCAGCTCGGTTTTATCCTCCACACCATTACTGGGTTTCTCTGGCCGAGCCTTACTCACTACTACGGATTCATCTGCCACCTCACACCAACACGCGTCTTGGCTCTCACTTTGTACGGGTGCTTCCGGCGTTTGCCCGGATGTGGTGCCAGGCTTCCCCAGTTACTGCACTGGCTCCCTGTTAACAATTCCACCCTCAAACACAGCATAGGTCTGACTGAGTATTGGGCTTTGCGCTATTTTGCACGCTTACCCACCTAGACTGCCGAATCAGGTTCACTTTCGTTGTGTAATGTTAACTTCCTATCGCTTCCTTCAGACCCTACCGTTGGTCAGCAACGCCCTTGCGATTCGGATTATCTTCCCCTCAGTCGGGGTGATTTAGGTTTCTTGCAACCTGACGGGTTTGCCAGCTTCGCTGGGCAAACAAAAAATGCGAGTACACATCATGTACTCGCATTGCTCAATGATTAGTGGCTAACTTTATCAACCAAATACAAAATAGAACGATATTCAATCCCACTGTGTTCGGAGAGTCCTAACTCACAGGTGCGACTGTTTGAATAACCTTCGGTACAGCCTGCAGGCACTTGGCGTTTTAACGGCGCTAATGCGCTGGCGTTCAATTCAGGCTTGGTAAATCCTTTATCCCCTGCAAAACCACAACAGGTAATATCATCAGGAATAATTACTGTATTCGCACAAGCTTTAGTTACCTTTTCCATCACAGCCGCAAGACCTTTACGACGTGATGTACAAGTAATATGCAGCATCACAGGTTCGTTTTGTGGTGTGATCGCCAACTTAGGTAGAACAAAATTAGCAACAAACTCAAACGGTTCGTAAATTTTAATCTCACTTCGAAGCGTTTCTTTACCCGTACTGGCACATGGGCTGGTATCCATTAATACCGGATAAGCCCCTTGATTTGAGGCTTGCCATAACGCTTGTTCTAGTTGTTGTGCCTTTTGAGCTGCAATATCAGGAAAACCTTTACTGGTGTATGGTATACCACAACATTGTTTATTCAGATCTTGTGGAATAATGACGTCATAACCTGCTTTTTCCAGCAAAGAGATCGTCACATCCATCAAAGGTCTTGGATCTTGAGCTTTCGCTTCTGTTCCCATGGTTCGGGCAGAGCAGCTTGGGAAATAAACAATTTTTTCGCGACCAACGGTTTTAATCTTGAGCATTTCAGCCGATTTCGCAGCCGTTGGCATATGAGGCGTCCAAAGCGGAATACGATGACCAGATAAATCATAAGCCGCTTTAGTAAGTTTACGCATATTATTGCTACCCAATAGTTTATGCATACCATTTGCTACTGTTAATCCTGTTTTCGCAACTGACGTAACAGAATCAAAATGCTCGGCTGTCCAGTTCGCAATTTGTTTCGCTTTATCGGTGTGATTTTGACGCAGCTTACGGACTAAATCCCCAGTGTTAATACCCACAGGGCAACGATCTGCACACAAGCCAGTTGCAGCACAAGTGTCTAGGCCATAATAACGGTAGGTTTTTTCCATTTGTGCTAAACGTGCTGGATCTTCATTGGTTTCACGCAAACGGGAGATCTCACGGAACACAGTATTACGCTGACGTGGCGTTAACGATAAATTACGTGACGGGCAAACAGGCTCACAGAAACCACATTCAACACATTTATCAATTAACTCATCAGCTGCTGGCATGCCTTTGAGGTTTTTAATGTGTGATTCTTTATCTTCATTGATAATCACACCTGGGTTTAAAATGCCGCGCTTATCAAAAATGCGTTTGATGTTTTGCATCAGTTGATAACCGTCAGAGCCCCACTCTAACTCAATAAACGGTGCCATATTTCGACCCGTACCATGCTCCGCTTTTAAAGAGCCTTGATAATCAACGGCAACTAATTGCGCCACGGCGTCCATAAAGTCACTGTAACGACTAATTTCCGCTTGCGTATCAAAAGACTGAGTAAATACGAAATGCAAGTTACCCGCTAAAGCATGACCAAAAATAATCGCTTCATGGTAATCAAATTGAGTAAACAATCCTTGCAGTTCACGTACTGCTGGCGCGAGTTGTTCAATAGGAAACGCCACATCTTCAATGATCACGGTCGTGCCAGTATCACGCACCGCACCTACTGCTGGGAAAAGCTCTTTACGAATACCCCATAATTGTTCGCAGATTTTAGTATCACGGCTAAAATCTACCTGTGCGATAGGCGCAAAATCATTAATGATACTTAACAACTGATCGATTTGTTGTTGCAGCGCTTGATCATTCTCGGCATGGATTTCAATTAATAATGCTGCCGCTTCGGTATCACCTTGCTCACCCAGCTCTGCAATAAAGCTTGGCATGCCCGGTTTATCTGCAACCGAGGCAAGAGAGCGGCTGTCCATTAACTCAACCGCTGCCACCGAGGTTTTACTTAACTCACTCACAGCAAGACAGGTTTTCTCAATATCAGCAAAAACAAACAATCCTGAAGCTTTGTGAGCATGATTAACCACAGTGTTATAAGTAACATCTGCGATAAAACCGAGTGTGCCTTCAGAGCCAATAAACAGGTGCTGAAGCACGTCAATCGGATCATCAAAATCCACCAGCGAGTTAAGGCTATAACCCGTGGTGTTTTTTAAACGGTATTTATGGCGAATTTTCTCGGCTAATGCTTCATCTTGCTGACATTGCGTCACCAGTGACATTAGTTCATCAATCATCTCAGTATGGTTTAGCTTAAATGCTGCAACGCTTTCTGGATCAAGTGTATTTAATACCGTGCCGTCAGCTAATACCACTGTCATACCAGCAATTGTGCGATAGCTGTTTTCTGAAGTACCACAGCACATACCAGAAGCATTGTTAGCAACAATACCGCCAATCTTACAAGTATTAATCGAACCGGGATCAGGGCCAATTTTACGTCCAAATGGCGCTAAGTAAGTGTTCGCTTCCGCACCAATGATCCCCGGTTGTAACCAGATCTGATCGCCATTATTTAAAATCTTATAATCACGCCAATTACGCGTCAGGGTGATCAACACAGAATCTGACTGCGCTTGCCCTGAAAGACTGGTACCAGCAGCTCTGAAAGTCACGGGGATTTGACGTTCATAGCAGGTTTTAACTGCGAAAATAACTTCTTGAAGGCTATCTAACTGCAAGACAATTTGGGGAACTAAACGGTAAAAACTTGCATCAGTGCCATACGCTAACGCGAGCGTAGGATCGGTAATAATTCGTTGCTTATCTATTTGTTGTTCTAACTGAGCAATCAGATCAAGGTAGGGCTGTTGCATCTTGGCTCCAGAGTGAATCGATATAATAACGTTATTTTTTATAGGTATATTCTACGTTGCTATGTATAGTTGATATATATCGCCTAATTCACATGTTTGTTGAAAAAAGTTTACCAATAGCCATCAAATAATGAAAACGACAAATAATCTCCTGCTGTTTTATCACCTTATCGATAAAGGATCTTTCAGCAAAGCCGCTGAGCATATTGGCCTAACAAAGTCTGTTGTGAGTAAACGTATCACAGCCTTAGAACAAGCGTTAGGCGTACAGCTCATTTATCGGACCACACGCAAACTGACATTGACTGAAGCTGGTGACGTTTTTTATCACCATGCGAGAGAGGTCTACAATGCGGTACAAAACGCAGAAGATGCAATGAGTGGTTTAGGCGAAAGTTTAACAGGCAAAATTCGTATCACAGTGCCGACGATTTCTGGTGAATTAATTCTACCTGAAGCGATTGCGGCATTTAGTCAACAATACCCTGATATTCATATTGAAATGGATTTAGATAACCGCTTTGTGGATTTAGTCCAAGAAGGGTTTGATATTGCAATCCGAACTGGTGCAATGCCTGATTCCAGCTTTATTGCTCGGCAATTAGTCCAAGCCCGTTGGGTGATTTGTGGCTCGCCCTCTTATCTCGAAAGCCATGGTGTACCAACACAACCTAACGATTTAACGAAGCACAATTGTCTCGGTTATAGCTTTCAAGAAACAGTGGCAAATGAATGGCTGATCGAAGATAAACTGGGGATCCACACGGTTAAAGTAAAAGGGAATTTCACTACCAATAATGCATCTGCTTTACGTGGTGCAGCAATCCATAGCCAAGGTTTGGTATACGTTCCTAAGATTTTAGTGGCAGAAGATCTACATAATGGCAGCTTAATCGAAGTGCTCGATAACTATGTAGCAAAATCACTGGGAATTTATGCGGTATATCCTTATACCAAACAACAACCGATGAAAGTGAAACTCTTTATTGAACACTTATATCAGTATTATCAAAAATATCGCGATAAGTTTAAGTAGCCGCTTTGCATTTAATGGATAGCGAGCACTTCATACCAGGTTACGCTATTGCCGATATGTACATCGACTTCTTCACCGATTTCACGACCAATCAGTGCATCACCAAAAGGAGAAGTCGGTGTCACTATCGTGACAGGTTTACCTTCAAGTGTTAATACTACCCCACCAGCCGTTGGGCCAAGAAAAACCAAACGCGTGTTATCTTCTTCATCAACTAAGGTAACAATATGCCCAAGCAATACCGAATCAAAGCTTTGCGGTAAGCTTGCTTGTAATTTCTGATAAGCCACGAGATCGGCTTTACATTCTTCAACACGCTGCGCTTGGCCATGAGCAAGATAAGATGCTTCTAGTGCTAAGGTATCATATTGATTTTCTGCAACGTTCTCATCATCTGTGGCGGTATTATATGCTCGCATTGCTGCTTCTGTTGCTGCCTGTAATGTGAGTGTTAGTTTCTCTTGGATGTCATCCAATAACATCTGCTTATTCATGAATCTGTGCCTATTTTCTGCAATCAGCGGCAGTATACCCTAGACAATTTTTATCCCCAAATGCTACTTATTGCCAAATACAACAACGCCCCGCATCATGCAGGGCGCTAATTACCTAGCCAGTATTTATTCTACTTTTAGAACTTGTAATCAACTGTCCACATGACTTGTTCTGTGCCTTTTAAGCGTGTGTCAGCGACTTTGTAATTTTGATCTAGGTAGCGATAAGTAAGATCTGTCGAGATATTATCCGTTAGCTGAACCATTGCACCTAGCTGTCCACCCCATACGAAATCAGTTGAGCTTTTCTTGCCACCCTCTTGATGCGTCACTTTATTATGAGCTGCACCCATTGAGGCACCCGCAAAAAGGTTAACATTAGCGCCAACTGGGACTAAGTAATCGTAAGACGCTAAGTACAAATCTTGCTTATGTTTTGCTTTTACGCCATCAGCACCAGCGTCATAAAAGTTAAACTTATCTTTTTTATAACCGTAAGTTGCCATTAAACGATGCGTATCATCAACAATGATACCACCACGGATTTGGTAACTCGCATCTTCACTATGCATTTTATGAGAGCCTTTAAAGTTATCGAGTTGATAACCCACACCACCACCCATGAATGTTTCAACATTTGTTGCCATCGCTGGTGCTGATACGATACCTGCTAAAACGAGTGTAGATAAAATAGACTTTTTCATAGTTTAATTCCTAACTTATTGTTATTAATGAAAGTCATTAACCTAAGGGGAAGGTTAATTGGCTTCCAAAATGCCTGTGTCTTTTCGTTAGCAACAAAACTAAAGCATCTCTCCTGTATGAAAACTTAACAAATAAAACACTATTTTATAACCCAAACATAACCTGAATGAATCAAGTTATAATGCAATATAAAACCGTGTTATCTGTAACCAAATGTGTCAATGTTAAAAATTTACCATTGATAAATAAACTAATAATGACTAAAGCTAACTAAATTAAGTACGATACCCTTAAGAAGAAAGCTGCTCACTTAAATAAACAAATGGATTTGTAGACAGGCATGATACTGAAACGTCTTAATACCCCGTTATATCGCCCTTTCATCGCGGTCATATTACTGTTCAGCGCAACCTCTACTCAGGCCCTGACACAAACTCACCTACTTAATCACGCCGATACCTATGGCAATATCTCATTAAGAAACAGCGGCAACATCACCTTACCTAACCCACTAGTCGTTACGGGAAGTTTAGATCTAGAAAACAGTCGCATCGCACAACTGCCTCAGCAACTAACCGTCGATGGTAATCTCAACTTAGCTTACAGCGACATCGAATACTTACCGTTGGTATTTAAAGTAGGAGGGTATGTCAATCTGGCTCATTCAAAAATTAAAGAACTCAATTTTGGCATGCAAGTGTTTGGCGATCTGAGCTTAATGGGAACCAGGATTACTAAATTACCGGATAATTTATACGTAAAAGGTAACTTGTACCTTAATAATACTAAACTGACCAAATTACCCAACAAGTTAATGGTTGATGGTAATGTTTATATTCGAGGTACAACTATTCACGCTATTCCTGATGATGCGCGAATAAAAGGCACTGTCTTTAATTAAAGAGATTTTCTCTACAACAGCAAAAAGCAAACGTTTGCCAAATGCAGTATGCAGAATAAAATAATATAAATAAAGAAATTGAGAATATAAGAAAGCCAGAAATATTTAATCTATTTCTGGCTACTGACACTTAATTAGTATTTTAATAATAACACTATTAAGATTTTTAACATTTAACTAGAGGACTGTTAAATGTATCAGGCTTTCTGAATCACCTTAAAGAAAGCCTATCGCTTAATGATGATTAAGCTTTTTCTGTTTTAGTAGTTTGATTTTTATAGTAAAACCACTGTCTACGGTTACGTGTTTTCATTTAAAACCTCTCACTTTTCCTAATGAGCAAGGTTGATATCACTAAAATTTAATACCGTTCTTACTCTTTACTTATCTGTTCTACTTAAACAAGTTGGTATGACACATCAGTGACAAAACCATTGTTGTTTTGTGAACATCTTTTTTTCTTATTAATATCTTTTAGATAGCGAACGTTACAAAAAGTTCACTCAAGATAATTAAAATGATTTTTATAGATATGAGTTCGATAGGAAGTATTGAAATGCAGTAAGACTATCCGAAGATAGATCATTTTTCTAACTTTAAATTGTCGAACGATTTATATCAATAAAGTCAATATATGTATCTTTCGCACTTTTGACAACCATTTAAATACAATTTTTTTGTGATTTAACTCTTCATTTTCTTACATAATTACATATCTACTATTAACAGCATTTTTAACTCATTGCTTAATAGGAATATTTTCTGTTATCAATCCATTTTTTATCGCCAATCTTTCATTGCAAAACTTCCCTATTTTCTTATCGATATTGTCAACAACCTTACTATTAATACATGTATCAATGTATTCTCCATACACAAAAGGCATACATAAAATATTCCTTTTTGTGGCGCTAATTGACTTTTAAGTCGCGATTGTTAATGATATGTTAAAACAAAGGCGCAATGGAGACAGTTATGACTATTCATACCGTTACATTAGAAGTAACCGCCAATGTGCCTAAAAAAGTGCTCTTTGCATTGCTTTCAGATCATGCAAAATTAGGTCGATTCTTTAATGCGCAATACACCTTAGTTCGATCTGGTAAACCTGAAGAAAATGGCATTGGTGCCATACGTGAAGTGATACATGGCCCTTTTACTTACCAAGAACAAGTAATTGATTATAAAGAAAATGAACATATTCATTACCAAATAATCCATGGTGCACTTGTTAATGAGCATGGAGGCTGGATAAAATTTACAAGTATTAATGCCACCCAAAGTCAAATTCACTACCACATCACCTTCTCCCCTAAAATTAAAGGCACTGGCTGGTTGCTCAAATACCAGATTCAACACTTCTTAAAACAAGCATTGAACAATCTTATCCAACACAGTGAAGATGTTTGGCAATCAACACCTACCGTTACCCCATACAGCCATACTGCTCACGAACAAGATGCCATATCCACAAAAACACGTGCGAAGTGAGCCCGTTTACTAAAAGCTGATCATCACAACAGTTTTGACTTTAATTATTCGATCCCGATGTTTTATTGAACAATCTTTGATCAAATCGAGGTTAACAATTGGCTAATCGGTTTTAATGGATATGACCTATATTGCATTAATTATCATGTTAAGAGGCCTTCGAGATCATGCACAAATCACAACCGCTATTAACCACTGATAGACTCATTCTACGTCCCCTACAGCTTTCAGATGCCAAGAAAATTCAACAGTTAGCGGGAAATGAAGATATTGCCAACGGTACCATCAGTGTTCCTCACCCTTATTCTGACGGTATGGCTGGAAAATGGATTGGTAAACACCTCGCAGGTTGGCTAACTCAACGCTCCGCTATTTTCGCTATTACACTAAAATCGGATCATCAATTGATCGGCTGTGCTGGTATTGAAAACATCCAAGGTAACAGCGGTCAACTCGGTTACTGGATTGGTGTTCCATATTGGGGAAATGGTTATTGCACAGAAGCGGTCGAGCGTATTAAAGAGTTTGGTTTTAAAAAAATGCAGCTCGAACACATTTACGGCAGACATGCGAAAAGCTGTGACCGACCAGCTAACGTCATGCTAAAAATCGGCATGCAAAGTGTCGATAAACTCTCTATCCCGAGTTTAGATAATACTAATGATGACATATTGCTGTATGAAATCATGAAGTCTGCATAATCCTACTTCGATAACAGCATCATCTTAACAACACGATTAAAATGGTCACAATGCTCACTACAAAACGTTAAAGGACTAACGGTGTTACATTGTGACTTTTTAATTATTGGTGCGGGTATCATTGGACTCAGTACTGCGTGGGAATTACAACAACGTTTCCCTGATAAAACAGTCTGGGTGATCGAAAAAGAATCCCATGAGGCTTTTCATCTGCTTTAACTGAATTTAGCAAGCCTACTGGAAGCCAGCGTATCTTGCTAAAATGCAACAATATTATCCTCAATTACAGCTTGATGATTTACGCCCCTACCCTTGTGATATTCGAGCACAAGCCGTTGATAAAAAAGGGAAGTTAATTGATGATTTTATGTTTTACCAAACCCCGTTAAGTTTTAGTTAGCAGCAACCATATCAACAAATCACCTGCTGCCACATCCTGTTTTCCTATCGCTAAACATATCGTCGTTAAGCTAACATTATGAGTCATTATTGTTTTTGATATACTCAACACAGAATTCAAACTAGGAATAACACCGTGAAAACTCCCTGTGTGGCAAAGTGTAAAAATAATGATAGCATTTGTAGTGGCTGCTTAAGAACCATGAAAGAAGTCGTGGAATGGCAAACATTCGATGATCAAACCCGTGAAGCCATTATGCAAGAAATAAAAGGCCAACCTACCACGCATCAATGCCCACAATGCGGTAAACCCGCTTCTTGCGATATTAGTGCAGGGAAAACCACCTGTTGGTGTTTTGAATTAGATAAACGAGACACCAGTGATTGCCCATCAGGTGCATGTTTATGTCGTGAATGCTTATCAAAGCAACCTCTGGCTTGATAGCAATTAAGCCTTTCACAAGGATGATTAAATGACACTCAAACTCAATAAACGCAAAGCACAAATTATTGATGAGATGATCACCCATTGGGAACAAGAAGCACTCGTTAATCCAGAGCAAGGCGAAACACTACGTAAAAGCTATCACGTAGCTAGCTTTGATTGGAAACTCCTTGCTGTGTATTCATTCTGGATTGCTATCGCCTGCTTTGTACTCTCTGTCTTACTGTTAATTGCAGACGACTACCTTATGTCGTTGCTTGCTAAATTAATCAATACCCCTGCGAGTGTACTGACCGTAGTAACTGCACTGACATCTGTCGGCTTATATTATCTCGGGGTTAAAAGGCGGCTCAAATATCCACTTAAAACCGTGAGTAATGAAGCTATTTTCTTTTTCGGTGTCTTGCTCACGGCGGTATCCGTTGGCTTTTTCAGTAAAACAGCCATTGCAGAGCACTGGCGAGAAAGTCTTTTCATTGCCATTCCCGCTGTGATCTATTTGATCTTAGGGATCAGACTTAAATCTGTTTTGATCTGGTTATTTGGCTTATTAGCTGCAGGGATCTACTTACTCTCTGAAACAGCGTATTTAAGTGAAAACCACTATCAGTTCTTTGGTATGAATATACCGCTGCAATTTGCTTACTTTGGTCTATTTGTTATTGGTCTTAGTTTGTTGTTCCCTAAGCTATCGCCATTAAAGCCGTTGACTGAAGCAACACGCTTTGCTGGCCTCTTATATTTCTTTACTTCACTTTGGCTGCTCACCATCTTTGGTAATTACCATAGCCTGCATGAATGGTCGCAAATAAAACAAATTGAACTATGGTCATGGACCATTCTGGCTTTGATCTGTAGTGCTGCGGCAATTGTAATAGGTATTAAAAATAACGATATGTTGTCACGCTCGTTTGGCATTATCTATACACTTATCGTGTTGTATACCGAGTATATCGAATACTTTTGGGGTGAAATCCACAAAGCACTGTTTTTCGCTATCCTTGCGTTGAGCTTTTGGGTGATTGGTACAAAAGCAGAAAAGCTATGGCAGTTAGGTAAATAACGACACAACAACATAAACGAGGCATAAATAGCACTGTTGACTACTATGCCTCGTTTTACATTCGCTATTGTTGATGATGGGATAAATACTGTTGTGTTTGTGCTGTTCCCATATACTTCGCTAAGTTTTTTTCTGGTACTTGGCACAAGTCCACTACAATCAAACCATCTAAAGCATCATTAAAAGCGGGATCGACATTAAAGCAAAGCAACTTGCCATTAAGCCCTAAATATTGCCTCAATAAAACAGGAACGCCTTTATTCTCGTCATCAAGTCGACTTACCACTTTCGATAACAATTGAATATCTGCCAGTGCCGCCAACGTGTCAGGATGATGATAACAAGACTCACTTTTTGACAACGGATAACTCGGCTTTACCAAATATGCACTTTGTTGATCATAATGATGCACCTCTAAACTTGCAGCCAATAACTGGCGAGCTTCTAAGCTGTAATCATTACTAATACTGACAGGGCCAAACAAATGGGTATATTGAGGATTAAGAGCCACAAACTGACAAATACCTTTCCACAATAGCATCAAGGCACTCAAACTTCGTTGATACGGTTTCGCGACCACAGAGCGGCCTAACTCAAGTGATTGCCCTAATTGCGCAACTAATGCATTGTCATAGTGAAAGAGCGTTCTTGAATACAGTCCATCAACACCATGAGCTCCCATGATCTTATCTACAGCACCTAAACGATAAGCACCAACCACTTGCTGTTGTTCTTTATCCCATACCAATAAATGGTAATAGAAGTCATCAAAACGATCTAAATCTAACGCCTTCCCTGTGCCTTCTCCTACCGCACGAAAGCTTTCTTCACGAATACGCCCAATCTCTTTGAGTAAATGCGGTGCATCATTGGCGGTTGTGCAGTACACATCAAAGCGAGTGTTTTCGAGTAACTTTTGCTCACTGGGTAAATGTGCAATTTCTGTAACGAGCAGAGGTTTTGCAATAGGAGGATGAATGGGCGTTGCCGTTGGAAGATTATCAGTATGCTTTTGTGTTGCCGTGATGACCGAACCTAACAAATAAGTATTTAAGCGAAGGTAATTCACTAATAACCTATCATCAGTAATATTCTTCACTTCCGAATATTGAATCGTTTCACCAATTGCCAGTCCGATCGTTTGTTTACGTTTATTTAGCATTTCTCGCCCTAACATCATAGTGCGCAGTAATGGATGAATTTTCCCCGCTAAATAAAACTGACGGCTGTTTTCACCTTTAATATAGATAGGCACCACAGAGGCTTGATGTCGGCGAATAAAACGACTGACTGAACGATTCCAGTTTTTATCAACTAAACGCTTTTTTTGATCTTTGGTAGAAACTTCACCCGCCGGAAATACCAGTAATAATCCACCATCAGAAAGGTGTTGATGCGCCTCTCTTACTGCTTTGGCATTGGCTTTCACTGTATTGTGATTATCAAATACATCGACACCAATAAATAATGAATCAAGTTCAGGTACAGTTTTGAGATATTGATTCGCCATGATTTTTATATCATTACGAATAGACAATAAGATCTCAGCAAGAATGATCCCTTCAACCCCACCAAGCGGATGATTAGCCACAATTAAGGTTGAGCCATGTTGCGGAATATTGTGTAACGAACCACGCTGAACTTGATAATCAATGCCTAACGAATCTAAGGCATAACGCAAAAACGTTGTGCAATCAGCACCTATTGGACGTTGTAAGTAATAATGATTTAACTGCTTTAGCCCTGTTGCCCATTCAGCAACATTTTCAGCGATACCAAGTGGCGTTTTACGTGGTAGCAAAAAAGGTGTATTAACACTCATACTCTCACCAAACAGTGCGTAATTTGGTGTAAGTATAAAAATCGTAAATGACGGAAGAGTTTCAGAATAGCGCGGTTTTGATGACAAAAAAGTAAAGCCACTGATAAACAGTGGCTTTATTGTGGTGAATCATTCATAAGTACTATCTGTAACAAAATGGATATATAAATGGTCGATGTTATCGTACAGCTTGCATTTCAAGATTATAAAGACGGATCTCATGCAGAACACGTTCTGTTAAGATCTCATTCATTGTATCTCTGACCGATGCTTGCATTTCCGAAATAGCAGGAAATACATTTTCGTTCATTTCTTCTAAACACTCCTTAGATACTTTCATTTTCAAATCGAATTCAAACGATGCTAGTGCTAAAAACTTTTCCATGCGCTCGATCACGACATCAATCATGTATTGATCTGCACCTAAATCCAGTAGTTCTTGCTCTACAATTGTCTCTAAAGGTGTACGTTCTTTCGGCTGTTCTTTTACTGGAAAAGTAAGAATATTCGACATAATATCCTCCCATAGACAGTAATTGTGGAGTCCCTAACAAATTTCCTTGTAACATTACCGTTACATTTATCCTATGTGTATTTGAACGTTATGAAAAGTACATTTTTGAAAAAACGGTATAAATATAACACTTTTGAAAATACTCCCCTCTTTCAAACATAGCTTAAATTACTTTTAAAACAATAAGATAAAATCTTAATTTTAAAATAAACTTTTTCTAATTTTTTTCCGTACTATTAGTAGTCAGCATCTAAAATGCTTGTTTTTTGAACGATACTAGCCTCTTTATTATCTGTTCTCAATTTGGAGCCTTGTAGCGCCACTTTTCCGAGTTACTCAAGCCGTATCTCGGTTTTTTTTGTCTAAAATCCAAGTAGCTTCAAATCTTGCCCAAAGATCAAACACTTTAGTGAAAAATGTCATTTTTTAACGTATAAACATAGTTATTCAATCTGTCGTTTAAAACATCAATCATTTACGACGAAGACACCAAGGAGTGAATAATGAAAAAAGCCATTATGTTGGCAGGTCTGATTGCATCAACAGCATTAGTCAGTGGTTGCTCAGATAATGAAGTTGGTGATGTATCTCTTGGTGTTTTCACCACCAAAGACATTAAATTAAACACATTAGTTGACCCATTAGTGCCGGGTGTAACATGTCATATTGCAAGTATTGAGGCAGATTTAAGCCTTGCTGATCCTTCAGATTCATCAATATCTTGTCGTCAAACGGGTGAAATTACCCCAGAAATGATCGCGAAAATTGATAAATCTAAATCAGGTGAAGTGGTATTTAAAAAGTCGAAGAGTATTTTCTTTAAGACGATGAAGATCCGTCGTATTTACGATCCTGAATCTGAAACATTGATGTATTTATCCTACTCAACGAAGGAAACATCAGGTAGCTATAAGCATAGCCTATCGACTGTGCCACTTTGGGGAACCAAAGCTTACGTTGCAAAAGATGTGGCAACGCCATCGGCGCAATAAAACAAAAGCAATCCGCAACCTTTCTATTTTGTTGCGGATTTCTTTCTATCTCTAACAACAGTATATGATCTAGGTAAAAGAAGAACTTAAAATTTATTAAAGCGTCCTTTGATCATGATAGAGCCTAACAGTGCCATCACTAAACCACTTAGTAATACCACAAAATTCTTATGTCGCTCAGCAGCCATCACTTTATCTGCATAATTGGTATTAGATAAATCCGTGCTACTCGCATGAATATAAGACCCCATTTCTAGCAAAACATGTTCTTGTCCTACCATGCCGCTTAGTGAAATGCTTGCCCATAGTAATGAAACAATACCGATTGAAATTGAAATAAAGCCCCAGCTTTGTTTAACGTCCATATTCGAGCCTGTTGATAATATAACTATAAAACATAGTTTTTTATTTTAATAACGGAAAAATACACTTTACGATGCATATAATATTAAGAGAGAGCTCTCTTCGGTTGCATAGAATATTATAATAATACGTTAAAAACAAATGACTATAACCAATACCAATATTGCTCAATTTTAAACCAAACATATTAAATCAGTCTCTATAGTAATTTATGAAATCAAATAAACATTTGTTTTTAAATGCTTTTTTTATTTCCATTTTTTATTTGAATTTCAGTTTTGAAAAATTGAATTAATCTATTCGGAAGATCAATGATTAATATTTTTCATTTCGTGATCAAACGCTATTTTTATTTACAGAAAACTGACATTGGTATTCAACTAAATACAAAAAAAGCTGTATATATATACATTATTTTAGTCTTTACACATAAAAAAAGAGCAACCTATTGGTTACTCTTTCTTATATTAATATACCCAAGTGACTTCAAGATACCTGATTCAGAGCGAGGTCACTGAGTTGAATTCAAGGAAGACAACGAAGCGGAATAGCGAGCTATTTCCAAGTTGTCTGACGCAAGAAGTCGGCTCAGTGACACGCTCCCAAAGGGCAAGCGTCCTTAGCTCTCAGACTTTGTTAACGATTCTCAATGTAGAACCACTATATCTTCGAATCGTTGCCGCGCCTGAGAACTAAGGTCGTCTCGCTGAACACTACATCTTGAAGTTACTTGGGTATAAATACTTTACTTCTGTTTAGGACGGAATGGCTTAATCACTGATTCATCGCATTCAAGGAATGGGCCTTCCATCAGATCAATACAGTATGGAATCGCAGGGAATACTGCATCTAAACACTCACGAATAGACTTTGGCTTACCTGGTAAGTTAACAATTAAGCTATCACCACGTAGACCAGCTGTTTGACGAGACAAAATTGCGGTTGGTACAAACTTTAATGATTCAGCACGCATTAGCTCACCGAAGCCTGGCATCATACGATCACACACAGCTTCTGTCGCTTCAGGTGTTACATCACGCTTAGCTGGGCCAGTACCACCTGTAGTTACGATCAAACTACAGTTTTGTACATCCGCCATATCAATTAATGTAACTTCAATAACATCTTGCTCGTCTGGGATCACTTTATATACTGGTTCCCATTCTGAGGTTAAATAGTCATTCAAAGTATCGATAATAGCTTGGCCTGAAATATCTTCGTAAACGCCAGCACTTGCACGATCACTGACTGTAACAATACCAATTTTCGCTTTGCTCATTTATTTTCCCTCAGTTTCGTTTGTCTCTTTGCTACTTGTGAGTAACAAAATAACGTGCTCGTCAGTGTAAGGAAAATCACGAGCAGGTAAACCGTTATTTTCATTTGCTCTTTGCTTAATGACAAATAAGCTAACACCAACGACGCACTGTTTGGCAATAGTGTTGATAATCTTCACCAAACATCGCCAGTAACACCGCCTCTTCTGGCTCTATTTGAAAATTATTCATCACCCAAATAAAGACAGGCACCACAACAAAACAGCTTAACGCCGAAAAGTAAAATGCGGCAGCGAATAAAAAGAACACTAAACCTAAATACATCGGGTTACGGGTAAATCGGTAAATACCAGTAGTGACTAAACGTGACGTTTTTTGTGGGTAACGAGGATCAATAGTGGTATTGGCTTTAGCAAAAGCAATAATGGCCGTAAAGCCTGGGATCACACCAATAAAACACAGCATTGAAATCAATAAACTCTTGCCATCAAAGTCGAATGTCATGACGGGATAGAAGCGTGAAAGTAAGTACATTCCCAAAATTGACAACAATAGCAGTATTGGTGGTGGAACACGTAACGACATAATAAATCCTTCTTTTTAGCCGCTGATAACTAACATTCATTCTATGTGATCAAATAATACATTGCCTCATCTACGATCAACTTATAGCATGCCCTTTTCGCTTTAATCTCTTATTACGATCTTATGCAGCAACTAAAATACCTTCAGGGTTATCCCACTCATCTTACAGAGCAAGTCCAACAACTTCTTGATAATGACAAGTTGAAAGATCTGTTACTTAAGCGCTATCCGACATCTCATAATATCAAAACTGAAAAAGCTCTTTACGACTATGTTATTGCGTTAAAAAACGAATATTTAAAGAAATCAGCGCCTATCAGTAAAGTGGCATACGATAATAAAATTAACGTTATCAACCATGCATTAGGCTTACACACTTTTATATCTCGCGTTCATGGCAGTAAGCTTAAGGCGAAACATGAAATCCGTATAGCCTCTGTTTTTAAAACCGCACCTATTGAGTTTCTACGTATGATTGTTGTCCATGAGTTGGCGCACTTACGTGAAAAAGAGCACAACAAATCCTTTTATGCGTTATGTCAGCACATGGAACCACGTTATCACCAACTTGAGTTTGATATGCGTATGTATCTGACCCAATTAGAATTATTGGGGGTGGTATATCAATCTGCCGAGAATAAATAATCCCAGCGAAGATCTTGCTGCTGAAAAATTAGATCCAATCGCTTAATTGCTATTACAATAGCGCGAAACTTCACAGAGATATGTAAAGATGCAACAAGAAGAATTTGAAATCTTAGTCAAAGAATTAGCGCAATTAGAAAGCGTACCTGCGATCCTGAATGCACTGAAAGACAACGAAGAAACTGAAATCTCAGAAGCTGCCGCAGCAATGATTGGTCACTTCAGCATTGCTGAAATTGACGGTCAGCAGCGTATTTACCATGTTTTTACCCAAACCAATGAGCAAGGTGAAGAAGAAGAGCTTGCTGAGTGGGTAATGAATGCAGATGATGAGCTAATGCGCTTTATCGCTTGGTTCTTCTACACTACGTTTGAAATCAACGATAAAGAAACCTACCAAGCTGCAGGTCGCTCATACACGCCAGCGAAAAAAAGCTAAACTGTTGATGAGATAAAGCCAATCACAAGAACCTCATAGAGGTATTACGATTGGCTTTATAGTTACTAATACTCAGTCATCGTCTAATAATTGATGTGGCAGCCAGTGGCATAGCCGGATCATTTTTAAGATCGCTTCATACTCATCAGGATCATTCGTTTCAATAAGACGCTGAAGATAAAAATCCGACATCGCTGTATTTATCGTCATTTTTACTCTCCTTGTTAACCATCCCAGATCAGTTTGCTTCACCCTTCTTTGAAGAAAAAGAGAACAAATTATCTTTATTTCTTCCTGTTTTCCTGAAAACGCCTCAGCACTTCGCTAAATAAAGGTTCCTGATGGCACACCAGTCATAGATGTTTTGTTGATTTTTATTTTAGAAACAAAGAAAGCTGGAATAAAAATTCAATCGCTACTAACAGCACGCCGCTTTTTCGCCTACAATATGCGGCAAAATATTATGATTCAGGTGTTAACATGAAAATTTGTGCTGTTGAGCTACGTAGTAACGAAGCTGTGATTTGTCTTCTTTCACTTCAAAATGGCATGTTCGATATTCCTCAATGTCGTACACAAAAGTTCATCATGGAAGATTCTCTAGATAACCAAAAAATGCGTGATTTCCAATTCGCATTTAAAAAACTACTTGATGATTACAAAGTAGATAAAGTGGTTATTCGTACTCGCGAAACACGCGGTAAATTTGCAGGCAGCGCTATTGGTTTCAAACTAGAATCTGCGATCCAGCTGATCCCAGATCTTGATGTTAACTTCATGTCTAACGCAGACATTAAGCAAAAGCTTAAGCGTAACCCTATGGGTATCGACTTCCGTGATACTGGCTTACGTCAGTTCCAAGAAGCGGCATTTACAACAGGATACGCTTTCCTTAGCCGCTAATAGCCTCGCATTAAAAAGACTCAACGCTCAGTATTAACTGGGCGTTTTTTATTGCCTTTTTATCGCTGATAAATAAAAAACCCCTTAGTATTAGTAATACCAAGGGATTGATAATAAGTGTGTTGTTAATATCTGGTGATTAATTCAATCTTAACCACCAGTACATTTTATTCACGCTTATTGACAGTTAGCTACGCCAACTTCTTTCCATACGCCCCATTGACCAGATTTCGCAGGGTCTTCGCCACGTGTCCACCACTTAGCTTCCCATACCTTACCATCTTTAGTCGCTTGGTCACCGCCAGTGTAGATAGTTGTTGCATCCCATGCGTTATCACACGTATCAACTGGTGGCTCAACGGTTGTGTGCTTAGCAACAACAACTGTTGTTGATGCGCTAGATGTTGCTTCGCCGTCAGATACAGTCACAGTAAATACTAGGTTAGTATCTTGTGTGTACTCTGCTGCAGTAAATAGCACTTGTGAACCGTTTACTGTTACATCAACACCTGCAGGAAGTGTCCAATCAAACGTTAGTGTGTCGCCAGCATCTGCATCAGAAGAAGCTGACGCATCAACTACAACTACATCACCTGCGTTGGCTGTTTGTGGTGCAGTTACACTTGCTACTGGTGCCGTGTTTGTTGGTGGTACAACAACATCTTTAGGGTTTACAGTTACCACAACAGTATCTGTTGCCGTTGCGCCTTTGTTATCTGTAACGGTTAGTTTGAACGTTAATTGCTCAGCTTCTACTACTTCTGCAGCTGCAAAGCTTGCCGTTGCAGAATCAGCACCAGTTAACGCTACCGCAGTACCTGATACTTGCTCCCATGCATAGCTTACGATGCTACCATCTGAGTCTTTCGAGCTTGAACCATCAAGTGTTACAGATACAGGGCCTGAAACCGCTTGATCTGCGCCAGCTGCTGCTGTTGGTGCTTTGTTTGGCTTATCAATAACAGTACCAGCTACACCTTCATGCATTGCATTTAGGATATCACCGTTATCCGCATCGATTTCCCATGAGAATAAGCCCGCAAGACCAAGTGATTTAACGTAGTTACCTTTAGCAAGTACAGAGCGCTTATCATCAAATGTGATTAAATCACCTGTTGAGCGGTTCCATACATACGGCGCTTCAGCTTGCTCATCATAACCATATTCGAAGCCGTTGATACCTTTTCCATCAGCGCCTAGCATGTAAGACTTAATGCCTTTGTAGTCAATTACACCGTCTTCCCATACACCTTGCTCTTTAGTACCAGTCAGTTTACCTGTACCTGTACCAGTCATAGGATCTGTTGGGTCTGTTAGTGTATTTGGCATTACACCTGTCCAACCACGACCATACATTGCAGCACCAAGTACCAATTTGTTAGCTGGTACACCTTGCGCTAGCAGTAATTGAATACCGTTGTCAGAAGTGTAAGCAGGGCCTTTAAACTGTTCGCCATTTTCATCTAGACCAGAACCGTCACACTGACCAGGACGCATGAAGTTACCACAGTAAAGTGCTGTTTGGTGACCAGGAACGTTGTTCCAACCGCCGTAGAAGTCGTATGTCATTGCGAAGATGTAATCCATGTATTGGATAGCCTCACCGTAATCCACGTCTTCAATCTTATCGTAACCCACACCGATTGCTGATGTTAGCTCGTAAGTACGACCTGTTTCTGCTTCTAGCTTATCAAGCATTGCACGTAGCTCACGCATTAATGCAATGTATGCTGGACCATCTTTAACAGCATCACCACGATCGGCTGCAGCACCGCCGCCACCTGGGAATTCCCAGTCAATGTCTACACCATCGTAGAATTTCCATGTTTTCAGGAATTTTTCTACCGATGCAACGAATGTGTCACGGTTTGCTTTATCAACAAAGTCAAAGAACGGATCAGACAGTGTCCAACCACCGATTGATGGAATGATTTTTAGATCAGGGTTACGCTGTTTTAATGCCATTAACATTGCGTAGTTACCCTTAATTGGGGTGCTGTATTCATGACCCGCTTGCTTAAAGCTCTTCTGGAATGCAGCCCATGGGTCATGGATAACAACTTCGTAATCATTTACGCCTTTACACGCAGTTTGTAGCGCGTTGAAGCTGTTACCACCAACAGATTTCACTGACTCATTAGGACCACAAATTGGGATGAAGCCATAAAGAATGTGAGTTAAGTTGTCTGCTGGAAGGTTATCTACTGTGTAATCACGACCATAAATACCCCACTCAACAAAGTACGTACCCATAACAACGCTTGGATCGGTATCAAACGATTTGTTATTTGGATCAACGTTCATTGCTAGAGGCGGTAAGTGTGAACCGTCTGTATCTGCAATCGTAATTTGCGCAGGTACACTTTTCGCACAGCCAGTTTCATCACACGCTTCGATTTCCATTTGGTACAAACCGCCTTGTTCGTACTCAAAAGAAGCGGTAGTTTGGCTACCTTTAATTGGGCCCGATGCTACTTTTTTACCATCGAAGTAGATGTTGTAGGTATCACCTGAATTACCACTCCATTGGTTAAATTTCACATTGATCTTAGCTTTGTCATGGTACTTAACCATGTCGTTATAGCCAGATGTCGTTTCCATCGCCAGTTCAATTTTAGAAAATTGAAGGTTATTAGAACCGTACATATCGATGCTTGGTGCCGTAGGTGCGGCAAAAGCAGCGCCTGACAGTGCAAGGGAGATTCCTGCTGCACAAAGGTTAAATCGAATCATAATCTATCTCTCAATCCTTGAATTTATACTCAACAATAAGCACATAATGCTTCTACAACGGTACAGGGTATGACTTTTTTTATAAGTAGAAACATGTATTCAGCATTTCAGAGACTGGCGAGAATTCAAAAAAAATAACTCAGGGATCAATTCTTTTGCACAAATATTCGTACAAGATTTTTCATTTTTCATGAGATTTGCAACGAAAGACAAATAATCAACAACATTTTGATAACATTTAAACGCGTACTTTTCGTGCTTCTAGCAGTATTTTTTTGAGGGGAAATAAGATCAGAAAAGAAAAAAGCACAAAGCCACAGAGAAAACATTTATTAAATAATAAATATCTAACCAATAATTTCTCTATGGCTTTACAATTTATAAATCATTGAGTGCGTTGAATTGCTGAATAACCACCATCCAATTGAATTAAATGGCATTTATTTAAAACTTTTAATAAAGATATAGCGATTAGTGAACGGTAGCCACCAGCACAATGCACAACATAGTCATCATGATGAGCTGGCATTTGACCTTGGATTAGCGCCGTCAATGGCAATGCTTCAGCACTAGCTAACTTACCTTTTGCAGTTTCATCGGTTTCTCGTACATCCAAAATGTGATGTGTTTCAGCCATATCTGGCAATTTCTCTGCAGATATATGTTCAATATGAGATAGCGAAGTATCAAGCGGCTTTAACTCGGCATGTATATAACCAACCTCATGGAGTGTATCCATCACACTGGCTTGATCTTTTGCTGAAGCAATCACCTCAAGATGCACTGTTTTATCAGGTACAATCAGTTCTAACCACCATTTAAATTGCTTACCGCCAAAGCCAACAAACACGCTACCTTCAATATGCCCAGCAATAAACTCATCAGAACTACGGGTATCAATGATAATGTCTTTTCTATCAGTGAAAATATGCACAGCTATACCATCCTTTTTAATCAGTCCGGTAAACCTTACGCTTTTATTACGCTATTTCCTATGATTGAAAGCGTAAATTTAGAAATAACAAATATAAAAAACCTCTTGTTATCAGTAGATAATAAGAGGTTTATCCATTAACGACGTTTAAATAATGCTTTAACGATAGCATTGGCTAATTGCCGTAGCAGCGTCTTAATAAAAGATTCAGTATAAGTTTGGCGTTGAGAGCGTCTAGGCTTACGAATACTCGCTCGGTCTTGTTTTTCTTGCTCAGCTTGTTGCAATTGCGCCTGCTTTTGCTGCTCCATGCGTTTATTTAACATCTCATGGGCAGATTCACGGTTCACCGCTTGTTTATATTGCTGATAATACTGGCTGGTATTGAGTATCTCTGTGCGTTTTTCTGTAGTAATAGGTCCAATTTGCGATTCCGGTGGGCGAATAGTGACATGCTCAACCACAGATGGTACACCACCCTCTCCAAGCACAGAGACTAACGCTTCCCCAACACCTAATTCACCCAATAAGGTTTCAACATCTAAATTGGGATTATCACGAAAAGACTCTGCTGCGACTTTAACGGCTTTGAGCTCTTTAGGCGTATAAGCACGTAACGCATGTTGAATACGGTTACCTAACTGCCCTAATACTGAATCAGGAATATCGGTTGGATTTTGCGTGATAAAGTAAATAACCACGCCTTTTGAGCGGATCAAACGTACCACTTGTTCTATTTCATCTAAAAAGACTTTAGGCACATCATCAAATAGCAAATGCGCTTCATCAAAAAAGAACACAAATTTCGGCTTATCGAGATCGCCCACTTCAGGTAGGTTTTCATATAACTCAGACAATAACCATAATAAGAAAGTTGAGTACAACTTGGGTGATTGGATCAAGGTGCTGGCATCAAGGATATTGACGATGCCTCGACCATCAGAAGCAATTTTCATGAAGTCATGATAATCTAATGCTGGCTCGCCGAAGAACTCACTGCCACCTTGGCGTTTAAAGCCCAACAAACGACGTTCAATGGCAGCAATAGAGGACTTACTGATACGTCCGTACATACCGCCGAGTTGTTTAGAGTTATCACCAAGGTAATTTAATGCTGTTGAGAAATCATCCAAATCAAGCATTGGCATTTGGTTTTCTTCCGCATATTCAAATGCAAGATTAATTAACCCTTCTTGTACATCGTTACAATCAAGCAAACGGCTTAATAATAAAGGCCCCATGTCCTCAAGCGTGGCACGGATTTTTGCCCCTTTTAAGCCAAACAGATCCCAAAATTCAACGGGAAAAGGCGTAAATTCAAAACCTTCAATACCGATCTCTGCACAGCGTTTTTGCACAACTGCATTATCAGTACCTGCATTCGCCATACCGGATAAATCGCCTTTTACATCGGCAAGAAACACAGGAACACCAAGTGATGAAAAGCCTTCAGCTAAACACTGAAGTGTCACCGTTTTACCCGTACCTGTTGCGCCAGCAATAAAACCATGACGGTTAGCGTATTTAGGGTGGATCCCGATTTTATTTTCGCCCTTACCGATAAGGATCATGTCACTTTTCATACTCAGCCCATTATCAAAATGTTATTGTTCCATCCTAACCAAACTTAGACGCTGTTAAGTTAAAATACGATAAATAATCATAAACATAGCACCATTATTTATGCTGTAACGATGGTTTTAGCTGTGGTTTAAATATAAATAAAGCCGCAATAATCACGAGCATGAATGGAATAGTAACTAGGTTGAGTTGGTACCAACCAATTGTGGTGTTTAACCAACCCGCTAATAGCGATGCAATGGTGACGGAGCTAAATACCACAAACTCGTTACAGGCTTGGGCCTTCGGCTTATCTTCTGGTTGATAGGTCATGGTTAAAAAGCGCGTGGCTGCGATGAACATAAAATTCCACCCAACACCTAATAAAATCAAGGCGATATTAAACTGTATTAATGTTGTGTAGGTTAAATTAACAATGCAGCACATCAGCATGAACACCGCTCCCAATAAGATCGTGTTTTTCGCCCCAATTCGATCGATGAGGTGTCCAGTAAAGAAAGATGGCACAAACATCCCCAACACATGCCATTGGATCACTTGGGTTGATTGCTCAAAACTATAACCACAGCCCATCATGGCGAGAGGTGTCACCGTCATTAATAAAATCATCACCGAATAGGCAACAGCACCAGATGCTACCGCTAAAAGGTAATTCGACTGTGTTAATAGCTCCGTTAATCGACGCCCTTTTTTAGTCGCTGTCTGATGGTACTCAACAGGGAGCGCAACGACTTGCAGTAAGCATAGCGACAAAACATAAAGCAATAACACACCAATGAAAGGACCAATGAAACTCAGATCGGATGATAACCATTCTCGACTTTGAACGGCGAGAAATGGTCCTAATATTGCTGCTAGAACGCCCCCAGCCATAGAGATAGAAATAGCACGGCTATGATATTTAGCATCACATAATTCCATTGCCGCAAAACGATAAAGCGTACCGAAACCTATTCCAATCCCCAGTAAAAATGTACCGACAGAAAACAAATAAAAATTTGCTAGCCATAAAGCATAAATACAGCATACTGCACCTGCAATACCGATCATATTACCTAAGGTAAATCCTCGTTTACGTCCTATGCGTGCCATGATCAAAGAAGCAGGAATGGTCGCGCACATCATACCGATAAATTGTATTGCAACAGGTAAGGTGACTAATGAAGGCATTGGTGCAAGAGATTGACCAATAAGCGCTGTAACAGATATCAGCACTATATTTCCCGTTGTCAGTAGTGCCTGACATAACGAGAGTATCCATACTTGTTTGTTCATCCTTTACCTCCGTGTAAAAAATAGCCACACAAAAACACTAACATGGATAATGACAGCTAAATAGGAGCAATTAATAAGGTCTTTTGCCCATCTCAGCATCTATTTCCTCTCTATCAACGACTTTTTCTAAAACTTTCTGCATACAACAATGCTTTAACTCCAAATAAAATTTATTAAAAATCGTTATTTTCATATATATAAGCACTAAAAAGCCGCTAATAAAACAGGGAACAAAAAACCTAACCTCATGATTTTAAACAACTTAAAACAAGAAACAGTAATAACAAAACAATCATTAGAAAAAATAATGCTTATATCTATTTTTTTTCATTTTTCAAGATTTAGGGCATACGTATAATGCGCATCAACAAGAGAGCACAGCGCCTCTAAAACCGAATTTATTTATTACTTTTACGCCACTATATCCAGTATCAGGTTGTGACTATGACAAAGAAAATCATCAACAAAATCGCCGTAGCTTACCAACGTTCTTTCACTGAGCTGTACAAGCGTGATAATAAATAATCGCTATTCCCCCTATTTTAAAAAGGAGCATTAATGCTCCTTTTTTCGTTTTTGAGCTCTACCTTTTTCATCTATACCCCATAAAGTTTCTTTTCTCTCACATATTTAAATTCAATTTTTGATATAACTGTTTATAACAAAGTGACTTCGACCGTTTTCACATCAACAACGCAGTCATTCTCGCTAAACCTAACACTTTGATTGGGATTAGTTGAATAGAGCAAGTTTGATGTATGCAACCAAAGGGAAGTAAATGAACAACATAATGGACATTGTCAGTTTCTTAATTAATCACAAACTGATCTTAAGCCTATTAATTATTGCAACGATTACTCTGATCCGCAGCTTAACGCTAAAAACGATCCGTGGTGATGCTTTGTTCTTATCAGAAGAGCAACGTAAATGGATGTCACGAACAAAAAACGGCACATTTACACTTCTTTTGGTGATCTTATTTTTATTATGGCAGTCAGAGATCAGCGAATTTGCCCTATCTGTGACCGCAATTGCTGTTGCTATTGTAGTCGCATCAAAAGAGATCATTTTATGTTTTACAGGCTCAATCCAACGAGCAAGTTCACGTTCATTTCGGATTGGCGATTGGATTGAAGTCGGCAAATTGTGCGGTGAAGTGATCGAGCACAATATGATGGCAACCGTGATCCAAGAAATCGATCTTCACCATGGGCAATATCACTACACAGGAAAAACAGCCACACTGCCTAATAGCATGTTCTTTACCTACCCAGTAAAAAATCTCAATTTTATGAAACGCTATGTTTACCATAACTTTTCTATTGTGGTGGCTAACTTCGTAAACCTTTATCCGATGTTTCCCGTTCTTGAGAAAAAGATTGAACACCACTGTGAAGAGTTTATCGAAGTGGCTCGTCGCTATAATAGCGTTATCGAAAAACATGCTGGTGTGGATTTGCCTGGCTCTGAGCCACATATTCACATTGGTAGCGGTACGAATGGTGAGCAAGTCGTTCACTTCATGCTATTTTGCCCAACCGATCAAGCTACACATTTAGAGCAAGAAATTCGAAAAGACTTTATGGAAGAATACGAAAAACGTTTTCCTCAAAGCGCAGAATGAACAACCAAGGGCAGAGATTGATACTCTGCCCTTTTGGTATTTATCCCCAAGTGATTTGGGGATAAAGCATTGCAATTAACTTTTGACTGCTTGATCAGCTGCATTTAACTGCTGATATAAAGCTGAGAAATGCTCAGTTAATTTATGCTTAGGTTGAAAGTGAATAAGGGGGATTTGCTGAAAGTGCGATTCTTTCATTTTGATTGACTGAGGTAAATATGGCTCTAACACAGGAAAGCCTAACTCTTTCACACTTTCAATTATTTGACGTGGGAAGTTGGCTTGCGCGTTAAACATATTCACCACAATGCCTTCCAACGACAAATCACGATTATGATCATCTCGCAGCTCAGCTAAATTATCCATTAAATTGATTAACGCTTGTTGGGAGAAACTGTCACAGTCAAAAGGGATCAATAATTTATGGGCAGCAATTAAGCCAGACTTGGTATAGAAGTTTAAGTTAGGCGGCGTATCAATATAAATATGTTCATATTCTTTTTCTAATTCATCCAAGGCTTCACGAAGCTTATAGATTTTGTAGCGACGTTCTAATTCTGACTCTAATTTATCCAATTTGGGGCTAGAAGGAATGATGAACAAATTGTCATAACGGGTAGGTTGAGGGTAATCCAATGTTGGCGATGCCATTGAGAACCAAGATGCAGTTTGATTTAAAAGATCTGCGATGGTTTTGTCACTTTTCTGGTTAATGTCATAACCTAAGTAATGACTACTGTTCCCTTGCACATCAAGATCAATCACCAATGTCTTATGACCTTGAGCCGCACTGATCGCTGCTAAGTTCACGGTAATACTAGATTTACCCACACCACCTTTCTGATTAAATATAATTCTGCGCATCCTTCCCTTCCCAACGTTTAATTATCAACCAACACAATATACACTCATAGGCATATATTTGTTAGTTAAAATCAAACACTTCTTAAAGATAAGACGGATACTTTTATTATGCTTGAGCGTATAACTCTAACGGTAAACCATCAGGATCACTGAAAAAGGTAAACGCTTTACCTGTAAGTTCATCAATACGAATGTCTTCCACTTCAACGCCTTGCGCGACTAAATAATCGACCACACTATGGATATCTTCAACCACAAAAGCCAAATGTCGTAACCCTTGCGCTTCAGGGTAACTTGGCCTCGCTGGTGCATCAGGAAAAGAGAACAATTCTAACTGGCTATCATCAGGCAAACGTAAATCCAACTTGTATGACTGGCGTTGCTCACGATAGGTTTCATTGATCACTGTCAGTTTCAAGATCTGAGTATAAAAGTGCTTTGAACGGGTATAGTCAGAACAAATGATCGCAACATGATGAATACCTTTTAGCATGATGATTTTCCTTATAACGTCGCTTACTTGCTTGGTCCATTACTAATGAATATTTTTGAAAATGGCTCCACGAGTTGAGGATTTTGGTGAATATCTACGTTACTCAATGGATTACCCTCATAATTTAAATACGTTAGTTCTTTATTCTTTCTAACATCTAAATCAGTTAAGCGATTAAAACTGACATTTAGCACTTTTAATTGCCTGTTACTTTTCACTTTCAACTTATTCAATAAGTTATGCTCAAGGCTCAGCACTTCTAAATGTGGATTATCACTCACATCAAGCTTGGTTAGTTGATTACGAGATAAATCTAACTGCTTTAAATTTTTAAAGTTACTTAGTTCTTTGATTTGTGAAATATGCTGACCTTCGCATTTTAACTCGGTAATTTGCTCGCTATAAGCTTTACCTTGCAGGATCACGCAACGTTTAAAATTAGGATCAACAAAAGGAATATCACTGATATTGGCATAGTGCTGCGCACAACCTGAAAGAGCAGAAAAACCTAACACAGCCATAACGGATAATAATATTTTTTTCATATCGATTTCTTTTACGTCTAAAGGAAAGCATTAATCACGTCGTAATGGGCGGATAACGCTTTCTAACCCCTCAATTTTAAACTCTAAGGCCAACGCCATTAATGTGCCTAGCTCTCCCTCTGGAAAGCCTTTTTTCTGAAACCACAATAAATATTCTTCAGGTAAGTCAATCAACACCCGACCTGCATACTTACCAAATGGCATTTTCATATTAGCCAATTTGATCACGTGCTCTTGTTGAAACATGATTCTATTCACTTTGAAAAACAGCCAAACATTGTAGCAATGCTTGGCTGAAAATATGCGAGTTTTTTGTAAAGAAGAAGACTGTACCGTTAATCTAAGGCAAGCCAAGATTCTGAAACAACGCGTTGGTTATCCATATATAAACTAGCAGTATATTGCGCACCAGCGCTAAGCATACCGACCCCTTTAGGTGTTCCGGTCATCACGATATCGCCATCTTCAAGGGTCATAAACGATTGGATTTCTTTTAATATCTCAGCAGGTTTTGTGATCATTTGCGCTGTGGTTCCACGTTGTAACACCTGCTGCTGTTGTTCGAAAACCAATTCAAATTCAATGTCATTGATATTCGCTAGCGGTACAAAGTCACTAAACAATACTGATCCATCAAACGCTTTTGCACGCTCCCACGGTAATCCTTTTTGTTTCAGCTCACTTTGTAATTCTCGCTTGGTGAGATCTAAACCTACACCCGCTGCAATAAACTGCCCTTGTTGGTACATCAAACAGATTTCGGCTTCATAATGTAAAGGAGCTTGTCCATGATATGTATTAAGCGCATTGGATATTGCAGAGTTCGGCTTTACGAACAATACTAAATGAGACAGGATTTCATTGCCCAGTTCGTGTATGTGCTCAACGTAGTTTCGCCCAACACATACAATTTTTGACGGTGTGATTTGTCGCTCTCCTGCGGGTGAGCTCAATGTGATGCTCTGCATTAATTCATCATCCTTTATTATCTACCCTTTAGCGTATTCACATTTTTATGAATACACAAAAATATACAAATAAAAAAAGGATGCCGTTTACATTTTTATTGTTATTTGTCACACTTCACCACCTGCTGAGCTTTACTGTTCATATGACTTTTTTAGTTAGCAAGACACAAAACATCACTGCGTTACCCTTTGCATATCAGACCATTGACCGTTGTCTGTTTCATCGTCGTCATAATCTATATCTAACGCGCTTTTCTTGCTGTACGACACGAGAAATATAATGAAAAAGATTTTTTTTGGTACTTTTTTACTGACTTCACTGTTAACTGGCTGTAGCACAACCCCTAAAGATGTTGCAGCACTTCCTAGTACATGGGCAGTAAGTGCTATTGACGGCCATACTCAGTCGGTTGATGCGCTACCAGCTAAGCCTGAATTAGTGATTGATCAGAACTTCAATGTGACTTATCAAGGCTGTAACACCCTAACTGGTAAGCTAACGTTAACAAGTAACGATTTACTAACTAAGAAATTAGCATCAACACGTAAAATGTGTATTCAGAACGAACAAGCGACAGTAGATGGTTTCGTTAAGAAAATGCTAACAGGTCCTTCTGATTACCTTGTTAACCAAAACACACTGATCATTAGCTCAGATCGCCATACTGTTACTTTCAAAAAAGTAAAATAAATCAAAGATTATTAAATAAAAACGGAGGCTAATCGCCTCCGTTTTTTATGCATTAACTGTCAGTAATTCTTTCGCAATAAGCTTCAGTAAAAACGTTTCACGTTCTATCGACATCCCTTTTTTCTCTGAATGCTTAATCGTTGCTTCATTATGTGCAATTGCATCAAAAATATTGATCCACACAGGTTTCATACCATTTTTGATTTCGTAATCTTCAAAACGTGTCGCACCCAGTTCTTTATCAATAGTACAGACGTAACAGTATGATTTCATATACACAATATCGTGTTCAGATTTGTACCAAGGACGATATTCATCGTATTGACCAAATGGCTTGATATCACGAATATTCTTTGCACCGGTTTCTTCTTCAAGCTCGCGAATGAGCCCTTGTACTTTATCTTCACTAGCATCAATGCCACCACCTGGCAAGGTATAATCATGGTAGCGCTCTGTGTAAAGCATCAAAATATCTTCACCATTTAACACAATGGCACGTGCCGCATCTCGCTGAAAAATACTTAGCTTCGTCGTTTCAAAATCAATATTTTCCAACTCAGGATGAACAGATAATTTTAAAAATCGCATATAACGCAGAACTCATAACCGTCGATAATTAGGCTGCGTATTCTAGCCAACTCTGATCCGGATTACTAATGATGAGGCTTTAACACCTTGTTCATGCGCTTTACGACATTAAGAGTAGACTCACCACTATGTAAGCCTAGTGCCGTCAATAAACAATTCGCCCCTAAATAATGTCGATGATAAAAGTCACCTTTAGCATCAAATAATGTTTTCACCCCAATATTGACTAGATTAAGTTTATTCTTCACATTCTCAGTTAATTGCCATTTGCTAAGTGCAGATAAACGATGATCTTTTAAAGGGCAAGTCAAATGCCCCGGATAAGTCTGCCAAGGCGTTACTAACGCTTCAGAATAAGTATGATTAAGCCACTTCATATAGAGTTGATGCTTAACTGCCGACGAGACAGGCAAAGCAAACATAACACTTAACACGGCTTTACTGTAAAACGGTAAATGAAAGTCCAATCTAAATTTATCGAGATCTTCTAGTGCTGGTGCTATGTGTTGATGCTGATCGTTTTCCCATAAAAATAGCTGGAAGGCTTTTTCCAATGGCAAATGTGAATATTGCTCTAAGCACGCCACAATATTTTGCTCTAATTGATGCTGGAGCATTTCTCCATCTTTTACCATCCGTTTAGGAATATAAGCATGTTGATGTTTCAAATATGCTTTTGCTACCGATACCGGATCATCTTTAAAGCAAGCCGACAATATTTCATCATCACAAAACACCATACCAAGGCATACACTGCCACCATTTCCTGACCACACTAACCTTGGACGTTCGACTTGTTGATAAAATGGATATTGTGTTGCTCGCCAATAACACCCGAGCCTTTGTTCAATACTTTGCTCTTGAGTGTCTCTAACATTCACTATATGGAGTGGAAAATCATGGAGCTGTGCGAAAGCTTCAGCATAGACTTCATCTTGCGATCGTTGATAAGAAAAATTTAAACATTCAAGTTGTACGCCTCGTTTTAAAAGTTCGGCGACGATAACACGCGAATCTAGTCCTCCCGATAACGTACTAACTGCATGAATATCATCACCTAAGCACAAATCAACGGCTTGTTTAAAAGCGCGATCCAACTGCAAGATCCCATGACCGTCTTCCAGACAATTAAAAGGCATATCTGCCCATCGGAAATAGCGACTACGTTGTATTCCTTTGGTCGTAAATGTTAGCTTTTCACCTGGCGATAATGAGTGTACTTCGTTGTAATGTGTTTTATTTCCTAATGGATAACCCACCACTGCATATTCTGTTACACCCGCTAAATTAGTCGTTAATTTAACGCTTAACTTATCAAATAAGCGTAAACACGAACTAAAAATCACCCCACCTTTATATTGCATATAATAAAATGGACTAATCGCCAAAGTGTCAGCAAACACATTAACAATATGTTGTTGTTTATTATAATTTAATACGCAATAAGTACCTTGAGCATCTGCCAATAGTTGGGGGTAATTCTCTGGATTATGTTGCAGTAAACAATTCACATCTTGCGTTAGTGATGGCGACATTAAGGTATGCCCTAAGACCATCGCAAAACGTAAATGATTTTCAGCCCAATTCGCCTCTCTATGACAATCAATCGCCACACGGCATAGATATAAATGATTATCAAAATACTCATGACGAACATCTGTTGGATTACGTGATAGGTGCTGAGCGATCTCTTTTTTGATGAGTAAAAAGTCTTGGCTCCAGCGATCTGAAATAACACCTGCAACAATACTCATTTATTTCTCCCACAGTGATAAATGAGTATTAGCAATAACTAAACCAACTTTTACACGACAATAACCTAATGATTTATAATAACTTTCGTTTAGTTATTGTAAATTTATATCATCACTTACACGCATCTTGCTAAAAATAGGCATAAAAAAAGCTTCTCTAATCAAGAGAAGCTTTACTCATAGCATATTTAATACTGTTAGTTTCACCGATCAATGACGGTATGATTCATAAAGGAACCAAACACGACGCTCGGTTTGATCAATCCAATCATCAATCATACTCACTGAAGAATAGTCACCACAGTCATCACATAAAGTATGTGCGGCACGAAGTTCTGCTGCTAATTGTTTATTGTCTTCGCAAAGCTCTGCAAGCATATCAGCTGGTTCAACGTAGTCAGCATCATTATCTAAAATACGCTGCATTCGTGAAATTTCACCGATAGAACGTAGTGTTTTACCACCAATTTTACGAACACGTTCGGCAATATCATCTGTCATCGCGAACAATTGAACGCTCTGCTCATCAAGCATTAAGTGATAATCGCGGAAATGTGCACCGCTCATATGCCAATGGAAGTTTTTGGTTTTCATATAAATAGCAAAAACATCAGCAAGGATCGCTGTTAGTGCACCACTGATCTCTTTAGTCGCGTCTACACTTAAATCTGTAGGTGTGGCTAGAGGACGAGTAAGGTGTTGTTTGGCATCTTCAATTTGTGATTCATTCAAGATAGTACTCATCGTCTTCTCCAAAATAGATAATTTGTAACAACGAAATCACTATATCCCTTTTGATTTGTATGACAATAGTGCTTTATTGCAACTTAATATTTACCATAATGCATATATAAACACTGTTGAAATATTAAACTGGTTCACTGCACTATAACCAGTCGTTATGGCTAAGGTTTATATAACCCACAAGCATTTACCTTAATTTCCCCACCTGATACTCTCTACCTATACTCATAATAAATTTATAAATAGGTACCGCCATGAATAATTCATCTACCTACCATATCGGTAAAGCTGAAACACCGTGGGGAAGCGAAGAAAAAGCACAATGGTTAGCAGAAACAACCATTAAGCGCTCTTATCTTGAGCAAGTCGTGACGAAAATCGATGCCTTAAAAGATAAATTCGATATCACTCAATACGGAGCACTGTCTTACGCTCCTGAAAAATACCCGCTTTTTTCTATCAAAACCCGTAACTGGGATGAGAATAAACCAACGGTATTAGTCACAGGTGGTATTCACGGTTACGAGACCAGTGGTGTTCATGGCGCATTAGCATTTATGGCGTTAGAAGCAGACAACTACAGCAGTGATTTCAATATTCTTATGGCACCTTGTGTGAGCCCTTGGGGTTATGAAACTATCAACCGTTGGAATCCAAATGCTGTCGATCCAAACCGCTCATTTGTACCTAACAGCCCAGCAGAAGAATCAGCAGCATTAATGCAGTTAGTACAAGATCAGAAAACCTCTTTCTTGGCACACATTGATCTGCATGAAACCACTGATACGGATGAATCAGAGTTCCGCCCAGCCTTAGCTGCACGTGATGGTAAAGAATACATTGAAGACAGTGTGCCAGATGGTTTCTATGTAGTGGGTGATACTGAAAACCCACAAGATGGGTTCCAAACAGCCATCATTGATGAAGTTCGTCATGTCACTCATATTGCACCACCAGATGACAATGGTAATATTATTGGTGAGCCAATCACTCAAGAAGGCGTAATTAACTACCCGCTAAAAGCGTTAGGTTTGTGTGCTAGCGTGACAGACGCTGCTTATACGTCGACAACAGAGGTTTACCCAGATAGCCCACGTGTTACAGAAGAAGAATGTAACATGGCACAAGTGGCGGCAATTAAAGGCGCATTAGATTACTTAAAGCAACACGCTAAGTAACTCTTTACCCCGCTAACCTTGCAGTCATCGCTCTGGGTTAGCGGCTTTCTCCTGCTCTCTCGCTGATTTGAATAACTCGCCAATCTTGCTCATAATGGCGGCATCATCCACACCATTATTGGATCTGGCGATATGGATATCTTTTTCAAACTCATCGATAGCCCATTTGGGAAAATCACTATTACTGCAAACGATACTGCACTATTAGCGGTGTGGTTTGAAAGCCACCACATCCCCTCTCTTCATAAGGCAACACTTAACCCTGAACATCCCATTTTGCGATTGTGTGAACAACAATTAACAGAATACTTTGTTAGTCAACGCCAGCAATTTTCACTTCCCATCGCTTTTCAAGGCACCGCATTTCAACATCAAGTATGGCAAGCATTAACTACCATTCCTTATGGTGAAACTTGGCATTACCAGCAATTAGCGGATGCAATTGATAATCCGAAAGCTTGTCGTGCAGTTGGCAGTGCTAATGGTAAAAATAGCTTATCGATTGTCGTTCCTTGCCATCGCGTGATCACCAAAAGTGGCGATTTAGGAGGTTACGCTGGCGGTTGTAATATCAAACAAAAATTACTCGATTTAGAGCGCCGATTTAAATAGTGCTTTCTTATATACCCAAGTGACTTAAAGAAGCATCTATATCAGGGTTTCTTTGCGATTAGTCTTTTATGCTGTTGATGATCTCACACCATGATGTCCCCGGTGGGATTGGCGTTGCTTCAAGCACAACAGTAAATCTTAATGATAACTCTATCTCTAGTAATGCTTCTGCGACTAAAATCATTCGTTCATAAACTAAAGGATCAAACATCCGCCCAGTTTGCCCCCACTCCACGCTATAACGCTCACAGCCCTCTGTCATTTGTTCGTTTTGCGATAAAAACAAAAATTGATCTTGTAGACCCCAATGTTCATGCATCATGTAAGACTGAAATAACATCGCAAGATCTTCTCTTCGATTGGAATAACTATACAGATCACTCGCTCCTTCCGTTTCAAAGTGTGCGCCCGCTTGAACAGCGGTTAACTCGCTAACAGCATCACTAGGCGATGCGCCTTGATATAACACATCTGCCACATTAAACAGCAGTGCATCGTGTAACGGCAATTGCTCATAAAGAGATTGATTTAAAGGTGTTGTCGCAGTGATATTTTGATAAATCGTGCGTTTAGGTGATAACGATGAAAATACTGACGGTGGCAAAAGATCATTAGCATGAGCTAACTCATGAACCAATAAACGAAACAATGCAGGTTGTAATTGTTCTATTGTACGAGTGGTATTACGAGCGGAAAAAGTATCGCTGAACCACTGAACAGGGATGCCTGCACTGTCTACGTTTTGGCGAACAGCAAGAAAAGAAACATTGGCTTGGAACTGATCACGAAAATCATTTTTGGGTACGATTGTTAGCCATTCCTCTTCATCTCGCCACAGGTAACGCGGATCAATATAAATTGTCGCGGTATTAGCGCTATAAAACGACGGACGTATATCATCTGCAATCACAATCGCACTCACTGAGCGAAATAGCGGTAACAATGACGATGGCAATGTGGATAACACAGATAAAAAACTCTCTGACATCCAAGGGTGTGAAACAAACAGACGCTGTTCGATATCACTGATCGTCAGTGGTGTATTTTTCTCAACACCCAATGGTGGAAATTGTTCAAGTAAACAACTCTCGCGATAATGTTGAGCACAAGCAAGGTGCGAGCTATTAGCATTAGATGAAAACGCGACAAGTTGAGAAAGCTCAGGAAAACCTTCTGCATTATCAGCGATGGTTTGATGGCTACTATCATTACATGCAGCTAACAATAGGCAAAAAGACACCGAATAAAGCACAGCCAAACCACTTTCGAAAAACGTTTTCAGCATAGCTACTTACCCATTTTAAAATGATTACAAGCACCTTAATGTTAAGTGTAGTGAAGGTATGATCAGGGCAAGTATCGGTTATAACGCAAGGCTAAAGAATATCGTGATCAATGTTCACTATCGGAGATATTCCAGCTAACAAATATTGACTAAGAAGCGAATAAATCTATTCTGGATAAAGGCAACAGAGTGGCATTTCGCCTAATTTGTTGTTGCCTATTTTTAACTACGGAAGGTGTTAGATGGATTTACTAAGCGGTTTATATGCACTACTTGAGTCTTTATTTGAATAAAATGAACAACACAACCATATCGAGTATTAAGCCGTAATTCATCGTTACGGCTTTTATTTTTTTAAGAACGTCGCTATCGCTTTATACGCCTGTTCACACTCTTTTTTCGTTATATTTTCCATATTCAAAAACGCATGGATCATCTGCTCAAAATGGACATGTTCAACGTTCACCTCTTGCTTTCTTAGCGCTTCGACATACGCTTTACCTTCATCTTTTAACGGGCAGAACTCCGCTGTGATCATCAAGGTTTCTGGCAATGCCATACTATACGGCCCCCATACAGGTGAGGCTTGACGGCGATCTTCGTTATGTTGGAAGTAATTAGAAAAATACCAATCCATTCGTGACTGTTGAAGTAAATAACCCACCCCATTTTGATTCACAGAAGGAAAGCTTAAGGTGTAATCAAGGCTTGGGTATATCAACACTTGCTTCGCGATCTCGATACCATCATCAAACTGCGCCATACGGGCTAAGGTGGCACATAATGCGCCACCAGCAGAGTCACCAGCAATAGACAATTGAGGAATAAAGTTAAGTTCGCTTCGAACCAAGGCTTGTAACAGCGATTGTAAAACCAAATACCCATCATCAATGGCAGCGGGATAAGGATGCTCAGGTGCTAAACGGTATTCGACCGAGACCACAATATGCTCACTGTGTAATGCCAGTTTACGACAAATTGGATCATACACATCCACACTGCCAGCCATATGCCCACCACCATGAAAGAACAACAATACAGGTAAAGCTTGCTCTGGCTGAGGATGGTAAATTCGCACAGGGATACGCTCAGCAATTACGGTATCTTTAACCAGCGCAATGTCTGGAATATCTGTCACCAGCTCACGGGTAATGGTTGCTAGCCCCTCACGAGCCGTTGCAACCGTTAATGGCATACCACTGGCAATGGCACCATCCATCAATAAGTTAAACGTCTTTAACCATTGTTCTAACGAGGCAGTTAACTGGCGCATATTACATCCTTAGTATAGCCCTATAATCGTTACTAGGGAGTCAGACGAGACAAAGCATCAAGGTCAATGGACTGAGTATAATCAACTGTCGAGTATCCAAAACCATTAAGTGCTAAAAAAGCCGATTTGTATCCCGCATAATCTCCCACTTGTTTGAAATTATCGACATTCATTTGTGCCATTAATCCATCTACTTGCTGTTGGACTTCAGGTTTTAACTCCCAGTCATCCATTCGGATCAAACCATTTTCATCAGCAAGTTCTAACTTATCATCGCATTGAGATGGATAAACCTTATCGGCAAATAAGCGCTGCATTTGCTCAATACAGTCTTCATGCAAACCCAATTGTTTCATGACTTTAAATAAACACAGTATGTAAGGCGAAAATGTCGGAATAAACACACTAGCTTTAGTCACTAACGCTTTACACACCGCAACATTCGCTTGCCCATTAATACGTTGGGACAATTGATGATTTAATGCCTTAGCCGTTTGATGCAAATGTTGCTTTGCAAAACCTAATGTCCCGTGATGGTAAATGGGATACGTCGATTCAGGGCCAATATACGAATAGGCTAACGTTTTAGCGCCTGTTGCGAGTAAATCTTCGGCTAAGAGAAAATCTATCCATTCTTGCCAATCTTCACCGCCCATGACTTTAGTCGTTGCCAGAATTTCATCTTCATTTGCAGCAGTTAACTCAGCGGGTACTAAAGTCTCTTTTTCTAAATCAACACTGAAGCCAGAGAAGTTTTCACCAACCGTTTTTAAGCAAGAACGCCACATTTCGCCATTTTCAGGATTTGGTCTTACACCTGTTGCTAAGCTATAAATCACCAAATCTATTTGACCATCAAACTCATCACGGATCATCTGCGCTACTTGCTGGCGTACTTGCGGTGAAAACGCATCACCGACAATGTTTTGTGCGATATAGCCTTGTTGCTCGGCAGCTTGCTTAAAGTAAATATTATTGTACCAGCCTGCAGTACCCACACCTTTCGCACTAGGACCACGCTCAAAAGAAACACCCAATGTTGCCGCCTGGGCACCACCAAAGGTCAGAGCAATACGAGAAGCTAAGCCAAAACCCGAGGAAGCCCCTAAAATCAACACGCGTTTGGGGCCATGCGTTATAGGTATGGCAGATTGGACAAATTTAATTTGCTCTTGCACAGCTTGTTGGCACCCATAAGGATGTGCTGTTCGTGCTACAACACCTTGAATTTCAGGTTGAATCACCATTATTGCTTCCTCTATATTCAAATCGTCTATCAACACTTTCTTTTCCAGCATGCCACAATCAGGAAAACTAAAACCATGGTCGTCACCGCGAACGCCACGATTTTCACTTACTACTGTCAAAAAACAGCCAATCAAAACCGGATACACAGTTAAAATGATTCATATTTGCATCAAAAATTATTAACAAAAGTGTTTTTTTACACTATTGAGTCCAAAAACAATAACGCTTGGTTTATTTCATTTATTTGCAAACTGCAGACTAACTACCACACGATAATCTTTTGCAGGAAGCAATCATGAAGGTATGGATGACAAGTTTGATCATCATGCTGCTCAGTGTGAGTCATGCCAGTTACGCGGCACACACCATCAACCAGCAAGCAAAAATCATTTATGACAAAACCAAATTAGGAAAACACTTAAAGTACGATGTTTTTCTCACCGCATATAAAGAACATATGCGCGTTGCAGATAAACCAATTATGTCGATCATTGACTACAGTAAACCTTCCGATCGCCGTCGCTTTTTCATCATAAATACCGAAGAGAAAAAACTGCTTCATCACACTTTCGTTTCTCACGGTATCAACAGCGGCGATCTCTACGCCACCAAATTTTCTAATATTGTCGATAGCAAACAAACCAGCTTAGGCACGTTTCGTGTCGCTGAGGCCTATCACGGTAAATATGGTATTTCACTTCGTCTTGATGGCATGAGCCCATCTAATTCAAACGCCAGAAAACGCGCCATTGTTTTACATGGTGCAAAATATGCAGAACCTGCCACGATCAAAAAATTAGGCATGTTAGGACGCAGTTGGGGCTGCCCCGCTATCCCAATGCAATTAGCTGCTAAGGTAGTAAATTTATTAAAAGAAGGCGGCTCAATTTACGCACATGCTAAGGGGTAATTTGCTAAATCATTCGCAAAATGCGATCAATGCAACTAGCATTACATTGTTGGTTGCCTTTTTATCTTATTCTATGAATGACGATCCTTTTGCTAACACAAGCCAGCCTTACCCTTCAGTTCATAAGTTAAAATACTGTCTTGCCTTTTAAATAGTTGGCATAAAATATTCATAGCTTTCTTGTTAAGGGCCATCACAGAGCAGATATACACGAGCAAAGCAGGAGGGAGTTATGATATTTTCACCTTTTTTCCTTCTTAAAATCAGATACTTAATCATTGCAATTTTTCTATTTGGCAACCACGATGCACTAGCACTCAGGGCGACGCACGCATGGAAAGTTTACGATCATGCCAAACTACAAAATTACGTCGATTTTGATATTTTCCTTAATGCCTATCGTGAACATCTCCGCGTTGCCAACAAACCTATCATGTCTATCATCGATTATTCTCAACCTTCCGATGCCAGGCGATTTTTAATTATTGATATCGAAAAACGCGCATTACTCCATCGCACTTTTGTTGCTCATGGCATTAACAGCGGCACGTTATATGCCACAGAATTTTCAAATACGATCAATAGCCGTCAAACCAGTTTGGGAACCTATCGTGTCGGTGAGGTCTATTACGGTAAATATGGTATTTCCCTACGTTTAGATGGCATGAGCCCAAGTAATTCCAATGCACGTAGACGCGCTATCGTATTGCATGGTGCTAGCTACGCAGAACCTAATGTGATCAATGAAATCGGTATGTTAGGCCGCAGTTGGGGATGCCCAGCCATTTCCCCTGAGATCACATCAGAAGTGGTTGAATTACTCAAAGAAGGTGGGTCGATTTATGCCCACGCACATAATCATCGCAATGGTTAAGTATTACTGAAACAACGAAAGCACAAGTAATAGTAAAAATATCGCAGCAATAAACTTAATTAACATTCCCAGTGAAGCGCCACCTTTAGGGGCTTTATTACAACAACTCATCGCGTTTTCTCTATTAGTGCCAATCAAGGTAGGTAAGCATAAAGGTTACACTAAGAGGAAGGTCAACGATAATTTCATCAGCAACGCAATAAAAAAGCTGAGGGCTAATGCCACTCAGCTTCAATACTTGGTTTAGATATCAGACGCTCGCCTGTTCATCCGCACCATAAACTTATCTGTTTAATCACTTAGCGCTAAATAATACGATCGTATCGTGAACGCCTTGGATCCCCATCTGCATACCAATCACTGTTAAAATTAACCCCATTAAACGGGTAATTATACTGATCCCACTCTCACCAATTTTCTCGATCATTTTAGGACCATAAATAAAGCAAAAGAATGTGATCACACATAACAGAGCGAATGCGGAAACGGTAATTAAAATGTGGAGCATACCGCCTGCTGCTGAGTAGTTCATGGCTGTAGCAATGGTGCCAGGGCCTGCAAGAATAGGCAGTGCTAATGGTGATATCGCAATATCGGTATTGCCATCTTCTTTACTGGAGTGCATCTTAGAGCTGTTACCTTGCAACATATGATAACCCACTAGAAACACTAAGATACCACCAGCTAAACGTAGTGCTGGTAAGGTAATACCAAAGACACTAAAGATCCCTTTTCCTAAAAAACAGAAGGCAGTAATAATACAAAATGCCGTAACAAGGGCTTTAAAGGCAATCGCTCGTACTTGCTTTGCAGGCATTCCCCCCGTCATTCCTACAAATACTGCCGTGTTTGCAAACGGGTTCATCATTGCGAAAAAGCCCATAAACACAGTGACTGCGACTGTCATTAAGTCGTGCATGTTACCTCTCTATTAATTAATGATATTTAATCCGATCAAATGCATATTATTTAATAATAGAAAATTAGCAAAACATATATCAACAAAATCAAACAACTTATTAATATTTAAGCTATTTAATCAGCACAAACGCCACAATAAAGCAGCAAATCAGCATTAAAACAAACAACTATCAATACCGTTTCAAAATAAAAACAAAGACATAACCATATGATTTAAATCACATTTATTTTAATGGCGATAGAGTATTTCAATTCAAATAAGACAAAAGCAACCCATCGGCAAATGAAAAAACAAAAAGATATTGAAAACACTCTAAATTCTGTATTTATGCAACTGCAGCAATAGATTCACTACGTTATGATGTTTCCACGGTTGAAGACAACGGAATTCCCCACGGAGGGGACAACCTCAGTAGGCTGATATAGGGATGGTAGCCACATAACTATGGATGGCACAGCTTCCGCAGGTTGTTGAAAGGATTTGTTCAGGATGAACCAACCGCCTTATTCCCCAAATAGGAATATTACCCATGGAATGGTCTGAATAGTGATTTTTGTTTTCTATTCGATGGTTTTAGTTGCTGATCTACAAAAAAAGCCCGCAATTGCTTGCGGGCTTTTCTATTTGGCTCCTCCTGCTGGACTTGAACCAGCGACATACGGATTAACAGTCCGCCGTTCTACCGACTGAACTAAGGAGGAATTGTAATGGTGGTGGGGGAAGGATTCGAACCTTCGAAGGCAGTGCTAGCAGATTTACAATCTGCTCCCTTTAGCCACTCGGGAACCCCACCGAAATAATGGTGCCGACTACCGGAGTCGAACTGGTGACCTACTGATTACAAGTCAGTTGCTCTACCTACTGAGCTAAGTCGGCACATTAATTCGTGATATTGCCAAGCCTAAACTCAACAATGAAATATGGCGGAGAGATAGGGATTTGAACCCTAGATACGCTATTAACGTATGCTTGTTTTCAAGACCTATGCTTTCAACCACTCAGCCATCTCTCCGTAAGTGCGGTGTATGATAGCGATCACAGTTTCGATTGTAAAGCCCTACAAAAACTGTATGTTCAAGTTTTACTCACAATCCGATAATTTGAAGCATCACCCAGCAATCTTGTGCAATCAATGAATTTTGTTGTACAAAATCTCAGCGCTATAAACTCGAACTTAACATTTACATCAGATTTCACTATCTAAAAAAGCCTGTATTTCTGTCTGAACACGACTAAATTCAGCCTCATCCAGATAATAAGAATTATCGGAAGAGAAATGTAAATCATCTTGCTTTAAGCAAATGTTAATCACGCTTTGATCAGCAAAAAACAACATAATAAATGCGCTATCAAACTCTACTCGTAAAATCGCTTCTTTATTCACTGTTAAATTATTATCAATAATTAATCCGCGTTTCATAAGCCATGCCTCCAAACTGATCCTATGTTCGCCATAGCGCATTTCAGCTAGATAAATAGAGAGGCAAAATAATATTGTATTTTTTGCAAATCATTCATTAACGTATTGTTTCTTCGGTTTCTTTCTCAATAGCAGCGGCGGCTTTGGTTGGCTCATCTTTTACCGCATTCTGAAAGCCTTTTAACGCATAACCCAAATCACTGCCTAGAGTTCTTAGTTTCTTGGTGCCAAACAATAAAACGAAAATTAAACCGACAATAAGCAGCTTACCAACGCTGATCTCACCCATGATATGCCCCTTTATTTCGTCGCAGTTTGTTGATGGTGACTACGGTACACATCAGACTCATAACGATCTTTCAGTGCTGCGAAAACAAAAACCGCTGAGAAAAACACGCTAATCACGTCTTTTGCAAAAACAAACTCAGGATAAACATGGGAGATAAATAAGTGGATCAAACACCACACAGACGCAATCTGCAGACCCAGTGTCACCAACTGCTGCCAAGTTGGTTTTAAATAACCATTACGTGTGACCATCACAATAAAAAAGACTACTGCCAGCAACATTTCAATACCAAATAACATATAACATCCTCATAACTATAACCTTATGAGATGGTATAAAGTTTGTTCTAAGGTTTATGTAAGAAATGCTAGGTACAGTATAAATTTTTTATAAAGATGCTACGTTCTCTTTGTTTTAACTGGCTTTAATCATCAGCAATTAGCCGATATCCGACCCCATTTTCGGTAATAATGTATTTAGGTTGTGCTGGTGAAGATTCAATTTTGTGGCGAAGCTGGGCTATGTGAATACGCACATAATGTGCATGCTCGGTATAGTTACCACCCCACACTTCTTTTAAGATCTGCTTATGTGTTAAAACCTTGCCCATGTTCTTCGCCAGTAGAGTAAGGATCTTATATTCTTTAGGCGTTAGCTTGATGCTTTCACCATGATGAGTCACGGTTTGCATGGCTAAATCTAATACCACGTCACCAAAACGATATTTGACCACATCATTTGCGGTATTGTGGGAATGTAAACGCAACGCCACACGAATACGTGCCAGTAACTCTTCACTACCAAAGGGTTTAGTTAAATAATCATTCGCCCCTGCATCTAATGCTTGGACTTTATCCGCTTCTTTGTCACGGGCAGAAATCACAATGATCGGCGTCTCTGTCCATATTCTTAACTCTTTAGTGAAATCTAACCCATCAGCATCCGGTAAGCCCAAATCCAGTAGCACCAGATGTGGCGACCAGCTAACTATTTGCTTTAACCCTTCTTGGGCTGTCTCAACAGTTTTGACACTATAACCATGCCCTGTAGTAAGAATATCTAAAAAGCGACGAATGGGCGCTTCATCTTCAATGACTAATATCTTGATATCACTATTCATAAATGTCTGCTAAATCATATTTATCGCAAGGAATGGCAACACTAAAAATACTACCACCACCAGCACGAGAGGTAACGTTAATCGTGCCGTTATGGGCTGATACGATCAACTTACAAATGCCCAACCCTAATCCTGTTCCTTTTACTTTGGTGTGCTCTGAGCGATAAAAACGTTCAAAAATACGTTGAGTATCTTCAGGGGCTACGCCACAACCTCGATCAGCAATATCAAATAGAAAACAACCGTCGTGATACCCTGTTGAGATATCAATAGCCGCTCCAATCGGACTATATTTGGCGGCGTTTTCAATAAGGTTTGCCATGATCTGTTCAATCAAGGCGTAATCAAGTGAAACCAACATGGTCTCCCCAGTTAACTTGATCGGATGAAACTTCACCAACTGCTCTACCCGTTTAGTCGCACTGCCGATGATCTCTTCAGGTTCTACCCAATCACGCTTCGGAACCAAGGTTTTAATACTATACCGACTAATATCTAATAACTTCGTTAGGCTGCGATTTAAGCTATAACCTTCTTCTGCAATCGACTGCAACAGCTCCTTTTGGGTATCCGCAGGCAAACAAATATTAGGATCGCTCAACGTCGTGGCAGTACCAATAATGGAGCCTAATGGGGTTTTTAAATCATGAGAAACAGCCGCTAATAAGGTGTTTCGCATTTGCTCTAATTGATTAGCTTCTTTAACTTGAGTTAATGCGTTATTCGCTTCTGAACGCGCTAATGACAAACTGAGCAGCGTTGTCAGAATCGGATTAAACAACTGCCCTTGCTCGGTTTCGATAACCAATACACCGAACAAGCCTGACTCACCATTTAACGAATGCAAGGTCACTTTGTTCGATAACATTTGACTCAACGATTGCCCAGTTTGTTTGAAATGATCAACAGCAGAATAAAAGTCGTCAGCTTGCAAACCATGATGAGAGGCTAAGCAAAAGAGTTGAGGCGAGAACAACCAGATCTGAGCTTTAAACTGCCCATGACGTTCTAAATGGGCAATGGCTGATTGAGCAATGGCTTGGCTTTCATTGAGCGACGCCAGCTCAGAGGCTAATTCGTAATTACTTTTTAACTCAGATTTTAACTGCTTATTTTTATTGATTTCACGCTGCTGCGATTGAGTGATTTTGACGGCGAACACACCGCTGAATGCCATCACTGTAAAGGTAATGATGTGCTGATAATTTTGAAATTTGAATGAGTTATGCTCCGGTAAGACAAAAAAGTGAAATGCCACAATACTGATCGCGGTGATCACATACGCTAACTTTTGTCTTAGCCAAAAACCACTGACAATATTGAGTAACAACAACAACATGGCTGTATCTGTTTCAATGATCACATCACGAAACGTTACTCCAAGGTAAGTGACGAAGATATAAAGCACCAGCAAGACAGCAGTTTTATTCAGATCATTCCAATTTATACGGCTAAACATGGGGTTCGCTATTTGTATTGCAACCAAACCGAGATAATACGCTTTAGGTATACCTCGATAAAGGAAAAAGAGCTTCTACTGTTATCCTCAATATAAGGAAAACAGCAAAGCCCTTTTGATTTGTCGCTTAGATGCAGAGCTTAAGATTAACGCAAGATCAAATCTCCATGTGCACCCCAATCTCAATCAAACGATCTTGCGGTACATGCAATCGCTCAGAGGTACGCAGCGCATTGCGACTTAACAATATAAACAGTCGAGCCTTTAAATCATGCCACACTGTACTAGGTTTTAATTTCATTCGTTCAGACGACATGAAGAACACCGTATCAACTTCATGTAACGTAAATCCTTTGCAGTTACAGGCTGTGAATATTTGATCAATATCCAGTGATTCTTGGTACCCAACATAAGCGATCATCTGCCAAAACGAGGGAGAGATCTGCCGTACTTCCAAACGTTTTAACGGATGCACTCTTGGCTGTTCAGGGTACTTAAACGTCAACAACACATTACGCTCATGCAAGGTTTCGTTGTATTTCAAGTTATTGACCAGCGATGCAGGCACATGATCTTCATTACGAGTTAAATACACCGCAGTGCCTGATGCTCTCGGCCAATCTTTTTGCTCAAGCTCGTTAACCATCGCCTCAACAGATAATGGCTGTTTGGTTAATTGACTAATTCGCTCTCGTTCTAAATACCAAGTCACCATTAATAGAAACACAATCGTGCCTATGGTTAAGGGTAGCCAACCACCATCAGAAAACTTCAACGATGTTGAGATAAACAGCAATGAATCATAAAGCAGCATCAAAACCGCATATTGGATCACAACAACTAGCTTCCATTGCCACAAATAACGCGCCACCACGATAATAAACAGTGATGAAATCAACATGGTTGCCGTTACAGCTATCCCATACGCTGCCGCTAATCGTGCCGAGCTACCAAAGGTGATCACCACGGTAATAACCAACACAAACAATAAAAAGTTAGCCAATGGCACATAGATCTGACCTTGCGATTGATGCGAGGTGTGATGAATTTGTACTGGTGGTAAAAAGCCCAAATTCACCGCTTGGCGAGTCAATGAGAAAATCCCTGAAATCACAGCTTGTGAAGCAATAATGGTGGCAAACGTCGCTAAAATCACTAACGGCAGACGTAACATCTCAGGTGCTAACATAAAGAATGGGTTATCAATATCACCAGTTTGTGACAACACCAGCGCACCTTGCCCATAATAATTGAGCACCAAACACGGCATCACAATAAAGAACCATGCCAAGCGAATCGGCTTGATCCCGAAATGCCCCATATCAGCATACAAAGCTTCAACACTGGTCACAGCTAATACCACCACACCTAAGGTAAACAAGGTCGCGGCACCGTGATTGATAATAAAGGTGAAGGCATATTGAGGATTGAGCGCATACAGCACGGTGGGGTTTTTAATAATGCTCAACACCCCCAATAAGCCAATGGTGGCAAACCACAGCAACATCACAGGCGCAAATAAGCGTCCTATTTTGCCTGAGCCGTATTTTTGAATCGCAAATAAGCCGCAGATAATAGTGACTGCAATCGGTAAGATCATCGGCTCAAAGCGACTATTAATCACCGTGATCCCTTCAACCGCAGATAGCACCGACATCGCTGGCGTAATAATGGCTTCACCAAAGAAGAAACCTGCCGCCAACATGCCCAAAAATAAAATGCCTTTCTTCAAGTGAAGCGGAGCAACGTTATGCGCTAATGATGTCAGTGTCAGTACCCCACCTTCCCCTTTATTGGAAGCCCGTGTTACTAACGCTAAGTACTTTATGGAGACCGTAATAATAAAGGTCCAGAAAACGAGTGAAAGAATGCCAAAAACGTTCGCTTGGTTAATGGCTATTGAGTGTGGCCCTTCAAACATTGCTTTGAAGGCATACAGTGGGCTGGTTCCAATATCACCATACACAATCCCAATAGACAGGCACGTGAGTACCAATAAAGACTGCTTTTGATTTTGCATTACTAATTTTTATGTACATCCCATTATTGGGTGGCACAGTACCTCGTAAGAAATAGGAAGCACGCAGGGTAACAAGGCAAATATAAAGAAAGGGTAATAATTGAAGTCAGTGATATAAAGAAAATATAAATTTTGTTTATTTAAATAACAAACTGAATAGTTGAAATACAATAAATTTCGTGCCAATTTTCCAGTACTAAATATATTATACAATGTTCAAATGGATTTTCTAGAAATAAAAAAAGAGCGTAAGTGAAATACTTACGCTCTTTTTTCAATAGTTATATTTTCAATATTCTTACTCGTTAAGAAACGAATTAAATATTCTCAATATTCTTACCTGATGTTTCAAAACGGTATTTGTATGTTACCCAAGCACCGAGTACTGATGTCACCACTAAGCTCAACAGTAAGTTAAATACGCCGATTTCATGCATTAAGATCGGGAATAAAAAGGCGGTTAAAATTGCACCTAACTTAGCAATAGATGCTGCAAAACCAGCCCCTTTCGCACGAATTTTAACGGGGAATACTTCACCTGAAATCAAATAAGTCTGTGCATTCGGACCTAAGTTGTTCATAAAGTTAAACAGCATAAAACCTAAGAACAACACATATAATTGATAGTCACCCTGCAACTTAATCGATACCGCAGCAAAGGCTAAACCTACCGCACAGCCAATAAAACCGTAGATTTGCAGCTTCATACGACCAATGGATTCAGAGTAAATGATGGCGCAAATCACACCAACAATCAGTAATGAATCAATTAACGCCGTCCCTTTTGCCGAATAAATAATATGAGCAATCGTGCTGTGTAGTGCATCTTGACCCGCTACTGCGACATGCGGATCCAAAACTGAGGCTAAAATTACCGGGGTAAAAATACCGATACCATACGTGCCTAAGTCCTGAATAAACCAAGGAACAGAAGCTAAGATCGTTTTTGCACGGTACTTTTCTTTAAACAGTTTCTTATAACCGCCAAGCCAAGTATGTGCTTCCTCTTCTTCGAGATATCGCACTGGTGACAACGGCATCACTGATTTAGGATCTCGATTTAACAAACGCTTGAGAGACTTTTCAGCCTCTTTTTCACGTCTTTTCGACATTAACCAGTGCGCACTTTCTGGAATAAAGAAACGTGCAACAGTGATCGCTAAAGAGGGCACCAATGCCAAAATATACATTAAACGCCAAGCATTAATATCATCAACATAACTCAACACCACGATACCTGTTAGTATGCCCATCAGCACACCAATAGATTGAAACGCAAATGCGCCGAGTACCAGTTTGCCTCGGTTTTTAGTCGGAATGCTCTCCGATATCATCAAGTGTGCGGTTGGGTAATCACACCCTAACGCCAAACCTATACCAAAGTTAAACAATAAAATCATGGCATAAGACTGGCTAGATGCCATGCCAACCAAGCAGAGCGAGAGTAATGCCATCTCAACAATGAACATCTTCTTGCGACCATATAGATCCGACAATCCACCCAGCGCACTAGCACCAATTAAAATACCAAAAAGTATTGAAGAGCTTAATGTACCTTTTTGAAATTCCGTTAAATGAAACTGTAGTGTGATCAGGGGTAACGTTAGCCCCATCATGAACACAATCATTCCTTCAAAAAACTTTCCAAACGTTGCCAACAACCAAATTCGCCATTGAACCTTTGTCATTGATAAGAAAAAGCGGCTTGACACTTCTTTCCTTAATGAAGTGTCATCAATATAGTTTTGGATAGTCTTTTGACATTGAATATCTAAATTTTGATTCATGTTAAAATCAACAATGCTTATAGTCTGTCGACCAATATAAGTATTAAAGGTGCGGCTATATAAACACAGACCGGAGTAAAAATATAAAAGATATTTTTAATTAGCTGTTCAATGAATCAAAACATATAAAAAAGAATATATATAATTATGACTAATTAAAGAGTGGTTATGATTATTAATAATATAATTATCATACAGTTAAAGTGGTTATTTCTATTACGTGTTAAAATCTAATCCCCTATATTTAAATTGCAACCACAGATAAGTATCAAAAATAAAAACTAACTTTTATATTTTAAAACACTCACTTCTATTTTATTGCGCCACATCACACAAAAAATAGGCATTTGCTCAAATATTACATAAGTAAATGTAGTGTTAAAAATAAGCTCGCAATGTTATTGCGAGCTTATGAGAAATTATACTGATGATGCTTCTTTATTTTGAGGAGTGAGATACTTAGCAATATCTACCTTATCAATCTGCTTTGCTGGTAAGTACTTCTCAGCGTATTGCTTATAGACACCACTTGATAAAAACAGCTTAAACAATTCCATATCAATGTGTTCATCCAGCGCCATTTTATGCAAGATATCAATCGCGAGACTTAACGGCTTGGCTTTCTTGTATGGGCGATCTGCCGCTGTTAGTGCTTCAAAGATATCAGCAATCACCAATATACGTTCAGGAATACTTAAATCCTCAGCAGATAATCGACGAGGATAACCTGTTCCTTTCATCGTCTCATGGTGTGTCGAGGCATAACGCGGTACTCGGGCTAAATCATCCGGGAATGGCAAGCTTTCCAACATCTTAATCGTACTGATCATATGTTCATTGATCTTAAAGCGATCTTCAGGGGTTAATGTGCCTCGCTTAATGGTCAGGTTATAAATCTCACCCAAATTGTACTGAAGTTCTGGCACTTGCACTTTGATACCAAATGCCGGATCAAAATGGAGCTCATTAATACGTTCAATACGGTGCTCTGGCTTATCCGACAATAAATGCTCTTCAACAGGCAAGGTTTCAGATTTCGCCGATGCTTTAAGCTCTTCTAATGGCGATAGACCTAAATGATCATCAAAATGACGCAACCATGTTTTATCGGCAATTTCACGAATACGTGCAATATGATCATCACTCATGAACTCACCACCAACATTGGCATTGGCTATGAACGCAAAATCTTCCTGAAGCTGCTTTTGAGTTTCATTCAAAGTTTCAATCGCTTGCTTCTGATCTTCAGGATTATCAATAATGTGCTGGTAATAATCCACTTCTGCATCTCGCCATAGCACTTCAAAACGCATTCTCACTTCATGGATACGGTTGTAATTGGCCTCAAGCTTGGTGCCCTTATCAACGATATGTTCAGGTGTGGTGATTTTGCCGCAATCATGAAGCCATGCCGCGATCCTAAACTCTCGACGCTCGGCATCATTATTAAAACGAAATTCTGCAAATTGCCCTTGCTGTGATTTCTCCACTTCATCTGCAAACATCAATGCAATCTCAGGTACGCGGTTACAATGCCCTGCGGTATAAGGCGATTTATCATCGATAGCTTGAGCAATAAGTTGAATGAATGACTCTACAAATTCTTCCTGCCGTTTTTCATGCTCTTTAAGTGACTCCGCAACCTTATAAGTCGATGCTGAAAGCTCATGAATTTCTTTAATACGACTTGGAATCACAGAAACATCATCATATCGATGCTGCTTCACTTTTTTATTTTCTTCTCGAAGCTGCAATATAGGTCTAACGATCGGTTTAGCACAGAGTCCTGCTAATGGCAGTAATACGAGCAATAACAGAGCCGAACCATAAATAGATGTGCGAATTTTTTCTTCACTGGCGGCGTAAACCGATGATTTAGGTACTATCGAAGCGAAAAAGATTTGATCATGTCCACCACGTCGAACATCGCGTACATAATAAAAAAAGTCATCATCATCACTATTCATCTCAATCAGTTGATTCTGATATGCCTCATCAGCAGCAAAGTCGATTAACTCTACATAAGGAACAACACCAGTACGATTCACTTCCGCATTAGTGCCTAACCATTTCTGTTGCAAATATTGTTTCTGCAGAGGCGTTAATGATGCAATGGCACGATTAATAATATTTAAAAGCGCTTTTTTCTCAGGTGGTAATACTAATGATAAGGTTAAGTCATTCTCAATATTTAAAGCATGATACGACAGATCGTTAATCATAAACTGTTCTGAGACATAACTTAGCACTGCTTGCGCATCAATAAATGCATCAACTTCTCCCTTACTAACCGCTCTTAAAGCTTGATCAACATGTGAGTACGTCACAATATCAATTAGAGGATATTTTTCTTTAATCAGCGAGATAATTGACCAGTTACTCAGTAATGCTAATCGTTTACCATTCAGATCTTGTAAGCTCTCGTAGTTCTGATTATCGGCAACCGCAATCGCAAAGGGGGATTTGAATAAAGGTTGACTAAAAGCGCCCAAATTTTGGTTAGTTGGAACATCAGGTACAGCAGTTAGGATATCTAATACACCATTACTATATGCATTTCGTAAGCCTTTTGATCCCACACCATTAAAAAAATCAAACTCAAGTCCAGTCGATTGACTCACCATATAAAGTAAATCGGGGATCAATCCAGCAGGACGGCCTGAGATGGTAAAATCTATTGGTGCCCAGTTATCTTTATTTGATACTCGTAATATACGAGTATCATCAATCAATTTCTGTTCTTCTGGGGTTAATACTAAAGGCTTAGAGGGTGGAAGAGGTAATTGACCAAAAGAAGGTTCGCTACTTGCCACTAACTCCCCTGATGGCAAATAAAGGAAGTTGTGGCTTCCATCGCTAACATTATTTTCCTGTAAGAGTTTATTAAAATGCGAAAGCTTAAAATCGACACCGACAACAACCTTTCCTTTATCAGTAGGCACTACTGTAGAGTAACTAATACCCGTAACTTCTTCAGGTAAGAATAAATAAGGCTCACTGCGGAAAACGGAGTCTTGCATCGCATTTTTATACCAAGAACGCAATGTCGGTGCATAAAGAGCTTTACGTTGTATTTTTTTTCTTAAGTTAAAATCAGCATCATAAAAATAATCGTACTGTTTAATTCCATCTGAATCAGCACTACGCTCTATCACCAGCCAACGATCTTGCTTTAATGCATTATTTTTGCGTCTAACATCAGAGATAGAATCCAAGTTAATGACAATATATGCATAGTTCTTATCTGTTCCAATAAAAGCACTGTAAAAGCTAGGATTATCTTTTAAAACATTCGTAAAAATACTTAATATGACATCTTTTGATGGCGAATGAAGAATGGTTCCCAAGTGCGATAGATATTTCACAGTGATAATCGCATCATCACTCACATCTGTCACTGCATCAGATACTGATTCAGCCATCATCTCATACTTAGTTCTAGCTTGCTCTCGCGCCATATCTTTACTGTGATAGTACTGAAGACCTATCGCGATAGACGACGTGATTAAGGTCACCAAAACAAAAAGAGAAATCACAATCGATTTAATACTTATTCGGCGGTGTTTAAGTAGAGTCCTTCCCAACATACTTTTCGCAACCCCATTACGTTTTTACAGTTACACAAATAATACAAACAATTAACCGTATCAGTAACAATTATTGACTACATTTCAGGTAGAGATAACAAAGTTATGTCATAGAACGAACAAAAAAGCTAAAACAATGAAATTTATTAAGAAATCGAGCGTAATATTGCTAAAAAGTGAGCGAAAGAACTAAAGAGACGATGAAGGCTTTAGGATAATTTAGACGCAAAAAAGTAAGGCTTTAGAAAAAAGCGGAAAAGAGAGAGCTATTACATCCGAGAAAGAGATTAAACTATGAACAACGACACTTTATTTTTAATAAAGAAGTCGATTCAGATATTTTAACGATCTCGATCTTATTTTCCTTAATATCTGACCATTGAGATAAAAGCTTAGCTAGTTCATCTTTCATCATTTGGACATTATAAGGAATGCAGTTGGTACGAAGTTCACCTAATAGACGCTGCTTAGCAATGGAGGCTGAGCCTGACGCTGACCTATCTGTTTCTTTGGACTTCCACAATTTGAACATACTCAATATCCTTATCTACTAAAATTTCTTCCATATGATTATAGTGTAATTTTGCTTTTAATTGCATTTTATCGATATTTTAACGATCTTGATCAAATAAGTTTTATCAAAGATCATTTGCAATCCAGTATCTAAAAGATATTGACCGATTTTCTAAAGTTTTTATCAATAATTAAGCCGCAAACAATGCTTGCGGCTTATGTTTTTTGATGGTGACGAGAATAATTTACGCTATCGCAGGTTCATCAAATGCAGTAAGTGGTAACACAGGCCCTGTGTATTTCTCAATTTTCACTACAGACGAGTTACCTGCACAACCATTAGCTAAACGAGACGTCGGAATATCGCCAGTCAGCACATTACAACCACCGTTTTTACAAATCCCTGTAACTGGATCTAAATCAGGCCATGCGCCTTCGTGAATACAAACCGAGCCTTGCTTAATACCATCAGTAATGTAAGCACCTACTAGCACTTGACCACGATGGTTATAAGCGCGTACTAAATCACCTTGCTTGATGCCGCGTTGCTTAGCATCTTCAGGGTGAATTGAGATCGGCTCACGATCTGCAATCGCATATTCTTTACGAAGCTCGGCATAGTTCAACTGGCTATGAAGACGGTGAGCTGCATGGGATGTCATTAACTGTAATTCGCCATCTTTCGCGTTACCTACCCACTCCGTTGGTGCTAGCCAAGTTGGATGAGGAGGACAATCCGCATAGTTATAACCTTCAATGGTTTTCGAGAAGATCTCAATTTTACCACTTGGTGTACCTAGTGGATTCATAATTGGATTTTCACGGAAAGCTTGATAACGAACAAACTTGGCGTTTTGCGCGTTGTATTTCATTTCAAGCAGCTGGTTTTGTTTCCAGAAATAAGCAAAGTTCGGCATTGCAACACGGTTTTGACGACCAATCGCTTGAGCTTCTTTGTAGAAACCGTTTAGCCATTCCATCTCGGTTTTATTTTCGGTATAAACCCCGCGACCGCCCGCTTTTAAGCGCTCTGCCATATCGGCAAACACATCAAAATCATTACGAGCTTCAAACTGTGGCTCCACTACTTGCTTCATCGGTACTAAGTGTTGATTGCTGTAATCACCCGTCATGGTTAAATCATTACGCTCAAACGAGGTCGTAATCGGCAACACGATATCTGCGTGTTTTGCTGCCGCCGTCCAATACGGTTCTGAAATCACAATCAATTCAGGTTTTTGCCATGCATTAATTAAACGGTTGGTATCTTGGTGGTGCGTAAAGTTCGCACCGCCTGCCCACCAGATCATTTTGATCTTAGGAAATACTTTTTCATGACCATTATGCTGATAAGCTTGACCTGGATTTTCTAACGCTTCAACAATACGCGCGACAGGGAAACTATTAATTGCGCCAGATACTGCCCAGTCATTACCCGCAGAAGAAGCACCATCAATGGCTGCAGAAATCGCAGGTAATACACCAGCATCACGCGTTGGGTTACCGCCGTTTGAATAGTGATAAGAGAAACCAAAACCACCACCCGGCAAACCGATTTGCCCCAACATTGCCGCTAACGTTACTAACATCCAGTGACGTTGTTCACCGTATTGCTGACGTTGAATACCCCAACCCGCCATTAGCATAGTGCGATTTTTACTGAAGATATTGGCTAAAATCGTTAGCTGTTTGGCAGGAACACCACAGATAGTTGATGCCCATTGTGGCGTTTTAGCAATACCGTCTGATTTGCCTAATAGGTAATCTTCAAACTTGTCATAACCCGTGGTGTATTTATCCAAGAAAGCTTTATCGTACTGACCACTTTCCACCAATGCGTAAGCAATACCTAACATCATTGCCACATCAGTACTTGGGTGCGGTGCAATCCACTCTGCGCGATCACCAAAGAACTCAATGGTTTCAGAGCGCATCGGATCGATAGCAATAATGGTCTTATTCGATTTTTTCAATTGGTGGAAAAACTCAAGACCCGCCCCATCAGTCGCACTCCACGCGATCTTTAAGGTATTAAGCGGATTCAAGCCCCATAACACCACCACATCACTGGTTTCTAACACCACAGGATAAGTGGTTTGCTGCTCATACACTTCAATCGAGCCCACCACGTGCGGCATGATCACCTGTGCTGCACCTGTTGAGTAGTCACCCATATGACCCGAGTAACCACCCGCCATACTCATATAACGCTGCAATAAAGTTTGTGCTTTATGTAATACACCACTTGAACGCCAACCATAAGCACCAGCAAAGACGGATTCAGGACCATAAGTTTGACGAATGCGCATGTGTTGGTTGTGGATCAAATCTAACGCTTGATCCCAGCTCACACGCACAAACTCATCACTGCCACGTTTACCTTGTGGTGCTATTGGATTGTCTAAATACCCTTTACGTACCATTGGGTATTTCACACGTGCTTTAGTGTGAACATAATCTTTTGCAGTGGTTTGTAAGCTGTTTTCAACCGTTGCGGGCAATGCACCTTTCGATGACACAATCTTGCCATCTTGCACTTCAATCAGCATTGCGCCCCAGTGAGCTGCCGATAACACCGCTTTTCCTTGTGGCTCGGTGGTCGTTGCACAAACAGGCATCGCCTTAGCAATCGTCAATGCCCCAACAGAAGCAGTCGCGCCTTTTAAAAAGTGGCGGCGAGATAATGACATCATGGTAATTTCCTTATTCATGCTTAGTGACCTACCACATCTTTCGCGTTGTACTGGAAGAACTTCGTTAAGATCTCAAGATCTTCTGCTGAAATAGACGTACGATCGCCCATGCCTTTAGCAATAGAGGGCCATGCGTTTACGGTAAAGTGGTTGGCAGGGATCTTAGCGTGACAGGTTGAACAGAACACGTTATCTAGCTGCTCTGCGTAATTCCAAAGCGGTTGTTGGCTATCAAGCACTGGCGCTTCAATAGTTGCCACAAGCGATACTGGACGCCATTGGTTACCATAAGCATCCGCTTTAAATTCGCCAGCTTTCAGTGCAGATTCACCATCTTTAGTTAAGGTTGCAATAATGGCACGTTGACCTTCGCCCATGTACAGCACTTGCTCAGCACCTTGCATTTGATAACCTGATAATTCGACTTGGCGTTTTCCGCCTTCATCTTTTAGGTTTTTAAGTGGTGTCGCTGGGTTAATCGAACCTAAATCCCCCATAGCAATGGTTTGTACTGGGTACACCACTTTTGCATCTACAGGGGTTGTTTTCGCTTCATCTAACAAGTGATCAAGCGCGGTTGAATCCATTTTTGCTTCAGGTGGAAGGTGTGCAACGCCCTTATGACAATCAATACAGGTTTGATCGTTTTCAGCCGCATATAAGTGCATTTTCTGCGCTTCTTCCGACTGCTCATAGGTTTCCATGGCATCTTCATCATGACAACTACGGCAAGTAGCAGAATCATTACCGCGCATTTGTTCCCATACGGTTTCCGCCATCGCTGCACGATGCTGCTCATACTTCTCGTCGGTATCAATCTTACCTGTCACAAACTCATGATAAACATCTTTGGTGGCGCGGATCTTGGTCCACAAATATTCCATTGGTTCTTGTGGAATATGGCAATCAGAACATTCAGCACGGATCCCTTTAGCATTACTAAAGTGAACAGAGCCTAAATACTCTTTGTATGGGGTTTCCATTGAATGGCAAGAAAGGCAGAACTCAGTGCTAGATGTTTTATCAAGGATGACTTGTGTCCCCCCTAGCGTCAGCCAGCCAATACCGATGCTAGATGCCACAATTACGGCAAGGGTTGTTTTCTTTAGTTTCATGATACTCGCATATCCATATAAGCAATAGACACTCAAAGACCGAATGCGAGCGAGAAGTTACGCTATTGTGAACTTTATAAATTTGATGAAGACCACAGTTTGTGAAAGGTTATTAAGAGAAGATTTCAAATTCACCCTGAATTTCACATTTTTACATATTTTACAATTAACTGGCTGTTTCTAAAAAACTTAATCTGATTAAAATAAAACCAACAGCGACAAATTCGCTGCTGGTTCTCACTAAATTATTGGATCACACCACACGCCACACGTGCGCCGCCGCCACCTAATGCTTTTGGCATATCAGAGTGATTATCACCACCAGCATGGATCATAATTGCGTGACCTTTTAGTTCTTTCAACGTTAAACGTGGCGCTAAAACAGGGTTAGTTGCTAAACCATTTGCACTCACAAACAGTGCTGGCAGATCACCTTTATGATTATCATCAGTCCATGGGAAACCGTGTTTATTTGTGTGCTCAGGATCGTAATGTCCACCAGCAGCGCCACCTAAAACAACTTTGCCGTCTTTTTCTGATGAAGCACAGCTACCATTTTGATGAATATGGAAGCCATGCATCCCCGGTGTTAAATCTGCCAGTTCAGGTGTAAATACTACTCCGTATTTATTTTGGCTTAGTTCAATCGTACCAACAGGCTTACCTGTTTGTAGATCGGTCATTTTAACCGTGAGATCTTGTGCTAACGCTTGGTGAGATAAACCAAAAGCTAGAGCGGTGAAGAGTAACGTTTTTGCCTTGTTCATATTTTATCCTTATTGTTTTTATTTTCCACAGGCATTAAACATGCTTTTAACAAAAAGGTATAGCTGATATTTACGATTATAGTTATCGATAATATCTCAAACATTCGCTAAGAAGATTAATCCCATAGCGTGTGTACTTTTTACTCTTACCATTTCATCAACACTACTTAATTGCTAAATTTTTACTGGCGAACACCCACATTTTTAGTCCATAAACAATCAAGAACACCGCCACATAGCTCAAGGCTAATGTCGCTGATGACATGTTGATACCACTAATGAGAGATGTCACCGCAAACACGATAATACCGACAATCGTGCCGCATAATGAGGTCGCAAATCCTGCCTTTTCAGGAAATATAGTCATGGTTATTGCGATCGAATTTGGCACAATCAAACCGACAAATAAAAACATCAGTAATAACGGTATAATGATCACATAAAGATTATGATAAAAATTCACCATCCCTAGCATTACCAATGCTGTAATAATTGCTAGCGTTACTCCTACCTTGAGAATATTTTCATTATTATAGTGAACAATTAACATACGGTTTATAATAGTGCCTATAAAATAACCACACCCTAGCAGCATCGCGATATAACCATATTCTAATATGGTGTATTTCATGGTGACTTCTAATAAATAAGGACCAGCCGTGTTAAAAATCAAAACAGAGCTATAGCTTAGGCCATAGACAATACTTAATAATAAAAATGTCTTATGTGAAATCATTTCAACAAAACTATTTTTAATATGACTTATCTTTAATGGTACTAAGCTTTTGTTTGATTCTTTAAATAATGCCGTGCACACAAATAAAATAACAAGCACATAGACAGAAAATAAATAGAAATTCGCTTTCCAGCCTAAATAATGGGATAAATTAGCACCAATAAACGGTGCGACAATCGGCCCCAGCGCCCAACTTAAGGCAAAATAATTCGCCATTTTCTTCAGCTCTAACCCTGAGAACAAATCAACAATGATTGCTCGCATCCCTGAAGCTAACCCAGCGATAGCCACACCTTGAATAAAGCGTAAGCTATTGAACTCAAAAACACCATTCACTGCGGTACACAGTACACTCGCCACTAAAAAGAGTAACGATGAGAATATAAAGATCCGTTTACGCCCAAAAGTATCAGACAAAATACCAAGCACGATTTGCCCTAAGCCATACCCAAGCAAGTATAGCGAGATACTCAGTTCAGCGAATTTTATTGATGTATGGTAGTAAGATGATATCTCAGGTAACGAGGGTACATAAATATCAATCGCGATACCCATTAAAAATGAGATAGATATTATTAAAAACAAAGCGATTTTCTTTTGATTGTACAATAAAACTTTCATTATTATTTCCACTCTCGATATGAATAATTAGGTTGATTATTCACTTTTCTTCCACGTTAATTTTGCTGTGCTTAATTTCCCATCAATACCTATTTGTGGCAGTGTCGTAATAATTAATGTGTCACCATCAAAAGCAATTTGACGTTGCAGTGTTATGTCCATCCAATCAGGATCCCATGTTCTATCAATATAAAAGTTACACTTATCACCATCTAAGGTATATTTACCCATATACGCCATCATGGTTTTATAGAGCTTTTCATTGTCTTTATTAAAATCTGCTCGACCTTGTTTTGAAATAAACACACTCACAAAGCCGTCACTAGTAAAAATAATCCGCCCACAAGGTGTATCTCCCATAATATCGGACTCGACACCTGTCTCTATTACTGTGTGTTTAAAAGACAATAAATCCCATGTACCAATAATGCTTTTCATCCAAACCTCGAATACAAAAAAATAAACGCAAAACAAAATAAAGTGAGCTCTTATCTGATCTCACTGATTTTATTAAGCAGTTTTGTTTGACCGAGGGAATAATAAATCAAGTAGAGGTTTAAAAATGCTGCGATAATCTCTCTATATACCAACAAATCTGCAGCACGCTATGAACTGGGACGATACACAATACTTACTCGCATTAGGACGAGAAAAGACACTACGTAAAGCCGCACAACAACTATATGTTGATCAAGCTACCGTTGGCAGGCGCATTGCGATTTTAGAGAACTCACTTAAATGTCAGTTGTTCATAAGAAGCAATAAAGGTTACGAGTTTACACCAGCAGGTTATCAAGCGTTCTTAGCTGCGATAGAAATGGAGCAAGCTGCGCTCACCTTACAAAACAAAGTTAAAGGCTTCGATCAGCAGTTAAAAGGCGATATTACTCTTTCGACCACTGATTCCATTGCGATTGATTTTATTATTAATGCCATTAAACAACTGAGAACATCTGCGCCTGAAATTCGCATCAAACTCGATGTCACCACTGCACTGCGCGATATGACGCAACACAATATTGATATTGCGATCAGAAACATTCGCCCAGATACACCGGGATTGGTAACAAAATTGCTTTTAACCTCACCAATGGGGCTCTATTCAAGTAGTGAATACTTACATCAACATGGTTATCCAAAAACATCCGACTCGTTGGCAGGTTTAGATCTGATCGTTCATGCTCCTATGGTGGAGAAATCTCCAGATAAACTGTTCGGTTTAGCTATCGATAAGGCAAAAATCGCACTGCTTGCAGACAGTAGCTTGCTATTAAGAACATCGATTAAAAATGGTGTAGGGATTGGTTTCTTACCAAAATTTATGGCAGATATTGATAATCTCGTACCGATTTTTCCTGAAAAAGACTTTAATTCAAACTACGAGATCTGGCTGGTTACACACGCAGATATTGTTCATACCGCGCGTATTCAAATGGTATTAGATACCCTTTCACAACTATTTAGCGTCAAAGCTGTTTAGTGATTATTACTATGAGCGTAATGATTTCACACTGTTGCGCTCAACTAAGGTTGGTTCGAGTTCAATGATTCGAGGGGCAGTTTCTGGCTCATCTAAACGTGTTAATAACGTCTCGACCGCCGCTTGCCCTAAACGGTATTTAGGTTGGTGAATAGTCGTTAGCGATGGCGACATAAACTTGGCAATATGAATATCATCGTAACCAATAATAGAAAGCTGCTCAGGGATCTGAATACCAAGCTCATTCGCAGCATTGATCACGCCCATAGCCATCATATCATTGGCAACAACTAAAGCACTCGGTAATGTGCCATTAGCATGCAATTGAGTAAAAGCGTTATAGCCACCTTCACATTCAAAATCCGCTTCCACTACCCATGATGGTTCCACGCTAAAGCCTGCTTCATCCATGGCTTGTAAATAACCGTTGTAACGCATCTCAGCTTGGATCCGATCTAATGGACCTGTGATACAACCAATCTCGCTATGTCCAGCGTCAATTAAGTATTTTGCCGCCATATAGCCACCACGTAGCGAATTATCTTGAATTTTATCGCTAGTGAACTGCATTGGACCCCAATCCATGACTACTACGGGAATATCGGCATAGTGCTCGAAAATATCGAAATGCTCACCTTCAAGCGTGGCACACATTAAGATCAAACCATCAACCCGCTTTTGCAGCAAGGTATTGATTGATTCGTGCATACGCTGGTGATCACCTTCGGTATTACACAAAATCAAGCTATAGCCCTGTTGGTAACAACTGCGTTCAACACCTTTTACTACTTCACCAAAGAAAGGGTTGGTAGAGGTTGTCACTAACATACCAATGGTTTTTGTACGGTTAACTTTGAAGCTACGCGCCAAGGCTGAAGGCGCGTAGTAATTAAGCTCTTTGGCAGCTTTGTTGACCCGCTCTGAAATTTCTTCACTGACAAAACGGGTCTTATTAATAACATGGCTCACTGTCGAGGTAGAAACTCCTGCCAGTTTTGCGACATCTTTCATCGTAGCCATGTTATTTCTCCTAGTTAAGCGTGTTGCGCTAAAAAAGCATCGACTTCTTCACGCGTTGGAATAGACGTTTGCGCACCAAAGCGAGTCACTGAGATTGCAGCAGCAGCATGAGCAAACTTAATCGCTGATTCTAAAGACAATCCTTCTAATAAACCAGTTACTAACGCACCATTGAAGGTATCGCCAGCAGCTGTGGTATCTGTTGCTTCGACACGAAAACCTGAAATGATATCGCCCTTACCCATGCGGCTTAACCACACACCTTTTGCACCTAAGGTGATCATCACGGTATCAATACCTTTAGTGTGAAGAATATCAGCTGCTTTTTGTGCCGATTGGTTATCGGTTACTGTCACGCCCGTTAGCACTTCCGCTTCGGTTTCATTTGGGGTGATCACATCAACACAAGCTAATAACGCATCTGACAGTTCACGAGCTGGGGCAGGATTTAAAATCACCTTGGTATTGGCTGATTTCGCAACTTTTGCTGCTTTTTCGATACCACACATTGGCGTTTCAAGCTGCATTAACAAATATTCAGCATCTCGGATCATATCAAGATCTGCTTCAATGGCTTCTGCGGTTAAACGTTCGTTAGCTTCAGGAGATAAACAAATGCTATTTTCACCACTGTCAGAAACTTGGATCATCGCAATACCCGTTGGGCAACCTTTCTCGGTTTTTAAACCACGGGTATCAATACCATCTTTGACGAAATTACCACGCATAAACATACCAAACGCATCATCACCCACGCAGGCAATAAAACCGATATCAGCATGTAAGCGTGCCGCAGCCACTGCTTGGTTTGCCCCTTTACCACCAGGGATAACTTGGTAGTTGCGACCATGCAACGTTTCCCCCGGACGAGGAAATGAAGGCACTTGAAGAACATGATCCGCATTCACACTACCTAAAACCACTAACTTGCTCATATCGTTATCCTCAGCTCTATCGAGCCTTTTACATTCATTGTTATAAATAAGATGACTTTAATTTCTTCAATTAGAAAACGTCAAAGGCATCTCGTCTGCGCACTAACCATAGGGGAAATTAACACGCAGACAAAATTTTAAGCTTGGGTAATGCCCGTACGAACCGTAAAGGTGCGGGTTTCATTTGGTGCTAAATATTGCAAAGTGCCTTTTTCTTTCGCCGCTAAGAAACCTTCAGGACGACAAGTCGCAGGCAGTGCGTAAGCGTTCACTTGCTGATCGCCATTGCACAAGATCCAGCGTGTTGCGTGATTAAAGTCTTTGGTATCAAACTCAGTAATAAAGCACTTATCTTCAAACGCCATCTTAAACACCGCACGATCGGTATATTGGTCGATATCATCCATCAAGTAGACAATTTCAGGATCGTGCATGGCTGGTTTATCTAATACCGCAATCGGTGGCGAGGCTTTTAGTTGCTCATTATAAGCGAGCCACTGTGCATTCGGCTGAACGTGCGCTGGAATACTTTCACGTAAAATGAATGCATTATCAGGGATATTCTGGCTCATTTGCGCATTTTCGATGTAAGTGGCATTGATATGACACATGTATTGCAGCGGCATGGCTACCGTGGCTAAGTTCTTCACCACCATTTGAATATCAAACACGCTGGCATCTTTGGCTAACGTCACCGATGGTGTTGCCAAATAATGATCGCCAAAGCCCATCACGTATTCATAACGTCCCTTTACCGCAACCATCTCTTCACTGATTTCAAGCCATGCTGAATCCATTACAGCACATGGCATTTCACCGTGTAGAACGTGATCATCTTGTGGTGTTGGGCAACCCATGCGCAGCATACCAGCATGGAAAGCAAAACAGCCGTAGGTTTCAACAATGGTTTTAGCTGGTTTAGGTTCAGAGAACATATTCTTCATGCAAAGATCTGTACCTAAGAACTCCGCATCCCAAATCATTTGCCCCATAAAAGGCAAAATCACTAAACGACCTTTACTGTTCTGAATTTCAACCGCATGAACACCTGAGTTATAAATAAACGTATGAATATCGAAATGCTCAGATTGGGCAACACGGGTTTTCGTTTTAGAAAACTGCTCTTTATAAAGAGGAAGAGTAAACATAATAACCTCAATGAAACATGACCATTCTTAGATAACTCACATCATGAAAGAATGGTCATACAATCCTATTACGCCTTAGCCACAGAGTAAGTAAATGCTTGCTTTGCTTTCTTCTCACTAAAGAAGTAGAAGAACACCACCGCAAAACACACTGCGCTTACGATGAACGAGCTTTGCATACCAATGTTATCTGCCACTAAACCTTGTAATACCGGAATAGCTGCACCACCGATGATAGACATCACCACAAAACCACCTGCTGTTTCTGTGTAGCGAGTATCAACCGATTGCAGTGTTGAAGCGAAAATCGTCGCCCAACAAGGTGCGAACAATGCTGAAGTACCGACGGCTACCCATACTGCAGTAAAGCTAGGAATAAAGGTCACGTACATTAAGCAAGCAAAACCAATAGCTGAGTAACCCATTAACACGTTTTCTTGCGATGTTTTAGTAAACAAGTAGTTAGCTAATAACTTACCAAGGAAGTACATAATGAAAGAGTACAGTAAGTAGTTTGCTGCATCGTGCTCAATCATATTTGGATCAAGCTCTAGCGCAAGGCGAATAGTGAACGACCACACAGCCACTTGCATACCCACATAAGCAAACTGAGTCGCAATACCTTTGAAGAAACGCACGTTGCCAGCAAGGTAGGATAAGGTTTCGCCAAATGATGGTTGATTATCTTTACTGTCGCTTTCAGCTTTACAGTTCGGGTATTCAGTGATGGCAATTAAAATCGCAACGGTTGCAATGATGCCCACTAACCATTTGTATGGCTCAAGCGTTTGTTGCAGCAATTGCTCTTTAAATGCAGCCAACTCTGGCCCTGTTAACGTGTCCATCATGTGCCCAACATCGACACCTTCTTGGAAAATTAAGTGCTTACCTAATAGCAAACCAATGATGTAACCCATTGCATTAATGGTGTGCGATACGTTCAAACGCAAAGTGGCACGTTCAGGCTCACCGATCATTGCAGAATAGGTATTACACGAGGTTTCAAGGAAAGATAAACCAATTGCAATACAGAAAATGGCAGCAAGGAACATGGTATAAGTACCGGCATGTGATGCAGGGAAGAACATCAAACAACCGAAAATATACAGGGCTAAACCTAATAAAATCGCTAACTTATACGATGTTTTCTTTACTACCATAGAGGCTGGTATAGCCACTAAAAAGTACGCACCATAAAATGCAGATTGAACAAGTGCTGATGCAAAATTAGACAAATCGAAAATCGATTTAAATTGGGTGATCAACACATCATTCAGCGCAGCGGCAGCAGACCACAACGCAAAAACCGATGACAATAACAAGAACTGGAATAACGGTGTTTTATTTAAGTAACCATCCGAATGTTGGATGGTGTTATTTTTAATAAACATTGATCTATCTTCCATAACCGATCACCCATCGCTGAGTGATACTCTGTATTGCAAAATTAGGGGGAATTTACATAACGCTTTTACAACATCGACAACGGCTTAAAACACCACACCCGATTGGAAAATCACATTGGCGTAAGGGGTACATTCATCGGTTCTCACCACAGCTCGGCTTTGCTTAGTACGCTGTTTAAATTGCTCATGGCTTATATAACCAATGTTTATGGTTTTACCTGTTAGCGCTTTTTCTTGCTCAAGTTCAGCCAGTAGCGCTTGGTGATGTTCAGGACTCACTTGGGCAAATTCCTCTGCCATGATCACCCCTTCAATTTGCATTTCTGAGAGCATCACACGCACCGTATCTAAAAAGCTCGGTACGCCATGAGTTAACGCTAAATCAATACGTTGAACCTGAGCAGGAATAGGCAAACCTGCATCACAAATAGTGATTTCATCGGTATGCCCTAAGGTGGCAACTAAGTAAGACAGTTCAGAGTGAATAAGGGTACTTTTTTTCATGTTATTGACCTTTCGGTTATACGTTTTCTTACTAAAGGCATCGGCTAATAGGTAAAAAATTACCGTTTTAGAAAACACCATCGAAACGTTTCGATAGCATAATAATCCGACAAGATTTTTTGACTATCCCCTGTTCAACAAGATGTGAGAGTGATCGGTTTTGAACGTAAAGATCGAAAGAAAAATGAAATGTGGCTCACAGTTCAATTAGCGAAACGTTTCGATGGTGAGAGAAAAGTAAAGGCGATACGATAACAAAAGAGTGGAATTGAAGTGCGGTAATAACAAGCCCTCTCGGTGATCTATCGTCACCGAGAGGGCTCAATAGTTAACTAGTGCTTATGATCTTTGTTAAGAAACGTTACCGCTTTATCAGGAAAATCAGTAAAGACACCATCGACTTTTACCTGATTATAGAAAACATCTAACATGCCATCGAAGTTCTCTGCATATGACGGAATACGGCCTTCATCAGCACGGAAAGTATAAGGATGCACTTTTAAACCAGCCGCTTTCGCTTGTGCCATTAATGGTTTGATAATGATGTTCGTTTTGGTCGATTTATCATCCACTAACATTGGCTTCCAAGGGCCAATCCCTTCCGCATATTGCGCAACTTTCGCCATACCATCAGGTTTGAACATCCAATCATAGCTATACGGTGTTGCTTTATCGCCGTTATATACCATGGTTTCGTTCCAATCCGTGTAAGCCATCAATTGGATCAGTTTTAAATCCATTGCCATTTCAGGCATCAAGATATCATTGATACGTTTTAACTCATTGGCATCAAAACATTGCAGATATACCTTGTCGTTTTTAGTGGTATAGCCGTATTGTTTTAGCACTTTCAGTACCGCTTTCGAAATGTCTTTGCCTTCATGACGATGGAACCAAGGCGCTTTGATCTCAGGGTAAATACCAATATCGTAGCCTAGCGTCTTATTTAAACCTTGGATTAATTCAATTTCTTCCGCAAAAGTAGGAACCGTAAATTGTGACTTCCACATTGGGAATCGTTGCGGGAAACCAGCGACTTTATCGCCTTTATCATTGACATTAAACCCTTCCGTTACCTTAAGCGATTTAATTTCAGCAAGCGTAAAATCTATAGCGTAATAACGTCCATCTTTACGCGCACGATCAGGAAAACGTTCTGCCACATCAGTGACGCGATCTAAATAGTGATCATGCAATACCACTAATTGATCATCTTTCGTCATCACCACATCCTGCTCAATAAAATCAGGTTTCATAGCATATGCGAGCGTTTTCGCTTCAAGCGTGTGTTCAGGTAAATAACCCGATGCGCCACGGTGCGCAATAACAAGCGGTTTAGCGATAGCACCTGCCGAGATACTAAGGGCCAAAAAAGTTAAGCCTACTGAGATTTTTTTCATCCTATATCCTTGATAAAAAATGAGGGGCAAACTAACCCCTCTATATACTTATTGTGCTATTACAGCCTTTTCTTTCGCTTTACGTTCATGAATAGCTCGCTCACCTAATAGTGCATAGACGAGACAAACAATAGATGTCACACATGAACCCACTAAGATAATGAAACCACCATCCCAACCATAAAGATCAACGGTGTAACCAAGAATGGCATTGGCGGCAACTGCGCCACCAAGGTAACCAAATAGACCAGTTAAACCTGCAGCTGTCCCTGCTGCTTTCTTCGGTGCCAGCTCTAGCGCATACAAACCGATTAACATAACTGGACCATAAATTAAGAAGCCGATAGCGATCAGCGCTAACATATCAATCGTTGGATTACCTGCCGGGTTAAACCAGTAAACCAACACCGCCAGCGTTACCAACACCATAAATAAAATGCCAGCAGGAGCACGACGTCCTTTAAATAACTTATCGGAGATCCAGCCACACAATAAGGTGCCCGGAATACCTGCCCACTCGTATAGGAAATAAGCCCATGATGTTTTATCGACAGAAAAATCTTTCGCTTCTTTCAAGTACACCGGAGCCCAATCTAAAACCCCATAACGGATCAGATAAACAAAGGCATTGGCAATCGCAATTGACCACAGTAACTTGTTGTTAAAAATATATTTAAAGAAGATTTCTTTCGCCGTCATTTCCGTTTCAAACGACTTATCGTACCCATCAGGGTAATCATCTTTGTATTCTTCAATCGGCGGCAAACCACATGATTGCGGTGTATCACGCACTGTTAACCAAACAAAAAATGCAACTAGCAAAGCAAAGAAAGCGGGTACATAAAAAGCGGTACGCCAGTCGTCATTAAATGCCCAAAGACCAAGAATAAACAGTGGGCCAATTAAGCCACCACCCACGTTGTGGGCCACGTTCCAAACCGAGACAATTTCGCCACGTTCTTTACGTGACCACCAATGCACCATGGTACGTCCACAGGCAGGCCACCCCATCCCTTGGAACCAACCATTTAAGAACAACAAGATAAACATAGCTGCCACACTACCTGTCGCCCATGGCATAAAGCCAAAACAGAGCATAACGAGCGACGACATGACAAGACCAGCACTTAAGAAGTATCTTGGGTTCGAGCGGTCTGACACATTCCCCATTAAAAATTTGGATAAACCATACGCGATAGAAACGGCAGCCAAAGCAACACCTAGCTCTCCGCGACTGAAGCCTTCCTCAATCAAATAAGGCATCGCCAAACTAAAGTTCTTACGTACAAGGTAATAACCTGCGTAACCTATGAAAATACCGAAAAATAATTGCCACCGCAGACGAGAATAAGTGCTATCAACTTTACCGCTTGATAAAGGTGCGATATGCGCCTTCGGTTTGAATATTCCAAACATCAGAGCCTCATTGTTATCCATATATTGTTAAAAACGAGCATTTTCACTCACAAACGAAACTCGCTGAATTGTATGGACTTAAATTTAAATTTCTGTGATAGAGGTTTAATTAGTGTTAAAAAATGGAATATTCAACCAATTAGATATACTTAGTAAGAACATAATCACGCTTTAAACATATAAGGTGATCATGACGTTTTTATTAACAAGAAATAAAACGCTCATAAAACAACCAAGCCAAAGGGACTAAGCCGCGTTTTTGAGAAATGGAAAGTATTTGGTGACGTAGTAAATAGTAAAAAAGCGATAGCACATTAAGGCACTATCGCTTTTTCATTTCAGGATTTATTTCAAAGCAGTGTGTTTCAAGACAATAAGCGATTAATACGCCTTAATGTCGAATTTAAGCAACATACGAGGCAACACATCATCAAGGTTCTGCACATCGTCATCGTTTAATTCAATCAAATTAAAACCGTATTTAGCATACAGATCTTGCTTCACTTTTTTTCTATCGGCGTATTTAGGATCATCTTCCAAGCCCCAAAATTCGATATATACCTTGCCTGTCGGTAAATAGAAATCACAGTACAGATCTTCTTCAATCGGCAACTTACGCTCATAGGCATGAACGATACCAGCCATATACAGCCAGTTATCAATCAGCATTTCAGCTTTCGAGCGAACATAATGCCCATCTGCGGCGCGGTGTTTGGCTTCAAACTTCTGACGGAAATTCGAAACTGAATTATCAGTGCTTTTCGCTTCGGCATTTGCTCCTGTGATCTCGTTAACCGAGTGAATTAAGCTGCTGTTTTTAAGCACGCTTTCATCCCACATCACATAAGGTACGCCAGTTCTAAAGTCTTCTTTTTGTACCCCACCAAGACGAAGCCCTGAGTTACTGACTTTCCAACCTTTAACCGCTTTATTGATCCAACCTAGCTCATCTAAAATTTGGTTTATTTTCTGAGATGTTAAATTGAAATGAGTGCTAATTTGGGTCGCTGATAGCTTCTTACCATCAAACTCTGGTTGTTCAACGATCTCTAACGAATCAGGCCAGACAATGTATTGCCCAAACTTAGGTGATTGTTTGTATTCACCTTGGGCGTTTTTACCCACTTCTGTTAAATGCCATTCATCGTTATCTCGGGTGATATAGCCTGCATCGGCTAATTGATTAAATAGCGCTTTTGCTGCAAGACCTCTCGCTTTCGCAAGCTGTGAGGTCGAAATTTTAGCTGTCATACAAGGCTCTCTCATAACCCGTTATTAGGTGATATTAACTTTAATAACAGTAATTTATACGTTAAATGACGCTTTCAAAGTAGCTTGAAAGCAAATAGCTTTAAAAATTAAACCAATATCTAAAAAGTTAGACAAAAGAGCGTGATATAAATCGCAGCTGTGAAAGTGTAACTTACGAAATAAAGAGAATAACGAGTGCTCAACAAATAAATTAAACATTTATTTATTAATCACTTATATTCAGTAACAACTTACAGATGAATTTATACCAATAACAAATATTAATACTATTTATACAACGTGAAGATAAAAAACCTTGCCATTATGTTTAATTTTATTGACATCATTATAGTTATTAAAGAAACTAGAATCGCTTTTAATATTTGCGTAAGCAATTGATTAAAAAGTGCTTAACAAGCTGTCAAACCTGTCCAACAAGCTTGTTGTGCAGAATGACAGCAATGCATAGATGAGTGTCTTCATAGATACCTCCAGTGTTACTGTTACAGTGATAGCATATTCGATATTGAACATACCGCGGCTATTGGTAGTTTTTAAGGCTACGAATGACGGTCTCTGCACCTGTTAATATCCGAAGGAGCGCTCTGATTTTTCAGATGGAGCGCCGCAGTCCTAGCTCCTTCGGTTTTGCCCCTCTAAGGTAACAATGAAAATTCTAATTAAAGATTGGTTTAAACCTCGTAAATATATACATTTCGATTTACCTATAAACTCCAAAAAAGCATCTAAAATAGTTACAGACTCGGAAGTTGTTGCAAAACATGCTTTTTATCCTCTTATTAATTACGATATCGTAATTAATAAGATCACCAAAAATCCCATAACTAAAAATATTATGGTATTAGAACCTAAACCAAGACCGATTTCATATCCTGCTCATATTGATAGTCATATATATTCTTACTACTCTAAAATTTTAAACTATAAATATGAAAAAATGATAAAAGAAAATGGGCTAAGTGACTCAATACTTGCTTTTAGAACACTCGGTAAAAGTAATATCGATTTCTCTTTAAATGCATTTAACGAAATTAAGAAATTAGGTGAATGTAGTGCTGTTGCCTTAGATATTACTAAATTTTTTGACACTTTAGATCATGAGACACTTAAATTAAAATGGTGTAATTTACTTGATGTTAAACGACTTCCTAATGATCATTACAATATTTTCAAATCAATAACTAAATATTCTAAAGTAAAAAAAGAAGACTTATATAAGGCTCTAGGAATATCGTTAAATAATCCAAACAAAAAAAGACGTAGAATTTGTGAACCTCATGATTTCAGAGGGATCGTAAGAAAATATAAACTTATAAAGGTACATAAAGACTCATTTGGCATACCTCAAGGGACGCCTTTAAGTGCTATGCTATCAAACATTTATATGTTTGATTTTGATTTGAAGATGAACTCTTTTATAACTCAATTCGGTGGTAAGTATTTTCGTTACTGTGATGATATTCTTTTCATCATCCCTACTGAATATAAAAATATAGTTGAACAAACAGCATCCATTGAAATAGAGAACCTAAAGTTAGAATTAAATAAAAAGAAAACAGAAATTAGAAATTTTCAATTTAAAGATAATAAATTAAAATCAGATAAGCCTTTACAATATTTAGGCTTCATTTTTGATGGTAAAGAAATATATATACGCTCATCATCTTTAGCAATATATTCCAGCAGAATGCATAAAGGGGTAAGATTAGCTAAAAATACAATGATAAAATATAACAAGATAAGAAGAGCTAACCAAGAAGAAGAAAGATTGATTTTTAAACGTAAATTATATAGTCGATATTCTCACTTAGGTAAAAGAAATTTTATAACATATGGATATTCAGCTGCAAAAAAAATGAATAGTTCTTCTATTCGTAGACAATTATCACCTCTATTTGGACGACTTAATTCAGAAATTAATAAAATTTAATCTACCTTTCCCTTCCCCAAAGCCAGCACATGCTGGCTTTAGTCCATGAATATTCATCTAAACACCTCTCAAACCTGTTTTATTGTTTGCCCCTTTTAAAGGCTCATATTTAATGGTGAATGCCACCATTAAGCTCATGCAAGAAATAGCAACACCGCAGAAAAACACGATTTGATAATTGGATACCCACAATAAACCTAATAGGAAAGATAAAAACACTGCCGCAATATGCTTAATCGTAAAAGAGACACTGGAAGATGAGGCGATCTCATCACTGCGAATGGTTTTCTTAAAATAGGTAGCAAGTGCAATAGTGAAGCTAAATAAAATGCTATCGAGAATATATAACCCACCTGCGAGATAATGATTCTCAACAAAAGCATACGATGTAAAAACCACTGCTACTGCCACATACTCAATCATCAATGCCCTTTTTTCTCCGATACGATCAATAAACCGCCCTATAGATGCAACGGTAAGGGTTGTAGCTGCTAATATTCTTAACCACTACAGATGCACCAATAAAGAATCAAACAAAAAAGTCAGCACTTAACATCACGAAAACTCAAAAATCAAAATTAATGGCGATGACTTAAACCGTTCTCTGGTTAGCTATGTTGTGTTCTAAGAATATAATAATCTTTTTAAGTAGTTTTAACTCACCAAAAAATGTGACTCTAATCAAATATATACCCTATAGAGATGTAATTAAACGTTGTCAATTGTTAAGATCAATGTACATAAGTAGATAACTTAGACGTAAATGATAAAGATATTAACCTTAGTCATTAACTTCTGCTTGGTGGAGTCTCTCATACCTATGTAGTTTAAAAATAATAATAAGGTAGGCAAAGGTCCTATTAGATGATTCTTAATACAATATGAAACAGGTGTTCAACCTTTATTTTGTTGGAAGTGATTTCTTATAATGAAAAATATATATCAACACCGTTTATTTATTATTACTTCTGTAATACTATTTATTTTAATTAATTCATCAATTTATTTCCTTTCTAAAAATAAGAAATTTAACTTCATCGAGGAAAAAAATAATTTAAATAACCTGATTTCTAAACTCATCGTATCACATGAATTCCAGGATAATATTTACACTGATAATATTGAAGATTTAAAAGAAAGTTTAGATAGTATTGTTAAATATTATAACGAAATATATCCAAATCTATTCATATGCTTATCTCTTAATGTTAATAGTTTTTCTAAAAAACAGGATAATTCGATAATTTCGTGTGCAGAATATAATTCAATTAGATATATTGGAAATAATTTTATTGTTAAAAATGCATCAGGATCAAGTAATATTACTTTTAATGATAAAAATTTTGGTATTTTAATGTGGTATATTTCTGCTAATGAAAAAAACATACTATCGAAATTTTATTTAAATTCATCCTTTGCTGATTTTTTATTTTTTTTAGAAATTTTGTTATTATTAACTTCAACATTATTTTTAATCAATAAAAAAACAAATGAGGTTATAATAAAAGATCTTGAAAATCAAAATAAAATAATGATACAAAAGATAAACAATGTTAAAAATATAGTTTTAAAAAATAAACGCTCTTTTCCAACGAATGATAAGTTAATAATAGCCTCTTATTATCATCCTTATACTATCATTCATTTTATTGATGGGAAAAATGATCGTCTTCGATGTTCTTTAGCTGAGTTAGAGAACTCTTTTGAACTAGAGTTTATTCGAGTCAATCGCTCTTGCATGGTGGTTAAACAGCATCTTTTCAGCTTCGGTGATATTTCTTTATCAACAGATAAAAGTAATCATCAATTGTTGCTCGATATAAAAGGAACTATACATACAATATCAATTGGAAAGAAGTATGAAAGTCAACTGATAAGTCTACTATCAATGCGAAAATATAACCGCAATTTTTAGATATATAAAATTTAATATCATTTAATCAAAGCATTAAAAACATTTAAAGTGAGTACATATTTATATAAATACTATGTACTCACTAAAATATTAACTTGTTAATGTTTCGAAAATAGCATTGTCCCAGAAAACAGTATCTTTTAAATTATTAGACATAATATCAGGGAAAACAATTTCTGAATCATTTTCAATGCCAAGTATAATTGATTCTGCAATAGAGTCAGGTGTTACTTTTTCTACATTCAAATTTGTTGTCATATCAGTATCGACATAACCAGGGTAAACACCCATAACTGTTACATTCGAGTTTTTACAATCTTGTCGAAGTCCTTTAGTTAAAAAGTGTGTTGCAGCTTTAGAAGCACAATAGGTTCCTAATTTATTGACTAAAACGAATCCACCAATCGAAAGTATATTAATTAATAACGCTTTAGGCTTTTGTCTTAAATAGGGTAAAAAGTAATACGAAACATAGTGTGTACCATGGTAATTTACTTTCATTTCAAGCTCTGCGGCTTCTAGTGTATTAGCATCAGTAAATGACGTTGCGTATTCTACACCAGCATTATTTATTACTATATCTGCATCTGCACATTTTAGTGCAATATTTTTAACTTGTTCTTTTTTTGTGACGTCTAGTTTTAATGGTTCTATAACTGTTGCTCCTATTATCGAATCTATATTTATATCACCATCATTTAAATACGTAACATATATTTTTTTAGCTCCTTTGGTACATAGTGACTTAGCTAAAGCCCAACCAATGCCACCATTTCCTCCAGTGATTAAGATAACTTTATTTGAAATATCCATCCTAATACCTTTTTATAATCAATGTGTACTGTAAAAATTAATTAAATGTTTTGAGACTTGGTGAAACATAATATTACGTGTTTCTTCCGTTGCAGATCCTGCATGTGGCTGCAGGAGAACATTTTTCATCTGAAAAAATACATGAGGAACATTTGGTTCATCTTCGAAAACGTCTAAGCCAGCTCCTGCTATTTGATTGTTTTGTAAACTTATTATTAGAGCATCTTGTTTAATAATAAAACCTCTAGCTACATTAATAACGTAAGCTGTTGACTGTAAATTAGCTAAAATATTTTCATCTATAATTCCCTTTGTTTGCTCATTTCCAGCACAGCTAATGACTAAAAAATCAACTTTTTTACTCATTTCAGATAGGTTATTATGAAAGGTATAATTACTAATTTTCTGGTTTGTTCGTCCCCAATAATGAATATTCATATTGAATGCTGAACATCTTTTGGCTATTGCCTTACCAATCTTACCCAAACCAACAATTCCAACACACTTATTAGTTACACTATGGCTTAGCGGATATACATGCTTCCTCCATAAACCATTTTCAACAAATCGATGATTTATAAAAAAACGTCGAGATAAATTGAGAATGAATGCCATTGCAAGATCTGCTGTATCGTTAACCACTGCATTTGGTGTGTTTAATACTACAATATTTCTTTTTTTAACTTCATCTACATCTATCGAATCTAATCCACTAGCGAAATGAGAAATTACTTTAAGGTTTGGTAATCTGTCTAAGAATGATTTATCTACTAGGTCATATCCACTACTTAATAGTCCAGTGACACTTGGTAATACGTTGTTTTTTTCTATTTCATCGTTATACAAAATGTTAAACCTTTTTTTAAGGTATTTAACAGCAGGGAATAATGATTTATTAGATATAAGTAATGTTGTATTAAAAAAGTTTTCTGAACTATCATTTTTTTCATTATTTATGATCATTGTTTACTTACCTTTTTTTCAAGGTAGGTATATACATCATTAATGAGTTTTTGCTTCTTATTAAGATTTATCGGATCCCATTTATAGAACCCTTCACCCGTTTTAACACCAAGTTTTCCTTGGGATACTTTTTCGAGTATTTCTTGAGGAACAGGATCTCCTATTATATTAGGATATACTGCCTCTATAGTGTCCCAACCGCCATAATCGAAAACTTCGAAAGGCCCCATAATTGATAAACGACGACCAAATCCATATTTCACCACAATATCAATATCTTGAGGCGTTGATATACCTTCTTGTACTATTGAAATTGCTTCTTTTAATAATGCAAATTGTAGTCGATTTCCAATAAATCCAGGACTTTCTTTATATACTACGATAGGATGCATTCCCATATTTGTAAATAATGATTCCATTTCTGACTTTACATAGTTACTTGTACAATGACTATAAATTAGCTCGACTAATGGCAATAGATGTGGTGGGTTAAAAAAATGTGTACCTAATACTCTAGATTTTATTTTTAACTCTGAGTTATATTCACTTGGAATTATAGATGAACTATTACTAGCAATAATACATTCATCGCAAACAGCACTTTCAATTTGTTGTAATACTATCTTTTTTAATTCTAAATCTTCAGTAACCGCTTCTATTACAAGGTTTGAATCTGCAACTGCTCTACTGAGCCCTTCAAAAAAATTAATTTTTTTAAAAATTGATGTTGGTGTTGATTTTAGTAAATTAGATTTAGATAAGCTTATTAAGTTATTAAAAATATTATTTTTTGCTTTTAGTAAATTTACTTTTGAAGAGTCATATAAATTAACATTAAATCCTTCTGATGCGAATCTTTGGGCTATACTGTGCCCCAGTATGCCTGCACCAACAACAGAAATTTGTTCTATTTTTCCAGTACTCATTAGACTATCAACTCCATAAACTTAAGGAATGGTTTATGCCACGGTAACCAACAAAAGCAGCGATACTACTGCGAATACCGCCAGAGCTTTCTCTTACAGCATGAAAACATCGTGAATTAAAAATAAGTAAGTCACCTACTTTTGGGGAGATTACGGCATCAGGTTGACCTAGTATGTCTCTGTTTACATGATAACTCTGAGTTTTTTCTAATTCTTTTTCATAGACTTCAATTTCTGGTTCTTTTAGCCAAATCTCCACCTCTCCACCTACATCAGGTGTTGCTATATAAATATTTGCAGCTAATTGGCTTTCAAGGCTATGTGCCGCATATGAATCATTAGAGTCTCTGCTTAACTTGTCTATATGTGGCTCTAATACTGAACCTGAAATACCATTTATAATGCGGCATAAACCAACAAAACATTTTTTTCCGTACAGGCTTTCGATATTTGCTCCTGCTGCCTATGATTCGTCCAGTTCAAGGCGAAATTTATCTATTGGTGACAGGTAAGGGGCGTGTATATTGCGTAGTTTTCTTATATTTTGTAATGCTGTTTCATGGTATTTATTGAAGGAGTGAGCATCAACAATATCAAAATGAGGCATACCAATTCTTTGAACATGTTTTGCTTTTTCAAAGTGTCCTGGTTCATTTTCACTCATAATTTTAGTTATTATTTGATTGCAGAGATCTATAGGGTAGTAATTTACTATTTTTATTGCTGCAATTTTTTTCGTTGCTAACAAATAAAGATCTTCAGCTGTAATTCCTTGTGCTTCAATTACTAAATCTTGTTCTAAGTTGTGTAGCGGCTTTGTGCTCTGTTTTGTTATGATATCCATTTTTATAGCTCTTATTAATTTCTTCCATCAAGAAAAATAATTTTCAAAAACTTCATTAGCAGCTCCCATCGCATTAAATGCCGCTTGCCATCCAATGTACACAGACATTTGGATTATAATTTCTTCGATTTCATTACGTGTACAGCCACTTTCAAGTGCCGCTTCAATATGAATTTTAAGTTGAGGTAAAGCGAAGCCTAAAGTTGTTAGAGCTGCTATTGCTATCATTTCTCTATTTTTATGAGTTAATCCAGGGCGAGAGTAAATATCACCGCATGTTGACTCTACAGCGTAGCGAGCCATATCTGGAGAAATATTGACAAGATCTTTCATTATACAATTTTTCGCATTAGTACCCATTTGCTCTAATTTTTTAACACCAAGTTCATGACGAACATTATCTACTATAGGTAGCATAAACATATTCCCTTTTTAAGTTATAAACCTAATGAATCAATTGATGATTCATTTCGTAAATTACTTTATTAGAAATTGGAAAAGTTAAGAATATATCTACAGCTATAATGTTAACAAAAAATCTAAACTTAACATCTTTCACAATTAAAAACGTTTAAAAACAATATTTTAAACTTTAATTTCAGTTTTTTTTGTTAATTAAACCAATGGTAAAAAAGTTAAAAATGTGAATTTTTAATAATTTATATTAAATTTCAATTTATAAATAAGGTATATGTGTAGATACGGTAGTTACAAATAGATTCGAGCTATCTTACCTGAAGGAGATTACTGTTTTATCACTGTATCCATAAGTTCAGACTGTGTTTTAAATTCTGCTGATATTTCTTTTATTTCAAATGTTTTTTCTCGTGTTGATTGTGAATACTCCGTAATTAGCGTCATAGATTCACTAACATCATGCGTCACACTACTGCCATTTAAAGGTGTATGCTCTTTGTCGTTCTCGAGTGCTAACCCTGAGAGTAACCAGTGAAGTTGTGTTTGCTAATAATGATACTTCCTAAAGTTCGGGGCGATGCCACCTGAAGATCCCTTTCTCCAAACTGTGATAATAAAGCCAAAAACCGTTGGTAAAGAACAGTACAACTGCTTCAGTAGTTGAATGATGTGGATCCATCAAATTCGATGGATACAGGCATGGACGGCATTAGGGGAACACAAACGTTTAGACCAGTAAAAGAAGGTTTTATAGTTACTGCTTGATAGATAGTTGACTTTGCTTCTGTCGATCTATGATGTATATCCAGTGGTCGCGTTTTTGTGCTTGATTCATAGTGCCTCCGTTAAAAAAGTACTATGACAAAACGTTGGTATTATTGGTATGTGGGGTTTATTTACCGCATGTTATCTGCATAACAAAATTGCTTCCAATATAGAGTAGGGGCTAATGTGTTATAACTCATAAAAGTCCATAAAGTTTGTATATCCTCTGTGAATTAGAAAAGAAATACGTTCTTTAAAAGGATTAACTATACAGCAGGAGCATATCCGGAATATTATAAAGTTGGACATGACATTGTAACTTTTCCTAATACCTCCAGATTGAATAGAGCAAACTTTAAGCTCGTTCCTGTTCAATAATGAGTTAAGTACTTCCAGCTCGCATAAATAGACTTATTGCTAAATAACATCTCCAAAGCCAGCACACGCTGGCTTTGGTTCATTAATACTTAGCTAAACGCCCTTCAAACCTGTTTTATTGTTTGACTATTTAATGGCTCAGATTTAATGGTGAATGCCACCATTAAGCTCATGCAGGAAATAATAGCACCACAGAAAAATACGATTTGGTAATTTGATACCCACAATAAACCTAATAAGAAAGGTAAAAACACCGCTGCAATATGGTTAATCGTAAATGAGACACTGGAAGATGAGGCGATTTCATCACTGCGAATGGTTTTCTTAAAGTATGTTGCAAGTGCAATGGTGAAGCTAAATAAAATACTATCGAGAATGTATAACCCACCTGCGAGATAATGATTCTCAACAAAAGCATACGATGTAAAAACCACTGCTAATGCCACATACTCAATCATCAATGCTCTTTTCTCTCCGATTCGATCAATAAACCTCCCTATAGATGCAACGGTAAGGGTTGTCGCCAAACTTGAGATCATAAATAGCACTGCCATCATTGTGATGGAATAATGAAACTTTTGCACCATTAATAAACCAGCAAAGGCAACAAAGATCTGTCTTCTTGCCCCACCAAGAAACGTTAGCAGGTAATAGACCGAATACTCTTTTCTTAAAATGATGTTATTTTTCTGCTCGACTTTATGTTCTTTAAAATGGGCAAAAGAAAGTAAATATACCGCTAAGGCTGCACAAGTTAGCCCACAGAAAAAGAAGATGGTTTTGGCTGATGCGTCAAAAAACTGTATCGCAAGAATAATGGCAATAAAGGTGGCTAGGCCAATGAATGAAGAAGCTTCCCGTATCATTCCCATTGATTGTCCGAAGCTTTCCGTTTCTAAGACTTGAGTTGAAAGGGAGCGATTGACTGCCTCTAAATAATGAAAGCCGATAGACATTAGAACCGTCGTGAAATAAAAACCATAAATCGAGGGTAAATAGCCCGTTATCGCCACCCCGATCCCCAGTAAACAAAGTGAAAGAATGGCGACTCGCTGCTCTGACATTAACATTAGTAAGAACATGACAGTAAATGACAGTAAACCGGGAATTTCTCGGATACTTTGAAGGACACCAATATTTGCCCCCGTCATACCCACCGTATCAACAGCAAAGTTGTTCATCACCACTCGCCATCCAGTATTGGCAATCACCGATGCAATACCAATAATGATGAGCATAGATATTGGTGAGCGTGAAAATAAATGGTGCCTCCAAGCGTTCATTTTATACCTCGGCTTCTTGCATTAATTGAAAAACGTTATCACGCATGAAATTAGACATGGCCGATAAATCTTCCCATGTTTCTCTGTTCGTATGAGTAATACAGTTTATAAAGGATTGAGATAAATAAGGATCTTGATGTAGCCATTGGCTAACATATTGCGCGGTATAAGAAACATGCCTCATTTCATCTTCAAGGATATTTTGTATGGTTGGCTGCATGTCTTTCATATATTGTTTATTACTTTCTTCGATGATTTTAAGATGGAGTAATAACAGTCGCCAAGAACGCACTTCGATGGAATGAACTCTAAAAATAAACGTTTTAATATCATCATCAAAGTCTAATATTTTTGTTAATTCTTCTTCGACGCCATTGTTATCAACCTCAGCTTCATAACCTGTCAAAGGGATAAGGCTGGCAAACATTTTGGAGTGATTCATTTCATCGTTATAATGCCTTAGCATTTTTTGTTTCAATTCGTCATCTGCATAACGATTTGCCATTAAACGAAGCCTTGCTGCACCTTTTGCCTCATCAATTGAGTTATGAAGCAGGCAATAAGCCATCATCTTTTTACTTCTAAAGATTGTCTTCGCTAGCCCTTCCATTAATTCAGAAGTAAAAGAAAGATCCGCCGTTAAATATTTCTCAATGCATTCTCTATATTCATCCGATGGATTAACATTGAAGCTTTCAAGCATTGCATATTATTCATCTTTATGTGCCTAATGTTTGAAAAACACTCATCAAAAGATGAGTTTTTTTAATATCTTAATCCGTTATTTCTTTTTGCTTTCTACATCTGAGTTTGACTCAAAATCAGCATTAGAGCGCACTAATCGTGGTGATTGCTCTTCAGTTTTTAAACCTTTTAGCTTCACTGACATGGCTGCTTGTAATTTATCTTTCATTTTTTAGTCCTTAATTATCTAATTTTTATAATTCACAAATAAGCTCAATCAAGAGCGCCATTTGCAGCTAAAAGTTAACATTATGATTGCCAAAAGAACTATTATACGAAAGTATTATACCTTTAAAAAATTGATAGAGATCTCATTACTCCCTATTAGTAAATATAAAATCACGATAAAAACATGTTAACTATATGATGTATAAAAATTAAATATAATTATTTGTATCAAAGCAAATCAAACTACTATTTTATTATTCAAACGATTGAAATATTCTTTATCGCTACTCATCTTCTTAAATCTACAAATGCATCGATAAAGAATCATATAAAATGCACGTTTATTATAGTTATCTTATTCTCATGATAAATAATAAAAATTAGTAAAATTAAATTTGTAATTACTAATTTTCATACCATGATATGAAGGTGTTTCATGTGAAGGTAAACATAATAATGGATAAAATCGTAGTATTTTTATTATTAATCTTAACCTATTGTGCAGCCACGCCAAAAGACAAAGACTTTGAGGAAATGATTTTTTATGTTCCAAAAGATTATAACAATATGTCATCAGGGAAAATAAAACTCAATGCGATGATCCACAGAGCTAAAGATAAGAAAAATAGAATAGGTTTGTTAGTTCTTAACTTCGGTGGGCCTGGCGGTGAAGCTGTCGAATCGGCTTCCAAAATGATCTCTGAAAAAAGTTTTCCACAATCCATTATAGATCGTTTCGATATATTAGCGATAGATCCGAGAGGAACAGGAAAAAGTGAATTTATATCTGACCTTACAAGGTGCTCTTTCAATAGTGAATGTGATAGCGAAAAAGAGTCCGTGGGTTTTAATATAAGCACAATGAAATTTACTCAAGATATTGATTATATAAGAAAATCATTAAATGAAGAGAAAATAACCTTCTTAGGATATTCCTACGGTACAAAAATAGGACAATTATATTCCTTTTTATATCCCCAAAATATTAGAGGGGTAGTATTAGACTCACCAACATCAATAGAGCATGGAAATGCTATAGAGGAGTCTATGACAATGCCATTTTCCTATGAAAGAATCATGTATCACAGGTTATCAAAATCAGAAATAGAGTTAATCAAAAATATTAATAACAAAATAAAAGAACATGAGATTTATACAACAAAAGATGGCTATAAAATCGATCAAGATAATTTTGACAAATTACTTGCAACTATTATATCAACGAACGATGATGACTGGAGTAATATAAAACCTTCCTTGATATCTTTTTTGAAAACAGAAATATTTTATGATTACATTGTAAAAATACAAGAAATTGAATCTAGTGATTCAAACGATTCTAGTGATTCATCTCTTGCAGCAGCAATTGCACGTGCATCTATAGGAACTATAAATTGTTCCGATGAAAATAAACCTCTATTAGATTCAGAGATAGAGAATTCGCTATCTTTATTTGAGCGAAAATCTTCCTTGTTTGGTTCATTAGCTTATAACGCTTATTACAATATGTGTTTGGGATGGAAAGCAAAGAGAGATCCCCTACCTTATATATCAAAAGTTAACAACAGAGTCCCTATATTAATAATCGGTGGAAAATTAGATAGTGTAACCCCTTACGAAGAGGCTATAAAAGTAGACAAAATGTACTTAGGGAATAAAAAATTGATTACCGTAAATAATATTGTTAGTCATGGATTCTCATTTTCATATGCCGATGATTATGTTGATTATATTACAGAAAAATATTTGTTAAATCCTAATTATATAATTGAAAATACATAAATCAATCTTTTACTTAAAACTCTTTTTAATTTAAAAGCCAGTACATTATATGCTGGCTTTTGTTTTTATCTAATTATTTACCCGATGAAATATTTTAATAAACTTACAATATTTCACTTTACTCTTTTCTGTATTATCCTGCTGTTGAAACATGAGCTTTAATAGATGGAACACGTAATAAAATCGGATTAAATTAAAAATATTCCATTTTTATAAAAAACTACAATAATTAAAAACATCATAATTTAAATTTGAAAGTTAAAATTTTTATACCACTCTTTAGTAGCGTTATATGTGAGGTAGACAAGGGTAAATATAACTAATGAAAAAGAGCGTATTATTTTTATTATTCATAGTCTCAGGTTGTGCAACCACTCAAAAAGATAAAGATTTTGAGGAAGTCACTTTTTATGTTCCAAATGATTATGACGATATTTCATCAGAGAAAATAAAACTCAATGCTATGATCCACAGAGCTAAAGATAAGAAAAGTAGAATAGGCTTTTTAGTCGTCAACTTCGGTAGTCCAGGCGCTGAAGCTGTCGAAGCGGCTACCAATATGATCTATGAAAATAGAACTCCTCAATACGTTACAGATCGTTTCGATGTATTAGCGATAGATCCAAAAGGAACAGGTAAAAGTGAATTTTTATCTGACGCTAGGAGGAGCTCTTTCAATAATGAGTGTAATAACGAAAAAGAATCCATGGAGTTTAATATAAGTACAATGAAAATCACTCAAAATATTGATTATATAGGAAAATTATTTAATGAAGATAAATGTAAAGAAAATGAACTTAGGGAATAAAAAGCTGGTTACTGTAAATAATATTGTTAGTCATTTATTCTCACTTTCAGATACCAGTGTTTATACTGATCATATTGCACAATGATATTTGTTAAATCCTAATTCGATAATTGCTAATTCCTAAAATACGCCTTTATTTAAACAGCTCTTTCAAATAAAAAAAAGCCAGCACTTAACATGCTGGCTTTCTTTTATTTAGCTAATGGTGCTTTATAGCTTATCCCATGCATCAGCCCAGTATTGGCTTGAACCTGGTGCGTATGAAGCACTTGCACACCAGCCAGTGTAAGGCCATGGTTTACATTGGTATACGTTACCGTCTGTGCCTAATACTTGATCGCCCGCTTGGTACGCTTTACCCGCTTCATAAGCTGGAACATCGGTTACTGGCGGCTCAACCGTACCTTGCTCTTCTAGTGTGAAGTGGTGACGAGATTCCACTTGCTCACCTTTTGATTCTGCAATCATACGTAGTGAGTGTTTACCTTCCGCTACGTTATCAAGTACCAGTTTAATTGCGCTGTTACCTGTAAAGTCAGCAGTGAAGTTACCGCCGTTTACTGGGTAGCCCATTGCGTCAATCACATCAATCTGTACAGAGCTTGCTTTGTTCGCTGTGTAATTCAGATTCAGTGTAGCTGTACCGTTAGTGATCTTATACGTGCTGTTTACGCCAGCTAGAGATGCTGTGAAATCCGCTTCTGGTTGTGGTGGTACAACGCCGCCACAGTCGCTGTCGCCCGCTTCACGCCAAACGCCCCACTCACCTGTTGTGCCTGGTTCGTCACCTTGTGTCCACCAGCCAGCTTGCCAGTTCTTACCGTTATGGCTTACTACATCACCTTCAACATAAGTTGCATCGGCTTTCCACGGGTTAGTACACACGATAGAGCCATCATTAACCACCACAGTACGCTTCACTGTTACTGTTTGGTTTGCGCTGTCTGTGATTGAGTAAACAAGCTCGTATTGACCAGCAACTGCTGTGTTTACTGTGCCAGATACTGTAATGTTTGCTGTTAGATCACCATCTTCTGCATCCGATGCTGATACGCCAGCCATTGGATCGAAGCTTTCACCCATTTTCACTACTGCATTTGCTACACCAGATAAAGTTGGTAATGCGCTGAATACGGTTACTTTACGTGGTGATACAGTTTCATTGTTGTCTGAATCTGATACAGAGTAAGTTAGTACGTACTCGCCTACACGTTGTGTATCTACAGAGCCTGACACGTTAATTGCCGATGTTAGTGTGCCGTCTTCTTTATCGGTTGCTGTTACGCCAGCCATTGGATCAAAGTTAGAACGGTGTTGAACACGGGCATCGGTTAAGCCAGTGATCACAGGTTTACCCGGTTGAACAACAGGTGGCACTTGGCTGTGAATGAACGGGCCGTAAGTGTTAATGAAGCTGCTGTTGTACGCTTGACCTGCAGCGTTTGTACCGATATCCCAGTTGATAGACCATGTCATCACACCACGTAGTGGCTGAGATTGCGCTTCAAGGCGTTTGAATGCATCAAACAAGTCTTGTGGATCTTGCACGTAACCTGTTGCTGCCGCATCGATGTTGGTTGGAATACCAAATACTAGCTTGTCGTGTGGGATCTTAGTGAAGCCACGGGTACCGTTGATCAATGAATCAGACATGTAGTAGATAAACTCTTCTTTTAGCTCATCTTTACTTTGTGCAATCCAGCCAATGCCCTCAACGTAAACGCCGTCACCACCTTGGTTGTTGATCCAGTCGTAGTAACCTTCAAGACCTGTGATGTAAGGAATGTATTTACCAGATGCCGTTAGGTATGGGAATTCTGGTGCCATGGTAATTAGGAAGTTTTTACCTTGGGCACGGTAGTGATCTTTAACCATGCGTAGGGCTGCTGGAATAACCGTTTGGTTATCAGCTGCATCAATCGCTGCTTGTTCTAGGTCGATATCTAGACCATCGAAACCGTATAGATCCGTTAGACGAATGATTTCATCAGCAAAAGCTTGCTCGTCGCCTTTTTTCATTTCAACGTGCGCGTCTGCACCACCTAGCGCAAGCAGCACTGCACGACCTTGATCGTTAAGCTGTTTGATTTGCTCGATGAATTGTTGCTCTGTTAGACCTGTAGCAGGATCTAAATGGAAAGTAGGAATACGCCCTGCAGCAACGTCATAAACTTTCATGAAAGACACATCAACCACGTTATACATTGGGTTAATGTCTTTTAGTGTCATTGCTGGTGCGTTACCCATTTTATAACCTTGTCCATCAGCCCAGTTATGCCAGTAACCTACAACAACGCCACCTTCTGGGTTAACCATTTCATCGCCAGCGTGAGCGGTAAAGCTAATTGCGCAAGACAGTGCCACTGCACTCAATGCAAATAGAGATGTTTTTTTCATTTTATTACTCATAAATCGACATTGGATAGGCGTGTATCTTTAATCAGAGTGCCTAAGATGCGTGGAGCATAACGGAGCTTGTATAATTTCAACTTTTCGAGATGTAACAGAAAGTTATTATCTTCCCCTGAAGCTAGTATTCCTCCCTATTCAAATTTATGGCATTCACTCGTTATTTTTTTGGCGACACCAATATAGAACAGCGTTCAAAATTTAGACCTGCTTTCAGAAAAATATTGTTTTTTGATAACCAACGATACTTTTTTGACGCGAAGAAGATCAAATCAGCAGATGACTAATAACCAAAAGAAATTAAAAATAACAGCTGAATACTGATTACAAATACTTAGTCGTTACATTTTGTAGCATTTTCAGTGAAATAAAGCAGAAAACCTGCCTATCAACGGATGTAAAAAGTGTTGGTCACGTGGGAATAACAGGAAGAGAGTAGTCACTAAATAGAAGAGGCAGCAAGCAGAAGGAGTGCTTCTACTTACTGTACCATTAAGCAGCTTGAACTGCGCCTTTTTTGAAGAATTTCAGGGTTTCTCTAAGCCCCAGTTGCAACGCTAAACAAATAGACGCGGTAACAACAATGGTTGCCCCTGACGGTAGATTCATCTGGTAAGAGAAAATCAACCCCGTTAACGTAAAGCCAAGACACCATAAAATACTGTGGCACATCATGGATAACATGGATTTTGTATATTGAGCCGCCATATACGCAGGCATAGTTAGCAGCGCCATCACCAATACAATACCCACCACTTTCACTAAGATCACGCTAGCAATTGCCACCAGCACTAATAATGATAAGTACATGCGTTTTACTTTTACGCCTTTACTCTGCGCAAAATCAGCATCAAAAGACATCAAGACTAGCGAACGATAGTTATAAATCGTGTAAGCACCAATGATCAGAACACTGCCCCCCATTAGGTATAGCGTCGATACTGGAACGGTGAGAATACTACCAAACAGGTAACTGCTTAAGTCTGCGCCATATCCCGGTGTTAACGCCATTAAGATGATGCCGATTGCCATGCCTAACGACCAAATCAGACCGATAAAAATATCTAACTGCTCTAGTTTACGCTGACTTAGCGCCCCTAATAACAAAGCATTAATAGAAGTAAATACCAAGGTTGTTGGCATTACCGCTGTACCTGCATAGAAAGCTAACCCCACACCACCGTATGCCGTGTGAACAATACCACCAGAGAGAAAGACTAATCGATTGGTTACGACTAATACGCCAATAATGCTTGCAACAATGCTAACAAGCACTGCTGCAATTAATGCATGTTGAATAAAGTTATATTGTAAGAGCTCAATCATACTAAAGCAGGACTTGGTTCGTTATTGGATGTGGTTGACTGAACAAGATCTTTAATAAAATGGCTGTTCACGCCGTATAAGTGTTGCAACATATCAGACGTTAATGCCTTACTCTGCTGCACTTTCATGGTTTGGTTTAGCCCTAAAATCACATCAATCTGATACTCTAAAATACTCATGTCATGACTTACCACCAATACCGCAACATCTTTGGGCAGCGCTGATAGCAAGGCAAAAAATTGTGCCGTCATGCTTGGATCAACATTACTGGTTGGCTCATCAAGTATTAATAGCTTAGGTTGAGCAATTAACGCTCTAGCTACTAACACACGTTGACGCTGTCCGCCTGAAAGATCTTTAAACAGCGTATTTTCTATATGCTCGATATGCATTTGTTGTAATGCTTGGGTTAATAAGGCTGACAGCAATTTCTTATCTTTTAGCTGCGCAGCATTTGCCCCCATTAATACAACATCTTTTACGGTGACAGGTAATATTGGATTCAATTTATATTGTTGAGGAACATACCCAATAAGCGCTGGATGGCGACCGGGATGGTCGCCAAACAGTGCTAGATTGCCCTGATAACCCGATAATATACCCAGTAGTAGTTTGACTAATGTCGTTTTACCACCGCCATTGGGTCCAAGTAATGCACAACGTTGACCTTCGTAAAGCTCGAAGTTTATGTCAATTAATGCTTGATGGTTCTTATAAGCAAAACTGACATTCTGTACATCTACAATCTTTTTCATTTATTAACTCTTAGTGATTCACGTTAGATTCAAACGCGTTCGCAACAGTTAGCAAGTTATTACCCCAATCTTCTGCAAGTGGGTTAATTGCTACCACTTTGCCGCCAATTGCATTAGCAATAACTTTTGCTTGTTCTTTCGAGAATTGCGGCTCAATAAAGATAACTTTAATGTGCTGTTTCTTTGCTGTATCAATCAGTGATTTTAGACGTTGAGCACTGGCTTCTTTACCTTCATCTTGGATAGGAAGCTGACGTAAGCCGTAATCTGTCGCGAAGTAACCCCACGCTGGATGATAAGTCATGAATTGATTGTGTGCTGCTGGGATCTTCGCCGTAATAGCAATGAGAGCATCATCAATTTGATTGATCTTTTTAGAGAACTTCAGGTAATTTTCGCGATATTCTTGCTGATGCTGAGGATCAACCTTAATTAATGCATCACGAATGTTCATTGCTTGAATGCGCACAAGTGCTGGTGATAACCAAATGTGTGGGTCTTTAATGCCTGATGTTGCAGGAATACGCTCACCATCGTCATTATAAGCCATTGGCATACGCTCAATACCTTGCTGGGTATCAACAATCGTTAGATCTTTTGCTGAGCTTTTAAATTTGTTTAACCAGCTTTTTTCAAATGGCACACCGATAGAAAAGTAAAGCTTACTCTTGTTAAGTAATACAACTTGGTTTGGTGTTGGCTCGTAATCATCTGGCTCAGCTCCTGCTGGTACCATTACATTGACATCAACGTTATTACCGCCAATTTCTTTAACAAAATACTTTTGTGGGGCAATACTTACCGTTACATCAATTGGCGCTTCTGCAGCCATTGCTTTTGATACTGAAAACAAGACGCACAGCGTTGTCATCAATGCTACAAATGAAGACTTCTTTTTCATCGATCTATTCCTAATCATGACATTATTAATCCTGAGTGAATCACTCAGGATTGTTATGTTATAACATTTCTTTATTTTTAATAGTTCGAATATATCTAAGAGAAGCAGTATTAATTAATTAGTGACGATTTATTATCATTAAATATAAGAGCATTAAATAAGAGCTAACTTTTCTCTGTTTTATTTTTTAATTGGATATCAAAAAGATATTTAATTTATAAAAAACAAACTCACTTTTTAAAATGATTATTTCAATTGCTAATGAAATCTTAATTACCAATATTGGTGATTATTGATAAATGCTTATATTTACTTGGTCGTGAAAGTCATACACCGTCATCTATATTATTAAGCATTATATATAAATTGATTGTTTAACTTGTCTTCCAACGCCGAATTGCACGGCGATAATTGCTTACATCAAAAAATTGCATTTCTTGAGCGATCTGGTGATCATCCCATTGCTTTATCTGTTGTAAATATAACGCATGCTGCTGGTTAACCTCGCCCAATAATGAACGGTAAGTATGATTATGTGCTTTTAATCGACGTTTTAGAGTCGCAGGACTCATTAACATCATTTCAGATAGCTCATTTAACGAAGGCACTTGAACAAGGTTTTGACGAAACACATTTCGAATATGACTTAATAAACCACAACTTGGGATAGGTGTGATCTTTCGTGCCACTTTATACAACGTTGAAGAGCTATCTTTCAAAGTTACATCTAGATACTGCTTGGGTAAATGCAGGGCAATCATCGGTTGATTAAAATTTACCTTTCCCCAATACATATGATAATGCTCTTGCCATTGTGGGCATAACCAATCCACCATAACAGACCAAGATAATTTGGTATCAGCTCGCCAATTAACTAGGGATATAACCGAAGTAAATACATACTCTGTTAGCCAACGAAAATAAGTAATACGATCTCGGGAGCTCAATGAAGCCTCAATCCCATAAGGATCTTCGACGAAAACATAAACGCCCGAATCATCAAATTGTGTGGTGAGTTTAGATAAAGGGAAATAGCTCTCAGAGTAAAGCGCTATATTATTCATCAAGGTGTTTACAGTCGGGGCATGGATCAATATATGGCTAGTAGTAGGAAATACACTCGGGATCAATTGCTGACCAAGCAGAAAGCTCAATTCAGGAAACTGCTCTAACTTCGCTACATTACTAATTAAACGAGAGAATTGTACGGGGCTTACCTGTAAATCCCGCGCAATTAAATCATCATAAAAAATCCCTGTATGCCGTAATACGTAGTGCATGTTAACACCACGGCTACTGAGTAAATCCAGTAATAACGCAATGTGTTGCCTTGCAGGAATTGTTTTATCGTGGCATTCCAACCATGGTGCCATCACTGCATGATGCCCTTTCATGCGCTACCTTTATAAACTTGAGGTTTAGTTGAAAGGTTTATCGCTTCATCTATCTGTTTATATAATGACTGTAATGAGTAAGTGGACTGTTTTACTTCAACAATAGCTATTTGCCATTGCATCTCAATATTAATATTAGAATCTAAATAAAATTGGTAAGTGCTGAGTAACTGCTCAACATAGCGGGTATATATTACTGCATCTTTCTTATTTAAGCCGTCCAGTAAAATAAGGTAGTGATGCCCTGCAACTTGGCACACTAAATCATTATGGCGAGATGCAATTAACAACAATTCAGAGATCGAGACTCTTAGTCTTTCTGCTTCTTGAGGTGAAAGTTGAGGTAAAAGTTGATAACTGTTTTGTAAGTTAATCGCTATCAAATAACTATCATTTTGTTTGGTAGACTCTGTGTATTGCGCTGTCAGTGCTCTGTGTAAATAACTCAGCTCTGGGAGGCGATAATTTTCAGGATGGAGCGGCGTTCGCGCATTTAACTGTTGACGTTGCATCAAATAATTTTTTACCACCGTAAGCTCTTTACGCCACAAGCAAAATGCATAAGTTACGATAGCAAGCCCAAGGATCATGTACTCCATGGTATTTCCAATCATGGTGTAATTTTTTAAACGAATAAACTCATCAATAACGTCTTGGGTTAACGCTAAAAAAATACAGGTAAACCCCATCGCAAAATAGTTGGTAATTTTCCCTGGTGATCGAGTGGATAGAATCACCACCAGCCACACGAATACCATGATTGCCGACGAGCCCTCCCCTACAACATCTAACCAATTAACTTGCTCATGGCTCTTAATCGTGCCGTTTGTAATATTAAACACAATCAGACTCAGTAACGCTAAAACTAATAAAACAAGCCACCGATAGTGCGCACGTATACCATAAAGCACATCAAATAACTGATAATTAAAACGGGTAAAAAAGGATCTTATTGTGAAGGTATGCATAGTAATCAATATCTATTTTAATTGTTGTAATGAGAAAAGTCCGAAAAGCTCAAGTGATCTATCCTCCCATACAAATATGACAGCCTATTGATATTAATATTGAGAAGTAGCCTGATATTGCTTCTAGTCCAAACAGCTCACGCCTTAACACAAATACACCTAAAGCATTGATATTAATCAATAAAGAAAATTAACAGTCACTTTTTTGTAATAGTACTGGCTTAGCTTCCCTCCTGACTTACACACATGGAGAGGAAAAATGCGTCGTTCATTATTAAGCTCAATCATCGCTTTATCACTGCTAACAGGATGTAATAGCGATAAAACTGAAACCGTTTATGTTGAAACAGAAATACCAAAGTCTGATGTGGTAGAAACCGAATCACTCGCTACATCAACAACAGCAAAAACAAGTTATGACGATATTGGTGATGGGGCTTACTGGCTAAATAGTGAAGATGAAACAAAGAGCTTACTTTTTGTCACCTTAGAAGGTGATGGGTTGGCGGTCTATAACCCAGCAGGCGATGAAGTTGAACGCTTAGAAAACATTGAAGTCACTGGCGCAGATATACGCTACGGTATTAAAGCCGATAACGGTGACAGTATTGATTTACTCGCCGTTGCTTTACCAGAAGATAACAGCATCGGTTTTTATAGCGTGAGCAATAAAGACGGTGTTGTTCTTAATGATATTGGCACGCTTACAGCAGATTATGCCGCTGAAGGTGTCTGTTTACATAAAAACACCACTAACGGTGCATTGCTCTTAACGGGCGTGACTGATGATGGGGTGGCGGTGCAATACAAGCTGAAATACCAAGATGGTGAAATCAAAAGTGTTTTAGCTGACGATAATGCGTTGCCTATCGCGGTTCGTGAACTGGAAGTAGGCGGTGAACTCAGCGCATGTATTGTGGATGATGAAACGTCTACGCTGTATATCGCAGAGCAAGACTTAGGTATTTGGGCATACGGCGCCGATCCAGAAGATATAAACTCTCGTCAAATTGTTGATAGCATTGCGCCTTTAGGTAATTTGCAAGAAATTGAAGCATTAGATTTACTCTACCTTTCTGACGGTAAAGGCTACCTCGTTATGGGTGATGAAGGTAAAGGTATGATGCTATATAACCGTGATGACTGGTCGTTGAAAGCAAACATCCAACTAGACGGTGTCGATGAGATTAAATCTCTTGCTGTAGCCAATAACGGGATTTGGGTCGGTAACTCAGAAGCCGATAAGCCAGTGTATGAAAAACTAAGTTATAGCACCTTAAATAGTGCCCCTTCTTTTGCTCAATCTCCAATTAATGAAACACTTAGTTCAGCTAACCTTGCAGCAACGGGTATTGCTTTGGTGAAAGTCGTTGGCGAAACAGCACCTGTCGATGATGATGGTGATGCGGCAGATGATCCTGCATTTTGGTTAAACGAAGCAGAACCTAACAAAAGCTTGATTATTGGTACCAATAAACAAGGTGGACTGGTCGCTTACGATCTTGATGGTAAAGAGCTGCAATACCTTGATGAAGGAGAGCCAAACAATGTCGATATCATCCAAGCTGTAACGACACCAAGTGGCGCAACTTATTCTCTTGCGGCTGCCAGCAACCGTGAATTTAATACTATTGCCCTATACAAAATTCAAGCTGCTACAGATGGTAATGAACCAATCGTAGCGCTTAATGCTATTGGTGATAATGCTCACAACGAAGTGGCTCAACTACGCTCCGAGCTTAATGAAGTGTACGGTTTATGTACCTATCAATCATCTACTGGCGCTAACTATGTGTTCATTAACGGTAAGAGTGGCAACATTGAACAATGGCGCTTAGATATTACGGATAATGGCATTGAAGGTGCACTTGTGCGTAAACTGCAAGTAAGTAGCCAACCTGAAGGATGTGTCGTTGACCCGACCTCCGATACTCTCTATGTCGGTGAAGAAGATGCGGGGATTTGGGCATTTACCGCAGATGAAGCAGGTTCAACTGACGGAAAGTTCATTATTGAAATAGATGGCAAACAGATTGTTGCAGACGCAGAAGGGCTAACAATTTACAACGATGGTACGGTGAATGAACTGATTGTATCAAGCCAAGGTAACCACACTTATGCTGTTTACGATCTTGATAATAACTACCAATACAAAGGCAGCTTTGCACTCACCGCCGATGATGATAATGGCTTAGATGGTGCAAGTGAAACCGATGGTATTCATGCTGTTTCTGCCACTATTAGTGATCGTTTCCCGAAAGGATTATTCCTTGTTCAAGATGGCTATAACGTTGATGCCTCGTATGACGATCAAAATCAAAACTTCAAAATTGCAGACTGGCGTGACATCGCCAACGCATTGAATAAATAATTAATATAAAAAGGGCTTTGAATTCATCTTCAAAGCCCTTTAAGTATTGTTATTTACTAATAGTCCTATCAAATTATTTCACCATGTTGTTGCTTTTGTACATTGGTGAGAAAACAGGTACGTATAGTTTGATAATTTTATTCATGATTGTAGACATGGTTAATTCCTCAGAAAATTAAGTATTAAGAAAGTTAAAACAGCACACAAAGTCATGTTTTATAAGCTTCGACCTTGTTGCTATGTGGGGAATTATAATCAGGCAGACTTAATTTAAAAACGAGAAAAACACCAAATTAGCATTAGATTAATTAATGCGAATAAGTTTTCATTTTAACCTTATATTTATTTAAAAAAGAGTGACAAGAGTCACACTTAACCTATTGAAAACTAGCATTGGAAAGTAAAAAATCGCTGCTTACTGCCATTATAAGAGCGAATATAAGCGCCAATTTTCCTTTAAAAAAAACGAACTCAATGTAAAAATGAGTTCGTTTAAAATTAACATTTAGCTATTTAACCTGTTTTTTATCGTATTATTTGTCGAATGTTTATCGCCATTAGTCAACAATATTAATATCAGGGAAATGCTCTTTTACACACAAGGTGTAGTCACCTTGTTTTAGTGCTGAATAAGGTGTTTGGTAACCGACCAGCTTACAAGCATACGATTTTCCATCTGGCGTTTCTGATGACCAACTCCAGTCTTGCTCCCAGTACGTCAGTGTCGCCCCTGCTTCAGAGAATTGCTTCATATTTTTACAACCCAGTACTTCATCAGGTGCAATCGGTACATGAAGGAAATGCGTAAAGTTTTCGTAGTAATCAATACGATTTAAAGATTGCTGAATTTCCTTTGCCCCACCACATTCCACACCACCATTGATGATCTGCGTTGTCACTCCGAAGCCCGGCACTAAACCATCTTTTTTGTCTTGCTCATTAGGCTGCCAAGTACCATCAATAACATGCAACATGGAAGGTTTTGGTGGTTGAGGGTAGACAAAGAACAATAGTGCAGAAGCTAAGTTTAGCCATGTATCCGCCACCATTTCAGGCTTATCAAGCAAGGTTCTCACCGTACCAAACATAGCTTCAGAAAACGGACCATAGTTGTAGTTATAACTTAACTGTTTCGCACCACGGCCAAAGTATGATTTGAGTTCACCATTTTCAAACGTACCACAAAGCCAACGCTTACCTTGCCAAATATCTGGATTTCATTCACCGTTATATCCCCCTCGCATGTTTTCATCCCAGCCCATTTCACGAACATAAACTAAGGCTTGACGCCATTCCGGTACATCCCAGTGCGCTGTATGTCCTCCCGTCTCTTGGGCAAAGTGAGCGAAAATTGTTGCCAATGATTTACGACAGATCGCATCAGAATCTCGGCCATCGTTATACTCACCACAAAATGCAGGGAATTTACCCACCGCTTGCAGAAAATGACGATAAGTGTATTCAGGTGCACGTTTAGGGAATAAGTATTCCCAAGTATGGGCATCGATGAGGTGTTCTACACGCTTAACGTTTTCTGGGTTGTTACTAGCACCCGGCATAATAGATTCAACAATCGTATTATCACGCGTACGAATTGACTTCTTAACTTGTTCTAATAACGGATCACTAGTTAGCTCTGCTTCTTTAGCGTCAAGCTGTGCTTGCATCACTGTATAGCCATCAGGGTTTGGAGTGGGATCGGGATTCGATGTCGGCTCAGGATCTGGAGTTGGGTCTGGTGTCGGATTTGGGGTCGGTTCAACTTCATCTTCCGAAATCGCTTTCCAAGCATCAAACCATGCCGTTCCTTTACCCGGCTCATACGCCCATGCAGCGCCTGAACACCAAGCTGTGGTTGGTCCTTCTTTACAACGATATAACTGGTTATCGTTTATAACAACGTCGGCGGCTTTGGTGGCTGTATTGTCGCACTCGTGCCACCAACATTAGTGGATGATGTAAAAGCAGCCGTTGAAGCAAAATACCAAGCAGCAACAGGGCTAAAAGAGTCAATTTACGTCTGCCAAGCTAAAAATGGCGCAGGCAAGATTGCTTAATTCATTCAATTAACAGGTAAGGAGCACCAATGCAAAGCCCACTCATGCACGCTATGACTCAGCAGCTCGCCCATGATAATAAGCCAGCGAATGTCATTGAACTCACTAATAGCCATGGAATGCGTATCGTGCTAATGGACATTGGTGCTACTTGGTTAAGTTGTTGCCTGCCATTAAACGACAGCGAACAACGTGAAGTGTTACTAGGCGTCGATAATCTTGCTGATTTTTATGCCCAACAAAGCTACATGGGTGTGACTGTCGGTCGTTACGCTAACCGTATAGCCAATGGTCGCTTTAGTATTGATGGGAAGGTATACCAAGTATCGACCAATCAAAACGGTAATTGTCTTCACGGTGGTGAAAATGGCTTTAATCAACGCCGTTGGCAGATAGTAGAGCAACTCCAAGATAGCGTTTTATTTAGCTTAGTCTCTGAAGATGGCGATCAGGGCTTTCCCGGTACACTGAATGTTACTGTGCGTTATACCCTAACCGATAACAACGAAGTGACCATTCACTACCTTGCTGACAGTGATAAAACTACACCAGTTAATTTAACCAATCACGGTTACTTTAATCTGCAAGGAGCGACATGGGACGGTGATAATCGCTCACATACAGTGCGTATTAATGCTGACTACTATTTACCGACTAATAGCCTTGGTATACCGCTCGATAAGCCACAATCGGTTGAAAATACCAGCTTTGATTTCCGAACAAGTAAAACACTAAGTAAGGACTTACTGGTAGATGAACAGCAGCAACAAGCTAAAGGTTACGATCATAGCTTTGTGCTAAACCCAGCAAGAAAGCCTGATGAGATTATTGCTGAAGTAATTTCCCCTGATAGCAAAGTCAACATGACGGTAAAAACCAATAAACCTGCAGTGCAACTATATGGCGGAAATTGGTTAGCAGGTACCCCAGCCAAAGACGGTAACCCGTATCAAGATTACGCAGGATTGGCATTAGAAACCCAGTTTTTACCCGATTCCCCTAACCATCCTGAATGGGAACAACCCAGTTGTTACCTCTCCCCCCAAGAGCAATACAACTACAAAACGACATATCAATTTAGTTATTAACTAAAACCCCAAGACCTTAAATTTGTTTTAAGGTCTTTTTTTATTCAATCAAACATTAGAGAAACAAAAATAAAACAACGTGTAATTAAACACCACATAGAATAAACAATTCTTAACATAATCTTTTTTTAATACTTTCTATGTTTTGTAATAAAGTGTAAAGGAATACAACACAAAACAGTAAGTAATTGATAAATAGATACTTAATTGTATATCCAGCTAGATTGGATAATTTGATAATTCATGCCTCAAACCTATAATTCAAGTAATTTTATAAATTAGAGAAAGTAAAATTTGGTATTAACTTCCATGAAGAAAAGTATCATTCGTTTCTTATCATTAAATATCATTTTTGTGCTTTGCATGATCTTGTACAACTACGTACATATTAATATGATTGAGTATGATATTAAAAACCATTACGACCGAATTATTTCTGCCAGTAACGAGTTTTATCAACACTATTTAAACACAGAAGTCGAGAATAAAGAGCCGGGTATATATACATTATCAGGTGAAAAACATCGTGATTACGACCTGTCGCAAGGCGGATTTATAGTATCTGAAAAAAGCGACGTACCTAATCTCAATAAATATATCAATTTATTATATAAAGATCTTACGTCTTTTATAGATAAAGATAAGATAAAAACCTTATCGGTTGTCACACCAACAGCTTCATTCTTTCTACCCTTTTATCCTGAATACGTAGATCTAGACGAAAAAGTTTAACCTTTTCGATGTCGCTATTGAAAAAGTAAAGATAAATAAAAAATATTCTACAGTTCACAATATTACCATCACTCATGATTATATAGAGAGATATTCTAACGATCATCTAAGAAGTATTATTATGCCTGTCTATGTTGAGAAGAAGTTGCAGGCGATCCTTATGATTGATCTTAAGTTTGGTCATATGGAAAACTATATTAAAAATTACAATGCGGAAAACTTAACGCAATATGAAAGACGTAATCAGCATAATTTTTTCACTCGATATATTACCATCCCATACACCAAAAATAAGTTATCAAATAAGGTAATAGGGCTAAACTGGAGTAAGATTTTATCAATTTCGCTATCGCTAGCATTTGTTATTGAGTTAATTATTCATTTATCCGTTTTTATTAAAAAATCATTACTATCATTAATTATTAAAGACTCAATGACGGGATGTTATCGCCGTAATATTTTTGATTTTTACTACAAAAACAAAAGTAATAAGTCACTTATCCTACTTGATATTGATCACTTCAAACGCATTAACGATCAATATGGACATGATGAAGGTGATAAGGTCATTAAGTACCTAGCAAAAAATCTGAATCAATTAAATAGTAATAGCACACGTGTTTTCCGTTGGGGGGGGGAAGAATTTTTAATTGTATTACCAAAGTTGTCAAAAAAAGCATTATTAAATAAAGCGGAATCAATCAGAACTAATCTTGATTACACATTACAAGATGGCTCTAGAGTAACGATTTCACTGGGTGTAACAGAACAAAAGCGAGAAGAGTCAATTTTTCAGGCTATATACCGTGCTGACATTGCGCTGTATCAGTCCAAATATCAAGGACGTAACAAGAGTATGTATCTATGATGTTTTTAAAAAAACACACATTAGCACTGAAACTTATCCTCATGAATATGATTCTATTTGTTGCGACATTTCATACTATTATGACCTTTAATGAAATTAAACAAAAAGAGCTCTCCTTTTACATCCGTAGTAAGGTGAACCTAATCTATGATGAACTACATAGTTTTACTCAATATTATATTAACAGTGAAAATGTATTTATCGAAAAAGGCATTCATCACTTTAATAGTGTAGGCATTGTTAATCCAGAACCTAAAGAGATCAGAAAATTTTCTGAGCAACTGAATTTGTTATCTATAAAATTAAAAGACTTAGTCAATGATGACTACTGGACGTTAGCTGTTATCGATAAAGATCACAAAGATATTCTATATTGTCTACCTTTGCGTGTTGCTCATATTAAAGACCTCTATGAATATAATCTTGATCTATTAGGCGAAATCGCAAAAAGAAATAATATACCTAAAACTTATGAAGAGTACTTAAAATCAACAAGATTAAAGTTAACACTACCCTATAAAGAAAAGTTCTCTCATGAGCATATTCGCTCAATTATTCTTCCAATTTATATAAAGAATAACATGTCTGCATTACTGATCTTAGATGTAAAGTGTGGGATTTTGAAAAACTGGGTATCTGAGTTTAATAAATCGCAATGGACACTCTATAGTACTGAAAAAGACACATATCATAAAAGGCTTAAAGATAAAAAGCTAAAATACCTTAATAATGGCGAAATACTACCCATTTATCTTAACTATATTGATGTCATAAAATTTAGTTTATTGATTTCCTTTTTGATGACTGTAACTTTATTTTTATTATACAGGTTATCATCAAATGTTATGAACTTAATTCGATTAGACAATATGACAAAGTGTTTTCGTCGAGATTATGGCGAAAATAAATTTAAGAATAAACTGATTAGCAATAAGTCGGTTTTTATTTTTGATATTGACCATTTTAAAAAAATTAATGATACCTATGGTCATGATGTAGGTGATCAAGTTATCAGCGCAACAGCAGCAATCATTAAACGTAATATTCGTAAATCAGAGCAACTTTATCGCTGGGGCGGAGAAGAGTTCGTACTTATCTTAAATATTAGTGAACCTGATGCAGCACTTAGAAAAGCAGAACAATTAAGAAAAGCTATCGAAGCTCAAACAGAGCTTGATATTAATTTCACCATCTCTATCGGCTGTACGATTGCACATAATATGACGTTAGATGAATCGATAAAAGTTGCTGATAAAGCACTTTATACAGCCAAAAATAATGGTCGTAATCAGGTTGTTGTTAAATGAATATAAAATCTATAAAACCTATTTCAATAACTCTTAGTTCACTCATTGGCTTTGGTGTTCTGGGCGTTATTTTTACCTTTATGTATTACAACTTTATCAACACCTTTCTGATCGAAGAACGACAAATTTCATTAGAAGAGTTAAGAGTAATAGAAGAAAAAGAGATCGCATTTAAAAAGCAGTTCTCAACATTAGCTATACCTAACAAAAGTCAGCAAACAGCACTGACAAAAGTTGTCGCCAAACATAAAAGTATTAGTAGCATTGCAGTGATCCATGACGGCTATTTTGTCTACAGCACTTATGGTATTCGCGATAGAAAAGTAGAGAAAGCTTTAGAACCAGGCTTTTATGTAAAGCCCAAAAGTGCACTAACCAAAAAACCGATCATTTATTATCAACTTCAGCTTAATGATAAGACATACATTCGTATCTACTTTAAGCCACTCACTTTAGATGTGATAGATAGAATAGGTGATGGGTATATTGATTTCGGTAGTATTATTTTAGCAACGGACAATAAGGTTATAAAAAATAATATACGTAGTATTAACAACCAATTTAACCCAGAAACTATCACACTCAATATCGATGTAAATCACCTTGCAGCGATTAAAGTGTTTATGATTTACAAATTGGGTTACATCATTGCTATCGTGATTATCTTATTGATTTCATGTTATTTACTATCAAAGAAGATCAAGCAAGAGTTCATAAAGTACCAAATTCGTCATCATAGAATAAAGCCTTACCTTCAACCTATTGTTGATCGCGATGGACATATCATTGGTGCTGAAATTTTGGCTCGTTGGATAACAAACAAAGGTGAACTTGTAGCGCCGTATTTGTTCATTCCATACATTGAACAAGAAAAACTCACACCTTTGTTAACTTGCTCTCTACTGGCTCAAATACATAATAGTAATGTGCTCAATAACACTAAAGAGTTCAAGCTAAGCTTTAATTTAACTGAGTTATGCCTGTTTGAACCTAAGGTCTATGCATTAAGTAAACGCCTCGCTCAACATTGCCGTTTAGTGTTGGAATTTACAGAATCAACCCCTTTTATCCGCAAAGATACACCGGAAAAAATGCTGGTTTATCGCCAACATGGGGTTGAATTTGCGATAGATGATTATGGGACAGGGTTTTCAGCACCTCACTATCTAACAGAGTATAAATTTGATTACCTGAAGATAGATAAATGCTTTATTGACAACCTTGATGATAGCAAAGAGAAATCAACACACCTTATTGAAAGTATTGTCTTTTTAGCTAAAAAGCTGAATTTAGAGTTAGTGGCTGAAGGGGTCGAAACGGATATTCAAAAAAACATACTAAAAATATTAGGGATCCGATACTTCCAAGGCTTTCTGTTCTATAAACCAATGGATTTAAAGGCTTTTAGTCAGCTAATCGCCAAAAGTGATAAACCATAATCACCTAAAACAACAAAGCCGACATGATGTCGGCTTTGTTATATCAATTCAATACTACTCAGATGCTAATCGCTCGACGGAGCCTCGACGCACTAAAGTGGGTGAGAAACGCATCGCTTCAGTATCAACACCCTGCTCATCAGCCAAAGCTAATGCGAGATTAGCGGCCTTTTCTGCCATCATCTGAATCGGGTAACGAACCGTTGTTAACCCTGGAGTGGTATAACGGGCAATTAAGCCATCATCAAACCCCACCAGCGACATCTTCTGCGGTGATTGAATACCGTTTTCTTGTAACACTGCTAATGCGCCCGCAGCCATATAATCGTTATAAGCCACCAACGCTGTCATCGGTAATGATTTGGTGATCAGATTTATCATCGCTGTTTCGCCACCATCACTATCTGGAGTCGCTTTTTCAATATAGCTTGCTGATAAACTAATATTATTATCCGCTAACGCATCTAAATAGCCTTGTACACGTTCATTGGCATCTTCAATATCATGGTTAGAAGCGATACACGCAATATGACTATGACCGTGACGGATCAAATATTCGGTCGCTAAATACGCACCTTTATGGTTATCAAGCGAGATACTACGCTCAGCAATAGAAGGGATATGGCGGTTAATGATCACTAAGCCTTTCACTTCATTGGCATAGTTAATCAGCTCTTCATCAGTGAGTGCTTTAGCGTGGATCACTAACGCATCGCAACGACTATTGATCAAATGTTCAATGGCACGTCGTTCATCGTCAGCATTGTGATAACCATTACCGATCAGAATATGCTTACCATGATGATGAGCGACAACATCGACAGCTTTAACCAAAGTGCCAAAGAAAGGATCTGATACATCCCCCACTAATACACCTATGGTATCGGTATTTTGTCGCACTAACGCTTTGGCTGCCGCATTGGGGCGATAACCTAACTGTTTCATTGCGTTAGTCACCGCTTCAATAGACTGTTTACTTGCTTTTGGAGACTTGTTGATCACCCGCGAGACAGTGGCAATCGACACCCCAGCTTCACGAGCGACATCCTTGATGGTTGCCATAATTGCTCTCTTTTTTTAACTGCGCTCATTTAACCGTGTGAACCGTTACAACGCAATGAATTTCCAAGCATTAGTGATATTTCTATTTGCAAATGTGGCTACAGGCTGTCAACGTATATCTTCTGTAGCCACTCAAGCATTAAACAATCTTCACACCTGCAGGCATTAAACGTTCAGGCGTTAATAGTACGCTTTCTGATTCATCGTCTGTTTCAGCACAAAGCAGCATACATTCTGAGGTTTCACCACGCATTTTCGCTTTTGCTAAATTACATAGCACCACCACTTGTTTGCCCATTAGCTCCTCTTCTGTGTAGTAAGGCACTAGGCTGGTCACGGTTTGTAGCGTTTTCTCACCAACATCAATTTGCACGATGTAAAGCTTATCAGCATTGCTATGACGTGCCACTTCAATGATCTTACCGACACGAATATCTAATTTTGCGAAGTCACCGTATGAAACTATTTCCATTTGCTTTTCTCTTATCTAACAGATTAGTAATTAATAGAAACAGTGTAATGAAAACGCTTACACAAACAATCAAATATGCTGCTATTACATTGCTTGATCACACTTTATTTGTTGGCTTTGTGACATTAGAAAGACTTTATTATTCTAAAAATAACCTAAAACAAAACAGCCACTGACAAACATCAGTGGCTGTTATTAAAGCTTATTATTGCTGGTTATTTTACGCTTGCTGTACTGCCGCTTTCGCTTCTAATTGACGCTCATCAGCTGTTAATGATTTTTCATACTTACTGTATTTCCACCATGCATAGCTAAGGAAAATCACAATACCACCCACGTTGTAAAAGATAATCGTCATGATATCTGCACCAGTTGGGAAGGTTGATGCTAAGAAACCCACAGTGAAGATAGCAATAAGTACTGACACCATCGCAATACCTGTCATGCGTGAGCCAAACTTAAAGTCGCGCTCAAGGTGATCTAATTTCAAGCGTAGGTTTAGGTAAGCTAGCATGATAAACAGTGGTGGTAACATTGAAGCCGCTGCTGTCATGTTGATCACGGTACTCATTAGATCTTGAACTGTGTCAGAACCCAGCATAGGCACGATAAGTAGTGGAATAACGATGAAGAACTGCGCCCATGCTGCACGTGCTGGTACACCGTTTTCATTCAGCTCGACTGTTTTCTCACCGAAAATGCCTTTTGGAATTTCAGAGAAGAAGATTTTCACCTATGTTGCAGTCCACATCAGTAGAGAGCCAAACATGGCAGTGAATGACACCACACCAACAAAACGGTTAACCCACATTTCAGGTAAGCCAAAGTAAGTAGCCATACCTTCAAATACTTGTACTGAGCCGCCAGTAAACTTCAGTGCTTCACGCTCAACGAACACGTTGATCAAAATTGATGATACTGAGTAAAGTACACCGATAAAGAGACCTGCGAAGATAATCACTTTCACGAACGACTTATGACCGCCTTTTACGTCATTAACGTAAACCGACACTGATTCAGCACCACCTGCTGCCATGAAGATCCAAGCTGTTACACCAAAGAACGCCCAGTTAATTTGTGGTGTTAATGCTTCTACCGTGATTGGATCGGTAGGTTGAATACCGCCCATCACAGCAGCACCAGCAAGACACATGTAAGACAAGGTTAAGAACAACATGAACGATGATGTTACAGAGGTAATTGGACCTAACATCTTTGCGCCGTTCGTCGAAACATAAGTGGCAAATGCAAACAGACCAATACTTAAAATCGTCGTTGTGGTTGGGGTGAAAATGTACTCATAACCTAAGAAGGCATAAGAAGCGTAGGCAATAACGCGTGGTAATAAAGAGGTAAAGAAGAATAAGTTTACAAACCAGTATGTGTACGCTGCCATAAATGCCCAGCGACCACCCAGTGAGCTTTTCACCCACGCATAAACCCCAGCTTCAGAGTTTTTATTAAGAGATACAAATTCTGCGATGATCAAACAGAAAGGCACAAAGTAGAACAGAGTCGCAATAAAGAACATTGGCGATGAAGATAAACCAATTTCAATATTGTTATTGATGACGTTATTAAAGCTATAGACCGCAGCAAAGGTCATCGACAATAAGCCGAATTTACCTATGGTATTACGTTTGGAGTCAGACATAAGAATCTCCGCTATAAAGCACGTTAATAATGGCAACTACAGCGCTTACTTGTGGTGTAGGATACAGAGTAAGGCCTTGATTTATTGGATTTATTTAATTTTTTATTCGCATTTCTCACCTAAGTTTTTAAACCTCAAAGTGGAAACGTTTACATTTTTAGCTAAATAAAAAACGTTTATTGCTCAATGAATGCCCCTGTGGATTACTTGATTGAAGTAGAAAACACACGTTATTCATTTCTTCTTGCTCTTTAACTGTGACAAAGTATTAGTTAAAGATTTACTAAAAAAAACCAGATAAATCCCTTAACTTTAAGTTGATCACATCAAATAATTCAGTTTGTGAATGTGATAGCAAATAATGGCTTATTACGCCTTTATTTAGTGATCTGATTCAAATTAAATCTAAAATATAAAATAACCATTTAAAATCAACAAGATAAAACCCAAAGACTCACCCAGTGATTACGCGACTCTATGTGCTTAAATCGTTTACAAACAAACCATAGCGGTTAATACACCATCATATTTAATTGCGTGTTTAATGAAAAATAGCTTAATATTGCACCAATAATTTAGTAAAACTCTGTTGGATTTTTACAATCTGTAACGATCTCTTGGTGCTTTTTGCTCCTACAAGTTATTGATAACACGCTATGATCCCTTTCCTACCCAATAACCCCATTAACTAGGAATACTATGTTCTCAGGATTTTTACTGATCTTTTTACCGCTTGTGATTGGTTACCTCATACCCGTTCATAGTAAGAAGATCCTCCATTTTATTAATGTTCAAACCAGCCGTTTAGTTTTATTGATATTGGCATTGATGGGACTAAGCCTTGCGGGGCTCGATAATCTAAGCCAAAACCTCAACCAAATTTTGCTCTACACACTGACCTTTTTTAGCTGTATCAGTACTTGTAATCTACTCGTTTTGCCAATGATCGATCGCTTAATGCCAACCGCATCCGATCATAAGCAACATAAATTACCTATCCTGCATATGATGGCTGAATCACTTAAATTAGTGTTGGTCGTGGCTGGCGGTTTGTTGGTAGGGTTGTTACTTAATTTCGATCTGTCATGGGTATCACAAGCCAGTGAGATTATTTTGTTACTCTTACTGTTCTTTATTGGTATTCAACTACGTAACAGTGGCATGACACTTAAGCAAATCGTGTTAAATAAGAAAGGCGCGACCATTGCATTAGTGATGATTGTGACGTCTTTTTGTGGTGGCGTTATCGCTGCACTACTGCTCGGTTTACCTATCAACCACGGTTTAGCCATGGCGTCAGGTTTTGGCTGGTATTCACTGGCAGGCATCTTAATTGGTGATAGCTTAGGCAGCATATTGGGTGGTGCAGCATTGCTCAATGAGTTACTGAGAGAGATGTTAGCGCTAGTATTAATACCACTGTTAATTCAACGCTATCCTAACACTGCAATAGGTTATGCTGGCGCAACAGCGATGGACTTTACCCTACCTGTGATCCAAAGCTCAGGCGGTATTCGTTGTGTGCCTGTCGCCATTGTTAGTGGCTTTATTTTAAGTTTATTAGTCCCTGTGCTGATCTTGTTTTTTGTCTCGCTATAAGCGCTATATTCAGTATCTCAATAACAAACACTCAATAAAAAAGGCAGAGCACAATACGTACTCTGCCTTTTTTGTTATCACTTATCTCACTAAATTAGCTTGATATTTTTACCGCAGGATCAGAGGCTAAATCATTAAAATTAACCATCTTGTTATAGTTAAATACCTTAATGTTTTTATCGTTAATTTGATCGATGGATAGCGGTGTCACCTTTTTCGAAGAGATCCCAGTCCAATCTGAAAATAGCGATAAAAAGTGGTAAGCACTTACAGGTTTATTAAGCAGTTTATGCTCATGGTTATCACTAGATAAGATAAAAAATGGCACTTCATAATTAGATTTATGATCGGATCCATGTACTAAATAAACAGGCTGTCCTTTGCTATGACTATCACTTAAACCATGATCAGAAAAATATAATAATGAATACGATTGATGGCTATTATTTAGTATTCCCACCATATTTTTCATTAATTGATCAAATTCACGGTAGGTCGATAAATAACAAGATAGCTGCTTATCTTTTAAATTAAATTGATCACGTTTAATACGGTGGCAAAATTTCGCATGTGATCCCATCAAGTGCACCACTATTAATTTATGTTCAGGCGTTTTCTCTGACAATGCTTGTTTAAATACGGGCAATAAGTCGGAATCTTGATAATTAATCGAGCCATTAAAGCTGCCATTTTTCAAAAAATGCGTTTCATTACTTAGTATTGCGAACTCTGAAATAGGCGTATCATAGCGCCCCATTTTGCCTTGGTTAGATAACCAATAGGTTTTAAAACCTGCACTGTTGGCTAAATTAATCAGGTTGATGTTCGGCTCAAATGTCAGCCCTTGGCTTAACGATAATGTACGTGGCAATGACGTCGTTGTATTCGGTGCCGTTGAAATATAACCATTTACAAACAAGCCATTAGCTTTATCTAAGTATGGGGTCGTTTGAGTTGGGTAGCCATAAAGCGACATATAATCACGACGCATACTCTCGCCAATCACTAACACATAGTTCTGATATTTTGGTGATACTTGCTCAATATCTACATTCACTTTATGAGAAAAAGCGGCTTCTAATGCCTGCTCTTGAACAAAGTAATCAGTGACGGATTTATACCCACGAACAAAGAAATGATGGTATGGCGAGAAATACAGCAACGCCACAGCAATGAGTAATGGGATATCATGTTTTAATTGGTAAGATGTCTTTTTAAAAGAAAAAATAACAATTAAAACAAATAAACTCACTGACCATGGAATAACATCGGATGGAAGATTAGTAATAAACTCCCACGCTTCTTGTTTATTGGTATCAAATAATGAAGCAACAGAGCCAATATTCGGTGAACCATATATCATGCCGACAGGTAAATATAGCCAGCAAATAATAAGTAGTGGCACAAGCAGCCAATATTTAACACGCTTATATCCCGCAGCAATCACAAAGCCAACAAAATAGACCACAATGGTTAACAGATAATTACAATGATTAGCGCCCATTGCTGTGGTGGTTAATATAACCAGCAAAAGGGAAATTGCGAGATCGAAGAGTAAATGCTTATTTTTTATAAACATTTTTATTTTTTGTTTCACGATAAACCAATTATATTCTGTTTAACTAAGCGCGAGATAGTAACACAACAGATATAAAAAAAGGCACGGTTAACGCTGTCTCTTGATCACAAGTCATTGTGTTCAAGAGACTTAGCTAGTTCATATCCTTCAAGGATGGTTTGTAACCTAAACCATCCTTGCCATAATGTCTTTACAGAAGCGCGACCCGTCCGCTTGGTATCTTTCCAACCACCTAACCGTGCAATACTTTTGTAAGCCCACGATATATTTGGTGCTTCTTTGGGCATTTTTTTCTTCTCTAATTTTAACCACATAAGCTTCCACGCTTTACCTTTTAACACCCGTTCACAACAGCTACTAGATAACTCTTTAGATTCGTTCATAAATCTTAACTGGAGTAAACGAGTAGCAATAAATGCCAAAATAACACTGAGCCTTTCTAAGTTATCTTTACTTTGCATTCTCAGTTGTTCAACTTGCGTGCCTTCACTTTTCCAAACCTTGTGAAAATCTTCTATCAGCCAACGACGCTCATAATAACTGACGATGTTAAGTGCTTCCTCTTTGTTCGTTACAGGCTCTGATGTCAGTAAATGCCATGCGAGCTTGTCGTCACTCTCACCTTGCTCTATACATCCAACATAGTAGAGAGAGATATTATCGAACTCTTTTTTATTGGCGGGAGACTTAAGTGTCACGGGAGCATATTTGATGTCTAGATGAGCCGTGCGGGACTTACGACCGCCTTTTTGCGGTATTTTTAGCTCTTTGCTTCCTGCTGATAACAACTTGGAAGCGTAGTCATAAAGACGATTATCATGCTCCTCGATACAGCGACTTTGCATTGAGCGAACGATAAATCGTTGTTGTTGCTCGTGCTTGTAAGTGAGGTACTCGAATAAATCGGCTTCTCTATCACATACAGAAATAACCTCTGACATTTTCTCGCCTAGTCGCTCTGCAACATGGCGAGATGCTTGTTCCCATTTATAACTTTCTTTTTCTTTGTATGGTCGAGTTGCGTGCTGGTGTCTTTGACCACGTTTTTCAATATCTCGGGTCCAGCGTTGTTGTTCGATTAAACCAACCACAGTGTGAGTTTCGGGAGCAAAAAGCAATGTTGAATGAACGAACATTGCTCGGTGTCGATTACCTTGATTGGAATGCCCGAGTGTATCTTGTATGCTGTGATGTGAGTAACTTAGAGAAGTGGTATCTTCCAATGCAAGCAGTGTTTGTTGCTCTAAAGCTTCTTGTGCTGTGACATAGAATCCAGCTTCTGCAATATCTTCTGCTTTGATTTGGTCATTACGAATAAAGCGATAAGCCCCTTCCATATCGGCTGGGGAGATGATGAGTTTTGAGATAGGGACACCAGGTTGTTCAGCCAGAGAGGTAGCTAGAGCAACGAGTCTTTGAGTGCGTCTTGGGTCATTAAGATCGGCTTGACCGAATTGTTTTTGAGCCCAAAGCGTTGGTTCTATATAGGTCATCATAATCATCCTTATCATTGCTTAGATGATCAGATCATGAAACATAAAATTAGTTCAAAAAATCCCCAAGCATTGGCTTAGGGATTTGTGTATAAGAGACAGCGGTTAACGTGCCTTTCTATTTTACTCAGTGAGAGCGCTTTCTAAGCATCTGTTTTTGCGTCTTCTTGCGCTTTCACTTCTTTAATTAATGAAACAATCGTCCATCCTGCTTTCACAACAAACTCATCATTTACTGTGTAAGTATAAATATAACCTTTCGGATCCACTGCAAACATTGGGATCAATTGACTCGATTTATACTGAGCGTAATAGTCTTCTAACGTAAAGTTATCACTTAGCTTAGTATGCTTAATCTCCCCACCTTGGTTAATCAAACTTGCCAGCTTCTTATAACTGATATCTTCACCAAACAACGCTGCACCATTATGTGCTTGCGACGCTGAGTGCTTCTCTAAGCCACTATTATGGCGACGCCCATTTAAACGAAACACATTACGGCTACCAAAGTCACTTTCAAAGTGCATCGCAGCCACAGCGTTAAAGTGTTTATCAGGTGTGATTGCTAACAAATGACCAATACCAATCACATCGAGATATTCATCAGCATGGCTTGATACCGCATTGCCGTAATAGGTTTCCAGCCCTGCCATACGTGCAGAGCGAATGTAATCCCAGTTAGAATCGGTTAGCACGACACGACAATCATATTTCTGTAGTGCCAATGCAATATTACGCGCCACATCGTTAGCACCAACAACAAGGAAGCCTTTCGGTGATGGCTCTGCAACACCTAACAGTTTCGCCATTGGGCGTGCAGTTAAGCTTTGTAAAACAACCGTTCCAATAATCACCATAAAGGTTAATGGCACAAGAAGATCAGCACCTTCCACGCCATCTTTTGACAGTTTTAATGCAAATAACGCAGAAATAGCTGCCGCAACAATACCTCTAGGCGCCACCCAGGCGAGGAATAATTTCTCTTTAACTTCCAACTGACTAAACATGGTTGAAACGAAAATAGACACTGGACGAGATACTAGTTGGATCACAGCAAACAGCGTTAATGCGCCCCAGCCTAAAGCATGGAAATCAGCCACTTGAATACGCGATGCCAAAATCAAGAACAAACCAGATATCAATAAAATGGTGAGGTTTTCCTTAAAGTGCAGAATATGCTGGATATTCACACCCTTAGCATTTGCTAACCACATACCCATTACTGTTACTGCCAATAAACCCGCTTCAGATTCAAGCGCATTAGAGCCAGCAAACACGCCAAGCACTAGAGCTAATACCGCAAATGGCTGTAAGTATTCCGGCAATAAGTGGCGACGTAAGACATGTGCAAGCAACCAACCTGCAACACCACCGATAACAAGACCCACCAGCAACATCAAGCCAAAGACTTCAAGACTGTGTACCGTACTGCTTGAAACAATAAATTCATATACAATCACTACGAAAATCGCACCGATTGGGTCAATTAGAATCCCCTCCCAGCGCAGAATATTCGCGAGCTTTGCTTGTGGTCTAACCGTTCGTAGTAACGGCACAATTACCGTTGGACCTGTTACAACTGTCATCGAGCCAAACAGCAATGCCAATGACCAACTAAAGTCCAATAAATAGTGGGTGGCCGCACTGGTGATCATCCAGGTGATGATCGCACCAACAGTCACAATGCTTTTTACATTTCGACGAACATTCTTAATTTCATCAAAATTAAGTGTCAAACTACCTTCAAATAGAATGACCGCAACGGATAATGAAATTAAAGGAAACAGTAAATCACCAAATAAAATATTGGGATTAAATAGCCCTGTAGCAGGACCAATGATCAATCCCGCCATTAGTAATAATAAAATCGCAGGCAATTTCATTCGCCATGCTAACCATTGACAACTCAGCCCTAAAACTCCTAGGCCAGCAATGGTTAAGCCAATCATTTCTTCATGCATGAAGTCATACTCTATTGCTTAATACAAATCACACAATTGCGTGAACTTAAAATAATACGAATATAGATCCCGACATTTGATAATGCCTAATCTAGTTAAAAGCTTTTCTTTGCCACCATCAGACTAACAAACAAGCCCTGAGTTCAATCATATCGTTTTATTGCTCATTTTTAGAACAAAGAGATGACAAAAATGAGGATTTCAAAGACAAGGATAAAGAGACGAGACTATTTGCTGTCATTTTTACGCAAATAAGTTTCTTCGAAATAAACAACTAAAAGTAAAAAATGAGATCCCAATAACGCTGTAAGCATAAATAATTGCCTGTAAGCATCTTTTCACTATTCTTCATGCACAAGAAAATTATAAGGATATCAGTATGGCTACATTAAATATTACATTAACTGCTAATGAAAAGTTCATTGCTAACATCCCTCCAACTCATGAACTGCAACTTTGGAAGATGGTCGCAATTTCTTTAAAAGAAGAGGATGAAGCAGATGACATCTACAGTTTTTTAAGTATTGATGACCACTCTTTTAAAGTGCCCCAATACCTAGGCGAAACTATTTATGCTCAGTACCAACATTATTTTTTATAAGCTTTTCCTGAATCCATAAATGATATTATTCAGCCTTTATTACAAAAGCCGATATTACATCGGCTTTTCTTCTATCATCTCATCTTCTTTAACAGCTCTAATCGCAGGCTCAAAGTCTTCATGAGCTTAATCTGCCCATTTATAATAAATATTCAAAAATACAGATTAAAATGCGTAATTTTGAGATATTAATACAATAAGGAATGCATAGTTATTATTAAAATGCATAATTATACATATTCTCGCCCACTTTTATTCTAGTGCGATGTAGTATGGCTATTTTAACTATTAACTTAAACAGCGATGAAAAACTCGTTGCTGATATACCCCGTAATCGCGAATTAGAATTATGGAAGACGATTGCGATTGCCTTAAATTCTGTTGATGACGACGAACGTGATTGCACCTTATGTATTGATGAGCACTCATTCAAACTGTCTTACTATTTGAGTGAGTATATTTACTCTCACTACCAACACTACTTCTTATAAAGAGTCAGAGTAAGCAGTATCAGTTACGAGCAGAGACAAAAAAGCCGATATCGCTATCGGCTTTTCTTTTTATGATCGATAGATAATTAGTTATCGTAATTGACGAGCACGGAAATTACGGCCTTTAATACGACCATTTTCTAACTTCTTCAATGCAGCACGGGCAACTTCACGCTTCACAGCAACATAAGCACAGAAATCAAACACGTTGATCTTGCCTACATCGCTACCTGCAATACCGTTTTCACCAGTAAGCGCACCTAAAATATCACCAGGGCGTACTTTCTGCTTTTTACCACCATCAATCATTAGTGTGATCATCGCAGGACGGAATGTTGGCTGATCTAACAAATGATCAGGCGGTAGCATTTCACCTTCAATTGGGCGATCAAGGTAATCTTCAAGTAACGCGACTTTGTAATGCTCTTTATCGCTAAACAGTGAACATGCAATCCCTTTGCTACCTGCACGGCCTGTACGACCAATACGGTGAACGTGCACTTCAGTATCACGTGCAAGATGGTAGTTAATCACCGCATCAAGGTTATCAATATCCAAACCACGAGCTGCCACATCGGTTGCCACTAAGATTGAGCGACTCTTGTTAGCAAACAGCACTAAAGTACGGTCACGTTCACGCTGCTCCAAATCACCGTGTAGGGCAATAGAGCTAAAACCGTAAGCTTCTAAATCATCAGAGATCTCTTGTGCTTCACGCTTGGTGTTACAGAACACAACACAAGATTCAGGACGGTGTTGGCTTAACAATAAACGTACTGCACGCATACGCTCTTCATTATTATCTACTTTATAGAAATGCTGAGAGATGCTGCTGTTATCGTGGTTAGACTCTACTTTTACTTGTACCGGATTGCGCATAATACGCTTCGCAATAGAGGCGATTTGATCTGGGTATGTCGCACTAAATAGTAGTGTTTGACGATCACGCGGTGCGCCTTCAATGATTGCATCTAATGAATCTTGGAAACCCATTTCAAGCATGCGGTCAGCTTCATCCAGTACAAGCGTATTAAGCTCATCTAAACATAAGAAGCCTTTACGAATATGCTCTTCAACACGACCCGGTGTACCTACGATAATGTGGGCACCATGTTCAAGTGAGCCAATTTGTGGGCCAAATGGCATACCACCACATAGTGTTAGCACTTTGATATTATGAATAGCACGTGCAAGACGACGAATTTCTTTCGCTACCTGATCTGCTAATTCACGAGTAGGACATAGCACTAAGGTTTGCACACGGAAACGCTTCACACGTAAGTTTTGCAGTAATCCTAAACCAAATGCCGCTGTTTTACCTGAACCTGTTTTACCTTGTGCGATAACGTCTTTACCTTCAAGGATCAAAGGCAAGCTTTGCGCCTGAATTGGCGTCATTGCGTCATAACCTAATGACGTTAAGTTACTGAGCAAATCAGGATTTAGGTTTAACGTAGAAAAAGCAGTCTGGCTCACAATAATGTCCTGTATACGTCTAACACACTAGGTAGCATGTTTTTAGAAGATCAGCATACTGAACTCTCAGCATGCGTAAGGGGTGCGACACTATCAGCTAATGGGCATGCTGACAATCTACTTCCGCAGATTTACATCAACCACATATAATAAGCTATACGTTCAAACCGATATTGGCACTATTTCTTATGTATTTCTAACAAGTTAAAAAATAATCACTCACTATATTATTAACTAAGCCATCCAAAAGAGAATAAAAACTCATCTTAAACAACTAAATTATCAATAATAACCTTGCATTAATAATAATTAGACATAAAATTCAAACAAAAAAACCAATTTATTCGATTAGTGCATGAGTTATTCCTTATGAAAAAAAATGGTTTTACCTTAATAGAATTAGTCGTTGTGATCGTGATATTAGGTATTCTAGCTGTTGTTGCTGCGCCTAAATTTATGAATTTACAAAATGATGCTAGAGATGCTTCATTGAAAGGATTAGAAGGTTCTTTAAAATCTGCTTTTGGTACAACCTACTCCAAACTTGCCGTTGCTGGACTTGAAAATGAAGCCTATGTTGCAACTCGTAACAAAGGCAGTTCAGATGGAGCTGGTGTATATGCTGCAGATTTGAACATTCCTGGCTGTTCAAGTAAACCAGGTCATGACTGTGTATTTGCTTATGGCTATCCTCTAAATGATAGCGGTACATTAAAAAATCTTATTGAAAACTTTAATACTGATTGGCGTATCACAAATCATACAGGTGAGAACCGCATAACATTTAAGCAATTTGCAGAAGAAGCCAAAAACGACAAAGGTCAATTCATTGGCTATAAAATGAATCGTGATAACTGTTACTTAACTTATATTCCTGCTTCGTCAACTACGTCAGGCTATCAGTTAACATTCACTCCATGTAAGTAACTCCATCTAATCGAGTAGGAGGAGGCCTCGCGGCCTCCGTCCTCTCACACCACCGTACAAGCGTGGGTCGCATACGGCGGTTCCAAGGTATACCAACATTTGTTGGCCTAGATGAACTATCTAACTTCAACGCCACTGTGTCTTGTCTCTCTTCGTTAGTTGCAGTTCCATTTCCGACTTCACCGCATATTCATAACGTAGCTGTAGGGACTCTACTCTTTACTGAAACTCCGCACACACTGAGAATTTGTTACCGTTTTATCTAAAACCTTGGTTCAGGCCTTCCCTACTGCGTAGGTACTATGCCCTCTGCTGACTTCTTATCAATCTTCGTCTAGCATCACTGCTAGCCTAGTCACGGAGACAATCGATAAGACCTCCCAAGGTAAGATGTCACCCTTTCCCATAGCTCTGCCTGATTTACATAATCACACTTCTGTTCGAGACTTTGGGCTGTTCTATCTATTGCTAGGTTACCCAAGTTGATTATGCCTACTATCAGGTTTCTGTTCGTCAAAGCTATGTTTTGCCATTTGCTTCCTTCAGGTTCCACCTCACGATGGACACCCTTGCATAGACTAACGCTTCTCGCTCGACAAGGCGCGTAAAGGACTTTCACCTCTTAGGTTGACACCATGCTCGGCGCACAAACAAAAATGCCGAGCATATCGCTCGGCATTTTGTTGTCTAACAGCTAGCTATTTATTGTTTTGCTAACTTCGCTGCCTCTTTACCTTGTTCTTTTATCTCACCTTTTTTCAAACGCAGTAGATAATCTTTCAAATCACGTTTTACTTCTGGTGCCATGATGTATAGACCAACAATGTTAACCAGTGCCATTGAGAAGATCATCGCATCAGAGAAGTCGATAACCGGACCTAGGTTCATTGATGCACCAATCACGACGAACGTACAGAACATCAGTTTAAACGCCATTTCCGCTTTTTTGCTCTCACCGAATAGGTATGTCCATGCTTTTAGACCGTAGTAAGACCAAGAGATCATGGTTGAGAAAGCAAACAGTACAACCGCTACAGCAAGCACTAGTGGGAACCAAGAGATTGAACTACCAAACGCTGCTGACGTAAGCTCTACACCCGCAAGACCAGAGTTAAGTTGACCTGTGATGATGATAACTAGAGCAGTCATGGTACAAATCACAACTGTATCGATAAATGGTTCTAGTAGTGATACATAACCTTCAGAAATTGGCTCTTTGGTTTTAACTGCTGAGTGAGCAATCGCCGCCGAACCCACACCCGCTTCATTCGAGAATGCAGCACGTTTAAAGCCTTGGATTAACACACCAATCACACCACCAGTAATACCCTCACCAGTAAATGCACCATTGATAATTTCAGCAAAAGCATCATCAATTAAGCTGTAGTTCATCGCAAGAATAACAAGCGCAGCACCAACGTAGATAATCGCCATAAAAGGAACAACTTTCGCCGTAACTTTCGCAATCGACTTAATGCCGCCAATGATAACGAATGCAACCAATACCGCTAGTAGTAAACCGAACAACCAGCCTTTATCTGCAAAGAACGACAGATCACCACCAGTAACACCGACAACCTGCTTATAAGCTTGGTTTGCTTGGAACATGTTACCGCCACCTAGCGCACCACCAATGGCAAAGATAGAGAATAGTACTGCAAGCGTACGACCAAATGCGGCATTACCACGCTTCTCCAAACCTTGACTTAGGTAGTACATAGGACCACCCGAAACCGTGCCATCAGGGTTATAAGTACGGTATTTAACAGCAAGTGAACACTCTACGAACTTAGTCGACATACCTAGAAGACCCGCAAGGATCATCCAGAATGTGGCACCTGCACCACCAATCGTAATAGCAACAGCCACACCTGCAATATTACCTAGACCAACAGTACCTGACAGCGCAGTAGAAAGGGCTTGGAACGGAGTAACATCACCGCTGTCTTTAGGATCAGCATAATCGCCTTTTACAATTTTAACCGCATGCTTAAAACCACGGATATTAATAAAGCCCATGTAAGCGGTAAAGAAGACGGCAGCAACCACTAACCAAAGAACAATCCATGGTGCTTGTACATCAGTAAATGGTAGAGGAATAGAAGAGAAAATCATCCCAACAAAAGGATTAACAATAGGCGCAACGACTTCGTTGATCTTATCGTCAAGCGTACTTGCAAACGCGCTGCTTGATGCTCCTAGCATCGCAGCAGTCATTAAATATTTTTTCATACAACATCCTTGTTTGAATGCATAACATTCAATTTATTATTTATTTTTCACATTGTGATTACACTTTTAACATAACAACATCCTGATAATGAATAAACCCCCACTATATAATTATGAAACTGGCTTTTCATATAACTAAAACAGCTATAAGACACGAATCACCACCAATTGTTAAATCAATAAAATTCATTTTAAAACAATCAGATAAAAACAAAGTAAGGAGCAAGTTATTACATTTAGATGATATAAAGGGGAAAAATAAGGAGAAAGACAGACAAGGATTAACGCATATTTCTTACAAAAAATAGCAGTGTTAATGGGTTATATCTTACACAAACTACTATTTTTATCTGTATAAATGAGAGGAATATCTGATACAGCGTTTAAACTAGAAAGCCAAAACGGAATAAAAAGTCATAACTTTTGAATATAAAAACATGATTTCATAAGATTTTATTAAGGTACGACGAAATATTGCTGGCTATCTAGATATATTGTTATGAACGGTCAATTGTCAAAAATTTAAGCATAATTAACCACAAATAAGGTGAATATCAACTTATTAAACTGACACAGCAAGTAGTGGAATACCAATCCAAAGAACCGATGCAAAAATTAGAAAAAAGAAATATGTAAACTTAAAAGACATGACTTATACCTCTAATTAATTTTTATTAGCTGCATTTTATACCTTTTGAACGATAACGTATGTTCAATAAATCGGGGCTTAGTTTTCAATTTTAATAAACGAAATCAAGCATAAAATGCTTGATATAAAAAGATGAAAGGAATATTGTTTTTATTATGAAATTACGATTAAGTACACCTCACTCCTCATTTTGTTGGTGGCGCTCTTACTAGAGCGGCGCTGAACTAACACACCTTATTTTTATGTTCATACGCTGCCGGAAGGTTTGCCATGAACAGACAAGATCTCGTTTCATCCCTCTCCGGTAGCAACAATTATTTTTTGGAGAGCACTATGACAACATCGACTCAACACACTAACGTTATTCTTACTGGCGATCGCGCAACAGGGCCACTTCACCTTGGTCACTATGTGGGTTCCCTTCAACAGCGTATTCAGTTACAACATCAGTACCAACAAACCATCCTTGTCGCTGATATGCAGGGACTGACAGATAACGGACATAACCCTCAGAAGGTCGCATCGAATATTTTAAACGTGGTCGCTGATTATCTCGCAGTCGGTATCGATCCCAACTTAACCACGATTTGTTTACAATCATCACTGCCAGCGTTAGCCGAACTAACAATGTACTACTCAAACTTGGTGTCGATTTCTCGTCTTGAACGTAATCCAACCGTTAAAAATGAAATCCAATCAAAAGCATTTGGTCGTTCGATTCCTGCTGGCTTTTTAACTTACCCAATCTCGCAAGCAGCCGATATAACAGCGTTTAAAGCTAACTTGATCCCTGTCGGTGATGATCAATTACCGATGTTGGAGCAAACCAACGAAATCGTTCGTAAAATTAACCATATTGCAGGTAAAGAGATATTGGTCGAATGCCAAGCACTATTGAGTAATGTGGCACGCCTACCGAGTACTGACGGTAAAAATAAAATGTCTAAATCCATGGGAAATGCCATCACGTTAGGTGCTGACAGTAAGCAAATTAGCCAAGCGGTGAAATCAATGTACACCGACCCAAATCACCTACGCGTTGAAGATCCGGGTACCATTGAAGGGAATGTGGTGTTTACTTACCTTGATGCTTTCCACCCAGATCAAAACTATGTTGCAGAGCTAAAAGAGCATTACCAACGTGGCGGTTTAGGCGACGGTACAACCAAGAAAATCTTAGAGGCGTGCTTACAAGACTTAATCACACCTATTCGTCAGCGTCGCGAGGAATACTTAAGTGATAAAGCATATTTAGTCGAAGTGCTAAAAAAAGGCACCGAAAAAGCCAATCAAGAAACGCAACTTGTATTACAAGATGTAAAGAGTGCATTTGGACTTAATCTATTCTAATCGCTTTCCTATCTCTAAGTCACTTGGGTATAAAGACAGCTATGTTTATACTGACTCGGTTTTCAGATAAACATAGCCCATCACACAGTGCGGTAATATGGCAGCCATCGAACTCGAACAAGATTACTACCTTCACAACTTTAACGCGTTACTTAAAACCGTATCGCAATACCATTCGTCATTATTAAGTGCTGATGAAAAACGCTGGTTGCACTCTTTTTATCTGCTTTCAACCAATGCACAAATGCTATTGATCCGCTTACTATCACGTAAAGGGGTATTATTTCGTTTCAATAAATTGAAATACGCTGAAATCACAAATATTGAACAAGCAAAAGATCAGTTGATTCAGCATGGCATGATCAGTGCTGACATCTCTCAATTATATAAGCAGCACGTTATTACCCTGACTGACATTTTTAGTCTCTATACCAAGCCAGAATTACTCACCTTATTACCAGAACTTGTTAGCAAAACAGATAAGAAAAATGAAATCATCATGAAAATTGAGCAATATGATGATAGCGAATACTTACTTAGTGTTATTAATGAGCCAGTCGTTATGGTGCAACAACAAGTACTACTGGCTAAATTTCTACTGCTGTTTTTTGGTAATAGTCATCAAGATCTCAGCCAATTTGTATTAAGTGATTTAGGACTACATAAGTTTGAAAGCTACCCCATTGATGCCAGTACTCAGCTGTTTCATACCGTAGAACAGGTTGATCAATGGTTAGCTCTAACTCAATTATCTGACTTATATTGGCACGCCCATGACGCAAAAGACTACACTGCAATTGCGACTCTTTCGCAATCCTTACCTAATAAATCAGCATGGGTACCACTAGAAAACAAACGCCAAAAACTGATCAATCATATAGCGCGAGATCTAGAGCGTAACCAGCAATATAACTCCGCACTCGCGCTATTTCGTCAAAGCGAACGTACACCAAGCCGCGAGCGACAAGCACGTATTCTTATGGCGCAACAGCAATACCAAGCAGCCTATGACTTAGTGAAAAATATTCAGCGTCATCCACGAAATGAAGAAGAATACGAAGTCAGTATCCGACTAGAGAAAAAGCTCGCTAAATCAGTTAACCAAGTTTTCACTGCTCCCGAAACGTTTACTCCAAAGGCATTGCTGCTCCAACTCGCCAATCCTAAACAACAGCGAGTGGAACACTGTAGCGCTGGTTATTTTGAATCCCAAGGCTGGACGGTGTTCTATCTTGAGAACCAATTTCTCAACAGTCTTTTTGGGCTAGCAATGTGGGATATTATCTTTGCTCCCATCAAAGGCAGCTTTATTAACCCTTATCAATTAGCGCCACTGGATATGTTTAGTGAAGAGTTTTACCTCAAACGACAAGACTTGATAGATGAACGGCTACAAACAATTGAACAAGGTCACTTTGACGGTTGGCAACAACACTTTGAGCAGAAACAAGGGATCACTAACTACTGGGTACATTGGGAGCAATTTAGTCAGCAAGCACTTACATTAGCGTTAAGCCATATACCACCGAGCCAATTAGTAGCTATGTTTCGCCGATTACTGAAAGACTTACGCCACCACCGCTCAGGTATGCCTGATTTGATCATGTTTAACGACACGAGTTATCAATGGGTAGAAGTCAAAGGCCCTGGCGATAAATTACAAAACCATCAACTTCGCTGGTTGGCATTTTTTGAACAACATCAGATCCCAGCGCAAGTCGCTTATGTTACCTATCTAGATAAATGATAAGTATTGTTGCCTATCGCGCATATTTATTGAGATAGCGTAACAAAAGCCGCTCATGAATAAGATAAGATGCCGACATTCGCAATAACAGGTACGTTTAGAACATGAAAATTACAGTAGACGGCGGCTCTTTCAAAGTATCGATTGAAACGGAATACGAAGGATTAATCGACGAATCAACAGCGGTATATAACGCAACGTTAGAGCAAGCAAAAACCACTGATAAAGCTATCCTACGTTTTCTACAAATCATCTTAGAACATCGTGACAGCGACGATGCCATTGGGTATGCCGTATTAGGTTTACTCGGTTGGTACAATAAGGTTATTAACCCAGTAGAAGATAAAGACATTGAATTGAATCTACCGAAAATCTTACCGCATTTGCTAAATCCTGCTGGTGACATTACCGCCACCAGCCAGACAGAAAAAACCACGTTTGTGCACTAAGCATTAGTATTGATTTATCTCGCTCTTTATCGCAAATAATACGAACTAAAGAGTGAGATATTCCTTAAATAAATAGATAGCAAACATCTAATATTGATAAGCTTTCTGATTGCCTCTGCCACTCTTTCTATAAACATGTTAGTATTAGTCGCTTAGCAAAATTGTTCATAACCATGAGCAACACTTTTACATCAGTAATAGTGCGATCATATTTTTAATACCTGTTCCAACTCGGTACGCGAATGAACCATTCCCAACTATTATTAGACATCAGTACGAACGCTTTATTGCACTTAGCGTTCAAAAAGCTAGATCAACGCCTAAGCCTCGCAGAAAAAAATAATGTACTGGTTCAATATCTAAAGCCGATCGTGAAAGCTAATCAATATCGATTAGTAAAGAAAAACACCAAACAATGGGTGCAAATCGGACGTAAGCTCAACGCTGATTTAGAAGGAACCCTAAATCAAGAACGTGAACGCTTAGTACAAAACAGTTCAACGGATCTCTATCAATTCATAGCCCTGATCCAAGAAATCGAAACAGAGCTGCACACCAAGGCACAATACTCCCTTGCTCACGCCATTGATCTCAATGCACGCTTTGGCAAAGTATTAGTCTGTGTCGTCGATGAAGATTTAACCTCAAGCTTTGATGAAGATGGTTTGATGATCAAATCAACTCAAATCTTATTCATTGGTGATGAAGCGTTAAAAGATCGCTTCTCTGCCATTATTGAAAAGAGTGCAGGCTTCCAATCTGTTATTGCTTATGAAGATGAGCAACATCTACGCATCGAACTTTTCCGTCTATAACTACGATCATTAACTAACCGCATTTTCCTCGCGATCTTTCTTTATTAGTTAATTGGCGATTGTTAGACAAAAGAATACACATCAACTCAGGTGTAGTAGCCACACCATTTCCGACAAAAAAGCCTTTACTGTTATAACAGCTAAGGGCTTATGCTCGCGCCATTTTCTACATTTACGATAAATTATCGGTCGTTTATTGTTCGATGCTATACTGGCTTTCAATATAAAACATACTGCATTTATTTCTATATCAAAGAAGGTATCCAGCTTTATTTTCAATAATGATACCTATAAAGTATTGCCTTTATTTCTGATAACAAGTTAGCCATGACGATAAAAACTCTAACAGCAACACTCCTTCTATGCTCAACATTGACGGCTTGTTCGGTAATGAATCAACAAGAATGTGAGACAGCCAACTGGAATGCACTTGGTTATGTTGATGGTTCACAAGGTGCTGCATCATCACAATTTACTGAGCGCAGTTCCGCATGTTCGGAATACAATGTTCACGCTGACTTTACTCAGTATCAAGCAGGTTATCAAAAAGGCCTAATCAGCTACTGTACTAAAAGTAAGGGCTTTTACGTTGGCTCTCGGGGTAAGGAGTACCAAGGTGTTTGTCCAGCAAAGACGGCTTCCGCTTTCTTAACGGGATACCACCATGGGCAGGAGCTTTACCAGCTGAAACAAGAACTTAATCAAGCAGAGCAAGAACTACGTAGTGAAAAATACGAAGTTGAACACCAAAAAGACAGATTAAAAGACTTAAAAAACAGTTTGATTTACGACAACCTTTCTTCTCGTGAACGCCGCGAAAAGTTGGATGAAATTGAAGAGCTTAACAATCGCCCTAATGATGTACACAGAAAGCTACAAGAAGTGAATCGACTTAAAAAGCAGCTGACTAAGCTACAAGATAAACTCAATAAGCTGTATTAAATCTCCCCTTTTACACTAGCAGCTACAAGATATGCCAAATTTGTAGCTGCCTATTCTCTATCCTCTATTCTCTATTCTCTATTCTCTATTCTCTATTCTCCGCATGATTTTTGATCAACATTCACCTAAATATCGATATTGTTTTCATTTTTATAACTTGTGTTATAGCAAGTGTTATCAAAAGTTTTGCGAATAATAAAAGTTTTATAAATTCATTCGCACAATAATCACTCAAGTAAATTTAAAAAATCGATTTTATAAAAAAACAAAATAACTTTATCAATAAATTTTAATTTGTATAACAATTATATTATTAATGAAGTAAATATATAGAACAGAAAATATATACAAGCGATAAATTACCACCTTTAATTAATGTATATAAAACACTTCTTTTGGCCCGTATATTTCATCTTTTATATTAAAAGACTTAGCAATAAATAACACTTTCAAGTTTCCTTTTATCTTTGCAATAAATCCATAATCAGCACAAATACATACACACATAAAAATTATGGATAAAAATATACCGCACATTAAATCATATGAAATATGAATAATTTTACTTGTTTACAATCAGAAATGTCATCTATACCATCCGTCAAAAAAATGACGGTTGTAATGTTATCTATCCAATAACGTGCAATACCCGCAATCGTCATATAAAAAAATGTAGGCGCTCAACAACTGCATTTTATAAAAAAAAGAGCCAGATTCGGCATATAACAATAATTACGCCGAACTGGCTTCTTATAAATACTAATAAGCTCAATAAGATATTTCATGCAATTAAAAAGACGTCAATTCATAAAGTCAGGATTACTAGGCTCTGCTGGTCTGTTTTTAAGTTCACCAGTATCAGCATTACCTAGCTTTTCAATGTCAGAAGACTCGAACGCTATTACCGTTTCATTCTGTGGTACCAGTTGTACTCGTGATGAAGGCGAAGTAACACGTAGTGATAGTGATAAAAATATTTATCTTCCATCTACGGGTTATATTCCAGTACGCATCATTAAAGAACTGGATGGATTTGGTAAAAGTGTACGCGGAGTGGGACAAAATGATTGGGGCTCACAAAACTCAAACTATAGCCGCCTCATGGTTAATGGTCCCTTAAAGGCTCCGGCATCTTTATTATCTGATATCAGTAGCTATATTTCAGGTGACCAAAAGTCAATGGTAGAAGCTGCACGTGGCAGCTCAATGCCAGCGCTTGCTCTTCATGGTGCAAACATTGCTGCCGCAAGTAAAGCCGATACGATTAACCTTATCGGTCACAGCCGTGGTGCATGTGAAGCAATTATCGCCGCATGGTTTTTATATGCTTATGGCGATGAAAAGGTGCGCAATACACCCGTTAATATCTTTGCTATCGAACCAGTACCAGGTCCCGGAGAATGGTACGGCTTGCTCACTCAGCTACCACCAAATGTTGTAAATTATGTCGGTGTGTATGCATGGGATATGTGTAACAACGTCAAATCATACGATCACACTTTCCAAGCCGTTGTTCCTCGTCCAAATGGCCGTATGCGCGGTGAAAGCAACGAAATCACACTCCATGATCAATCTTGGGCAAATTGGATTAAACGTGAACATGTCTGGAGTGTATTAGCTGACGACGCTCAACAAAAAGATCCATTAGCACCTGATGATAAAACGCCTCAACCACACGGCTATGAGCTCTATGCTTGCCGTGGTCGACATGGCACTGTAGCAGGTAACACAACCTCAGATGGCGCTTATGATCCGAAAAAAGACAGTGCTAACGTTGCACCTGTATGTGAACTTATTTACAAGATGGCTCGCGGTTATTTAACCCAATGGGGTTCAAATTTCTCAGTACCTTGTGCTGTTGAAGAAGACGTTCTCGCGCTACGTAAACATATTCATATGTTCCACCGTGAATTTGATTACATGGGTGGCGGCCCTACACGTAATAGTCAATTACCAAATCGCCCATATGTTCGTCGTATTTCATCAATCAGCGGCTACAACCCAATGAACTCATATTACATGGAAGATGTTGTCGGTAACCCACCTTATAAGCTGATTTACCCAGTGACGTCAGAACGTCAAGGTAAAGGCTGGGTGGATTGGAAGTTCTTATAAGCCATACCGCAACTCAGACCACTATAAAAATTGAAAATATTAGAGAAGTACTATGAGCAAAATTGATGCTGTAAAAAACGAACTTGTGAAAAACGATCTGTTTTATCACGACAGTGAAAATAACTATGTTCGTTTGCTAGATACACCGAATGTATGGGGCTTACCTTTTGGCCCAGAAATTATGCCTCGCGCTTATGAGCGCCAAGCTGAATTTGAGCGTGCTGTGGTTGAGATCATCCAAAAAGCCCGCTACCGCTGTGATCTATCATCACTGAACTGTCCAGATCCAGACTGGGGTAAGCCAATTTTAGGTGCAATTGATACCGCGCTATCAACAAAAATGGGACGCACAGAACCAACGCAGTTCCGCTTCCTGTTTGGTCAAACACCGCTTTATCCTGTTTATAAGCCTGAAAACTTGGTTGATTTCCAAGATGCTTTAAAGCGCCTTGTTGAAGAGCGTTCTAAGTATTGGGAGGTTATGCCTGAATTTATCGTTGGTCGTTTTTACGAACGTGTTGCAGGTACTCAGCAATCACTACAGAAGAAGTTCCTACCGCCTGAACTTGTATCAAGCTACGGCACAAAAATGACATGGAACCACTCAAAAATCATTGCGGTTGACGGTGTAGAATCACTGTCTGGTACTCATAACTTGAATATGGACTTATTCAGAAGTTACCCTCCTGTTCACGATGTATCAGCGGTATATCATGGCGATGTAAGTTATGGCTCACACCTATATCTCAATAAGATGTGGGTTGCAGATACTTTCTTATTAACGAAAGAATCCTTTGATATCGATACCATGACATGGGTAAATCGTGATTCAGAGCCTGACTTCCCATCAGACCCATTAGATAACGGTAATGTGCTTGATTACATGCGTGATCAGCAAGAAAAGCTACTTCAAGTGCATGAAACTCAAACGCAACCGGGTGTTGATCCTAAGATCCCAAGCTTAGATCCACTACCCCCTGTTTTTGCGATTAAAGATTTTGATCTGCGTTCGGTATCTGATCTAAACACACCAGTGTTTGAAGACCGTATTGTTTACAACAGTTATGAGCAACTAGAAAAATATAAAAGTGCTGACCGCATACTGACTGTAGGTAAATACTGGACAGGCCCGAACCGCAGCACAGATTTCAAAATTGGCTCTGAGCTAATGAAGAAGAACCTGATCTTAAACGCTAAGAAAGTGCTTCGTATGTCACAACAAGACATCATTAGTGCATGGAAGAAAGACTGGCGCGATCACTCAGTTGCGCAATGGATCATTGAAGCACTGCTAAAAAATAAAGAGCTTGAAGTGCAATTAGTGGTTTCACCTCTTGATGCAGGTGCTGGTGCATTAGGTGATCAGTACTCTTTTGGCTCAGGTGCTGTACGTACATATGGTTTATTAGAGTATTACATGACTCACGATGTTGATACTGATGAACTATTCGATGACAGTGACGGTCAACGTGCCGAAGCACTAACACGGCTATATGTAGCACCATTTACTTTCACAGATAAGATCCCTGATGGTGATTTTATTGAAGGTAAAACGTATAAATGACCAAAGCTGCCGCCTGAAGGTCGCACTGCAACATTAAAACAAGCACCATTATCAGAAGAGCCACCACATGATGGCATTATTGGTCACCCATTCTATGCCACGATTAATGCCAGCGGTTACTTCTATGATCGTGTAGGTAGTGCGCCGGGTAACCATGCCAAAATCATGATTGTTGATGATGAAGTATGTATTGTCGGTTCAGATAACCTTTACCCAGGTAACCTTTCAGAATTCAATAACTTAATGGAAGGTGATTTTGTTGATGAGCTATTAAATGAATACTGGAACCATTTATGGAAATACTCATCACCACACGCTTACAACGGTAATAAATAATTAAATAACAGTGGTCAGTTTATCTTACCACTTATTTTATTTCTCTTTCGCTTTCACCTTCTCAGCTCATATTAATTAATAAGGTATTTAATCTAATATGAAGAAAACTACCGAAGACCTAAAAAGCAGAATAAGAAAGCATAAAAATTATCGTAGAATCTCAGAAAAACAGATATTTTCCTTGGCATTCATTATTACTCTTTCCTTTTTGAATACCTCTATCACTCACTATTTCTCTATTAGCATAGATACAAAGAAGACATTACACGTTGAAGATGTTGAATTAATTAATCTTTATATAATCAATACTGATGCTATCTTTATCATCATGAGATACATAGCATTAAAAATAACCTATAAAGAGTTTAACTATCACTTGATTATATTATTTTCCATTCAAATGATTTTCACATTAACTAATATTTATCTAATCACATCTTTTTAAGAAAAATAAAAATATTCATAGAATAACTAGCAATGCTAAAGATGATTTTATACTAACTGTATTTCGGTAGTAATTACGCTCATTTTCACAATCTACAAAAAAGGCTAAATGCAATGCACTTAGCCTTAATCTGCTTTATTTAGAGTATCACCTTATTGTCGCCAAGGTACATTCAAACAAAACATTAACAATTAATGATGATTAGTAAACACATCATTATTAAACAGCTGTGTCACAATCTCTGATGTTGATGTACCAAGCTCGCTATAAACATTTTTAATGTCTTTAAGCTCAACTTTATGTTTATCATCAAACACAATATTCACATCTTTACCATCCACTTCAGCAGATGAAACATGTGACAGTAAATCATCAAGAGACAAGTTAGCATCCAAAATAGACTCAATGTTAATGCTGTCGCCTTTTTCAAAGTCTTGAATAGATGTGACCGTTTTCTCATCTGTTGCTAATACATCAAGTTTGAAGATATCGTTACCATTACCCCCAAACAAAATATCTGAGCCAGAATCAGAAACTAATATGTCGTTACCATTTTGACCAAACATTAAGTCGTCACCAGTGCCACCCGTTAGAATATCGTTGTTACCCGAACCGAATAAGATATCTTGGCCTTCATCACCAAAGATTTTATCTAAGCCGTTACTTGGGTTATCACCTTCAATCACTAACGTATCTTGATGTTTAATCACAAACTGATAAACATCTTTAGTGGTTAGTTTATCAATATCAACACCTTGCTCTTTAGCAGCAACTGTAAATAAGACTTCGCTTAAGGTTACACCGCTATCAATAAGATCAGCCATATGTGTATGACCTGAACCATATTGCTGTACTAACCAATCATTGTTTAATGTATCACCAACAATAAAGTCATTACCTTTGCCACCATGGATCGTGTCATTACCACTAATAATATTATCAAACGAGTTGTTGATCGCATCATCAAGTTGATCAGTATTAGTCGAAATAATGACTTGGCTATGCCCACTATTATCAGGCTTATACCCCTGACCGAGCGAAGCTATTTGGTTTAAAATATCATGCGCTTCAGGTGTATTATTAATAGTGCCACCTATCGCAACAGGGACAATCGTTGGCTTATATTTATCAATATTGCCACCCGTTTGGCTAACTACCCAGTCTTTATTAAATTGTTGACCATTAGTACCGATTGTATCCATACCATCGGTTACAAAGTAAACAATGTTTGACGTATCAGTGTTAGTGAAACCATTTAATGCCGCAACAAGAGACGTATCGTAATCTGTTTGACTTAGAGGACCCGTTAATGGCTCTACCCCAACCAAGTAATCCGCAATAGTTTGTCCATCACTTGTTACTAACGTATTCTTCCCAAAATCCCAATGGAACTCTTTTACGCCATCAACTTGAGATGCAAAGGTGATCAATGAGAACTTAAGGTTACTTAGTTGCTCATGATTTAACGTCTCACCATAGTTCTCAACAATATGATTAATCGATTCTTTAGCACTATCAATACGTGAAACAACACCTATATCTTTGTAAACATCATTAATCGTCTGGGTTGTACCATCTGGGAACGTTAACGTGAACTTAGGATCATAAACAGAGAATCCTAATGGAGAGCCATAATAGTAACCTAAGAGCGAACTAAGATGGTCAATAGAATTAAATTCTACATGAGTTTCTTCACCATCTTTATCAACGAGAGTTAATTGACCGGATGTATGACCATTGTCTAGATGGATATTTTCCGGATTTACCTCTCTCATTGACATAGAGCCCGAAATATCAAGCACTAGATTGACGTTTACGTTTTTAGATTCAATATAAACATCACCAATGATTAAATCGTTGTATCCCGTACCATGAAGATTATCGCCAGATGTACCACCCGTGATCACAGAACCAATCGTATCAAAGTCCTTCTCATCATTCGCTGATGCGGTATTACCATATTTATCATTGATCGTAATATCTGCTGTAATATCACCACTAAAGCCGTCGTTACTATCTGGCTCAAACATTCCGGCAGGCACATCAACAATGTAACCTAGTTCACCATTCTCAAGCACGATAACAGTAGTTTCTACTGTATTTTTACCAATATGTAATGTAACAGTATCGCCTTCTTTCGCATTACCACCGACAGAGCCTGTAACTTTAATCGGTGTATTTGCATCATGCTCCTCACCTGTAATAGGCTCCCCGCCATTGACTGAGTCAATGGTAATTGTCACATCTAACGTAGGAATGATGTAATCATCTTTATCGGTCGCACTAGCCGTATTGCCGTATTTATCTTTGATAACTACATCAGCAGTAACTACTGGCTTTTTAGCACCCGCAAGCACACTACCATCAATCTCAAGTGTCCATTCTAGGTCGTCATTTACGGTTACTTCGTGCTTAACACCATCCACAGTAACAACAACAGTATCGCATGCTTTCACATCACCGCCGACCGTACCCTTGATCTCAACCATGGTGCCCGGTTTAACCTCGGTTGCGTTTAAAGCATTGTCACCAGCGATAGAAGTAATGGTGATCTCAGCCTTAAGATCTTTTTCTAGGTAATCTTGCTTATCTTCCGCGGTTGCAGTATTGCCATAATCATCAGAGATAGTAATGGTCGCTTCAACTTCATTCACTGTTGCGCCCGCCAATGTTGAACCCTCAACCTCTAGCGTCCACTCCAGTTTACCGTTTTCACCCACCACAACTTCTGCTGTGCCTAACTCTTTACCGTCAAGCGTAACAGTAACCATGTCACCGACTTTCGCATCGCCGCCCACAGTACCTTTAATCGCTACTGTTGACGTCGATTCGTCTGCGTTCAGTACGTTATCTTCAGCAACAGACGTGATATCAACAGAGACTGTCAGATCTTTTTCTAGGTAATCTTGCTTATCTTCATCTGACGCGGTGTTACCAAACTCATCAGAGATAGTAATGGTTGCTTCAACTTCATTTACTTTTGCACCTGCCAGTGTTGAACCATCAACCTCTAGCGTCCATTCCAGTTTACCGTTTTCACCCACCACAACTTTCGCTGAGCCTAACTCTTTACCGTCAAGGGTAACAGTAACCATGTCACCGGCTTTCGCATCGCCGCCCACAGTACCTTTAATCGCTACTGTTGATGTCGATTCGTCTGCGTTCAGTACGTTATCTTCAGCAACAGACGTGATATCAACAGATACCGTCAGATCTTTTTCTAGGTAATCTTGTTTATCTTCCGCGGTTGCAGTATTTCCATAGTCATCAGAGATAGTAATTGTCGCTTCCACTTCATTTACTGTTGCACCCGCCAGTGTTGAACCATCAACCTCTAGCGTCCACTCCAGTTTGCCGTTTGCACCTGCAACAACTGTTGCAGTGCCTAACTCTTTACCGTCAAGCGTAACAGTAACCATGTCACTGGCTTTCGCATCGCCGCCCACAGTACCTTTAATCGCTACTGTTGACGTCGATTCGTCTGCGTTCAGTACGTTATCTTCAGCAACAGAGGTGATATCTACCGTTACATCCAAAACAGCTTCTTTATAATCATGTGTGGTAGTTGCTGTTTTACTATTACCCGCATCATCTGTAGCAGTAACACTTGCCGTCACTTGGTTAAGATCTGCATCTGCTAATGTCTTACCGTCAATATTAGTCGCAGTCCAAACAAGCTTACCGTTAGCATCTTTTTCTACTGTCGCTGTACCAATTTCTTTGCCATCCAACGTTAAAGTAACGGTATCACCCTCTTTAACATCGCCACCAACAGTACCTGAGATCGACACTTTACCTTCAGCTTCTGCTTCGTTAATAACATCGTCTTCTGCAATAACGGTAATTGTAATAGCGGCATTAATATCCGTATCGATATCATAGCCTTTATCATTATCAGCAGTTGCACAGTGACCTGCACCGTCACACGTTGTTACTGTGGCGTGAATTGGGTTATCACCGTTTTCAACCAGATCGCTACCATCAACATCAACAGTCCATGAACCATCTTTACCAACTGTGGTGGTGTAATCTTTACCATTAACAGTAATAGTAACGGTGTCGCCTTCTTTAACGTCACCGCCTACCGTACCGATTACTGGTACTTTGCCTTCACTTTCTTCTTGGTTAACAACGCCATCACCAGCAATCGTTTCAATCGTTACTTTCGCTTCAATCGTTACTTCATAGCTTTCCGTGTCTGTTGCTGTCGCTTCATGGTTGGTACCGTAATTGGTCGTAACCGATGCGGTAGCTTTGTCAGCATGCAAAATATCATCGCCAGTGACATTCACTGTCCATGACATATCTGGCTGAACCGTTGTGGTGTATTCATTACCATTAATCGTCACAGTCACGGTATCACCAGGCAGTACATCTTTGCCGACAGTACCTGTGATTGGCAGTGTTGGCTCATGACCTTCTTGCTGGGTGATCACGTTATCACCCGTGATCGGATCAATAGTGATGCTTGCTTGAATATCAACAGTGTAATCGTGCGTCGTGTTAGCTGTTGCGCTATTACCTACATCATCAGTTGCTGTAACCGTTGCAGATACAGTATCGACACCTGCTTGCAATAATGTTTTACCATCAACATCTAATGACCATTCAAGCTTGCCATTGTTATTCACAACAGTCGCTTTACCGATCTCTTTACCATCAAGTGTCACCGTGACGATATCACCAGCTTTAACATCACCACCGACAGTACCTGTGATGGTTTGCATTGCATTCGATTCAGCGGCTGTTACTACGTCATCCTGAGAAATTGAATCAATAGTAATAGATGCCTCAATGCTCAGATGCTCATTGAGACCACTATAATCCTCAGGGTACTCGACAGTTCCTGGTTGATATGCAGTGTCAAAGCCAGCTTCTGCCAGCATCTTGTCATTATCATAATCAATAGTGACAACACCCCAGTTAGACGAGTTTTCATTACCCGCAGCAGTCGCTTGTTGTACTTTGGTTGGGTCGATGCCATTTAAAATTGCATCATGTATTTTTTGAAGATCATCAATCGCTGCAGTTGTTTGTTCCGCAATGTGAATACTTTCATTATCAATTGCATTTTCATCAGTTACAGAGAAGATATGCTCATAAGATGTAGGTAACTGAATATTTTGAATTAATTCATAAGACAACTCAGCAGGCGCGCCCGTTTTATCAATAGCAGAAATTGTCCCATTATCAGTAAGTACGATAATGGTTCCCGTATTAATATTCATACCAGCGTGAAGTGGAGCGAGGCTCCCATCGCTTTTGAGCACAAAGGCTTCACCACTGATATTTTGCAGGGTGATACTTTCTTTCAGGTTTATAGCTTTCATTATTATATTTCTATCAAGGCAGACTTTTTTGATGGCAGAAAAATAACATAAAAACATAAGCCGTCAATATTTTGACCAGCAGCAATAAAAAAGTAACATTAGATTATTATTAGCAACACATAATAATTAACATTTTATTAAAAACACCATTCGATTATTTGAAAAACACACTCTGTATTTTATAAAGTTATATTTGGTTTTATAAACAAAAAGACAAAAGCGATATTAACTTTGATCGGTTAAAAATTTCAGAAAAGCCATATTTCAATTAACAATACAAAACATGAATAAAAAAGCATTATTAATCATAGTGCTAGTGCGATATTTTTTGGTCCATATTTAAAACCATGAAATTTCAAAATCAAAACCTAAGATTCCAATAAAGATCGTTAATTATTATTAACCGTTTTTATTTAACACTAATTCAACAACTTTATCGTTGTCGTTGTTATTACTAGCTAATTTATTTAGTTAACAGGGAGCTGTTGACTGTTTACATTAAACCAACCTCGAGCTTCGATACTGGTTTTTAGCTGAAAATTTATCATCAGCTCATCCACGCACTAATCTGGGATACCGATTATCGGAACATTGATAGTAAAAAAAAGCTACAGCACTGATTTACGATCACTTATCAATGAGCTCGGTTAAAACACCATACAGTGACGAAAACTTGGATCACCACCTATAAATAGCAGGTAATGTTTGGCTACTCATCAGCCAGAATTGCTTACTCCTCATGTTTATATATACCCAAGTGACTTCAAGATGCCTGATTCAGAGCGAGGTCACTGAGTTGAATTCAAGGAAGGCAACGAAGCGGAATAGCGAGCATCTTGAAGCTACTTGGGTATAAATACTACACTTTTTACGAATTTGAGATGGAATAATATTGGCTTCAATCATGATATATAAAATCAATATTTTAAAATTTCACCTGAATATTAATTCAAATTTAAAAGTAAATATAAGCATCCACTTTTAATAAAAATGCGAACTTTGATTACAACGGATTTTTAAATTTATATTATTTAAAAATAAAGCTACAATATGATAGCACTCATCATAAATACCTTACACATTTATAAAAATAGAATGAATAAAAAACATTCACTTGAATCTCGCTTTATTCAACGACTTAAATATACCAATGATTTATTCAGCTATATATCACTTGATGCTATCATCAACAGTCAATCAGATGCCAATATTAAACTTAATCCAGTGAAATTAAAGCTATTTTATAGCATCAAAAAAAAATAGAAAAGCAGACTTCTAGAATACCGAAATCATTCAAAATAAACCATCAAATAAAAAAATAAATATTCAAACTAAAAATAAAAGCACGAATTTTAGTTAAAAAAAGGGATATAAATAATATTTATATCCCTTTTTATATTAACTAATTGTATCTGTTAACGGCGAGCCACTGACTAATTGAATTAACCCAGCCTTAGGCTTAGATATAGGCTTACTTGCTAATGTTTTATCACCACACACTACCGTTGCATTCAGCGGATGATCGGACTCAGCAATATTGACATGAAACTTATTCATATACTTGTCAGATAAACGACGAGCAGTTAACCAAAACTTCTTCGTACTACCATCGCCTAATTCAACGTCTAAGTGACAACTGTTCGACTGAATATATTTACTATCATCGGCATATGTATAACCGCTAGAACCGTGTAATGCCGGATAGATATAGCTTGTCAATTTCTCTTGTGGATCGTAATAACCGACTAATGTTGTTACAGGTACCCCAAATTGTTCTGGTTTCTTTGTAATAGATGTCTCAACATGATCAATTTCATCCCAGCTAGAACCATTTGAACGGTACATTTTATGCGTGCCACCAAGGAACAGAATTGGCTTTCCATTTATGGTATAGAAAGAATTGCGATCGGCAAAGGAGGTTAAACGAATCACGCTACCACTAGGTACATTAGAGGCAACAGGAATTGGAATAGCATTCGTCCAATGTGAATTATCTGTTGTAATGTCAACAATATCAGCATGTTCAAAAAGCTTCGTTACATACTCTAAACCATTTATCTGAGACAACAAACCAATATTTGCATTAGCAATATCCGCAATTGGGTGAGCATAGCTAAATGGTTCCATTTTATGGGTAGTATTATTCCACTTTAAGTAACCCGTTGGTGATTCTTTAGAAAACACCATACGACCTTCCATTACTCGCTGCATTTTCGTACTAGAGTATGGGGTATACATGGTATAACGGTTGTCAGGGTACATACTGCCTTCTCCGCCATACATAGCATCAAAGCCAAATTGAAAGCCATGCCATGGCTTGACACAAATAACCTCTTCTCCTGGATTTTCCTTTGGATTACCAATGCACGACGGTTTATTCGAGTGATCACTATAGAAATTAGGGATAAATACATTTTTATCACTATCCCATCCCCACGTCGAATCTTGTTGATCGGCAGGGTGCTGAATACTCATATCATAGCCTTCACTATAGCTAAGTTCTATACCATGACCCGCTTCGTGACTCATTTCATTACCAACCGTGGCTTCTAGCGTAACAATACCGCCGCCACCAGAAAGACCGTGAGATTGAACACCATTTTTGTAATTACCCACCGCCGTATGTGTCGTTAGCATTAAAGAAAGATCTGGATGAGAATCTTGTCCAGGGCCATCAGTAGCATTAATACCAAAGTTAGCACTATCAATACCAATAGAAATAAGTGACTTAGCAATATTTCCTCGCATATCACCAGTATATACACCACCATCTGTTGCTGATGCATCGGTATATAGCGTACCGTCAGGCATCATGACTTCATTTAGGGTCATGCCTTGATAACGACTTAAAACAAAGCGGCTCACTGGCAATGTTTGGTAAAATTCACGAGGTAAATTAGGGTCTTTCGCAAATTCCATTCTATCTGGACGCTTAGTCAACATACCAAGATCAATGGTATTCATATATAGAACAGTTGGCGCACCAACATTAATGTTATCTAACGTACCAGTCTGATCACCATGAGTGAAATCTAAACGTAAACCATAATGCATCCATGATGCTGGAATTTTTGCCGTCCAATAGCCATGCCCATACGTAACTTTTGTGAGTTCTCCCGTCACATTTCGTGTGTCATACCAAGCACCATCATGATTGACAAACGTCCGTGTCTGACCATAATTAAGCGGAACTTTGTACCCAGTAATAACATTTGAAGGATAGCCAGCATCAGACTTGAACATAACAATCTTACCGTCTAAGGCTTTATCCTTTTTAAGGACAATTTGTGGCTGCCAATGACCATCCCAAAGACCAATATAAACACCATGCTTAGCATCCGCTAACTGCTCAGCAAGATAACTACCGTCATCACCAACTTTATTTATATCAACTGTCTTTAAATCTTCTTCTTTGAGTGTTGGATCAACTTTTATTTTTTTGCGGAGTTTAGGATCAACGACACCTGAAATTGGTGGCAATTGATAAGGACGATTAAGTACCAAGGAGCCTAATTTATTACCATCTGCATCATAACCTTCCACTTTAACAGGTAAGGTTTCATCAAACTTTTTATCTTTAGCCTTAAACATCACTAAAGCCGTACGCTCACCAATTAGATGCTGAGTTGACTCCTCTGGTGTATGAGTAACCTCTTTGCCATCTTTATGATGCAAATGCACAAGGTTTGGTTTATGATTTTTTGACGGGATCACATGGTTTTGAGCAAACAATACTGTTGCTTCTAAACTTCCTTCCAAATCACTTGGGAAATCATTGGTATTAAAGGCAATGGGTGGAATATAACCCACACTTTCAAAGTTCACTTTAATCTGGCAATCAGCAGAAACATTATTAACTAGGTATTTGTTGTCCTCTAATGTGCCATCACAGCCCGTAATACTTTTCAGTTTATTTTTAGAATCAAACTTAATCGTAAATGCACCACTCCCCCCTTCAACCATCGTCATCTTTGCAGGCGTTATTTGACCGCTACCATTCACAATCGTGGTAATCTCAATTTTATCTTCTTTGACATGAAGGTGAAGTACTGCTGCTGATGATGACTTACCATCGCTTACCGCAACCAATACGGAAAAATCACCTCTAACATTCGCATCGGGCGTCGCGATGATCACACCCGTTTTGCTGTCTATCGTTAACCATTTCGGTGCATTTTTAAGACTGTATGTGAGTACATCTTTATTTTCATCCACAGCTTTAACAGTAATTTCAGTTATATCACCCGCAGTTAACGTTTGTTCTGGTAAGGATATCCAAACAGGTGCTTTATTTTTGTTGGCCGTAATAATGACCGTTACCCACTTCGATACAACTTCTGTACCGTTGAAGACACGTACATTCACTCGTATTTGACCAATATCATTAGGCCCTGGCGTACCTGAGATCAAACCGGTATCGGAATCAATCTCCAACCAATCAGGTCGGTTCGATAACGTGTAATGTAATGTTTTACCTTGTGGATCTTTCGCAGATATCTGATATCTCAATGCTTTGTCCACTTCGCCAGTTATCGTGGCAGGAACGGTAACGATGGGAGTCATACTGCCCTTAGTCACTTTCACTGTAACCCACTTGGATACAATGTCTGTACCGTTATATACACGCACATCCACGCGCATTTGACCAATATCCTTAGGCCCTGGCGTACCAGAAATCACACCAGTATCGGAATCAATATTCAACCAATCAGGACGGTTCGATAAACTATAATGTAATTTTTTACCTTGTGGATCTTTCGCTGATACCTGATAGCTCAATGCTTTACCTACTTCGCCAGTTAACGAAGTCGGAACGGTAACCGTGGGAGCCATCTTGCTATTAACCACTATTACTGTAACCCACTTGGATGCAACTTCTGTCCCGTTGTATACACGCACATTCACGCGCATTTTACCAAGATCGTCATCGTTTGTAGGGGTACCTGAAATTACACCGGTATCAGGATCAATATGCAACCAATCAGGACGGTTAGATAAACCATAATGTAATGTTTTACCTTTTGGATCTTTAGCAACAACCTGCACACTCAAAGGCTCATTAATACAAGTGGTTAGCTCACTGGCTACTCTCACTAAAGGAGTAGAATCTGTCGCTGTATCACTCTTTTCTGATAAACGAGAAGACGTTGTTGATGGTGTGACATCAATAATAGATTTTTTATTATCAGTATGGCTATCAGACGACTCCGTATTTGACGATGATGTAGCAATATCCGTATCTGTACTTGTATCCGCGTAAGCAGAAAGACTTAAGAGAATGAGCGATGAAAGTAGCGTTTTTTTAAATAACATAAATATCTTTTTATTTTTATATTGAACGTATGAAAATACGCTTAAGCTGAGCCATAAAAGATACGTTAAAAAAACAAACCGTCAATATTTTGACACAGAGGAGAGTATAAAAAACCTTATTAAACATAAGGATAAACACTAGGAAATATTTTCATCCTTATGACAAAAATATTTAATCGAAAAATTAAAATTAACAACTGAAAAAATAAAAATTTAAAAATCAATTATTTAATAATAAAATCATTTAAAAAACATCATTTAATAGAGTTTTAACTCTAAATAGAGTAAATTAAAAAAACTTATTAAAAATCACGTTTTATATTTTCATGACGTCACAATATAAAAAATAAATAATGGATAAAACAGCTGGAAATAATCAAACTTAAGTAATTTATAAATAAAATTAAAAACATAAAAATCCAATTTAATTTATAAATAAGTGACACTATCAAGCAATATTATATAAATCTATATTTATGATAAAAGTGTGAACTTTGATTGCAGTTAACTTTTAATTTTATATTATTAAAAAATAAAGATACAATATGAGGGAGCTCATCGAAAATAACTTACAAACTATAAAAAAGAATGAATAATAAATATTCACTTGAAGCTCGATTTATTCAACGTCTTAAATATACCAAAGCTTTATATGGCTATATCTCACTTGATACAATTATCAATAGTCAGTTGGGTGCAAAGGTTAAATTTAATAAATTGAAATTAAAGAGAGTTTATAATCTTAAAAAGATAGAAAAGCAGGCTTCTGCAATACCGGAAGCATTCAAAAAAAACCATCAAAAGAAAACTGCCATAAAATAAAAGTATATTATATTCCAATAACATTTTAAAAAGAAATATAACAGCAAAATGTAGTCGCTAAAAAAAGGGATATAAATATTATTTATATCCCTTTTTATATTAACTAATTGTATCTGTTAACGGCGAGCCACTGACTGATTGAATTAACCCAGCCTTAGGCTTAGATATAGGCTTACTTGCTAATGTTTTATCACCACACACTACCGTTGCATTAACAGGGTTATCAGACTCAGCAATATTGACATGAAACTTATTCATAACACTGCTTGATAGTCGATGAATAGGTAGCCAATATTGCTTTATTTGCCCACCTTCTAATTCAACATCTAAGTGACAACTGTTCGACTGAATATATTCGCTATCATCTGTATAGGTATAACCACGAGAGCCATGCAATGCCGGATATATATAGCTTGTTAGCTTTTCCTCCGGATCGTAATAACCCACTAATGTTGTAACTGGCACACCGAATTTCTCAGGTTTCTTTTCAACTGTCGTCGAAAAACTATCATCGCGAACCCAAGTCCTACCATCAGAGCGATAGGTCAAATTTTTCGGGTTAAAAATCGTTTCACCATTAATATGGAAGTTGGTATTCCACAGCGCATCATGATTAATAATAACAACACGACCTTGTGGAACATCCGCCGCATTTGGGATAGTTATATCCCCTGACCAATCATTATTTCTCGAAACCACTGTGATCGCATTCGCAGTCTCAAATTTCTTGGCAATATAAGCAGCATCATCAGTTTCACCTTCTAAGACATTGCCACCAATCACTAGCATATCTCGTACTGCGACTTTATAGCTAAATGGTTCCATTTGATGAGTCGCATCATTCCACTTTAAATAGCCAGTCGGTGAACTCTCAGAAAATACCATCCGGTGTTCCATTACTCGCTGCATCTTTGTGCTTGAGAATGGGGTATACATGGTATAGCGATTATCCGGATACATACTGCCTTCACCGCCATACATCGCATCAGTACCAAACTGGAAACCATGCCATGGCTGAACACAAATAATTTTCTCGCCGGGGTTTTTCTTCGGATCACCAATACACGACGGCTTATTCGATGGATTCTTATAGAAGTTAGGGATAAATACATTCTTATCGCTATCCCATCCCCATGTGGAATCTTGCTGATCTGCGGGGTGATGAATACTCATATCAAAACCTTCGCTATGACCTAATTCGATACCATGACCCGCTTCGTGGCTCATTTCATTACCGACAGTACCCGTTAAGGTAACAATACCGCCGCCACCTGAACCACCATGATCTTGATTCCATGGTCCTTCAACAATTTTGTCACCTTCTCTTTTCTTAAGATAACGACCAATCGACGTATGTACAGTTAACATAAGTGCAAGATCTGAATGAGCATCTTGCTCTGGGCCTGCAGAAGCATTAATACCATAGTTCGCACTATCAATACCGATAGAAATCAGTGACTTTGCAATATCACTTCGCATATCACCTTCTTGCCAACCACCAATACCTGGTGAGTAATCCTTATAAAGCTGACCATTTGGCATCATGATTTCATCAAAGGTGATACCTTGATAACGACTGACAACAAGACGACTAACCGATAATGTTTGATAATACTCACGTGGCAGCTGAAGATCTTTGGCAAATTCCATACTGTCGTGACGTTGAGTCAACATACCAATATCAATCGTGTTCATGTACAACACCGTCGGCGCACCCACGTTGATATTATCTAGCGTTCCCGTCTTACCATCATGAGAAAAATCCAAGCGTAAACCGTAATGCATCCATGATGCTGGAATTTTTGCCGTCCAGTAACCGTGTCCATAGGTCACTTTAGAGATAGCTAAATCTCCAGCAGTAAACCACTGACCACCGATGTTATAAAACACAACAGTTTGACCAATATTGATCGCCATATAAGCATTACGCTCACCTTTGGAAATACTATTGGCATATCGCACATCAGTTGTATACGGGCTATCAGCTTTTACAATCAGATATTTACCATCAAACTTTGGATTAAAATCAAGCAATAATTGGTGCAAACGCAACCAAGAATCTGAATGAAGTAAAACACCGTTTTTACTTTCAATAAGTTGCTGGTCTAAATATGTTGTATCGCCTTTTTCACCTTCATCTGCAACTTTTGCTGTATCAATTGCCGTTAGCTTTGAAGGATCAAGATTAAAATTGACCTTAGTTAAATCCGCTTGAGAATTCACACCCGAAATAGGCGGGATCTTATATGGGCGATCCAATACTAATGTACCGAGCTTCGAACCATTAGCGTCATAACCTTCCACCTTCACCAGTAAGGTTTCATCAAAATCAGCATCTTTCGCTTTAAACATCACTAAAGCACTACGTTCACCAATCAGGTGCTGAGTCGACTCCGCTGGTGTATGAGTAATCTCACTACCATTCTCATTATGCAGATGCACAATATCTGCTTTATGGTTTTCTGATGGGATCACATGGTTCTGTGCAAATAACACGGTCGCTTCTAAGTTACCATCAAGATCGCTTGGGTAATTATTGGTATTAAATGCAAGAGGTGGAATATAACCTACATCTTCATAGTTAACTTGGATCTGGCAATCGGCATGCACATCACTCACAAGGTATTTATTATCAACCAGTGAGCCATCACAGCCAGTAATACTTTTTAGCTTGTTTTTCGAGTCAAACTTAATGGTAAATTCACCATTATCACCAGCAACAACCGTCATTTTTTCAGGGCTAATCGTACCAATGCCATTTACATGGGTTGTGATCTCAAACTGCCCTTTATTAACATGGATTTTAAGTGTGGTATCAGCAGAAAGCTTACCATCACTGGCTGTTACAGTTGCGGTAAAATCTCCCACCAGCTTGATGTCAGGAGTGGCAGTGATCACACCTGTTTTACTATCAATCATTAACCATGCTGGAGCATTTGAAAGGCTGTAAGTCAGCGGATCGTTATCTTCATCACTTGCTGTCGCTGTAATATCCATCGAATTACCAGCCGTCATGGTTTGAAGTGCAAAAGGCGTCCACGTTGGGGCTTTATTTACATCCTCAACAACGATCTGAGCGGTCGATGTTACCTGTTGCTGACCATTTGATGCCGTTATCGTGAACGTAAAATCACCATTATCATCACGACCTGGCGTACCAGATATAACACCTGTTTGAGGGTTAATCTGCATCCAACTTGGCTGCCCTGATAGTGTGAAATGCAATGGCTTACCGTTAGGATCTTTCGCTGAAATTTGTGCAACGAAAGGTTGGCGCGTACGTGCAGTCATCTTACCTGCAATAGTAACAACAGGAGTTGGATTGACTACCGTGTTAATCATCACAGATGTAAAGGCTTTAGCTTTACCGTCAGAGACTTCAATTTTCAAAGGATGCTTGCCAACAGCCGTCGGCTTACCCGTAATAATACCTGTTACAGCATCTATTTTTGCCCAAACAGGCGCGTTAATAAGACGATAAGTTAAACGGTTATTGTCTTTATCGTTAGCCGATACAGCAACAGTAAATGGCGTATTAACTACAACATTCTGAGTAGTTACAGGCAAGATAGTTGGTGCGTTATTACTATCACCAATGACAACGCTAACTTGAATACTATTGGTTTGTTTACCGTTAGTTGCCGTTACCGTGATCGTGTAATCACCGTTGTCGTTTTGATGTGGCGTACCTGATAACTCACCCGTATTAGGATCAATCGTTAACCAACTTGGGTTATTTGAAATCGAGTAAGTTATTACGGCACCTTTATTGGCGGACGCCTTAATTTGACCACGTACAGGCTGTCCTGTCATGCCCGTTACAATACCCGATGAACCAAAAGTGGGTTTTGACGGCGTAACGTCAATAATAGGTTTTTTATTATCGGTACTAGAATCAGAAGAGTCAGGTTTGGGTGGAGTTACATTGAATTCGGCATTGCCGCCACCATCATGACAACCCGATAAGCTGAGCAAGATGATAGAAGACAGTAGTGTTTTTTTGAGTAGCATAAATATCTTTTTATTTTAATAATTAACGTATAAAAATACGCAAAGCTGTTGTGCGAAAGATACTTTAAAAAAACACGCCGTCAATATTTTGACACAAAGTAAAAAATAAAAGTATGTTTAAACAAGAACATACAAACCACAAAACAATTAAATCGTTACGATAAAAAAATCTTATTGAATTGCAACTTTTAAATTATTCCTAAAAAACATATTTAAAAACAAAAATATAGAAAATAACTCAACTTTTATAGAGTTTTAGCTCTAATATAAAGAAAAAGCCCTTACTCTCGGTACAAAGTAAGGGCTTTGATAGTGATGGGTTTACTGGAGATACCATCTAATAAATAGCGTCCCTGTATTTATTATGACCTTTCACACCACGTTTCCTTGTTATGAAAAAGGTATGCGTCTCCTGTTGGTACAAAACAATATCCGCTTGCCTTTCTATGGTGATGTAGTCCAACAAACGGTTACTGTATTTATTCCATCAGGATCAGCGGCGTATTTGTTTCTGGGTCAGTTCAACCGCACGTAACTGTGCCATTGCTTTCGCCAGATCCATTTCCGCCATTGCGAAGTTAATATCATCAGCATGCTTGTTGATATTCTCTTCAGCGGCGCGTCGAGCTTCGTCTGCGCGGGCTTTATCGATATCCTTCCCATGCATTGCCGTATCGGCAAGTACAGTTACTACAGAGGGTTGAACTTCAACAAGACCACCTGAGATATAAAGGATTTCTTCAGGATCCTTTAACCCAGTGACAAAACTCGCCACACCCGGTTTTAGTCGGCTCAACAAAGGAGAGTGACCAGGGCGAATACCCAATTCCCCATCGGAGCCAGAAATTGCCAGCGCGTGTGCTGGGCCAGAAAATAACGGACCTTCTGCACTCACGATATTGAGCTGGAATGTATGCTCGGTAACGCCAATAGCCATAATGCCTCCTTAAGCCTTACATGTTTTTCGCTTTTTCGAGTACTTCTTCGATACCACCACAGTACAAGAATGCTTGCTCTGGGATATCGTCATACTCACCGCTTAGTAAGCCTTTAAAGCCCGCAATAGTGTCTTTTAGAGAAACGAACACACCTGGTTGACCTGTAAAGACTTCCGCTACGTGATAAGGCTGAGTTAGGAAACGTTCAATCTTACGAGCGCGAGATACGGTTTGCTTGTCTTCTTCAGATAATTCATCCATACCTAGGATTGCGATGATGTCTTTCAGCTCTTTATAACGCTGAAGTACAGTTTGAACGCCACGTGCAACGTCATAGTGCTCTTGACCAACAACCAATGGATCAAGCTGGCGAGAAGTCGAATCCAATGGGTCAATCGCAGGATAAAGACCAAGTGCAGCAATATTACGAGACAATACAACTGTCGCATCAAGGTGAGCGAAGGTGGTCGCTGGTGATGGGTCAGTCAAGTCATCCGCAGGTACATATACCGCTTGAATAGAAGTGATAGAACCCGTTTTGGTTGAAGTGATACGCTCTTGCAGCACACCCATTTCTTCAGCAAGTGTAGGCTGGTAACCTACCGCTGAAGGCATACGACCTAACAGTGCTGATACCTCAGTACCTGCCAAGGTGTAACGGTAAATGTTATCGATGAACAGTAGTACGTCACGACCTTCATCACGGAAGCTTTCTGCGATGGTTAAGCCTGTTAGCGCAACACGAAGACGGTTACCTGGTGGCTCGTTCATCTGACCGTACACCATGGATACTTTATCCAGTACGCCCGCTTCTTTCATTTCGTAGTAGAAGTCGTTACCTTCACGAGTACGTTCACCCACACCGGTAAATACAGATAAACCAGAGTGTGCTTTTGCGATGTTGTTGATAAGCTCCATCATGTTAACGGTCTTACCAACACCCGCACCACCGAACAAACCGATTTTACCGCCCTTAGCAAATGGACAGATAAGGTCGATAACCTTAACATCGGTTTCTAGCAGCTCAGAACTGTTAGATTGATCTTCATAAGAAGGCGCTGCACGGTGAATCGCATATTTTTTCTTCTCACCAATTTCGCCACATTCATCGATAGGCGTACCCAATACGTTCATAATACGGCCTAGGGTTTCTTCACCTACAGGCACTGTAATTGGTGCCTTAGTGTTAACCACTTCTAAACCACGACGTAGACCGTCTGATGAACCCATTGCGATACAGCGAACTACACCGCTACCAATCTGCTGTTGTACTTCTAGAACAAGCTCTGCGTGCTCACTGTCAACAAGGTTAAGCGCATCGTACACACGTGGTACGCTATCTTGGTCAAATTCCACGTCAACGACAGCGCCGATGACTTTGACAATCTTACCAGTACTCATTTGATGTCCTCAGAATTCTATTTAAACGGCTTGTGCCCCAGCTACGATTTCACTTAGCTCTTGGGTAATAGCGGCTTGACGGGCTTTGTTATATACAAGCTGTAAATCATTAATCAGCTCGCCCGCATTATCGGTTGCTGCTTTCATCGCAACCATTCGTGCTGCTTGCTCACAAGCGATACTCTCAACGGTGCCTTGGTAGACCTGTGATTCGATATAGCGAAGCATCAGCTCGTTGAGGATCGGTTTTGGATCTGGCTCGTAGATATAGTCCCAACGGCTTGAAACATTCGCTTCATCTTGCTCTTCTTGTTCAAGCTCAGGGTTAGGCAATAACTGGATGACCTTTGGCTTTTGCACCATGGTGTTCACAAATTCGTTGTAAACCAGGAACAAGCGGTCAATCTTGCCATCGTCGAAATACTCCAACATGGCATTCACAGGGCCTAAAATATCTTCAAGTTTTGGCTCATCACCAATACCGGATGTTTGTGCAATGACATTGCCGAAACGGTGGAAAAACGAAATTGCTTTTGAACCGATCAAGGTGGTATCAACTGCTACCCCTTGCTCTTTCCATTGGCGCATATCTGCCAGTGTTTTCTTAAACAAGTTAATGTTTAAGCCACCACATAAACCTCGGTCTGAGGAAATGATGATGTAAGCAACACGTTTTACCTCACGCTCTTCAAGATAGGGATGCTTATACTCCAGCGAACCGGAAGTCACGTGCCCAATCACCTTACGCATGTTCTCGGCGTAAGGACGGGTCGCTTCCATGTTGTGCTGAACTTTACGCATCTTACTTGCGGCAACCATCTGCATTGCACTGGTGATCTTTTGCGTGTTTTGCACGCTGGCGATCTTAGTGCGGATCTCTTTTGCATTTGACATGGTTAGCTCCTATCTTCATTCATACTGCGTCGTGCTTAGACGGATATTGCTCGTCGCTTAGTACGACTGGGTATCAACGAAGGTTTTTAGAAGCTGGTGCAAGCTTGCTTCGATGTCATCGTTGTAATTGCCAGACTCATTAATAGATGCAAGTAGCTCAGCGTACTGACTCTTCGCAAACGCCATTAATGCTTCTTCAAATGCACCGATTTGAGATAACTCAACGTTATTCAAGTAACCTTTCTCAGCAGAGAAAATAGCCAGTGATTGCTCAGCAACAGACATAGGTGCGTACTGCTTTTGCTTCATTAGCTCTGTGACTTTCTCACCGTGGTCTAACTGCTTACGAGTAGCATCATCAAGATCCGATGAGAACTGCGCAAACGCTGCCAATTCACGGTACTGTGCAAGTGCGGTACGAATACCACCAGACAGCTTCTTCATGATCTTGGTTTGAGCAGCACCACCAACACGTGATACTGAAATACCAGGGTCAACGGCTGGACGTAAACCTGCGTTAAACAAGTTAGTCTGCAAGAAGATCTGACCATCCGTAATTGAGATAACGTTAGTTGGTACGAACGCTGACACGTCACCCGCTTGGGTTTCGATGATTGGCAACGCCGTTAATGAACCAGTTTGACCTTTTACTTCACCGTTTGTGAATCGCTCAACATATTCAGCGTTAACACGTGCTGCACGTTCTAGTAGACGTGAGTGAAGGTAGAACACATCACCAGGGAAAGCTTCACGGCCGGGTGGACGCTTAAGCAATAGTGAAATTTGACGGTAAGCAACCGCTTGTTTAGATAAGTCATCGTAAACAATTAGAGCATCTTCACCGCGGTCACGGAAGTATTCACCCATAGTACAACCAGCATATGGTGCTAGGTATTGAAGGGCTGCGGCTTCTGATGCTGACGCTACCACTACAATGGTGTTTTTCAGTGCGCCGTTTTCTTCAAGCTTGCGTACTACGTTAGCAATCGTTGAAGCTTTTTGACCAATTGCCACATACACAGAATAGATACCAGATTCTTTCTGGTTGATGATGGCATCAATCGCCATCGCTGTTTTACCTGTCTGACGGTCACCGATGATAAGCTCACGCTGACCACGACCGATTGGCACCATGGAGTCAACCGCTTTGTAGCCGGTTTGAATTGGCTGATCGACAGATTTACGATCGATTACACCCGGTGCAATAATTTCTACTGGCGCAAAACCATCGTTATCAATTGCGCCTTTACCATCAATTGGCTGACCTAGGGTGTTAACCACACGACCCAGTAAACCTTTACCAACTGGCACTTCAAGAATACGGCCAGTACCTGTTACTTTCATGCCTTCAGCAAGATCAGCGTACGGACCCATAACAACGGCACCGACAGAGTGACGTTCTAAGTTAAGTGCCAATGCATAACGGTTGTCTGGAAGTTCAATCATCTCACCCTGCATGACATCAGCAAGACCATTGATAACAATAATACCGTCGCTTACAGAGACGATTGTACCTTCGTTACGTGCCTGACTGGTCACATTGAAGGTGGCGATTCTTTGTCTAATTAGATCGCTAATTTCGTTGGAATTCAGTTGCATATTATTTACCTATTACGCCTGAAGGCTTGTCGCTAAGCGGTGGATAGAGCTCTTTAGCGTGCCATCAATCACCATTTCATCAGCTTTGATTAGCATTCCGCCTACAAGCGATTCATCAATCTGACAATCAAGCTCAACACTGCGATTTAATTTCTGTTGCAGCGCCTGTTTCAGGTTCGCTTTTTGCTCATCAGTTAACGGCTCAGTGGTAGTTACCGTAGCAGTAACCATGCGTTCATGATCTTCTTTCAGTTCATGGAACAACTCTGCCACTTGCGACAACACATTTAGACGTCCATTCTCTGCCATTACTTTGATCAGGTTCTGACCGTGTTCGTCCAGCAATCCTTCACAAACGCCTAAGAACATCTCTGTAAATGCTGCCGAGTCGTGCTCGCCAAATTGCTCACTATCTTCGATTTGCTGAGCAATCACAGGTTGGCTAGCCACCGTTGAAGCCACGATTAACATCTGCTCCCATTGTTCCAATGCATTATTGGTAAGAGCGAAATCAAACGCTGCTTTGGCATAAGGCTGAGCAATCGTTAGTGGATCTGACATAATGTGCTCCCCGCTTACATATCCTTGATGAGTTTATTAACAAGATCGCGGTTCGCATCCGTGTCTAAGTTACGAGCAATCAATTTCTGTGCGGTTTCAATTACCATGTCAGACATTTCTGCACGTAGTTCTTGGCGTAGACGATTTCGATCGCTTTCTACTTCCGCTTGACCTTGAGCAATAATGCGCGCTTTTTCTTTCTCACCTTCCGCTTGTGCGTCTTCGATGATTTGAGCGCGGCGTTTATTCCCTTGCTCAACTAATTCATTTGCACTTTTCTTCGCATCATCAAGTAGCTTTTCACCATTAGCTTTCGCTAACTCAAGCTCTTTTGATGCGTTTTCGGTATGAATCAGTCCTTCGGCGATATCACGCTGGCGTTGTTCAATTAACGCCGTTAGCGGTGGTCATACATATTTCATACATAGCCAAACAAAAATCACGAAAGAGATTGCCTGACCAAGCATGGTTGCATTTAAATTCATACCATCCTCACTATTTAAATAACGTTATGATTTATAACGGTAGTTTTGGCTATTACGCCACAGCAAAGATGATGTAAAGACCAATACCCACACCGATCATAGGAACCGCATCCACAAGACCCATCATGATGAAGAATTGAGTACGTAGCATAGGGGTTAGATCAGGTTGGCGAGCAACACCTTCTAGGTATTTACCAGCAAGGTTACCGATACCTGATGCCGCACCAGCTGCACCTAAACCAATGAGAAGCGCACCAGCAACGTAAAGAACTGCACTTACGATATCCATGAAAGACTCCAAAAATTACTAAATATATAAACTTAAATTGAAACGAATTTAATTAATGTTCTTCGGTTGCCATTGCGAGGTATACAACTGTCAATACCATGAAAATAAAGGCTTGAAGGAACACAATCAGAATGTGGAATAATGCCCAAGGCACGCTTAGCGCCCACTGGATCCACCACGGCATTAATGCAATCAGGATAAAAATCATTTCACCTGCGTACATATTTCCGAATAGTCGAAGTCCAAGAGAAATTGGTTTTGAAATTAATGTTACCAACTCCAAAACGAAGTTCACCGGATACAACAATGGGTGTTCAAATGGTTGCGTTGTTAACTCTTTAATAAAGCCAACTAACCCTTTATTTTTCAGGGTGTAACCAATAATCAAAATAAACACACCAATCGCCATCGACATCGGCACGTTAACATCGGCAGAAGGCAAATCACGGAAGTGAGTAAAGCCTAATTCACGCGCTAACGTTGGAACAAAATCAACAGGAATTAAGTCGATCATGTTCATTAAGAAAACCCAGACGAAAATCGTTAATGCCAATGGGCCAACAATCTTGCTTTTCGTTTGGAATATTTCCTTAACGAGGTTGTTTACAAATTCATACGTGATTTCAATAAAGCACTGCAATCGACCAGGAACCCCTGCGGTTCCACGGGTTGCCACATACCTAAAGAGCCCGATGAACAGTAAACCTAACACCCATACCATAAACATGGAGTCGATATTGAGGCTCCAAAAACCATCGCCTACAGTAAGGAATGTTAAGTGGTGCTCAATATAATCATGAGCAGTAGTTACTGATTCCACCTTACGTCATCCTAAATTGAGGTTTGTTTAGTATCGGGGTTAAAAAGCATCCTAAAAATGTCACGCTGTAAGCCAATAACATAGCTACATGATTAACTGGAATAAAACGAACAACAGCTAACATCATTACTGCGGTATATACCCACTTAATAAAACTATTAAGCTTGGCTAAATATCGAATATTAATGTCTTTATTTGTTTTTATTTTAAAAGCGGCTGTCATTAAACCTAACAAAGATGGAATAACCGCAATAGCGACTCCAATAATGGAAGATTTAATATAAAGCCAATCAGCAGAAATAAAGGAAAAACAGATAAATAGAGAACCTAGGATCGTTTGACCAATTAAAATCTTTTTTGCTGCAGATAAAATATCGCTAAAACCAGAATCCGCATTCATTTTCAATCCTCTTTACATTTGCACTAAGCAGCCAACCCCTCCATATCAACTTGTTACGGATTATTTCAACTTATGACACAACCTGCACAACATACAGAGTGAATAATCTTGCAAGAGAAATAAAACCATTAGGAGTCGTATCAGTAATAAATACGATGTTACGTATTTATTAACAAACCAAAGCGAAATTTTGCTAATTCTCACGACGTAAAAAACAAATCATTTAAATCAAGCACTTCCGCTCAACCTCCTACCTTTTAAAATCTACGTGATCACCATCACGAGCGCTATAAAAAAAATTGCAATCAATGTTTTTCATTTTTGAGAAGCAACAACAATTGCAGTCACAATGGATTATGTTGTACGCATGATGAATAAATATGTATTCACATTATTAATAAAAATGAGCATTAATCGAAAATGTTTGGGTAATAAGAATTGTTCCCAAAGCAAAATTTCGACCTTATTTTTATTACTATTTTTCATTTATTGTCATAAAACGAAATTTGTTGAGCGAACTGCGAAATGACACTTTTTTACATGGTTAAAAACTGCGTTTTTAGACACTAAATAGCGGCAATAAACCGAATACAGCGCGATAGAGATACGAGGGAAACACCAAAGAAGAGAATAGAAAATGCAAAAAACAAGAAAAGAAAAAGAGATAAAAACACCGCTATCAATATGATTTAAAACAATATTTAAGCGTTAATCTTTACCTAACACATTGTTTATCATTACTTATCGTGTGTTAGCAGGCATCATTGGTTCATCACCAATAAGAAATGTAATACTCACAAATAAGGTTAAAACAAACGCCCAGAAAAGCCGATTATTACCACTATTGATAAAGAGTAAATTTTTACAACCAAAATACACAAAATAAAAGCACAAAAACACCACTAAAAAATATAAATGATTAGCTAACTAAGCTATCATTACGTCATATATAAAAGCATTTTTTCGTTAAGTTTAAATTGACTATATATTGAATAAAACAATTCATCGAATGTAAAAATAATGACAAAGCCCCTTTTTCATATTCTTTTTCGTTTATATAAAAGTCTTTTGTTAGTATTAATTATCATTACTGCTTTTTATTTATGATATATTTAACGTGCTACAAAGAGCACCATGTAAAATATAAAACATCCTAAAGAACAGTATGAAAACAAAATAGAATTAAAGCTGAACATTTGATTCATTTTAAATTAACATGAATTATTATTTTATAACGGTCAGTAATTGCGATTTTTTACATTGGTAGGAATAGCAGTATTATTAAACGGCTTATTTGTTACTAAAAAGTAAACATTATCGGAGCGTGTTGGTAACCATGGACATCAATCATTCCCTGTCACCTTACAAAAATACGGTTTCTTCTGGCTGGAAACGCATCATTCCCTTTGCCAACTTCAATATGGAAGAGAACCACACCTTTGATATGACCCATTTTGAAGGTCTGTGGCTAAAACAGTACCTTTCAACGATCACACCTGAATACCATGCTTTATCGCATCAGCTAACCAAAATCACGCAATCAATTAATCCGCTGACCTTTAACTTTTACAGCTTAGCGTTATGGACAAGCCCAGATCGATACACTCAGCTTCACACGCTGTGCCAATACAGCGAGTTATTAAACAGCTCAATCCGCTTTTATCTTGATGAAAATAAAGGCGATAACATTAACTTATGGCTATTAAGCAATGAGCCTGTTGCCAAACACTCAACCGAAAGCCTGTCTTTATTAGCATTGCATTTCGCTTTCTTACTCAGCGTGTTTAAACAAACATGGGGTCATAAAGCCATTAAAGGGGATGTGTTTCTGCCCTCTTTAACCAATGCCCGTATAGAGCAACAACTGTTTGATAACTTAATGGCATCGTCAGCGTTAAACCTAAAGTGTCACTATGGTTATCCATTAATTCGCCTGACCTTTAGTAAAAAGTCACTGACAGCACCATTAACGGAAGCCGATCCGATCATCAATCAGAATAGTTTGTGGCAGCTGCAAAGACAGCTAGAGAACTTCCACCAGCACAACGTGATCACCCAAGTCTACCGCGTATTAGACAGCTTATCGGATCTGGAAATCGCCTCTGGCAATCATGTTGCCAGCTTAATGGATATCAGTTTCCGTACCCTAAATCGTCGCTTAGCCTGCCTTTCTACCAGTTACCGTGGCGTGTTAGAGAACTATAAGCTCGAAAAAGCCCTCTCTTTATTAGACGATCCAGAATTAGCATTAACGGATATCGCCCTTAAACTTGGCTTTTCCGATCTCAGCACCTTTTCTCGCGCCTTTAAACGCTGGACTGGGGTATGCCCATCATTATTGGTTAATAGAAATCAAAGCCTAGATACCCATGTCATTTCACATTGGGAGCTAACCTAAACATCAGGCTACAATCAGAATGCGTGAAAGCATCAACATCTCTCATGCATTCTGATACACTCGCCCCCTTTGATCACCGCAGTGTAGGAACACCCATTAAAATGAGCCAAGAACAACCGAATAACCCATTACACGGATTAACCCTAGAAATGATCCTTGTACGCTTACAAGAACACTATGGCTGGGAAGGTTTGGATGCGAAAATTCAGATCAACTGTTTCTACAGCAACCCATCAATCAAATCATCATTGAAGTTTTTACGCCGTACCCAATGGGCACGAGACAAAGTAGAAGCGCTGTATATTGAGACTTTCTGTCAGTGATCCGATTGGCATACAGGCTTTAACTCGATAAAAGTAAGGTATGCCATTTCTCTCCTCCACTCACCTCACAAAACATACCCCTATCATCAAAATATTTGGAGAACGGCATGTTTACTACTCGCCAAGCCAAAAATACTGACTACAACTTTCTGTTTGAACTGAAAAAAGCCGCAGAATACGAACCAATTAAAGCTATCTTTGGTTGGGATGAAACCATTCAACAACGGATTCACCGTGAAGAATGGGAATTAGCCAAACCAACCATCATTGAAATTAATGGCAAACCAGCAGGCAGTTATTTAGTCCAGCGCCATGACGATCATATTTACTTTGGGCGTTTTTTCTTACTGCCACAATATCAAGGGCAAGGGATCGGTAGTCAGATTCTAAATGATGTAATTGAACAAGCCCAAAGCGCCTCATTACCCATTAAGCTCATCTATATCAAAACTAATCGAGTAGAAAAACTATATCTAAGATTCGGCTTTGAAGTTACTCATCAAGATGATCAGTTCGTCCATATGATCAAGCAATGCTAATTTAACTATTTTCAATCCGTAATATTTTATTGTAATAAAGTCCACGGAATAGTATCTCCATGTTTTAAAAGCGGAAAAACTATAATCAAACAAGCAAAATATAAAAATAAGACACTTTACAATAATTGCGACACCTTTAATAAAATAAAGAACTAAGGCAAATAGACAAATTGAATACTAATATTAAAGTTCATATTAAGTTGGTTAGTATTTTTCCCATTATGCTCTTAGTAATGGAACAAATAGCAATGGAATATGCATCAGTGAGCAGGATTGAATAATACATGTACATTTAAATAAGGTTCTAATATGAGTACATTTTTTAAATACTTTTTTTCACTGATATTTTTACCATTGATCATCTTTATAAATGGTTGTGGTACCTCTGATTTAATATTAATTAAGATTTCACCATCAACAAGTACATCGTTTGACGTAAGTGGATTAAATTTAGTTGCTGGTAACAAACAATCGTTCCAAGCTACAGGCTACTATTCGGACGGTTCATCAAACATATTAACAGACTTAACTATCAGTGATTGGAGTACGAGTGACGAAGAAAAAGGATACTTTGACGCCCCAGGGGAATTCATTGCTGGCAATACGCCAGGTACTGTAACAATTGCAGCTACAAAAGATGGAATTACCAGTAATACTATTGATATAACCATTGAAATAGTAGCCACTCCTCTAGCAATCACTGGATCAACTATTAATACTATCAATGTCACCCCTTCTCCTGTCACTATAGTAAAAGATGAGTCTATACAGTTGGTCGCAACAGCTAACTACATTGATGGTACCTCTGCAGTTATAACTAATGATGTTTCGTGGCTATCAAACGATAGAAATACAGCAGATGTGACGCCTTCAGGTTTACTCAACGGTATAAATACAGGCGCAACAACTTTAACCGCATCATTAGATGGTATTACAAGTAATACAGTGGATGCCACAGTTATAACTGTAATAACTAATATACTAATAGAGCCTTCAACGATTAGTGTAGTGAAAGGCCTAAACCAGCAATTAACAGCAACAGCAGTATTTAATGATGGTACCCAATCCCCTATTACGAATTCTGTTACGTGGGTTTCAAACAATACAAATAATGCATCATTTTCAGAAATGGGGTTGCTGAACGGTCTTGAAGAAGGCACTGCTACACTAACAGCCCAAATGGATAACATCAGCACGACAGTGGAATTCACTGTCACACCTGCGGAGATAACTCAAATTGAAGTCACCCCTAATGAAGTTACTCTTGTGAAAGGTAAAACAGAGCGGAACGCACAGCAATTAATTGCCATTGCGACATACACTGATGACAGTAGATTGGATATTACTAACTCTGCAACATGGTTATCACTTGACCCATCGTTAACGGTTTCGATGACGGGAGAAATCACGGCTAGTGATATTGGCACAGCAACGGTCATTGCTTCAGAGGATGGTATTGACAGTACTCAGGCCGATATCACCATATGTTCACTCGCAGACACCTGTATTGATATCTTCGATGCAGGTAATGGAACGTTATTTACCAGTTCTCCGTCAAAAATATATGTTGATAACATTAATCCAAACTTAGCATCTTCTGTAACTACTGTAGACTCTAGTTTACCCCCTCCGGCGATTGGAATTAGACTTGATGATGGACTTGATGGTGACTATTCCTTGTTTACTGTGTCCGAAGCAGACTCATTATGCGATACTTATAGCAGAGAGGAAATCGGAGAGAGAGATAATTGGCGCTTGCCAACAAAGAATGAATTGGAGCAATTTGCTAACGATAACATTATTACCACTTCGAGTAGTATAGAAAATATGTTCACACAACGTGATTGGCTAGTAGAATATACCTATTGGACAAACGAGCCTATTCCTGGAAGCCCTTCCAACTCTTACTACACGTTCAATTTACAATTAGGTGGGGGAGGCCCTCGTAACAGTCCCAGATTTGTAACTTGCATCTCAGAAACTTAATACTCAATACGTAAATGTAGTAATAATGTGCATGATCACATCAGGCATTTTTCCAACTCTTAAATATATAGCTCATGTGGAAAATTAATATTATTTTGTTATTTATACGACAAAAATGACCTGTAACCCTAAAAGAATATCTGAACTTTTTAGGGTTATGGTCGGACTGAGAGGATTTGAACCTCCGACCCCCGACACCCCATGACGGTGCGCTACCAAGCTGCGCCACAGTCCGACAACCTTCACAACAAAACAAATAGTTAGTATTAACTTTATTTAACCAATATATAAATATAAGACGATTTGTACTAAACACTAAAAGATAATATTCATCAAACCTTATATTAAACCTAGTTAAAGATAAAAAATTTACAAGTGCGCAATCTTGAAAAAATGATACACCCAATGTAGAAACAGAAAAGAAAAGCCAACGCTTATCTTTTCTGTTTCAATTTACTTATTGTTGACGAATATATTCTTACTTCGCTTCGGCATTTTTTAAATAAGCCAAGATTTCATCTTTAAGTAGTAGCTTTTCTTTCTTTAGCTTATCAATAATATCTTCGTCGTAACCGTCTTTCGCTGTCATTTTTTCAATTTCAGCATTTAGCTCGCTGTGTTTGTCGTATAGACGATCAAAACCCACTTCTTTACCCTTTAAAGAATCGATCAAATCTTTATATTCTGGAAACATCGGTACTTCCTCATAAATAGTGTATGTATTTGTTATACGCCTTCTATCTAATTAAATTAAGACAAAAATCACGCTTTTGCTGCCCTATTTATGAAAACCAATATTACTATTTCAAGCCATTAAACATGGCTTGAAATAGAAGCAATCTGATTAGCTACAAATCTCTGCAAGGGTGCGTAAACGACGCTCAGACTGAGCAACGAACGGGTTATTCTGATCCCATGCGTAACCTGCCAAAATCGAACACACCATTTGTTTAATTTTCGGCTCAGGATCGGTATAGAAAATCACTTTCTGTAATTCACCAGAATACCAACCTTCAACATACGTGCGGAAAGTATTCACACCCACCATCAGCTTCTCAGCATAATCTTGCTGCCAATTTACTTCATCACCTGCTAATTGCTTTAGTAAGGCATTAACCGCAAAGTCGGCTGACTGCATGGCAATAGTCACACCTGATGAGAATACAGGATCTAAAAACTCCCCAGCATTACCAAGCAGAGCATAGTTGTTGGTAGCAAGATGCTTCACGTTGGCAGAATAACCGCCAATTTGTGCCGCTGGATTTGAGTATTCTGCCTTGCTTAGCAGTTTATTTAAGGTCGGCTCTTCTGCCACAATTTGTTGCAGCGCTGTTTTTTCATCAACATCGTATTGGGCTAAGAACGCAGGCTCTGCCACTACACCTAATGAACAAGTGCCATTGCTAAATGGGATTAACCAAAACCAAACATCTTCATTGGTTGGATGTACTGAGATCAGGATTTTTTCACGATCATGCGCAACACCACTGTCTTCAATATGATCGACAACATGGGTGAAAATCGCATGGCGTACAGGCAAGCATGATGGTTGTTCTAAATCGAGTAAACGCGGCAGCACACGACCAAAACCGCTGGCATCAAGAATAAAATCAGCTTCTAGCTGATAAACCTGATCGCTCACTTCATCGCGTACTGTTAATACCGATGTAGTATCGCCGCAATCCACCGCTTCCACATTGTGTTGGTAGCGAATTTCAACACCTTGCTTTGCCGCTTCATCCGCCAGCACTTTATCAAAGTTGCCACGTTGAACTTGAAACGTTGTACCTGCACCGTCAGTAAACTTGTCACGAAAATCAAATGCCGTGTAGGTGTCACGACGACGAAATGCCGCACCGTTCTTGTATTGGAAATCGGCCGCATTAACAGCATCGACCATATTGGCTTTTTTGATCACTTCCATACACGCAGGCAGTAAGCTTTCGCCAATAGAAAAACGAGGAAAGGTCTTTTTCTCTAAAACGACAACATCAACCTTATGTTGATTGAGTAACGCGGCTGCAACAGCCCCTGATGGACCTGCACCAATAATTGCGACTTGTGTGCGTTGTCTGTTATTCAAAATCTTGTTCCTTTGATCACGATAGAATGCACTTATCTAAGGTATGACTCGATAAGGTTAAACGGCCTGTTAATGCGAGCAGGAAGTTTAGCAAAGATCTGTCATCGCGCCACTTCTTGCCCCAAGCCTTTGCTTTAAAAAATGGATATATGAATCATTGTTGTGATTTCTCATAAACGAGATCACATTTTTTCGCCACGCTGTACACACTTATCATTATGTCGGGTGAGCGGAAGGCAAGATGATGAAATCATTGTTATATCTCATTAGCTTACTAACAGTCCTATCACTTAATGGATGTGCTAACCAAGCGTTCTTTTCACCCACTAATGAACGCGATCCAAGCGAAAAAGTCTCGCGTGTATATTCACTATCGGGCAATCACATTGCTTATCGCCTTTTCCCTGCTTCAAACTCACCACAACGCGGCACGATTGTGCATTTTCATGGCAATAGTGGGCAAATGGAGCAAACCCAAGAAAAAGTCGTATGGCTGACTCAACACCGTTTTAATGTTCTGACCTTTGACTATTCAGGCTTTGGTTATTCAACAGGCAATGCAACCGATAAAGCAGCCTACCTTGATGCTATTTCAATGCTGAACTTTATCAACCAATACAACCACCAGCCGTTATTTGTAGTTGCGACCTCAATCAGTAGTAATATTTTCCTACGTGCGTGGGCGGATAACCCAGTGGCTATCGATGGCATGATCCTCGATTCACCGTTTAGCAGTTACATCAAAGAAGCCCAATTTGTATTACGCCAAAGCCCATTTGGCATCATGTATGACTGGTTTGCGCAATTTATCATGCGTGATGACTATGCAGCCGAGCAAAGCTTACATCGTGTCCCGTCAAGCCATGCGTTAGTGATCCATTGTCAGCATGATGCGGTCGTGCCTTTTGAATTTGGTGAACATGTTTATCAGCATATTAAAGGCTCAAAAACGTTTATGGCGTTAGATGATTGCCGCCATGCCAGAGCGATGACAAATGAACACCCACACCACCAGCAACATATTGCTCAATGGTTAAAAGCCACTGAGCAATTAGTAAGAAACCAAACTTCTGTTACGCCAATAGAGATGATCGCCTATCAAGAGAAGTAAAACGTCAGGTTATGCCGCAGCCAGTGTCAGTAAGGTATGACCTAAACCGATGTTATCTTCTCGCTCAACAACCACAAGCCCAGCTTCTGCGACAATTTCAAGGAAGTCTTCACTGCGGTAGAAACGGCTATTACCATTTGCTAAACAGGTGAAATATAACGAGGTTGCATTCAAGCTATAGGTGGCAGCTTCATAGCGCTGTGCATCCCAAAACAGCTCAAGAATATACACAGTCGCACCCGGTGACATGGCTTCTCTTACTCGACGTAAAATACTGAGAATTTCCATTGGCGAGAAACAATCTAAGAACTGGCTCATCCACCACACATCGGCACCTTGCGGTAGCGCTTGAGTTTTATCCAGCACATTGATACCAACACCATCAATGCGTTCAGCCAAGCCTTTTTCTTGTGCTTGCGTTAGTGCCATTTCAATTTGTTGTGGCAAGTCGATAATGGTGACATTCACATCAGGATCATAGGCACAGCACTGTTGCGCCCATTTCCCCGTGTTACCACCAATATCAAATAAACGCTTGGGCTTTTTAGCAAACACACGCTCAAGCAATAACGGGAATGAGCGATCAGAATAGAAATGATCGAAGTTAAACCAGCTTTCTTTGGCTGCCGTTGGCAATTGCGATAACCCTTGGTAAATGGTTTCCCAATCACCGAGTTCCACTAAGCTAGCAGGTTTACTTTCTTTAATTGATTCAGAAAGGTGCATCATGGCGGCATAACAAACATCGGCAGTGAAATCTAAATTCGCTCGTGTCATACCATCATGCAATAGATAGTAACCAAGATTCGCTAAACGATAATTCGGCGCTTGCCACGTTACGATATGAGCACTTAACCCCATATCTAATAGCACTTTGGCCCCATATTCACTGATCCCTGTACGCTGTGAAATGGCAGCAGCATCCAGCCCTTCTTTTTTCACTTCATCTAATGCAGCGAGAATACCAAGATCACGCAGTGACTTAGCGGTTTGAAATACGATAGGAGCAAAAGCGAGTTTTTGCGCTTCTGTTTTTGCATCAAGAGCATTGAAAGGATCAATAGAATAATGGGTCACGCGACACCTAACATCAGTTACAAAGTCAGCGCTTATTCTATCGACCCTTGAGGGGGCATTATTGTTCTAAAACAAATTATTGATAATTAACCATGTCACCTTTAGGTTCAATAACTTACCAACAAACACCACTATTTTCTTAGTAATTTTGGGTACTTACACCCAGTTGTTGTTGGATTGAACGAGAAAGTCTCACCACCCAATTATTGTAATTACGATGAATATCAGTACCGTCGTAATCTAGGTTTTGGCTGTCTTTATAGTCAATGCTATAGCTGGTTGATGAGTATGGGATCTCAATCGTTGCACTATGAGTTCGCACCGAAATATTCGCCAAAATTAATCCCGGCTTGATCACTCGCGCACTCCAACCACGCTGTTCTGCGGCAGTTAAAATCGCTTTTTGTACATCTTCTGCCGTGTGCTGTTGTCCCGTCACTGCGGTTGGTACATAAACATTGTTTAAGTTCATAACAGGTTTACTGGTACAACCGACAATAAGCAAGCTAGCTAAAGTTGTTAAGAAAAGTTTTTTCATTGTTTAATTATTATCGCTGTTATTAGTTAGAATTTTATCGGCTAAGCATTATTTTGCTGTCTATATTAAGCTTGTAATACTTATGATAACTGACTATCAATATCACTTATTTGAAGAAGAGTTTACAAGCTAAGCTTTAATTCCAAATACCTTTTTCAATAAGCAACGGATTTTATTATCATAGACAAATTCAAATTATAACAATAGATATTACTCAGACGGCTAATAATGAACTCGGTGCACTTTACTATTAATGAATGGACAGCCCTTTCTTTAGGTCTTTCCTCCTCTTCAGAATGGCAAGAATGGGCAGAAACCCAACGCTGGCCTCAAGCACCTGAGCCGATCAAGTTTAATAAAATTCCAGCCATGATGCGTCGACGCATGAGCAATTTAACTAAGCTTGCACTGCAAAGCGCGCTATCACTCGCTGATGAAAAAGATATCGATTACATCATTTTTGCTAGTCGCCACGGCGAACTTCATCGCACGGTTAATCTGATTGAATCCATCATTGACGGTGACGATGCTTCACCTATCGCTTTCTCTCAATCTGTTCACAATACCGCAGCGGGTCTTTATACCATCATCACCAAACAGCCGATCCCGGTAACATCGTTATCGGCAGGTGAACACACACTGCATTCAGCGTTAATTGAAGCGGCATGTTACTTAAACGATAACCCACAACACCAAGTATTGCTGGTTGATTTTGACGAACCACTTCCCGAGCAATACCAAGCATTTGAGAATGATGCCTATCAAGGTTATGCCTTTAGTGCGATTCTTTCTGCTGGCGATGACTACACACTGCAATGGAAGGCAGTTGATAAGCCAACAAAGGATGTGAATATGGGCTACCCGCAAACACTGGATGTCATTAAGCATCTCGCATTAGGCGACAACCAATTTGCTATTGCCGATCAACGTCACTGCTGGCAGTGGAAACGCAAATAATGCCAAATTCAACGCTGACAGTGGCACAACGTCTGAATAAATACTGGCGGATTTTCGCAACCGGTTTCTGCTTTACCATCTTTGGATTAGGCGCACTGGCGTTGACTTTTATTGTCTTCCCACTCATGACACGTACAGCCAAAGATACGCAGCAGCGTGAATTTAAGGTGCAGAAAATCATTCAACAAGCGTTTGATTTTTTCTGTCGTACCATGCGTTTTTGGGGAGCGATTGATTACCGTTTTGAAAATACCGAACTATTAGCAAATGATCGCAATTGCCTTATTGTGGCAAACCATCCAAGCTTAATTGACTACGTATTAATTGCATCACGACTGCCACAATGTGATTGCTTAGTAAAAGCCGCTATTTGGCATAACCCATTTATGAAAGGCATTGTGAAAGCGGCGGGCTACATTCCCAATAAAGATCCTGAAAGCTTATTAGATGGCTGTAGTGAGCGTTTAGGTAACGGTAATGTTTTATTGGTTTTCCCTGAAGGTACGCGCACAACACCGGGGAAAAAGTCCAAATTACAACGTGGTGCAGCACAGATTGCGGTACGCACAGAATCAGATCTACGTGTTATTCATATCACCGTAGAGCCAAGCTTCTTAACTAAAGAGAAGAAGTGGTATCAAGTGCCTGATACCAAGCCTTTCTTCTTAGTTGAAGTAAAGGATAAAATAGAGATCGGATCATTTCTGGAAAGCAGTGATTCAGCCACGACTGCAGCGCGTAAGCTCAATCGTTATCTTGGCGAGGCCATTTTTCCTGCCCAACACACGATTGAGCAGCATGATAACAATCATAAGTAGGTACTATGGAACAACTACACAACGAATTAAAAGCACTGATCATTGAATCATTAAACCTTGAAGACATCACGGTTGATGATATCGAGACAGATGCGCCTCTTTTTAATGATGGTCTAGGCCTTGACTCTATCGACGCTCTGGAATTGGGCTTAGCGATTAAGAAGAAGTACAATATTGTTATTGATGCTGATGACACTAACACTCGCGAGCACTTCGCGTCGGTAGCAAATCTAGCAAACTACATCTCTAACAATAAAAAATAAATACATATAAAGCAGCGTATTAGAATATGACAGAAGCAAACCGTAACCAAGTATTTGATCAAGTTAAAAACGTGCTTGTAGAGCTATTTGAACTTGATGCGGATGACATTCAACCACAAACCAATCTATACACAGATCTTGATCTAGACAGTATTGATGCGGTTGATTTGGTGGTTCATCTACAAAACCTAACAGGTCAAAAAATCAAACCTGAAGAGTTCAAAACAGTGCGCACCGTTGATGATGTTGTCGATGCTGTGATCGAGCTAGTTAAGGAATAATCCATGATGCGTTTGCTGACTGCAGTGTCAGCATTAGCGTTACTCGCCTATCCTCTCGCGGTTTACTATGGTTTAAGCCGTTGGGGGGTGGGGGTAGTCGCAGGACTGCTTGCCGTCTTGTTTCTTCTTCGGATCATTGCCGCTAAACAAACCCAACTTCGTGAACTCAAGTACATTGCGTGGCTAAGTGGTGGTGCAGGCTTAATACTTGCTCTACTCGGTAGCGTCTTCCGTGAACACGGCTGGTTTTTATATTACCCCGTGATAGTCAATGTACTGATGCTAGGGTTGTTTGGTGCCAGTCTGTGGCAAAAGCAAAGCCTGATAGAGCGATTAGCACGACTACAAGAACCCGATTTACCACCGAGAGGTGTCCGTTACACTCGTAATGTAACCAAGATCTGGTGCTTGTTTTTCATTATCAATGGTGCAATCGCCTTAACCACGTGTTTCCTTCCCCTTCAAATGTGGACGTTATACAACGGTTTGATCAGCTACGTTTTTGCAGGCAGCCTGTTTGCGATTGAATGGATAATTCGCCAATTCGTTCAACGTAAATCACAATAAGGTTAAGGGCTTGTCCCTCATCTGCTGCCATAGCCGTTCATCTTCACCTTCAACACCGGAATTATCATGGAACCATTAACACTGCCCACAACAATGACGTCACTCTCTCAGTTGATGCTGCAGTCTCATCGCCATTCTCCTGTGTCTGTCGATCCTTCAGGTAACGCATCTTGGGCGCAATTTACCCATGATGTTACACTGCTATGCCAAACCCTTGCACACTATGACGCTAAGCAATGGGCGATATGTTGTGAAGATAGCTACTTTTTTGCTGTGGCATTTATGGCACTGGCGCACAGTAAACACCAACTGGTTTTACCGAGCAATCACCAGCCAGCAGCATTAGCTGAACTTAGCCACCATTTTGATGGCTTGTTGCACGACAACAATATTCAATGTCCAAGTGATTGTATTAGCCTAAAGCTCAACGATATTGACTGGCAAGCAAGTGCTAACAACGCTACACCATTTACCCCTCTAGCACTTGAAGCTATTGAGCTCACACTATTTACTTCTGGCTCTAGTGGTACACCGAAAGCCATTCATAAAAATCTGGCGTTGCTGAATAATGAAATAGCTCAACTTGAGAGCTTATGGGGCGAAAAACTAGCACAAGCCACCATTAGCAGTACGGTATCGCACCAACATATTTACGGCTTACTGTTTCGTATTCTTTAGCCATTATGTTGTGATCGTAGCTTTAGTCGATTTGATTTGATCTACCCTGAACAAGTAATGGCACAAGCGAGCAATGATCATGTGCTGATCAGCAGCCCTGCTTTGCTAAAGCGCCTCGATAACGAACAGAAAACCTCACAGTATCGTGCTATTTTCTCATCCGGTGGTCCTTTACCTTTAGCTGCCGCTCACCAATGCCAACACCTGTTTGAACAATTACCTTTTGAAGTTTTCGGCAGCACAGAAACCGGCGGTATGGCGTATCGTCAACAGCAACAAACCTCTACACCGTGGCAGCGTTTTCCAGCTATCGACATTGCGCTTAATGCCGAGCAATGCTTGAAGATCCTATCGCCGTTTATTGATCAAACTCAGTGGTATCAAACCAGCGATCATTGTGAACTGATCGATAACGATCGTTTCATGCTAAAAGGTCGTACTGACCGCATTATCAAAATTGAAGAAAAACGAATTTCGCTCACCGATGTTGAACAACGTTTATGTTCGCTACCATGGATTGATGAAGCGGCTGTGTTACCGCTAGAGCAAGATAATCGTCTAATCTTAGGGGCAGTGATCACACTGACAGACGAAGGGCATCAGCAAATAGCGCTAATGGGCAAAGGTAAGTTTTGGTTGCTATTACGCCAACAACTGCGCCAGTGGATCGAACCTGTCGGCATTCCACGTAGTTACCGACTGGTTGAGAGTATTCCACTCAACACCCAAGGGAAGCGATTAGTCAGTGATTTAGAGCAGTTATTTAAAGCCGATAACGCCTAGCAAAAAAGAATAATAATGATGATGACAAATAGAACTCCAACATTACTCGCTCAACATATCGACGACAATAAGGCAGAACTTACCTTACGTCCCGATGGTCAGCTATCAGATTTTCAAGGACATTTTCCGTCTTTTCCACTGCTACCAGGTGTCAGCCAAATTGATTGGGCAGTCCATTTTGCCAAGCAATGCTTTACTGATATTCCCACTCATTTTAACGGCATGGATGTGATTAAATTCCAAGAGCCAATTTTGCCAGACTCAACCATTACTCTGACACTGGAATGGCGTGATGATCAGCAGAAATTACACTTTAGCTATACCTCAACCGATGATAATGACGAATTACACAAACATTCATCAGGAAAAATAAAACTGGGGCAGCCAGCATGAATGCATTTAACCCCTGCTTTCTGATCCCTTGCTATAACCATGGTGCAACAGTGCCTGCGGTGATTGATGCCCTCACATCTTATGGTTTTCCGATCATTATCGTTGATGATGGTAGCGAATTAGCTACCCGAAAGATTTTATCTGAGCAAGCTAAACGCCCAAATATCACCATAGTCACATTACCAAAGAATCAAGGTAAAGGCGGTGCAGTGATCGCAGGTATAAAGCAAGCCGATCTTCTTGGTTTTAGCCATGCACTCCAAATTGATGCCGATGGTCAACATGATTTAGCCGCCTTACCTAAACTACTCGAAGAGTCTCAAGCCCATCCTGAAGCACTGATTTCTGGTCAACCTATCTATGATGATTCAGTGCCGAAATCTCGTTTATATGGGCGTTATGCCACCCATATTTGGGTATGGATTGAAACCTTGTCTTTTAACATTAAAGACAGCATGTGTGGCTTTCGCTCTTATCCTATTAGCCCAATCGTTAATGTGATTAATCACAATCAACTTGGGCTACGAATGGATTTTGATACTGAAATCATGGTGCGTTTTTACTGGGATGACGGCGATATTCGTTTTATTGATACCAAAGTGATTTATCCAGAAGATGGCATTTCTCACTTTGATGCGCTATGGGATAACGTCAAAATCAGTTGGATGCATACCAAACTGTTTTTCGGCATGTTGCCGCGTATCCCCAAGCTGATTAAACGTAAGCCAATCGAACAGCAGCATTGGTCTTCACACGCTGAGCGTGGCACTATTTTAGGTATTAAAACCTTACTCGCGGTGTATTCACTGCTAGGTCGTAAAGCATTTAACGTATTGTTAAAAGCCGTGATGGGTTATTACTACATAACTGGTAAAAAAGCACGAAAAGCCTCTGAGGATTATCTCGAACAGCTTGAAAGCTACGCCAGCGACAATCAGCTAGCTTTACCGTCAAAGCTCAATAGCTACGATCATCTACTGTCTTTTACTCACACCATGTTAGATAAACTGGTGGCATGGAAAGGCGACTATTCTGAAAATAACTTAACCATTCACGGCGACGAACACTTTAATGAGCTAGCAAAGCGCCAACAAGGCATCGTTGTGCTGGGGTCACACCTTGGAAATCTAGAGCTATGCCGAGCATTAAGCTCTCGCCACCCCGATATTAAGATCAACGCATTAGTCTTTACGGAACACGCTGAACGCTTTAATGCGGTGCTCAAGGCCATTAACCCAGATTCTGATCTTAATCTTATTCAAGTGAATGAATTAGGCGCAGATACCGCGATCATGTTGCAGCAAAAAGTTGAGCAAGGTGAATGGGTGGTCATTGTCGGTGATCGCACTTCAGTGACTAAAGAACAACGTGTGGTATGGGCAGACTTTTTAGGTAAACCAGCACCATTCCCACAAGGACCTTTTATTCTTGCTTCTGTGCTCAAAGTACCCGTCTACACACTCTTTGGCTTGCGTGATGATAGCCAAGCGACACCACATTTTGATGTGTACTTTGAACCTTTTAGTGAGCAGTTAATTTTGCCTCGTAAGACACGTGAAACGGCATTACAAGAGACTGTGCAGCAATATGCGTCAAGGCTAGAGTCCTACACAATCAAAGCACCATTGCAGTGGTACAACTTTTTTAATTTTTGGCAGCTTAGTGGAAAGAACAATGACAACCAATAATACCTCAACAACCCAACAAACCATTAAGTTTGGTGCCGATCGCCTCACGATTGAAGACGTTTGTGCTATCGCTAATGGTGCCCATGCTGAAATGAACAATGATGCTGCATTCAACGAAAAAATTGACCGCGGTGTCGCTTTCCTTGAACGCCTACTCAAAGATGAAGGCGTAATTTATGGTGTAACCACTGGCTACGGTGATTCATGTACGGTTGCGATCCCACCAAAACTCGTTGATGAATTACCGCTACATTTAACCCGTTTCCACGGCTGTGGTTTAGGTGAAGTATTAGCACCGCAACAAGCCCGTGCTGTGCTAGCCACCCGTTTATGCTCGCTATCTCAAGGGGTTTCTGGCGTTAGCCATGAACTACTGAACCAATTAGTAACCTTGATTAATCACGACATCGTGCCACGTATTCCTGAAGAAGGCTCTGTGGGTGCCAGTGGTGATTTAACCCCGCTATCTTACGTTGCTGCCACCTTAATCGGTGAGCGTGATGTGATTTATAAAGGTGAAGTGCGGCCAACCGCAGAAGTGTTTAATGAGCTTGGTATTACACCTATTCAACTAAGACCGAAAGAAGGCTTAGCGCTAATGAATGGCACATCGGTAATGACTGCTCTTGCCTGTTTAGCTTACAAGCGCGCGGAATATCTCGCGCAAATGGCAACTAAGATCACCGCAATGGTGTCTGTTGCGATGCAAGGTAATGATTTCCACTTTGATGAAGCATTATTTGCGGTAAAACCACATCCGGGGCAGCAACTTATTGCTAGTTGGTTACGTTCAGATCTGCAAGCAGAACGTCCACCTCGTAACAGTGATCGACTGCAAGATCGTTACTCATTGCGTTGTGCACCTCATGTAATCGGCGTGCTGCAAGATAGCCTGCCGTGGCTACGCCAAATGATTGAGAACGAGCTAAACAGCGCTAACGATAACCCAATTATTGATGGTGATAACGAACGTGTACTTCACGGTAGTCACTTCTATGGTGGTCATATTGCAATGGCGATGGATACCCTAAAAACCGCTGTTGCTAACATTGCCGATCTGCTTGATCGCCAAATGGCACAGCTGATGGATTACAAGTTCAACAACGGTTTGCCATTTAACCTAACAGGTGCAATGGGTGAGCGTAAGCCAATCAACCACGGTTTTAAAGCGGTACAAATCGGTATCTCAGCATGGACGGCAGAAGCGTTAAAACACACTATGCCAGCCAGCGTATTCTCTCGCTCAACCGAGTGTCATAACCAAGATAAAGTGAGCATGGGTACTATTGCTTCTCGTGATTGCTTACGTGTATTGCAGTTAACAGAGCAAGTCACCGCAGCATCATTGCTAGCAGCAACCCAAGCAATTGAGCTAAGAAAGCGTGATGAAGAGCTTAACGCATCACATTTAAGTCCTGCGCTGACTAAGATGAATGAAGCGGTATTAGAGCACTTTGAATCGGTTATTGAAGATCGCCCACTAGAGCAAGACTTACGTCTGTTTATCGATATGATCCAGCATCAACACTGGCCGCTATATCGCTAACTGTTTCTCTTGCTTGGAAAATTGACCTAATACTCACTCAACATTCAGAGTGAGTATGGTTTTTTCCGCTATTATCTTGGTGACTTATACCTAAGCTAGCTCGAGGTGTTCATTAAGTAACAAGGGCTTGGGTATACATTTTCTTATTTTTTGTTTGTAGGGAAATCGATTAATGACAACAATAAAACCGGAATTCATCAGTGCTGAAATCTCGCTTACAACGAGTTTTCAAGATGCCGATCCAATGGGCGTCATTTATCACGGTAACTACTTCCGCTACTTTGAAGAAGCACGTCATCAGTTAATGAACAAACTGAACTACAGTTATCGTGAAATGGAAGCATCGGGTTATGTATGGTCAATCATTGATACCCGCGTGAAGTATGTTAAAGCGATCCCTTACGACCATCCTATCCGCATTACTGCCACCATGACAGAATGGGAAAACCGTCTTCGTGTTGATTATGTTATCTATGATGGTGAAACAGGGGCACGAATGACCAAAGGGCACACCATGCAAGTGGCGGTTGGCATCGCTGATCGTGAGATGTGCTTTGTGTCACCAAAAGTATTTACCGAAAAAGTGGAGGCTTGGTATGCCAACCATGCGTGATAAAACCCGTTTTAGCCGTGTCTTTAAACGAGCAGCAAAAGCAACATTGGCTGCATCTGTGTTAGCGCTTACTAGCTTATCAGCCCATGCTATTAGGTTAGATCAGCTACAAAAAAACTTATCTTCAGCGCCGCTTGTGCGTGGTGATTTTACTCAAAAACGTGAAATGGCAATGTTCGATCAACCATTGCTATCAAGTGGTCAGTTTTTACTGTCAGCGAAAAACGGCCTATGGTGGCATCAAACCCAGCCGATGCCTGTATCACTGGTGTTAACCCAAGATAAACTTAGCCAGCAGTTTGATAACCAACCAGCACAGGTGCTTTCAGCCAGTGATAATCCAATGGTGTTCTACTTTAGCCATGTGTTCTTATCGCTGTTTAAAGGCGATACTTCACAGCTTACTGAGCAGTTTGATTTATCACTTAAAGAGATAAAAGACAGCACGACGAACAATCAATGGCAGTTAGTGCTTACTCCCAAAGTAGCGCCGTTAGATAAAGTCTTTAGCAAGATTGAAATTGAAGGTGGTAAGTTCATTAACGAGCTTGAACTGGATGAAATTCGTGGCGATAAAACCATTATCACTTTTAGCCAACAAAAAACGACACCGACCACACTAACATCAGAAGAACAACGTGTTTTCCAATTCTAAGTTAGCCAGTTTATGGCTTGCGATTATGTTGATTTTGGTAGCCGCCCTTGGCTACCAACTCACAGCGCGTAAACAACTCCCTATTGAAACGAACATCTTGGCGTTATTACCTGAAAATCGCCAAGATCCCATAGCGCAACAAGCGTTTGATCATATTGCCACTAGTATGAGCGATAAGGTGGTCTTTGTTGTCGGCAGTAAAGACAGCGATACCATGCTCAAAGCCGCTAAAGACTTTAGCCAAGCCCTGCCTTCCCTTGATATGTTTAGCCATATTGATGCCGAAGTAAGCCAAGATCAGCAACAAGCATGGGCAAAGCTCTACTATCCGAAACGCTTTCAATTATTAACGCCAGAGCAACAAAATCGCCTGCAACATCATCCTGAACAGCAAACTCAAAACGTTATCCATACTCTGTATAACCCGTTCTCAGGTATTACTGGCACAGAACTTAAAAACGATCCTTTCTTGTTGTTTCGTGAATACCTTGCCGATCTCACCGCTAAAACTGGTAAATTCAGTCTAAAACAAGGCTTTCTAACCACAGAATATCAAGACAAACATTACGCCCTGATCACTGCCAATCTCAAAGGCTCAGCCTATAACATTGGCTTACAAGATAAGTTGCCAGCATTAACCTCGTTAGAGCAACAAATTGAAAGCAAGTATTCACTTACTGATTCACCGCTTGCAATCGAGCAAACTGGAGTTATTTTCTACGCTGCTCACGGTACGCAAAGCGCAGAAAATGAAATTAGCACCATAGGCTTAGGCTCACTGCTAGGGATTGTGATTTTATTAATCGCGGTTTATCGCAGCACCTTACCATTAGCCCTTGCCCTGCTTTCCATTAGCTGTGGTTTAGTGGCAGCATTTGTTACTACTGTTGCGATTTTTGGCAAGGTACATCTGTTTAGCTTGGTCTTTGGTGCCAGCTTGATTGGGGTTTCCATCGACTATGCTTTCCATTACCTCACCGATCGTTTAGCAGCAGGTAAACATTGGAATGCACAGCAAGGTTTAAAACATATATTTACTGCAATCACGCTTGGTTTAATCACTAGCTTGATTGGTTATTTAGGTATGTTAGTTGCGCCCTTCCCTGGTTTGCAGCAACTGTCTTTATTCTCAGCCATTGGCTTAACTGCCGCTTACGCCACCGTGGTCTGTTGGTATCCCACCCTTGCAGCAAAACCAAGCAAACCTCGTGCTATTCCTTTTGCTGGTACATTAGGTCGTTGGCTGCATCTATGGCTGCAACCCAGTATCCGTTGGGTTACACCTATACTATTAGCACTGCTGTCCATTTATGGTTTAACCAAAGCAACTTACAACGATGATATTCGCCAACTGCAAGCCCTTCCTGCGTCGTTACAACATCAAGAAGCGACAATTAAAGCCATCACGGGTGTAAGCAGTAGCCAACAAATGTTTCTAGTAAAAGCTGATAGCCAGCAAGCATTACTCAATAAAATCGCAGCTACCGATCACGCCTTAGATGGATTAATCAAACAAGGGGCACTAAAGAGTTATCAAAGCCTTGGTCAATATATTCCAACACTTGAGCAGCAAAGAGCTAACTTCGAGTTAGTCCAACAACTATATAAAGAGCAAGGTACAACACTCAGCCAAAGTTTAAATCTGGCACAACCTGTTAGCTTCACCGCCACATTTGAACCTTTAACCATGGCGCATTTCTTGGCATCACCGATCTCAGCACCACTGCGTTTTATGTGGCTCGATGCACTAAAAGATAAAAATGGTGTCAGTAAATACAGCGCGGTGATTTTGCTTCATGACATTAAGCAGCAAAACGCTATTGAACAGCTAACGCATAACGACAGTGAACTGACGTATTTAAACAAAGCCGATGAGATTTCAGCTCTGTTCGGACAATACCGAGAGCACGTGACTTGGCTATTGATCGCGGCGACCTTTGCGATTTATCTGTTATTAGCTTGGCGTTATGGTCTCAAGCAAGGTGTGAAAATGATCGCGCCATCCTTAATAGCTGGTATGGCGGGTATTGCGATCACAAGCCTAACAGGTACACCACTTAACTTGTTCAACCTATTAGCGCTGATCTTAATTTTGGGTATCGGGATTGATTACAGTCTATTTTTTGCAGAGCTAAAAGCAGAAACAGCGCACCAGCAAGGGATCACCACATTATTGGCAATCACCTTATCCGCATTAACCACTGTTTTGTCATTTGGCTTACTTGCTCTGAGTGAAACTCAAGCCATACATAGTTTTGGGATCACCGTGCTGACAGGCATCATCATCGCTTGGCTATTAGCCCCGTTGGCGATGAGTAAAGTAAAACCATCGCAACAACATCAATAAGGCTCTTTGTAATGAAAACCATAAAACAACACGCTAAAGGTATGATTGCCATATTGATGGCGAGCGTGGTATTAGTCGGATGCGCCAGCAAACCAATAGTGCAGCAAAACCAAGTGGAAATTGCGCCCAATACGCTTGTGACCTTACCAACACCTGCTCAACTGGGTTACTCATTAACAGCCAGCCAGCTGATCACTGCAACATGGCAAAAACAAAGCCACCAGCTTCCGGTTCAGCTACAAGTTGATCCAAAGCGCGTAGCATTAGCGGGATTTTCTTCATGGGGAACCCGTATTCTTAGCCTTGATTATCAAGATCAACATATTGATACCTATGTCATGCCGGGGCTAGGTGCAACACTGCCCGATCCTAAGCAGGTTTTATTTAATATTATGATCACGCTGTGGCCGATGGATGCTTGGAAAGCCCCATTAGAGCAAGTAGGTTGGCAATTAAAACAAACTCATAATCACCGTCAATTAATTGATAGTAAAGGTGATATAATTGCAGATATTGATTATAAAAATAGCGATCCGCTAAAAGGTGATATTACGTTTATCAACCATCAGCAACATTACACGATCGGTATTAAAACACTGCAATCAAGCCAACATGAGTCAGGCAAATAATCTCTCACTCATGACGACAAAATCTTAAATAACCAATATCAAAGAGCCAGATACCAGCACTATGCAAACAATCGCCGACAAACAGCCAATTTATATTCGTGGGTGTGGGTTTAACTCAGCGTTAGGCTGCGAACATGACACCATCCACAAACGATTACGCCAAGGTGTTAGCCCTGATATGCTAACCGTACAAGGCTGGCTAAATGACGGCACAGAGACTGTCGTTGGCAAAGTTTCATCTGCACTACCAAATATTGATAGCACGCGTTTTGCGCACCAAGATACCGCTAATAACCGTTTAGCTTTATCTGCACTGCAACAAATTGAGCCAGAGATCCATGCCGCCATTAAGCAATACGGTAATGATCGTATTGCAGTGATTGTTGGAACAACGACCTCTGGGATCAGTGATGGCGAGCAAGCGCTAACGACACGAAAAGAGACCTGCAGTTACCCAAATGGTTATCACTACCACCAGCAAGAGCCAAGTAATACTGGGCAATTTATTGCTGACTATTACCAATTAACAGGGCCTTGCTATACCCTTTCAACCGCATGTTCATCTAGTGGCCGCGTGTTTTTATCAGCAAAGCGAATGCTAAAAGCGGGCTTAGTCGATGCAGTGATTGTCGGTGGGGCTGACAGTCTTTGTCACTTAACCCTTAATGGTTTTCACGGCTTAGATTCTCTTTCAAGCAGTTTGTGTAACCCATTTAGTGATAATCGCAACGGGATCAACATTGGTGAAGGGGCAGCTTTTATGCTGCTTGCTCACACCCCAGATGAAAATCAATCAACACCGCATATTGCACTGCTTGGTGTCGGCGATAGCTCTGATGCTCATCATATTTCAGCACCACACCCAGAAGGCACAGGAGCAGAAGTCGCAATGCGTAAAGCATTAGCCGATGCCAACCTGACACCAAACGATATTGGTTATATCAACGCCCATGGAACGGCAACGCCTTTAAATGATGCAATGGAAGCAAAAGCCCTTGCCCGTGTATTTGGTAATCACGTACCCGTGAGTTCAACCAAACCTCTTACCGGACATACTCTAGGAGCTGCAAGTGCGATTGAAGCTGCCATTTGTTGGCACTTACTTCGCTATAATTTACCACTGCCAAAACAAATTAATGATGGTGTTGTCGCAGACGATCTCCCAATTCAATTAGCCTCAGCGGATATGGCATTAACCAAACCCGTTGTGCTCAGTAACTCGTTTGCATTTGGTGGCAACAACATCAGCCTTATTCTTGGACTTACCGATGACTAATTGCCCCCCATTACATCAACTATTACCCCATGAAGCGCCAATGATCCTTGTCGATGAACTTATCGATGTGGGTGAAAAGCACATTCATTGCCGTGTTGTGATCCGCTCTGATTGCCTGTATTTCGATCCACAAACGCAATCTGTTCCCGGCTATGTTGGGATCGAGTTTATGGCACAAACTGTCGCAGGTTGGTCAGGCTATCACGCTTGGAAAAAAGGCGATGATTCACCGATCGGTTTTCTCTTAGGTTGCCGTCGCTACCACAGTGAATTAAGCGTATTTAAAGAACACGAAATTTTAGACATTCATGCTGAACAAATTATGGAAAATAACGGCATGGCTGTTTTTGACTGCAAGATCATGGTTAACGATAACATCGTTGCAAGCAGTCAACTCAATGCATTTGTTCCCTCAAAAACACAATTAGAACAAATGCAAACAAACAACAATAACAGGAAGAACGCATGACTCGACACGTCCTCGTAACAGGTGCTAGTAAAGGCATCGGTCGCGCGATAGCAATACAGCTGGCTAAAGATGGTTTTACAATCGCCGTTCACTACATGAGTGATAAACAAGGTGCTGAAGCAACATTGGCTTCAATAACAGAAGCGGGCGGTGAAGGTCGCTTAATTCAATTTGATATCAGCAACCGTGAACAATGCCGCGAACAACTCAATGCAGACATTGCTGAACATGGTGCTTATTACGGCGTGGTAAGTAATGCAGGGATCACCCGAGATACCGCATTCCCAGCAATGACAGAGCAAGAATGGGACGGCGTGATCCACACTAACCTTGATAGCTTCTATAACGTGTTACACCCTTGCGTAATGCCTATGGTGCAAAAGCGTAAAGGTGGTCGTATTGTCACCTTAGCATCGGTATCAGGGATCACCGGTAACCGAGGACAAACCAACTACAGCGCAGCAAAAGCCAGTGTGATCGGTGCGACCAAGTCATTAGCGTTAGAGCTCGCAAAACGTAAGATCACTGTCAACTGTGTTGCACCGGGACTGATTGACACAGGTATGGTAGACGAGCACGTAAAAGAGCATGCTTTACCGCAAGTACCGCTACGCCGTATGGGTGAGCCTGAAGAAGTTGCCGGATTAGTTAGCTACCTAATGTCTGACATTGCCGCTTATGTTACTCGTCAGGTCATTTCAGTGAACGGAGGTTTAGTATGAACCGTCGTGTAGTTGTTACAGGCATGTCAGGGGTTACTGCATTTGGTAACGATTGGCAGCACATTGAGCCAAAACTGCGTGCATGTGAAAATGCGACGATCTACATGCAAGACTATGAATTGTATGATGGCTTAAACACCAAACTTGCCGCACCGATTGAAAACTTCACCTTGCCAAAACATTACACACGTAAGAAAACCCGTGCCATGGGACGTGTATCTAAACTATCGACATTGGCAACTGAAAACGCACTTATCCAAGCTGGATTGCTAGACAACGAGGTACTGACTAACGGTCAAACCGGTATCGCTTACGGCTCTTCAACCGGAAGTACCCCTGCGATCAGTGCTTTTGGTGTAATGCTTAATGAGAAAAGCACCCGCGCTATTACTGCTACCACTTATGTACAAATGATGCCTCATACTACTGCGGTAAACGTAGGTTTATTCTTTGGTCTGCGTGGTCGTGTGATCCCAACGAGCAGTGCATGTACCTCTGGTAGCCAAGCAATTGGTTATGCGTATGAAGCCATTAAACACGGTTATCAAACTGTAATGGTGGCAGGTGGTGCTGAAGAGCTTTGCCCAACAGAGTCTGCCGTTTTTGATACCCTTTTTGCTACCAGCCTTAAAAACGACACGCCTAAAGCAACGCCTCGCCCTTACGATACCGAGCGTGATGGCTTAGTGATTGGCGAAGGTGCTGGCACATTAGTGTTAGAAGAATACGACCATGCGATTGCTCGTGGCGCGAAGATCTATGCTGAAGTAGTTGGCTTTGCAAGCAACTGTGATGCTGCCCACGTGACACAACCACAAAAAGAAACCATGCAGTTATGTATGGAAATGGCACTACAGCAAGCAAACTTATCACCAAGTGATATCGACTATATTTCAGCCCACGGCACAGCCACTGAGAAAGGTGATATTGCCGAGAGCCAAGCAACAGCCAGCATCTTTGGTAATGACACGCCTATTAGTTCACTGAAAAGCTATTTAGGCCATACTCTTGGTGCCTGTGGCGCGATTGAAGCATGGTTGAGTTTAGAAATGATGCATAACGGTTGGTTTAACCCAACCCTTAACCTAGATAACGTTGATCCTGAATGTGGCGACTTAGACTACATCCGTGGTGAAGGACGCAACCTTGATTGCCAATACATTATGAGCAACAACTTTGCGTTCGGTGGGATTAACACTTCAATTATTTTTAAGCGCGTTTAACACCTACATGTAGCGCTAAATATACGCTCAAAAACGCAAACCCATAACCATGCACATAATAAGATCAATTATTGTGCATGGTTATTGTCACTCACATTATTGCTGTTTTAAAAATTCGATCGCCTGATCTTTTTCCTCTGGCTGGAAGAACTGAATATCGATGTTACGAAATAGCTTGTCTTCCACTTTGACGATTTTTTCAATCCACTTCTTATCAGCAACCACTGCAACTTTGGTAATGTGCGAAATACCCGCATGAAAGACATAACGTACTTCTTCAAGTAGCGCTGAAAATTCGATCCCATCAAAATTATCGATCTGCTCGAAAATCACAATCTTGCCATGTACTTCAGTTTTCGCTTGCGCATCATATAAAATACGCTTCATGTCATCTTCATTGACCTTGCCATCAATTGAAAACGCCACTGCATTATCAATATCAACATTAAGCATAGTTAACATTATTGTGTCCTTAATCCTTCAAGAAATAAGAGTTTTACTATGCGCTTTTTTATCAGCAAAGTGCAGCGAGGTAGAGACGATATTTTGGGGAAATGATTTTTCGAAATTTAGCGCAAAACGCCCCTCCCATACACAACAACTCACATATTAATTATTGTTTTTTGTCATCACCATTATCAAAACAAAAAATAAGTTAGTACTCTAACGACTTAACTTTCATTTTATTAACCACAAAACCACAACGCGCCTCACATAAAACAGGTTAATGTCATCATTTTTTAGTGTCTTGTCATTTTTATGAGTAATAATACCCACCAAATTATTTAGAGCTCAAAGGAATAGACTCTTAATATGGACATATCAACACCTTCGGTAAATGCTTCCGAAATAGGTGAAGACATAAAGCAAACATGGACATTTTTACAACCAACAGCGAAAGATGGTGATGAGATTTTTAATCTGATCGCTGATTGTCCCCCTCTCGATACCAACTCCTCTTATTGTAACTTTCTTCAATCTACCCACTTCCATAAAACCTGCGTTATTGCACGTTGTAATGGTCAGATTGCAGGGTTTATTTCAGGTTATAAAAAGCCTGATGAGCCCAGCACTTTATTTGTATGGCAGGTAGCGGTATCACACCAATATCGAGGTCATGGGCTTGCCTTTAACATGTTACAAGAGTTAATAACGCGTGATGAATTGCACCCTATCACAGCCATTGAAACCACGATCACAGAAGATAACCGCGCATCGTGGGCGTTATTTAGAAAGCTAGACGCACGCCATGGCGAGCATGGCGAAGTGAGTACTTTTTTAGACGAAGACATTCATTTTAAAGGTAAACACGATACGGAATTCTTGTATCGCATCCCTTTAACTCATACTCAACAGAAAGGAAAATAAACGGGCATATTATGGATATTTTTAAGAAACAGGAATCAAAAGTTCGTTCTTACTCAAACAGTTTCCCCGTCGTATTTACCAAAGCAAAAGGCAGCTGGCTTGAAACCGAACAAGTCGATCGTTACCTCGATTTTCTCGCAGGTGCTGGTTCTCTAAATTACGGTCATAATAATCCTGTGTTCAAACAGGCTCTACTCGACTATATCGAACAAGATGGGATCACCCACGGTTTAGATATGCACTCCACGGCTAAAGCCAATTTCCTTGAAGTATTAGAGCGTAATATTCTCGCCCCTCGCCAGCTTAACTATGTGACACAATTTACCGGACCTACGGGTACAAATGCAGTAGAAGCAGCTTTGAAACTAGCACGTAAAGTGAAAAAACGTAGCTCTGTTGTTGCTTTCACCAATGGGTTTCATGGTTGTACTGCAGGCGCATTAGCCGCAACAGGCAATCAACATCACCGTCAAGGTTCGGGGATGAGCCTTAACAATATTACGCGTATCCCTTTTGAAGGTTATGCGGATATTGATGGTCTTAAATTATTTGAAACCATGCTTACCGATAACTCAGCTCGGCATGGATAAACCTGCCGCAGTATTGATTGAAACAGTACAGGGTGAAGGCGGTTTGAATGTCGCTTCTAACCAATGGCTCCAGCGTTTAGAAGCTATTTGTAAACAACACGATATTTTACTGATTGTGGATGATATTCAAGCAGGCTGTGGACGTACAGGCACTTTCTTTAGCTTTGAACCGTCAGGGATCAAACCTGATATTGTGACCCTATCAAAATCCATTGGTGGCTATGGTTTACCAATGGCGATTGTACTGTTCAAACCTGAGCTTGATATTTGGCAACCAGGTGAGCACAACGGCACTTTCCGTGGTAATAACCATGCATTCGTAACCGCAACCAAAGCCCTTGAAACCTACTGGGCTGATGATTCACTTGAAAAACATGTTGCCGCAAGCTCTGAGATCATTAGCAAGGTATTAGATAAATGCCTTCACGATCATGCCGATCTGTTTGTGCAGAAGAAAGGTCGCGGCATGATGATTGGGATTGAATGTAACGATGGCGAGCTTGCCGGACAAATAGCAAAAACGTGTTTTGAAAATGGCTTAGTGATTGAAACTGCAGGCCCTAATGATGAAGTAGTGAAATTCTTTAGTCCACTTACTATCTCACATGATGAGCTAACACAAGGTTTAGCTATTTTTGAAAATGCGGTAGAGCAAATTGTCGCAAAAGACTTTAAACAAGCATCATAATTTAAGGACAAATCATGATTGTTAGAACATTAGATGAATGTCGTGATAGTGAGCGTCGTGTTGCTTCTGAAACATGGGAAAGCGTTCGTATGTTGCTCAAAGATGACAAGATGGGCTTTTCTTTCCATATTACGACTATCTTTGAAAATACAGAAACCCATATCCACTATAAAAATCACTTAGAATCAGTATATTGCATGAGTGGTGAAGGGGAAATTGAAGTGGTTGGTGGCAAAACCTACCCTATTAAACCGGGCACGCTGTATATTCTTGATCAGCACGATGAACACTATTTACGTGCTTACAAAGATAAAGAAATGGTGATGGCTTGTGTGTTTAACCCACCGATCACAGGTAAAGAAACCCACGATGAAAACGGTGTTTATCCGCTAGTTGATTAAAAGCGACATGAACATCTCATCGTTAGTATGCTAAAACAAAAATCCCGCTACAGGTTCAAGCTTGTAGCGGGATTTTAATTTGAAAACTTAGCAACAAAAAACTGCGTTAATCAAACTCAGCCAGATTTTGTTGGTATTGTTGATATTGCTTTTGTACTGCATCGGATGGTGCGTTAGTTGCTTTACTTACCACTACCACAGCTAGTGTTGCGAAAATAAAGCCTGGGATAATTTCATATAAATCAAAAATACCGCCCGTCAGTTGCTTCCATACCACCACAGTAATAGCACCGACTAAAATACCTGCAATCGCACCATTACGGTTCATCTCTTTCCAATACAGACTCAGCAGTAATACAGGTCCAAATGCCGCACCAAATCCTGCCCATGCATAAGAGACTAACGCTAACACTGAGCTTTCAGGATCCAACGCTAAGATAAATGCAACAATAGATAATAAGATCACCGCAATACGTCCGACCATCACAATCTCTTGGCTTGATGCTTGCGGGCGGAATACTTGCTTATAAAAATCTTCCGCTAGTGCAGATGATGAAACCAACAATTGTGAATCAGCGGTACTCATGATCGCTGCTAAAATCGCAGCTAATAAAATACCCGCCATTACAGGGTGGAAAATCGCATTTACTAATAGCATGAACACTTTCTCACTATCAGCAAGTTCGACACCTAAATTGCCATCAACATAAACAATGCCCGTTAAGCCCACTAACAGTGCACCAATCATAGAAAGGGCAGTCCAGATCACTGCGATTCGGCGTGCAGAACCAATATCTTTATTAGAACGGGTAGCTTTAAAACGTGCCAAAATATGCGGCTGACCAAAGTAGCCAAGTCCCCAACCGAGTAGCGATAAGATCACAATCCAAGACAGTGGCTGACCTTTAATGTCATTCCAAAACGTTAGCAGCTCTGGGTTTTTGCTATGCAGGGTTTCCATTAGATGGACAGGATCCGCATTCATCGCGGTGATAGGTACAATCAATAATGCCGCAGACATTAACAAACCTTGCACTAAGTCAGTCCAAGATACTGCAAGGAAACCACCGAATAAGGTGTACGTCACGACACACACAGTACCGATGAACAGTGCAAGGGTGTAATCAAGCCCAAATACGGTTTCAAACAATTTTCCGCCTGCAACTAAACCAGCACTGGTATAGAAAAGGAAAAATAACAAAATAAAGAAGGCAGAAATGGTTTGGATCAGCTTTGAATTATCATCAAATCGACGTGATAAAAATTCAGGCAGTGTTAATGAATTATCTGCGGTAATACTGTAAGTACGTAAACGCTTGGCACAAATAAGCCAGTTAAGCCAAGTGCCTAACAATAAGCCACCAGCAAGCCATAAAGACTCAAAGCCTGCGAGGTAAGCATAACCGGGTAAACCTAATAATAACCAGCCACTCATATCCGATGCGCCAGCAGAGATCGCTGACGGCCAAGGCCCTAATGAGCGTCCACCCAAAAAGTAATCACTGGAGCTTGAGGTGCGTTTATAGGCCATATAACCAATGGCTAACATCGCAAGTAGGTATGCGATAAACGTCGCTGTAATAGCGAAGTTATTTTCAATCATGTTGTACTTCCTTTTGATCGGCCTTTGTTCATGGCAAAGGCCTTTATTTTATTATCTACGTCAGGTTAGCTTGCTTCTCCGCAACCCAATTCAAGCAAGGTTGCATTACCGCCAACGGCAGTAATATTGATCGTTCTGGTACGCTCGGTAATAAAGCGTAAACAGTAACTTTGGCTACCAATAATCGGTAAATTCACTACATCTGTTTCTGCCACTAATTGTGCTAATTGCCCCTCTCGTGCAGCTAATTGACGCCCAATATCTAATGCACGATCTGCTGATCCACTGTAAGCGACAGCAACCACAGCTTCAGACTGAATTAACGGTTCAAAGTCATGACTCTCGATAACAGTAAGAACATTAGCGATAGCTCCTGCTTGCGCTAATTGGCTGAGAATGACACCTGCTTTTAAGGGATGATCTGGCGATAGGCATAACATTACGCTATTCCCACACACCAGTGCGGCAGCGATTTGAGCAATCACCACATGGTTTGCGACATCATCGTTTGCGGTTACTACAACCACGCCACGTCCTACACAATAAAGAGTATTGCTCTCTCCTGTAGGCCCGGGCATTACATGGGGTGTAGCAACCATTTCCTGTGCATTCGTACACTGAAAATTAACCATCATTGCTGACAATTTATCTAACGATTTTGCCCAGCGGCGTAGAATAGCGATTCGCGTTTCAAAGTCCAGATCATTCCAGATGGAAGCGGCAAAAATGCTACCTCGTAGCGACTTTTGCACATTCATAGATAGTGATATTTGTTGTTGAGCATGCATCATTATTCAACCTCCCCCATATCGATATGCTTAGCTGTATTGATTGAAACAACATTTGGTTGCATAAAGCGATATAGGTAATGCGGTCCTCCTGCTTTTGGTCCAGTACCAGATAATCCTCGACCACCAAACGGTTGTACTCCAACCACGGCACCCACTTGATCGCGATTGATATAGCAGTTGCCGACTTTGGCACGTGACTCAATTTCACTGTACGTTCGTTCATTACGGCTATGGATCCCCATGGTTAATCCATAGCCAGTTTTATTTATTTGGTCGATCACCTGATCAAGCTCACTCGCCTTATATCTCACAATGTGCAGAATGGGCCCAAAGTGCTCTTGGGTTAATAGATCAATATTGCTGATCTCAATCGCAGTTGGCGGTACAAATTCACCTAACTGACAATCACTTGTTAATGGCGTTTGGCATATAAGTTGAGCTTGATTTTTCATCTTCTCAATATGTGTAAGCAGCTTGTCTTTTGCCGAAGAATCAATCACAGGCCCAACATCTGTTGCATGCAATCGAGGATCGCCCACACTCAGTTCAGCCATCGCGCCTTGAATTAACCCTATAACCCGATCGGCAATATCTTGTTGAACAAACAACACCCGCAGTGCTGAACAACGTTGTCCCGCTGAAGCAAACGCAGATCGTAATACATCTCGCACTACTTGCTCTGGCAAAGCAGTACTATCAACGATCATCGCATTTTGACCGCCCGTTTCTGCAATGAAAGGTACAGGCGCACATTCCCTTGCCATTAAAGTGCGATTGATCAATTGTGCTGTTGGTGTTGAGCCCGTAAAAGCCACACCAGCAATACGCTCATCAGAGATTAATTGCTGTCCAATATCACGCCCCTTACCCGTCAGTAATTGGATCACCCCATGTGGGATCCCTGTCAGTAATAAAAGCTCTATTGCACGATAAGCAATTAAAGATGTTTGCTCAGCAGGTTTTGCCACTACAGTATTACCTGCCGCTAATGCCGCACAAATTTGACCTAAGAAGATCGCTAATGGAAAGTTCCATGGGCTAATACAAACAAACACCCCACGGCCTTGGTAACTCACTAACTGATCGATACCATCGAAGCTGGTACTACGCTGAGGGCATAAAAAATGCGTTTCAACTTGCTCACTGTAATAGCGACAAAAATCAACCGCTTCTCGAATTTCATCAATCGCATCGTGAATGGTTTTTCCTGCTTCGCGATGACATAACGCTACCAATTCCGCTTGATGCAACTCCAATTTATCCGCTAACAGTTTTAAGTAATGGACACGCTGAGAAGCATCAGTTTGCGACCATTCCACAAAGGCATCATGTGCCGAGGTGATCGCCGTTTCAATTTGTGATGACGTACTATCAACCACTTCACCCACTACTTCATTATGATCATACGGTGCGGTAATAGTGATTCGCTCAGCCGCTAAAATAGCGGTTGGTTTACCGTTTATGATTGGCGATGCTTTCCATGTCATCTGATTAAAATCGTGAATTGCTTGCTGAAATGGCTGCCACTGAGATTCAATATCAATGTTAACGCCTGCAGAGTTTTGACGGGCAGAACCAAAAATATCTTTAGGTAATGGGATCAAGCTGTTATGAAGTGTTTTTCGTTGCTTTAATAAATCAACAGGATGTTGATTTAAAGAATCTATTGGACAGTTGGCATCCACCAATCGATGGACAAATGAGCTATTGGCACCATTTTCTAGTAATCGACGCACAAGGTAAGGCAATAAATCTTTATGGCTACCGACAGGTGCATAAATCCGTACCAATGTTTGATGCATTGCCATCACATGGTTATAAAGCGCATCGCCCATACCATGCAGACGCTGAAATTCGTAACCTGAATGTGTTGCCATTGCCACTATAGCACTCACCGTATGTGCATTATGGGTAGCAAACTGTGGGTAGATCAGATTTACAACATGCTTTGATAACAGTAATCGTGCACAAGCTAAATAAGAGGTATCAGTGCCCTCTTTGCGCGTAAATACCGGATATCCGCTATACCCTGCTTGCTGGCTTAACTTTAATTCACTATCCCAGTAAGCCCCTTTTACCAAACGGAGTGGAATAACATCGCCCTGTTGTTTTGCTAGTGCCGCCAGCCAAGTTAATACCGCTAATGCCCGTTTTGAATAAGCTTGAACTACAAGTCCAAAGCGTCCCCACCCTTTAACTTCATCTGAGCGATAAAGCTTTTCAAACAGTTTTAATGATAACTCCAGTCTATCGGCTTCTTCGGCATCAATGGTGATACCAACGTTATGCTCTCGGGCATGGATTAATAACGCCAATACCGATCGATACATTTCATCCAGCACGCGGGCTTCATTGGCGACTTCATAACGAGGATGCAATGCAGATAGCTTAATCGATACGGTAGGATCTGACGGCGGACGGGATGCTTGGCTACCTGAGGTACTTTTATCTTGGCCGACAGCCTTAATCGCGGTGAGATAATCGTTATAGTACTTCTTAGCATCTGTTGCGGTTAATGCCGCTTCCCCCAGCATATCGAAAGAATAGGTAAAGCCTTGTTCACGTTTCGGTTTACCGTTTTTCATGGCTTCATCAATATTGCGTCCTAACACAAATTGATGCCCCATTATTTTCATCGCTTGATGCATTGCTTGCCTGATCACAGGCTCAGACATTTTATTGACCAAACGGTTAATTACATTTGTTGGCGTACCATCTTGCTTAGCATCTAATGTCACCACTTTGCCAGTGAGCATTAACCCCCATGTTGAAGCATTTACAAACAAAGAATCGGAGTTTTTAAGATGGGACTTCCAATCTGCCACACTGAGTTTATCGCGGATCAAAGCATCTGCTGTGGCAGTATCAGGAATACGCATCAGTGCTTCCGCTAAGCACATTAACAAGATTCCTTCTTTAGTATCTAAGCTATATTCCAGCAACAGTGCATCAATCATTTGCACCGCATTTTTATCGCTACGAACACGGCTTATTAGCTCTGACGCTTTCTCGGTACAGAACGCTTGCTCTTGTGAACTTGGCTCTGCCAATGGTAAGAGTTGCGTAAGCCATGTAGATTCATCAACGGCATATAAAGGTGAGATCAACGACCATAACTGATCGAGAGGCTGCTCGATAAAAGCAGGCTGGAGTACATCAACGGCTTTAAACATCAGGTTCCCTCTATGACATGATCAGTGAGGTCATGATGAACACCACTGCCATGTTACTAAACTGTTATTGCCAGTAGATATTATGGATAAAATTTTATGTCGTCTTACTCATTCCTACGGGGTGTTTTATTTTTCCTCCGGAGATAAATAATACGAGATCTAGCACATTAAAAAAGCGCTACATAGTTAAATACTCTAATTTAACTATATAACGCTTTCATGTACCGCATATAACTTATTAAATGAAAAATTGATAACGAGTGGGTGACGTGCCATATAAACGTCGAAAAGCTTGGCTGAAACTACTTTGACTCGAAAATCCACATAATTGCGCAACTTCTGATAGTGGTTTTTGATGTTCTGCGATCAATTGCTTCGCTAACTCCAACCGTTTTCGTAGTACATATTGGTGCGGTGTGATCCCCATTTGTGCTTTAAATAAAGCATAAAATTGGCTTTGCGCTAAAAAAGCAACACTTGATAACTCTGCAACCGATATCTTCTGCTGAATATGCTGATCTATATAGTTATCAATTAGTGCTATATTTAGTCGCTCTACTCTTTTTTCGCCAAAGTGCATTAAACTACGTTTAATTAAGCACTGTAAGGTGTTGCTGATTGCTTGTGATAGCACGCCATCATTCGCACTTTCTTTTAACTCAGTTGCCAATAAGGAAATAAGCTGATGGGTACGCGCATCTAAGCTGAAATGCCCCCTGCCAAGCATATCAACATCAAGCGTTGATACAAACGGGGGAAGATTCATAACTAAAACTTGGTTATTAGGTGTACCACAAAAACTATGTTCAACATTGGCATCAATCAGGCACCCCATACCAGAAGAAAGACAAAACGAACTATCATCCGTCGCAAGTTCACTTTGTCCTGTTAACCCAATGATAATCTGAGGGTAATCATGATGATGGTATATTTTTGATTCATCTAAAGTTTCAACATTAAATGTTGGTGTTTTAACTTCCATTCACCACTCCTATCTTGATACTACACAACTTGCAGTACGTATGTACTTCGCCAAGTACCTCAAATAAAACCTGTAAACGCCTCAAAAAGAATACGCTTATAATTAGTAACAGCACTTAATCACTTACATTCGTTGAAAATTTTCTGTTAATCCACCACGACTAACCACTTCACCAAATGTTGTAGTAGTCAATGGTTGGTCGATATCAAAGTACAGCATATCGTTTAAAACACTCACAACCGTTAATGAGCAACCAGCTACTAACATTACAGTACCTACATTAACAAATTTAAAATACTCCTAGGGAATACCAACCCATATCGTTGACTATCTTCACTTTTTTAAAATAGTTCAAATGACATCTCGATCTTGAAAAATATCGCTGAATATTAATATCTTCTTTTCTAGACTTTGTATATTTTCAATTTAATACCAAACGATAAATCTAAGAGGATTTTAGTTTTTTAAAGATAAAATACAAAATACGGACAAATTTTTTTTATTATCATCACAAATATTTTAATTTAAAAACATAAAGAACAATCTTGTATTTATTCTAAAACACCAATAATATTCTGGTGGGAGATAGTAATATCATTAATTACATACCATATATAGACAAACACTACCTAGCGATAATAAATCCCATCATACCCACACCAAAAAAATAAAAACCACCCAATATAACAAAGACATAACTACAACCAGAAAGAATTAAAATAAATTTCACCATTCATTTAAGTTATGTTTATTCCATCAATAATAAAAACTATAAAAATACCATTCAACCTAATTTAAAAATTCCGGAGTAAATTAAAAATAAAGATAAAAAGTAAAGCCAATAAATAAAATCACAAAAAACATAAAAAACGAATTAATAATAAAAACATTTTGTAATATATTTCACTTATACCATCATCTATCATGAAAAATGAAAAATAAAAAAATCAGAAAGATTAAATATAAAAATATTAAATTAAAAACTGATTTTATTAATAGTGTGACCAAAATCTCGAATAGAAAAAAGAAAAAATAAATTAGTTATCACATCCATATTTCTTTATCTAATCTGATTCAGCTAGCTCATGCGGCATAGTTTATACCGAAACTACATACTCAGCATGTGCGAATACCAAAGGAGATTACATGATTAAGAAGATCCCAATGATTATTGGGGGTGTAGTTCAAAACACGTCTGGATATGGCATGCGTGAACTAACGCTCAACAATAATAAAGTGAATATCCCTATCATCACCCAAAGTGATGTTGAAGCTATTCAATCACTAAATATAGAAAACAAATTGACTATAAATCAGATAGTTAATTTCTTATATACAGTGGGACAAAAATGGAAGAGCGAAACTTACAGCCGACGACTCACTTATATTCGAGATCTTATTAAGTTCCTCGGTTACTCACAAGAGATGGCAAAACTTGAAGCTAACTGGATCTCAATGATTCTGTGTAGCAAAAGTGCGTTGTACGATATTGTTGAGAATGATCTTAGCTCACGGCATATTATTGATGAGTGGATCCCCCAAGGTGAATGTTATGTCAAAGCGCTCCCAAAAGGAAAATCTGTACACCTATTAGCTGGTAACGTACCACTATCTGGTGTGACTTCTATTCTTCGTGCGATTTTGACCAAAAACGAGTGCATCATAAAAACGTCATCAGCTGATCCTTTTACAGCTACTGCGCTAGTTAATAGTTTTATCGATGTAGATGCAGAACACCCGATCACACGTTCAATCTCAGTTATGTATTGGTCACATAGCGAGGATCTTGCTATTCCAAAACAAATAATGAGCTGTGCTGATGTGGTTATTGCATGGGGTGGTGATGATGCAATTAAATGGGCTACAGAACATGCACCATCACACGCAGATATTCTAAAATTTGGTCCCAAAAAGAGTATATCCATTGTTGACAACCCAACAGATATTAAGGCTGCTGCTATCGGTGTAGCACATGATATCTGTTTTTACGATCAGCAAGCATGTTTCTCCACCCAAGATATTTATTATATTGGCGATAGCATAGACATATTTTTTGATGAATTAGCTCAGCAATTAAATAAATATAAAGACATATTGCCTAAAGGTGAGCGGAATTTTGATGAAAAAGCAGCTTTTTCTTTAACGGAAAGAGAATGTTTGTTTGCCAAATATAAAGTTCAAAAAGGTGAAAGCCAATCTTGGTTATTAACGCAATCACCTGCGGGATCATTTGGTAATCAGCCGTTATCACGCTCGGCTTATATTCATCAAGTAAATGACATTTCAGAAGTCATTCCATTCGTGCATAAGGGCGTAACGCAAACCGTCGCAATAGCGCCGTGGGAGTCGTCTTTCAAATATAGAGATATATTAGCAGAACATGGTGCAGAACGAATTATAGAAGCCGGAATGAATAATATATTTCGAGTAGGTGGCGCCCATGATGGGATGCGTCCCCTTCAACGGCTTGTTAACTATATATCACATGAAAGGCCGTCAACATATACCACTAAAGATGTCTCGGTGAAAATCGAACAGACTCGTTATCTTGAGGAAGATAAGTTCCTCGTATTTGTACCGTAGAAAGAGATATATCATGGAAAATACACAACATTCATTACCTATTGATCACGTAATTGATATTGGTGATAACCGTTATATTCGAGTATGGGAAACCAAGCCGAAAAATAAAGAAACCAAGCGTAATAATACCATCGTTATCGCCTCAGGCTTTGCTCGACGCATGGATCATTTTGCTGGTCTTGCCGAATATTTAGCAAATAATGGTTTTCGTGTTATTCGTTATGATTCGTTAAATCATGTCGGTCTTAGTAGCGGAGAGATCAAACAGTTCTCGATGTCAGTAGGTAAACACAGTTTGCTAACTGTTATTGATTGGCTAAAAGAACGAAATATTAACAATATAGGTCTTATTGCTTCGAGTCTTTCTGCTCGAATTGCTTATGAAGTGGCAGCAGAAATTGATTTGTCATTTTTAATTACCGCCGTCGGTGTTGTCAATTTAAGAAGTACGCTAGAAAAAGCACTGAAATATGATTATCTACAAATGGAAGTAAATACTATTCCTGAAGATTTAATTTTTGAAGGACACAATCTAGGTTCAAAAGTCTTTGTGACAGATTGTTTTGAAAATAATTGGGACTCATTAGATTCGACAATAAATAAAATTTGTGAACTAGATATTCCATTTATTGCTTTCACTTCAGATGGCGATGATTGGGTTTGCCAACATGAAGTAAAACATTTAGTCAGTAACGTTAAATCTGACAAAAAGAAAATTTACTCACTCGTTGGCTCATCTCATGATTTGGGCGAAAACCTAGTGGTGCTTCGTAACTTCTATCAATCAATGACGAAAGCTGCTGTGAGCTTAGATCGTCAATTAGTAGAGCTTGTTGATGAAATTATTGAACCAAATTTTGAAGACCTAACAGTTATTACGGTAAATGAACGGCGCCTCAAAAATAAAATCGAAAATGAAATTATTAATAGATTAGCTGATCGCGTATTGGCTAGTGTCTAAATAGTACTTACCTAAGTACAGCCAAAAGGAAGAAATAATGAAAATTAGTAATATCTGTTTCTCATACCAACCACCAGGTGAATCACATCAAGAGGTAATGGAGCGCTTTATTCGTTTAGGCGTTGCATCAGAAGAGCTCAACTTTGATGGTTTCTATACACTTGAACACCATTTCACTGAGTTTGGTATTACAGGTAACCTTTATATTGCCTGTGCCAATATTCTTGGTCGAACCAAAAGGATCCAAGTCGGTACCATGGGGATAGTGTTACCGACAGAGCACCCAGCACGACATGTAGAAAGTCTTCTCGTTTTAGATCAACTGTCTAAAGGGCGCTTTAACTACGGTACTGTTCGCGGACTCTACCATAAAGATTTTCGTGTTTTTGGTACATCACAGGAAGATTCTCGTAAGACCGCAGAAAATTTCTACTCTATGATCTTGGATGCATCAAAAACAGGTGTGCTACATACTGACGGTGAAGTAGTAGAGTTCCCAGATGTCAATGTTTATCCAGAAGCTTACAGCAAAAAACAACCCACCTGCATGACAGCCGAATCATCCGAGACCATCACTTATTTAGCTGAACGTGGTTTACCAATGGTGTTAAGTTGGATTATTCCGGTCAGTGAGAAAGTCTCACAAATGGAATTGTACAATGAAGTTGCGGCAGAGCATGGTCATGACATTAACAACATTGAACATATCCTAACTTTCATTTGCTCTGTAAATGAAGACGGTGAAAAAGCAGACAGCGTATGCCGTAATTTCCTAGAAAATTGGTACGACTCTTACAAAAATGCAACCAACATCTTCAACGACAGTAACCAAACTCGTGGCTACGATTACCTCAAAGCTCAGTGGCGTGAGTGGGTAATGAAGGGGTTGGCTGATCCTCGTCGCCGACTTGATTACAGTAACGAATTAAACCCTGTCGGCACGCCAGAACGATGCATTGAGATCATTCAAAGTAATATTGATGCCACTGGAATTAAGCATATTACTGTTGGATTTGAAGCGAATGGTTCTGAACAAGAAATTCGTGAATCCATGGAGCTATTTATGGAAAAAGTAGCGCCACACTTAAAAGATCCTCAGTAAGCTGTTCTTTTTAAACTATTCAATATCAAGGCATAAGGAATAAAATATGAATTTCGGGTTATTTTTCCTAAATTTCCAGCCTGAAGGTATGACTTCAGAAATGGTTTTAGACAACATGGTAGATACTGTCGCATTAGTGGATAAAGATGATTACCACTTTAAAAGAGTGCTCGTCAGCGAGCATCATTTTTCTAAAAACGGCATTATCGGAGAACCTTTGACAGCGATTAGCTTCTTACTTGGTTTGACTAAACGTATAGAAATTGGTTCTTTAAATCAAGTGATTACCACCCATCATCCTGTACGTATCGGAGAACAAACGGGCTTACTTGATCAAATGTCTTACGGTCGTTTCGTTTTAGGCTTAAGTGACTGTGTCAATGACTTCGAAATGGATTTCTTTAAGAGAAAACGTAGCTCTCAACAGCAACAATTCGAAGCATGTTACGAAATTTTAAATGAAGCGCTGACGACAAACTATTGTCAGGCAGATGATGACTTCTTTAACTTCCCACGTATTTCTGTTAACCCGCATTGTATTAGCGAAGTAAAACAATATATTTTAGCTTCAAGCATGGGCGTGGTTGAATGGGCAGCAAGAAAAGGATTGCCACTCACTTACCGCTGGAGTGACAGCCTAGCAGAAAAAGAAAAATACTATCAGCGTTATCTCGCTGTTGCTAAAGAGAATAATATTGATGTATCAAATATTGACCACCAATTCCCACTGCTCGTTAATATCAATGAAAATCGTCGTATTGCTCGAGATGAAGTAAGGGAGTATATACAAAGTTATGTGAGTGAAGCCTACCCTACTGACCCCAACATTGAGCTAAGAGTAGAAGAGCTTATTGAGCAGCATGCTGTCGGCAAAGTGGATGAGTACTACGACTCAACAATGCACGCAGTAAAAGTTACAGGTTCAAAAAATTTATTACTCTCTTTTGAATCAATGAAAAATAAAGACGATGTTACCAAGCTTATAAATATGTTTAATCAAAAAATCAAAGATAACCTTATTAAATAATTTAATTACGGATAGATATTTTCGATATATCTAAGTCTTACTACCATTTATATAAACTATTTATACAGATAACGTTTCATTTGATTAAGTCAGTAAATAATTGCCATTAATTAATGGCAGTGCAGATCCTTACACTGCCATTTATAAATTAAATAAGGGTTAACATGTCAACATTATTAAATATAGATGCAACTGAAATTAAGGTGAGTACAGAAATAGATGATATTATTTTTACATCATCACCGCTAACGTTACTATTTGAAGATCAAGAAAAAATACAGAAAGAACTTATTTTGGAGTCTTTCCATTATCATTACAATCATAATAAAGATTATAAGTACTATTGTAATATACAAGGCGTAGATGAGAATATACAGTCCATTGACGATATTCCTGTTTTTCCTACTTCAATGTTCAAGTACTCAAGATTACATACTGCTGATGAATCAAATATTGAAAATTGGTTTACTAGTAGTGGTACAAAGGGAGTCAAAAGTCATATAGCTCGAGATCGGCAGAGTATTGAACGCTTGCTAGGTTCTGTTAATTACGGCATGAAATACTTGGGTGAATTTCACGAGCATCAATTAGAACTAGTGAATATGGGGCCAGATCGTTTCAGTGCGTCAAATGTTTGGTTTAAATATGTAATGAGCTTAGTTGAATTACTTTACCCAACAACATTTACCGTTGAAAACGATGAAATCGATTTTGAACAAACCATCTTAGCGTTAAAAGCAATTCAGCGTAAAGGAAAAGGAATTTGTTTAATTGGCCCTCCGTATTTTATTTATTTGTTATGCCACTACATGAAAGAGCATAATATCGAATTTAATGCTGGTGCACATATGTTTATCATTACAGGTGGGGGATGGAAAACCAAACAAAAAGAAGCGCTAAACCGACAAGATTTCAATCAACTATTGATGGAGACTTTTAGCCTTTTCCATGAAAGTCAAATTCGAGATATCTTTAACCAAGTAGAGCTAAACACTTGTTTCTTTGAAGACAGCCTACAGCGTAAACATGTACCACCGTGGGTATATGCTCGTGCGCTTGATCCTGTCACTTTAACGCCCGTAGAAGATGGCTAAGAGGGCTTGATGAGTTATATGGATGCCTCATCTACCAGCTACCCGACATTTATTGTTACCGACGATATTGGTATTGTTCGCCATCTAAAAGAACCAGATCCATTCCAAGGAACAACGGTTGAAATTGTTCGTCGTTTAAATACGCGAGAACAAAAAGGATGTTCACTCTCAATGGCCACGAGCCTGAAATAAAAGCAGGGCTTAATCATGATTTTTAATTGCAAGGTTAAAAAAGTCGAAGCATCTGACAGCCATATTTACAAAGTGTTTATTAAGCCTGACAAATGCTTTGATTTTAAAGCGGGTCAATATGTAATTGTGTATCTCAATGGAAAAAATTTGCCGTTTTCTATTGCTAACTGCCCAACTTGTAATGAGCTCCTTGAATTACATGTAGGAGGTTCGGTAAAAGAATCCGCCATTGAAGCTATTTCGCACTTTATTAATGCATTTATTTATCAAAAAGAATTTACAATCGATGCACCACACGGTGATGCATGGCTGAGAGATGAAAGCCAATCACCTTTACTACTTATAGCAGGAGGGACAGGTTTATCATATATCAATAGCATTTTAAGTTGTTGTATTAGTAAACAGTTATCTCAGCCTATCTATCTTTATTGGGGAGTAAATAACTGTAATTTACTCTATGCTGATCAACAACTAAAAACACTCGCCGCACAATACAGAAATATAAATTATATTCCTGTGGTAGAGAATTTAAATACTGACTGGCAGGGAAAAATTGGTAATGTTATTGACGCGGTTATTGAAGATTTTTCAGATTTATCTGACTTTGATATCTATGTCTGCGGGCCATTTGGTATGAGCCGGACTGCGAAAGATATTCTGATCTCACAGAAAAAGGCGAATATAGGAAAAATGTATTCTGATGCATTTAGCTATACGTAATTAAAATCATTATTTAACTCTAAATAAAACCGTTATTAATTTTTCGACCTACTTATTCTGGGTACTGATAATTAGTACCCAATAGATAGTTCTATTTATAGGGATATTATGTTTACAGGAATAATAGAGTCTATAGGTAATATAGGCGCAATCATACGTCATAATGAAGATTTATCAATCGTTGTTAATACTAATAACCTTGATATCTCAGATGTTAATATTGGTGATAGCATTGCAACTAATGGCGTTTGTTTAACAGTATCTAAATTACTACCGTCAGGTTATACCGCTGATCTTTCCTTAGAAACATATAAGCGTACTGCGTTTCATAGTTATCGTATAGGGCAAGAAGTTAATCTGGAAAAAGCCATGTTACCAACAACTCGGCTAGGCGGACATCTTGTTTCAGGTCACGTTGATGGTGTAGGGGAAGTTATAGAGTTTAAACGAAATGGGCGCGCGATTAATATATGGGTCGCGGTACCTGTCCAATTAAAAAAATACTTATCAGAAAAAGGTTCAGTAACGATTGATGGCATTAGTTTAACGATTAATGCCGTCTATCAGAATGTAATAAAATTAACCATTGTCCCTCACACACTGGCTGAAACTAACCTTGTTAATATTAATATTGATAAAAAGGTAAATGTAGAAATAGATATGATGGCTCGCTATCTTGAAAAATTAATTAAAGTAGATAGATACGAATCAGAAAAAACATCAAACGTTTCTATGGATTTATTAGAAAGATACGGCTTTATTTCATAACACATGTAAATTTGATAAATAAGGACATGTTATGGCTTTGAGTAGTGCTAAAGAGATCATTGACGATATCCGTCAAGGTAGAATGGTTATTCTTATGGACGACGAGAGTCGAGAAAATGAAGGCGATTTAATTATTGCTTCAGAAATGGTTACGCCTGAAGCTATTAATTTTATGGCAACCCATGGCCGTGGATTAATTTGTTTAACGTTAAGTAAAGCTCGCTGCAAAACACTAAATTTACCCCTAATGGTGCAAGGAAATAATGATAATTTCTCTACACCTTTTACTATATCAATAGAAGCTGCGAATGATGTGACAACAGGTATTTCGGCTTCTGATAGAGCAAAGACGGTACTTGCAGCAGTCGCACCAAATGCAAAATCTACTGATATTGTTATGCCTGGGCATATTTTTCCACTTATGGCACAAGATGGCGGTGTACTAATTCGTGCAGGCCACACTGAAGCTGGATGTGATGTTGCTAGATTAGCAGGGCTAGAGCCATCTAGTGTTATTGTCGAAATACTTAATGAAGATGGTTCGATGGCACGACGACCACAACTTGAGATATTTGCGGAAAAGCATGGTTTGAAGCTTGGGACCATTGCGGACCTTATTGAATATCGTACTCAACAAGAAAGTCATATTGAACGAATCTCTGAATATGAACTGAATACTGAATATGGGATTTTCACGTTAGTGACATATCGCGATACCATAGACAATCAGGCGCACTTTGCATTATGTAAAGGTGAAATTCAAGCTAAAGCAGCAACACTAGTGCGTGTTCACGTAAAAGATACACTTAAAGATATTTTACAAGTCGGCTTATCACAATGGTCACTAGAAGCAGCTATGCAACGTATTCAAACAGAAGATGGTGTATTGGTGATCATTAGCCAGCAAGAGTCACCAAAAACACTATTTGAGAAGCTCGATATGTATGCAAAAGAACAGCCAAATAGTCCCCATTCTGGAATCGTTCAGTCACGTAATATTGGTTTAGGATCGCAAATTTTAGCTGATCTCGGTGTTAAAAAAATACGTTTATTATCAAATAGTAATCAGGGTTATCGAGCTTTATCAGGGTTCGGTCTTGAAGTTGTCGAATATATTTATGACTAATTAAAACTCAACATTAGTTTGCTTTACTTCTCTTAACGCAACGACATAAGGAATATCATGAAAATTATTGAAGGGGGGTTGACTGCACCTCATGCTCGCATCGCTATTGTCATAGCTCGCTTTAACAGCTTCATTAATGAAAACCTTTTATCCGGTGCTATTAATGCCCTGCAACGTAAAGGGCAAGTTAAAGCAGAAAATATTACGGTTATTCGCTGTCCAGGTGCCTATGAATTACCTTTAGCTGCACAGCAAATAGCGAAGCAAGGTAATTACGATGCGATAATCGCAATTGGAGCAGTGATCCGTGGTGGGACACCACATTTTGATTTTGTTGCAGGTGAGTGCAATAAAGGCTTGGCACAAGTTGCGCTTGAATACCAGACACCCGTGGCTTTTGGTGTACTCACCGTTGATTCTATTGAACAAGCTATTGAACGTGCAGGAACAAAAATGGGAAACAAGGGTGAAGAAGCGGCATTAAGTGCTCTAGAGATGATCAATGTGCTTATTGAAATAACACCCTGATTCTTTTTCATCACCTGCGGTTACTTACAGCTATGATGATTCACATCGTCATAGCTATATATCAATAATAGAAAGAGCTAGAAAGATTATGGTAACGGTAAGAGCCAGAGTATCATTTAAGATCGGGCAAGATAGTCATATCCCAGCGGAGCTTCTCTCATTTAATGGCTTTACATCAGGTAAAGAGCATGTAGCAATCATCTTTAATAATGCTGATACGACAAGTGCTCCTCTAGTTCGCCTTCACTCAGAATGTTTGACTGGTGATGTCTTTCGCTCATCAAGATGTGACTGTGGTGAACAGCTAAATGAGACAATAGTAAAGATGCAACAACAAGGAGGCATTATTCTTTATCTTCGCCAAGAAGGGCGTGGTATCGGACTCTATAATAAAATTGATGCTTATCAACTGCAAAGCCAAGGAATGAATACTTATGAAGCAAACAATCGTTTAGGTTTTGATAATGATCTTCGAGATTTTAACGAGGCAGCACAAGCATTAACGGCTTTAAAGATAAAGCGAATCCGCTTAGTCACTAACAACCCCAAAAAAATCAAAGATTTAATTGAATATGGCATTGACATTGTTGAGGTAATTGCAACCCAAGCCCACATCAAAGAAGATAATAGAGATTATTTAGCCGCCAAAAGCCTGTACGGAAAACACAACTTAGCGATATAAGCACAACATATTGCTAATATTGTTATGTCTCGTGTTTAAAAAATAAGCTAACAGTAATTATATACGATAAGAGTTACCCACTAAATTTGTGGATAACACAATATTATCTTTATTTTTCAATATATTAAGTTTTTCAATAGAAATGCGTAATAATCTCGACTATTTTCAAAAATATAAATACGTCCTTAAAACGTAAAAAGCCGCACTATTGCAGTGCGGCTTGGTGTTGCTATTAGTGTACTTACTCGGCACACTAATATTGTTACGCTTCGCCACTCATTACGTTGAGCTTGCCGTGTTCGACATAGTAGGTTCGAACCGCTATTTATTGGCGAAGAAGCAAATTTTTAAAAGGTGTCACTTACCAAATTGTTAACAACTAAGCTTTCACTTAGAAGCTTTTACATGCGTAGCTCTTACGATGTAGCTTTTTACTGTGTTGCTTTGTCTACTTTTCACATGTTGCGCGATGCAACTGAGTGATTACTAACAACGGGTCAAAGAGGTCTATTAATAATCACTGATACCTGTACCCGTGAGTCTATGAAAACAGCTTCATTCCTCCGTAAGCTCGAGTAACTATCTCAATACAGGTTAAATTAAATATGGTAGATAATCGCCAAATAGGCAAATTTATCACCTAAAAAATCAGAAGTTTCTAACAAAAGTATTATTTTCATCTAGTTAAGTGCGGTTTTTATCGCCGTTTATTTCTCTTGATCGCAATAACGTCGATGCTATTGATCTATTATCCGGTACTAATTTTAAGATTTATGTTGCAGATACAACAAAGTGAGAATATCATCACTCCATATTTTGTTGTATAGGTAACAATAATGAAGAAAAACATTTACGCTATCATGCTATATAGCGTCATCGGTTTTGCACTTGCCTTCTCTGCATTTTTATTAATTGCAGATAACGTATCGCCATTTACCACACAAGCCACCTTGTATAAATCTGTAGTCAATATTGCCCCTGAAGTCTCTGGCAACATTACTCATGTCGATGTCATTAATGGTCAATACGTTAGCGCCAATCAGCCTTTATTTTCTATTGATGCTAAGCCTTATCAAATTGCCGTTGAGCAAGCAAAAGCGGAATTACAGCAAGCCAAAGAAGCCAATGCTGGTACATGGCAGCAGCTTGCAGCAGCAGAGCAAGTGGTATTACAGAAAAAAACCTTATGGAAAAATGCGCAAAATAAATTGGTTCGCTATCAAACCTTAAGTCGTAAGGGGTTAACTACTCACCAAGAGTTAGATGATGCAATCAGTGCTGCAGATGTAGCAAAAAGCGCCATTTCAGCAGCGCAGGCGGATGTACTTAAAATTAAAGCAACACTATCAGGTAAGAAAAACACCGCAGCCGTTGAACTAGCACAAGCCAAATTAGCGCGTGCTGAATGGGATTTATCCAATACTACGGTTGTGGCAAAAACAGCAGGCACAGTGAGTAATTTACAATTAGATGCAGGGACTTATGTGAATAAAGGCACCCCTATTCTTTTTCTTGTAAATGAAAATAACAGCTGGCTAAGCGCTGATTTTAACGAAAAAGGCATTGCGCATTTACAGCCCGATAATCATGTATTGATCAGTTTTGATTCCCAACCAGGACGTGTATTTGAAGGTGAAATAGAAAACCAAGATCGTGCGGTGTTTGATGCTAGCAACCCATTAACACAGTTATCAACGGTTAGTAACGATTCACGTTGGATCCGCGAACAACAAAAAATCCGCACTCGTATTGCCGTTAACGTACCACAACAAGATGTGATTTCAGGTTCACGCGCGAGTGTTATCGTGCTCAATGGTAATCCTATTTTGGATGTGATCAGCAGCGCTTGGATCCATGTGATTGCCCTATTCCGCTACATCTACTAAGCGACAATAACTGGTAAGTGAAATATGAAACAATTCATCAGTACAGATGCACTACGCACTAGCTTAATTGTGTGTATCTGTATGATGTTCGGGAAACTATTCCATGTAAATTCACATGTGTACTTTGCTTTATTTCCGATCATCATCGCCACAAAAGTAAAAGATTACAGTTGGAAAGGGTTAAGCAAAACATTCGCCATAGTCTTGCTATCAGCTTATTGTGCGGTTTTCGTGTCTGAAGTTTTTAGTGATCACCCTTTCATTATTTGGACGATCAGTATTGTGCTCTTCGATCAACTAAGAAAACGGGCAGATTCTCCAGCCAAAGTAGGCGCACTGTTTATGCCAACCATTAACTGGATATTAAATGTTGTCTTTGCGCTACATACCACTATGGATATGCCGCAGCGTTTACACGAAGTGGGACTCGCGATAGTGGTGAGTATCTGCGTTACCAAACTGTTTTTATGGCTATTGCCACCTAAACCAAAGGCTGGGTTTGGCAAGCCAAAATCGACACCCGTTACCGCTAAACAGCGTTTAATATCAGTCAGCTTAATTGGCTTGGGTCTTGGCTTTCTAATGATTGTCGATCTTGTCTCTGGTGCATTTTGTATGGTGCCTGTGATTGCAGCGGCCACACAAACGAGCCGAAAGGCCTATTTAAACGTAGTGAAATCACGCTTTGTTACCCAAGTGGGCGGATGTGCTATTGCTGCAGTATTTATGCTACTTATCGCGGGCTATCAAAGTAACTTTATTCTTTACGGCTTAGGGCTATTTGCACTTATCTATGCCATTACCCATAAAATTTATCATGATCAAGGCCCACACCAAGAGCTACACGCCGATATATTGTTAGCAACCATGTTGCCCATTCAACTTTATATGTCGAACAGTGAGTTAGGATTAAGCAACACTTTCCTTCGTGGATGGGAACTTAGCTGCACTTTAGGTATATTGGCACTGTTTTATTTTCTTACTACAACGAAGCAACGTTATGTCACAGAATTACACTGATATTCCTGCACTCAATGAAAGCCTGTCTTTTACTATGGGTCTGGCTTACAAACAGTTTCGCAGCCTTGCCACTTCTGCGTTAGCCACTGAATTTGATATTACGTTAGAAATGTTAGGCGCATTGCGTGTACTGAGTCATTTAGGTGAAGTGCCGCAACAAGCGGTATCCGATGCGCTCCATCGTGAACGCTCAGTCACCAAACGCTTAATCGATAACTGCATTAAACGTGAGTTAATTACCGTAAAGAAATCAGAGCAAAATAAGAAAGCACGCTATCTGGTGATCACTGAAAAAGGTCAAGACATCGCACAAAAGGCAACGCAATGTATCACCAATATCAATCACGATTTCTTCGCCCCATTAAGCGATGAAGAGCGCGATCTTTTATCCAAACTAAACAAAAAATTAATTCGCCACGATATACTCGTCAATTCGTGAACAATTTCAGGGACAAATACGATATGGATATTTTCGTTATTGATGCTTTTACCGACCAACATTTCAAAGGTAACTCTGCGGCAATCATGCCAGTTACTACATTTCCAGATGCCTCATTAATGCAGCGTATTGCTGCTGAAAATAATCTGTCTGAAACAGCTTTTATTAAACCAACGGGCGATAACACCTATGCAATACGTTGGTTTTCTCCTCTCACTGAAATTGACTTTTGTGGTCATGCTACGCTTGCTTCTGCCTTTGTTCTGTATCAGTTTTATCAGCTTAAAGGCGAGATCACCTTTACCACAGAGCAAGTCGGTACACTGACAGTAAAACAAGCCACCAATGGCAATATTGAAATGAATTTTCCTTGCCAGCCCGGTGAAGAAGTTGAACCACCAGCCACCTTACTCAAGGGATTATCTATTACGCCTATCAAGGTGCTAAAAAACCGCCAAGCCTACATTGCAGTGCTCCCCAATGAACAAGCAGTACACGATATTGTCTGTGATGCAGAACAACTTAAACAGTTAGCGCCTCACGATATTGTAGTTACCGCACAATCGTCACAATACGATTTTGTATCTCGTTATTTCTGGCCTGCTAATGGTGGTTATGAAGATCCTGTAACCGGATCTATTCATACTGCACTTGCTCCGTATTGGGCACAGCAGCTCGATAAACGTGAATTAACCGCTTACCAAGCTTCACAACGTGGTGGCGTTTTACACTGTAAAATGATCGAAGATGATCGGATTATTATTTCTGGATCCGCGGTGTTGTATCTACGTGGCAAGGTTTACTTATAAGCCTATTAAATTCCTAATATGAACAAGGAGAGCTAACCATGCTCTCCTTGTTTATAAATATTATGAATACGCCTTAATGTCCGTCGACCGCTCAATACCGACCATTTCAAGTAATTGCGATAGCTGCGTAATTTCTACATCAGGCATAGTATTCGCTTTCGGCTCTTGTGGAATTTGTTGTTTTTGATCGTTAAACCAACAAGCTTGAAAACCACATTGCTTTGCGCCATGAACATCTGCTTTCAAATGATCGCCAACATGGAGAATATTCTCAGCGGGCAACTGGAATTTTTGTTTCGCTAAGTTGAATAAATCAGGCTCTGGCTTAGATAAGCCATCACGCCCTGCGTAATAGACCTCAACAAAATATTGCGATAATCCAATTTTATCTACATCCACATCACCGTTGGTTAAACCTATCAGAGGAAAATGTGCACTTAGCTCTTTTAGTACAATATGGGTTTCATCTGGTATATCGATTTGATTGCGTATTTTAGTCGCCACATCTAGCCCCTGTTGAGCTAATACCTTGGCTTCATTTAAACGAAAGCCTAATTGCATCAAACCGATCTTCAGCGTCTTGCGCCGCCACTCTCTACCATTATGCTTTAACATAGGATCAATCGTCGCTAGTTGCTGTTGTAGCTTCAGCCACGAATAAACATCAAGCGTTAAGTGTGATGGCAAGATCTTTGATAACCATAAAATCACGGCTTGTTCAACACGCGAAATGACTGGACGATTATCATATAACGTATCATCAAGATCGAAAGTCAGGGCGCGAATTGGCATTAATTGACTATAAATACGCATAACACCTCTTTTTATTTAAATATTAAATAACAAACAGTTACGAAAAATCGGCACTCATTGATGCATCTATACACAGACTTTTGCTAAGAATTAATCATCTACATAACAGATCTAATCTAACCACTCTGTGCTGTGCTACCTACCTTGTTGTCATTCATAAGGCACTTTTCTAAATTCAGTACACCAGATAGCACCCTAAAAAATACCTAAGTCACATAATCAGCTAATAATACTGGCATAAATAAAAATAATAACCATTATTCTTAACCATGAACCAACATACATCCTACAAATGGTTAAAGGAGAAGTAAGATCGACCATATTGTAACTAGGCATCAAATTACTCACCTCTGTCATTATCAGGAGGCTCTTATCAAGAGCATTTAATCCCTCTCTTTTTATTCATATGAGAAAGTTCGATGAAAACACTTAGTTTTATCTTTGTTCTTCTTTGCACACCACAATTGGCATTCGCGGCATTAAAAATCGGAGTATGGAAAGAAAATATAACCCCCACAGTATCTGAACGCTCTACAAGCTGTATGGGGGGGTATAGTTTACCCTTAACAAACCCTCGATGTGACATAACAGATGCGCATGATTATCTTTCTTTACGCGCACTTTATATGGCGAATAACGATACTCAATTTTCATTGATAGTTTTTGATACAACAGGGGTTGGTGACGCCCTTATTAACGATATTAGACAACGCGTAAGCATGCTTACGAACAAAGTAGATGTAGATAATCTGGTAATTGCTGCGACACATACCCACGCCGGACTTGATTACCAAGGGATATGGGGAGGTATAGGCATTGAATATCGCAACCGAATTGTTGATATAGCAGCAAGAGCGATTATCCAAGCACAATCAACCGCTCAAGGCGTAAAAATATTTGCCGCACAAACACAAGTTCCGGTTTCCAATCGTAGAGGCTGGGGTATCGTCGATGATAGTGTCACGACACTGTTTTTTGATAATCGAAAAACCGATCAACCGATAGCAACACTTGTTAACTTAAGCGCTCATCCGACTATATTGGATGGCAATAACATTCAATATAGTAGTGACTACATTGATAGCTTAAGAACTAATATTGAGCGTGAACGAGGCGGTATGGTTATCTTTGTCAATGGTATCTTAGGTGATGCACAATTTAGCACAACAGAAAGAACGATAGAGAAAGCCAACGAAATTGGAAAGCTTGTTGCAAATACCATTCTTGAATCGGAAAAAGCAAAACAAAGAGTAATGGGAACACTCAACGTATCGACCATTACATTCACCCACCCTGTTAGTAATACCGCCATACTTCAATTACAACAGAGTGGCGCACTAGATATTAATTTAGATGATAAAAACCAAATTAGTGTTGATTTGAAATATGTACAGATTGGTAGATACACCAGTTTATTAACCTTTCCTGGCGAAGCCTTAACACGATTAGGATTACCAATTAAATATAACATGCGCGGTAAATATCATTTATTCATTGGATTGTCCAATGCCTCTTATGGTTACTTCATTCCTAGCGACGAGTTTGGCCAAATTCCAGGGCGAAATACTGAAGAAAGGTTTTCTATGGACAAGTATGCCGGAGATGAAATAAAAAGAGTCATAGATTCAAGTATCAAATAACAGCAGAGCTGCATTCGAATAAAACCAATTAACAAAAGTACAATGGCGTAATCTTGTTATGAGTGCCCTTACTTATAAATAAAAGATGAATTCTTTCTGATTGAAACAAATTTTTACATATTGAACTGCAACAGGATAGGACGTTAGACGGTCTTGTGTCAGTCATTCTTCATATTTGAGTCTGACTACAACATAAAAATATTAAATCTTAGAAAGGTAAAGTCATATGATGAATAAAATTATTTTTTCTTTAGGTTCATTGTTAATGATTACATCCGTAAACAGTTTAGCGAATGAATTATACTTTGAAACTAATCCCGTTTTTGAATCTACAGACAGAGGTAATCTTTTAGTTGGACATAAAAAGTTAGGGCTCTATACATTCAAAAAAGATCTTAATTCACCAACCAAACCTCAATGCACGACATTAGAAGATCAGGGGCCTCTGGGCTCATGTTTAGCTCGCTGGCCAGCAGCTGTCGTTAGTCAAGAAAATATAGAAGATATTATGGCTTCCGATAGTAATTTTGGCGCCGTCTATAATGAAGATATTAAAATGTTACAGTTAACATATTTTGATCTTCCTGTTTATTATTGGTTTAAAGACAGCAGCACAAAGAATTTTACCTATGATGGCGTTCAAAATGCTTGGTCATTAATCGTTCAGGGGCAAAAACCTGTTATGTTTGATGGGTTAAACAAATAAATTATTTAAATATGAATAAGATAATAGGTTGCCATAGGCAACCTATTATTACTTCATATGTTTTCAACTAAGAAATAATTCATGGAGATTTACCAGTGTTCAATCTTATTAATTCATTCTTGGTTACGTTTATTTTTCTCTTTGCACAATCTTCCCATGCAGCCGACCCATGGGAAGTATCTGTCGAGCATGCCCCTAGCGGACGTTTCGACACCAATGTAGTAGCAATGACTTGGATGCCTACATTCTGTCATGCGAATAATGTAAGTAATAATGAAATTTGTAGTAATGAATTTAAGCTACATGGTATCTGGCCTTATTACATAGCCAGCAATGATAATGATAAGGTATTAAATTATCATCCATCTCATTGCTACCATTCCAAAGGATGTTCATTTTCTAAAGATTGTAAGATTTCAACAGAAACAATTTCATACCTTAAAGAAGATCCAGCGATGCAACGCGCCTACCCCAATAGCGTCGCACTTTGGTCTCATGAATGGAAAAAACATGGAACATGCTCGGGGCTGAATCAAAAAGAATATTTTGCACAAGCAAATACCTATTTACCTAAAATATCTCCCCATATAATAAAATTAAAAAACCTAATAGAAGAAAATAAATTATCGCCTATTAATGTGAGTCGCATATATTCACTTCTACCTAATAACGTATCCTTACGATGTAAAAAAATACAAGACGAAAACTACTTATTTGAAGTTAACTTCTTTTTTAATCGCACAGGTGAACCCCATAACCAAGTCAATACTCAAATTGGGGATAAATGTAACGGAATGGTCTTTTTGAGCTGGTTAACGAAAAAGGAATACTAAGAGTACGATGCATATCTACGGCATCACGAAAAATACTTTTTATTCAACCTCTATAAGAATTTCTAATTATGCTACATATTATAAAAAACTTTATAGCTCTACTATTTTTTACCATTGCTATTACAGCTTGTAGTACATCAACACTTACATGCCCAGAAGACGCACAAGATTGTGGTTTACCACCATGTGAACTCGCTGGTACTTGTGTTCCCTAAAAATAATTCACTCAAGCTCAATAAAGCTAGTTTTAAACTATATATATTTCCTTATTCCAATGAAATGAGAGATAACATTACTCGGTCATTTACCTCAGCCTTTATAACAAGCTGAGAGAAAGGAGTAATTAATGGTTTCTCGGATATTGATGACAGCACTAATAGCAACGGTAAGTTTATCTTCATATGCAGGTACTATTAATGTATATGGCGCGGGAGGTCCGCATCATGCATTTGAAGAGGCTGCGGCTGCATTCATGTCTCTTGATGAAAATAGAGATGTGAAAATAAACATCATTTATGGACCACTAAAGAAATGGGAAGAATGCGCGAAAAGTATTAGCACGGATTGTCAGCAAAAAGGTGCTGATATCTTATGGGGCACATCAGAACATGTGACTTTTACATTGATGGAGCAATTTAAAGACTATGGCTTTAATAATAAAAGTACATCTGCGATTTATCTAAGACCAGCGGTTATCATAGTGCAAAAAGGTAACCCAAATAAGATAGAGAGCTTTTCTGATCTGATTAATAGAGACGATATAAATAAGGTTGTAGTCAATAACCAAACTTTAAATACACTGACTTCAGGGACTGGTATTTGGGAAGATATTGCTGGAAGAGAAGGTAAACTTGACGATATTCATAAGTTTAGAAAGAAGATCATTTATCAGGGACAAGGAAGCGGCGACGCGTTTAAATATTTTGATAAAACCTATGCCGACGCATGGATCTCTTGGCCTGAATGGTATGCTAGTCATTCTCAAAAAATAGATGTCGTAAATATAGAACCAAGTAGAAGGATCTATAGAGCTATAACCATTACAAAAAGAAATGATGTATCGGAAGAGACAAACAGATTCTATGAGTATCTTATCAGCGGAAAAGCCAATAAGATCTTTGAAAAGTATTATCTTATTCGCTAGTTTTTATATCTAAAGTAAGTTAACTCACAAGACCACCGCGATATTGCGGTGGTTATTTGTAACCATTATCTAATAATTCTATTACGATCAAATAGACACTGAGAGAAACTGTAAAAATCTACAATTTATAACTGTTGTGAAATCACGATAATCCAATTCTGGAATCTATTTATAATATCAGTTTCTTTACTTTAACAATCAGTATTAACAATTGTTGTTGCAGTTTCACCAGGCGCGCTAGGAGCACTGTATCCAACATAGCAAGTTGTTGCTGTTGGGCTGAACCCCCATGCAATATCAGCATCGCTAGGCTTAATCATAAGTTTGAACAAATCACCATCAACATCAACGGCTAGAATTATGCCATCAGGATCTGCCGTTGGATAACCATGCACGATCTTAACCCCATTGCTCAGAAATCCATCAGTTATATTCTCTATAAGTGATTTAGCATTTGCAATATCAGCGGCTCCTTGCATAGACCCCTTTATTCCCTGAAGTGTTGCTATCCGAGCTTGACTGATGATATCAAAAAAACGAGGCGCTGCCGCAATCGACAATATCCCTAAAATGACTATAACGATGATCATCTCAATTAAAGTAAAACCATTATGGCGTTTCATTTTATTCCTCTATAGACACTTAAACCCAAAACGTGACAACTAAATTTGGAAGTACATTTCACGAGCCTTATCATTTGTTACCATTACATCTTTACTATGTTTAACTAATTTTAGTTTCTTCCTTTCAAACTGAGATATCGATAAATAGAACCGTGAATGAACACAAAGTATTTCACTAAAATAAGAGTTTATGTAAAAAACGTGATAATGTTCAAATTATTGTCGTGAAAAGTCAGGCAGACATGTAATCTTACTTTAACGGAGAAGATTCCAAAACTTTTGTGTAAGTCCTCATGTTATCACCCACTAAATCTTTAATGGCTAAATTACCTTCAACGACATCAATAATTAATTTTTTATTAACTGGAAGTAAATTATGACCTCTAATTATATGTGTAAAAGTCAATGTATTTCCTTGTCGAACAACAGTTCCTAAAACATGACGTATAGTGACTTTTTCTTTCTTTGATATATCATAACCATTGGTTTTAGATGAAAAATATCCCGTTTCTTTATCATATTCAATCACCGTTATATTGGAGTTGTTATGACTACGATAAACATACTTCCCACTACGTAATAAAGAGATTGATCGCACTCCTGTCGACAAATCTGCGTCTAAACAATAAAGTATTTGTTCAAGATCATCCATTGAACGAACGATTTCAATATATTGGTTAGACTTATCAAACATTGAATAGATATGCTCGTAACCAAGGTAATGTGCTTTAGTTGGTGTAATTACACTTGAAATCACTATAACGCAAAACAATAAAGTCTTTATTTTCATAGTATAACTCCCTGTAAGTTTAATTGACTCAATAAGAAGTATTTTTATATGAAAACAATATATTTTTTGAAATACTATTAAAGAAAAAGAAAGCGTGATTATCTGTGAAATTACTTATTTCCACATATTTTTTTGAGTCAAATATTTCACATTTATAGTCCCAGTCATACATAAACTCATTTTTAACTACCGGAAAATACACCTCTATAAATTAAGTGTTTCATGCAGACTATAACAACCAACACTTCTTCAACTTACAAAATACGATTAAATAGCACTATTTTTATAAATGCGCACTGATTGTTCTTATAAACATTTTCGCACACTCTTCCGATATAAATTTCATCTTAACTATTCAGCTAATCTTAACACGTTCTCTTTCATTCCCACTATTACTTAACAATATAAAATTATCGAAAAACAATAAATATTTATTGCAATAACGAATAGGAATGGAGTAGATTACGTCACAGCTAAGGCAAGAAGACACAAAATACGCATTTATCGTTATCAAAAGGAATACAACAATGAAACAACATCTCGCTTTATTATTTTTATTAGTGCCTATCATTGGTCATGCACAAACAACAGATACACAAATGAAGTCAATTACACAATGTGCAAGTAGTTTGCCCAATGATAGTTATCGTATGGCTATCAATTTTGATGTCAAAAATGGTAAAACTACAATAAAAGATTTCAGTGTTACAGATGGAAGTAGTCAAGAAATTGGGGAGGTCCCGCATCAACAATTGATAGAGTTCACTAAATGTATCACACCATTTCTCTCGATCAATAAAACAGATATTTCATTAGAAAAATAATTAGTATAATTCATACCAGTTCAACCATTGAACTGGTATTGATATAGATTATTAAATCTATTGACATTGATTTACTGCCTCCAAACTAATATGCATAAATATGCTCTTGGTTATACATATTATAAAAAACATCGAATTTAATTTTATAAATTAATTTTGCGACTTTTTATAAAAATGAAATATTGAACACCTAACGCATCTGTTTTTATTTATGCATCTATAATAAATTTTTCAATATCTATCAAACATATAATTACATAATAAAAATACACTTGCCTTTTCAACAAGAAATGCTGAGTGTAATTAAAATATCGGATAAAGTATTTTTACTGGTTCAAAAGAATTATATCAAGTGTTATTTCTACTTCAGAATAATGAGTTAATTACTCCTAAACTTCGTTTAGATCTTGATAAAGCACCCACTTACGAAATAGACAAAGGAGAGAAATGGTATTCTCTCCTTTTTTGTCAGTATGCTATGCCACTCTATTGGCTGTAATCATTTCTAAGTACGCGCTCATCGGTAAAATATTCAATAAACTCGATCTCTAAATTATTATCATCAATAAAATAAGCACTGCGGCGATAAGGGTGCTCGCCACTCCAATGATCAACCTCATAACCTATTTTGTTAAGCCTAGAGATAATAGCGTCAATACTTTCAACGACAATACCAACATGCTTTATACCTGATGCACTTCCTTGCCAGTCGGGAATCTGACCTTCTCCCCCTGAACATATCGCCACGTAGCTTTCTTGATCACCAATATGATACCAATGCATCGGTTGACCAAACCAATCATCAAGTTTTCCTTCTCCACGAATCGTCCATTCAGGTAGCGCTGTTAATAAAAAATGGATCGTTTTTTCTGGCTGAGACACCTGTATGTTGATGTGTTCTACATATCCGTTCATGACGTTATTTCCTTGTTGTTATTAAAGTATGCCGCCACTTTAATTCCTCAAGCTAACTTGAGGTCAAGAAGGTTTATTATTGTTTGTTTAACAACAAGTCATTACTTACATATATAAAACGAGGAGTTCTCCCTCCTCGTCTTCACTAATATTTAGCGATCAAACTTTCCATTGAACTCGTTACTCCAGATTTTTCTTTACTTGGTTTGATCCACAGCTTAGAAAAGTTACACCAGCCATTCGCGTTGATCTCCACACCTTGTATTTGCTCTGGCACAGTAAGAGTTAACCCTTCACGCTTTATTTCAAACAAAATATGTTGTTGTTCGAGCCATGCCATAACGTGGCTAATCAATGCTTGCTGACGTACCGCATCCACTTCAATCCGTATCGCAGCAATCTGCTGTTGTAGGTGATCATACTGGGTAAAGCTTAATGCCGATGCCCAGTGCGGGTATAACTTTAAGAAAGCAAACAAACTGGTGTACTTATTATCTTCCTTTCTCACCCCTAAAATCGACACATCAAGCCCATCAAGAAACTGACCAAACTTTACTTCTTTCATCTTCAGAGTTTGAGGGGGATGCGAATTATCAAAATAGCTCAGTAACTGTTTCGCGTACTCTCGACATTCTCGATTATTCTCATGACTTATCGTATAAACAGAATATTGCGTATCTGCTTGAGTCTGATTTCCTAAAAATGCCGCTGCTAAGTTTTGTTTAACATCTTGATTTTGTAATTGCTTATTGGCGATTAAACAATAAAACGAACCGACATAATCACAGGCTGTTTCATATACTTTTAAACTGTCATTTAAAAAGAAAAAGTTCTGATAACACTTCTTTCTTTCTGCCCAATTCTCATGGATCCAAAATTCAATTTTCTCTATTAATGCTGATGTACGGTTATATTGTGAGAAGCGCTGTAAGCGTACTAACTTGTTTGAATTGACTGCTAACGAGAAAGGTCCTGAGCCAATGGCTTTAAAATTTGATTCATTAGCAAATACAAACTGCTTTGGCATGATTGCCGTTTCAGCACGACATAATAATTGAGTGAAGAAAGGATCTGGAGCAGATAAATGAATTTCAACCACATCAAAAGAAACAGCAATCACCTTCTCAATATGATCATACAATCGCTGCCATTGCGCTGAATGAATAAGTCCTTTAAAACTTGCCACCACATCATCTGCCGTCAATAGCGACAAATCATGAAACTGGGTTTCAGGACGAAGATAGAAGGTCCAAACAGTATGATTTTTATTTCTTTCCCAAAAATGCGCTAAATTGCCAGCCACCTTGTTAGCTTTTTCTTCAACTAAGGTTTGATAAATTTCCGAGATAAAATGACGCTCAGTACGCTCGGTAACAAAATGTGGATGTAACGTTTTCATACAGCGATGAAAAGGTGCAAGGATGGTGTTGTGTTTCTCTGTCACAGCTTGTGATAAATATTGCCACAGCCCAGCAGCCGTATCTCGCCCATTAAATCCCACCAGCTTATAAACTAAATCGAGATTACTGTTGTCGTTCGCTTTATCAATCTCTTTATGGCATGCCTGTATCGGCTCAAGTAAACAATTAAGGATCCCTTTGTTACCTCGCCCTACCGTTGGAGACCAAGTCAACCAACCAAGTGTCGTCATTTGATTTAATAAGGTTCTCGCGTGACGCTCACTACAATGAAGAAATGCAGCCACCTCTACGATAGTGACGTTACTTTTACCAGGACCTACACGATTAAATATATTTTCATATAGTTCCAGTTTTCGTCGACTCATCAGAAGGATCCTTGCGTGACTTTAGATAATTATCATTAAACTTCTTTTGCTGACTAAGCGTTAACGGTTTGGCTTTAGAAAACTGCTCTGAGCCAAAAATAATGTTCAGCCTTTCTAATCGCTGCTCTGGACTAATATATATCAAACGTGAAAGCCATCCTGTTTTTTTGTCATAACATTTTGATGCATTAATAATTTCTTTAATTTGATTATAGAATTTCATGTCTTAGCTCCTGTCATTTAATAACTTCATTTTAGGAGCCTTATCCCATTTAAAAACGGAACAAAAAAAGAGACTGTTCCGGTTTTAACGCCCATAGCATCAATTTTTGAGATCTTTAGCGAAAAAACCACCAAAACAACGCGAACGTTTGCTGTTAATTGCATTAAATCGTGTTCAAGTCACACTAATTTGTAACTAGAAGGTTACTATGCAGCACGGTAACTCCCCAATGATATTTCTATCAATAATATGGATGATTGAATGAAACTTATTAAAACTCTTGCTGCTGTTGCGATTTCATCTGCTTTATTAACAGGCTGTGTATTTGAAAGCGACAACGATGTGATCCCAGTAAGCGAAGTCTCCGTTGCGACCTTTAACCTTTCATTTGACCGCTTTACGTTTGAACAACTTGTCGATGAGATGCAAACAACACCTTCAGCACAACAAGCATTAGTCGATGGTTTTATTGCCAATACGCTAAGTGCTGATGACAAAGCAAAAGCACAAAAGATCATTCAAATAAGAAACGTTGCAGCCATTATTCAAAGCCAACGTCCTGATATTATTTTACTGGCAGAATACAATAACGACGGTACAGGCGATGACTTATCCGCCTTAAAGGGTTTCCAAGATAACTACTTATCAGTAGGTCAAAGCCTAAATAGTATTGATGGTGGTGACACCCTATCGCCAATTCACTATCCATTTGCCGAGAGCTATGCAACGAACACAGGTTTAATGAGTGGCTTGGATCTTAATAACGACGGGAAAGTAAATAGCGGCCCAAATGATGCGTGGGGCTTTGGTCAATACCATGGTCAATATGCGTTTGCTCTCATGTCTCAATTTAAAATTGATAATAAAAACACTCGTACTTTCCAAACCTTCAAATGGAAAGACTTAGCGACAGCAACCATGCCTGTGATCAACAACTGTGATGATGAAAAAAATAAAATCCCTGCAGGCATGAGTTGTGGAGATAACTGGTATAGCGATGCTGAGTGGCAACAATTACGTTTATCATCGAAAAACCATGTTGATGCGCCAATCATTATTCCAACACCTTCTGGTGATCAAGTAGTACATATTCTAATGTCACACCCGACACCACCAGTATTTGATACAGTGACTGAAAATAACAAACTGAAAAACCGTGATGAAATCCAATTCTGGACTGACTATATCGATGGTGCTGAGTTCATTTACGATGACAAAGGCACAAAAGGCGGCCTAGCGGATAACGCCAAGTTTGTGATTGTGGGCGATCTGAATGCAGATCCTGAAGCAGGTGACGGCTTTATCGAAACCATTGATACCTTATTAAAGCATCAGCGAGTGAATCAAGAAGCCACCAATGGCGCTTATGTTCCAACAAGCTTTGGTGCTGAATACTGCTTCCCAAGTGGTGAATGTCGCCAAGATAACCCACACCCAGATCGTCTAACCAGTACGTTTGGTTTACAAGTGGATCACGCTATTCCATCAAGTAATCTAAACATTGTTGATTCTGGTGTTTATTGGCCTGCGCCGAACGAAGCTGGCTATTTACTGATGAACGATAAGCGCATTGGTAAAGGTAAGGGCAAAGATATTTCATCAGATCATCGTATGGTATGGCTAAAAGCCCGTTTTAACTAATCCATCACGATAAAAGCCGATCATCGGATCGGCTTTTTTATCTCATTATCATTTATCCGCAGCAGACAGTAACTTTTCTTCAAATGATAAAGCAGCGGCATTAGGCTCAAACACCACACCTGAATGCGAGCGTTCTGCCGTTTTACCTTCCATATAACGATAACTTAATACTTGATTCTCATTCATCGTATCAAAGCTAACATTGCCTTTGAAATCACCATCTTTAGCCAATGCCATAGAGTTAAAGAAGAAAATAAAAGCCGCTAAGATTGATGTTTTAAATACAGTTTTCATACTCATTTCCTTTTAACTACAGAGAAAGTAATTTCTTATTTTGTTCAACAACTTGTAACGATACCGCTAGGAATAAAATATCTTTCACTAAAAAGAATGATGTCGTAGGAACACCATCAACCATTTTCCATGTATCAGGCGTTGTGAATAAAAAGCTTAACGTCACAATTGAAAGGACACTCGCTAGAGCGCCGAAAAACACCCCAGCTTTTGGATTAAAGAAGCTGTAAATCAAACCAAACGCAATGATGATTTCGCTGATACCAACTAAATTTGAAACGCCCTGAACAGATAAAATGCTATATAGCCAGCCCATAAACGGATGATTTTTCACTAATGGCTCTATTGCTGCTGCCTCTGCGGGAGTGAATTTAAAAATACCGATCCACAGTAAAAGTAAAACAACACCGAAAACGCCAGTTTTATAGCTTAAAGGCGTCTTAACCCAACCCGATGACTGCTGTTTTATATTATTCATATTATTTACCTACCAAAAACAAAATCAAACTAAACGGTTTAGTTTAATTTATGTATTAATTTAACACCTGTCAACAATTTTGAACTAAACAGTTTAGTTTGATAAAATAAAAAGCAATGACGATTGAGGTAGCTATTTATGTCCAAACAAGAACAAAAGAAAATAAATATTATCAATAAAACCATTGAGTTATGTTCTAAATATGGTTTTCATGGCACCAGTATGGACAACATCACGTCAGCAACAGGTGTATCGAAAGCAACTATTTATAAGTACTTCAATTCAAAAGAGAATTTAATAGCCGAAGCGCTAGCCATCTTTAGTCAACAAGCGATTGAAAAACTGGAGTTACTTTACCATGATAACACCCTAACGTTAGAGCAAAAGCTATCTAGCCGATTTGATGGACTGTTAGATTTGTTTAATCGACATGCTTTTCATGGCTGCTATTTTCAATTGGCTTACAGCGAATTTAATCAAATAGATCCTAATATCGGCCAAATTTGCAGCGGCTATAAACAAAAACGACTGACAATGTTAGGTGAATTATTGCAGAACGAAGGGATAAAAGACCCAACATACAAGGCCAAACAAGCCGAACTTATTTTCAATGGGTTACTTGCTACTTTGCAAATTACGGAAGATCAGTCCCTAATCCCAATCGCCAAAGACATGTATCTGACTGCGATATTAAAAAGCTAATACTGCGATTATTTTATTTGCATTTTTGAGGTCAAAACAAAATAGCACTCTTGCCATTATCGCGTATATTAAATGATAACGACTATCATTTAATTAGGCGGTATTTATGGACACAAGCGAACTACTCCCACTCTATGTTGTTATATCTCTAGTTTTGTTTCTGTTTTTTGTCGTTTTTTTATACATCCAGCTTTCCATTAAAGCGAAAAAAGACAGTATTGATGGCTGTTGCATAAAACAAGTGAAAGACGAGACAAAAAGTAAAACGGATACGCCATAATTTTTCTAAAGAGTCACACATTATGTGGCTCTTTTTCTTGATGACATCAAACATTTTCCCCTTCTTTATGTTTTCTTTCCCTAACAATGGCATAGTTGTTTCAAACCGAATTAGACGAGTAACACATGGAATTGAGTGTAGGACAAGTTGCGAAACGCGCAGGAGTCAGTGTTTCGACGTTACATTTTTACGAACAAAAAGAACTGATTATTAGTTATAGAACGGCGAACAATCAACGTCGCTATAAGCGCTCTGTACTGCGCCGTATAGCTGTAATTAAAGCAGCACAAAATGTCGGTTTAACACTACAAGAAATCAAACAAGCCTTAGCTCATATCCCATTAAATGAGAATGTGAAAAAAGAACAATGGGAACAACTGTCTACGATTTGGCATCAGAAGCTTGAAGAAAAAATGCATGAATTAAAGCAACTTCAAACTCAGTTAGGGAGTTGTATTCAGTGTGGCTGTTTATCAATGGAAAGTTGCGCACTGTATAACAATAACGACAGCAATGGGATCACGACGGCTGGAGCAAAACTCAGCGCCCCAAAATGAAAGAAATAAACGGGCATTAATAGAGAAAACTCTATAGCTGTATCTTACGGAGCATAACTTATCAAAATTAAAACAGTCGCTAAGCATCAGTGCCCTACCGCATACCTTCCACTCAGTTTTCATGCAACTAGCACTTCTTAACTCGTTTTTGCCTCAAAACATTAGATCAAATACTCATTCATTTTTTATTAACGTGGTTTTGGATTAGTTTTGTTTTAAATAAGACGGATTAAATACATTTCTTACTCTCAACGTTCTCAATAAACACTTTGAAATAAAATAATGCAATTAAGCTACTGATATTATTAATTTAATTAATTAAAACCACTGAGTTTTAGAAGTATAATTTGCTGTAAAAGTAAGAATGCTTATTAATAAGTTTTTATGAAACAAGGAGGCTACATTGGCAGAAGAGTATTATAGAAAGTCGGTAGAGGTATTCGAAGTTGTTACTGAGGCAGGTAAAAAGCCAGAACGATTTGAGGTGACAACGAACGGAGTGGACTATGAGCAACTAGAAGTCACGATTTTGGAGAAGTTCACTAGTATTGTTGAAGCTACTGAAGAACTTAAAAAGCGTGAAAAGAACGATATACAGGATTTTATTGAGTCCAACCGAGATCTAGTCAGTGATGGCCTTGAACGTTGGTTGAATGAATCAGATTTAGTTGTAACCGCACATAGTTACTTGACTGAAATATTCCCTAATCTACCAGAGTTAGATCGGTTGTCAGAAATCTTAATAGAATTGCTAATGCAACTGTCAAAGTTGGTGTGACGGTTTCATAATCTTGCGTTAAATGGCATGTGTAATATTTGATTTGGAGTTAAATTTGAATACTAGTGATTGGTTTGCCTTTGCAACGATTTTAGTTGCTGCATTATCAGCACTATACGCTCGCTGGGCATGGAGTGAAGCCCATAAGGCTAATAAAATTAGTCTACATGGTCATAAAAAGGAAATTTATGATGCTTTTTTTTGAGCTGAAAATGCATATGGAGCAAGAAGAAGATTTAGCAGAAAGAGATCACATACATAAATTTTATTATGGCTCGCGAAACGCTCGCTTTTATTTTTGTGAGAAAATTGCTGACAAATTACAAAACTATTTCGATCAATGTTTTTATATTGCAGATTTGAATTCCACCAAAATAACTCAAGAGCAACGTTTCGACCTGATGGATAAGGTTAAGGTTGCTAAAGCCTTATCAGTTGAAATTGAAAAGTTAATTAGCGAAGACATTAAGTTAAGCGACTAGGCAGCCATTTAACAAATAAGGATAAGTGTCACGTAGCCGATACCTATCCTTATTTTATCTAATACCTACCAGCCCTAATAGAGCAACTTATCTAAGAAGCTTTTGTCCATAAATAACTTAGCTCATGGGTATGTATAGCTGTGGGTATGTATAGCTTTTAAAAGATAGATAGTATTTTCTGGTAATAATCAAAACGAAAAAACGGCTCGATGCCTAAGCAAAGAGCCGTTTCTCCGTTCCATATACTTTGGGGTTCCAAACCAAAGTATCACCCGAGCCGTTCCACTCGGAAAATCATTGCGTTACTGCAGTTTATGCGTGCAATAATGCCATTGATTCTTTTGCAATTACCCACTCTTCATTTGTTGGGATCACCATTGCAAGTGGTGTGTTTGGCTTAGTAATAATACCTTGAGCGCCAAAACGTGCTGCAGCGTTACCTTCAACATCTTCTTGGTAACCGAAGATCTTCATTAGACGAAGAATTTCACTACGGATTGGCATTGCGTTTTCGCCGATACCACCAGTGAAAATGATGCCGTCTAGCTCATCAAGCGCAACCATGTATGATGCAATGTATTTTGCTACGCGGTAAGTAAATAGCTCAAACGCAAGCTTAGCACCGTGGTGGTGTGGATGATTTTCATCTTCCATCGCTTCAATAATACCGCGACAATCGCTTGTAAAGCCGGATACACCTAGGAAGCCAGAGTTAGTCACTAGCTCTTTCTCTAGACGTTCTTTAGTCCAGCCTTTCTTTAGTAGGTACTCAAGTACGCTTGGGTCGATATCACCACAACGTGTACCCATCATTAGGCCAGCTAGCGGTGTGAAACCCATTGAGGTATCAATACTTTCACCGTTTTTAACTACACATACAGATGCGCCGTTACCTAGGTGAACAGAAATAAAGCTTGATGCGTCAGCAGGCTTGTTAACCACTTTTGCCGCTTCGCGCGTTACAAAGTAGTGGCTAGTACCGTGGAAACCGTAACGACGGATGTTGTACTCTTTGCTAACTTCTTGAGAAATAGCGTAAGTATATGCTTTTTCAGGCATTGTCTGGTGGAATGCTGTATCGAATACCGCATATTGAGACAATGTTGGGAATGCTTTGCTTGCTGCACGCATGCCAATAACGTGGGCTGGGTTATGCAGCGGTGCTAAATCGCTTAGTGATTCGATATCAGCGATAACTTGCTCATCAATTTTTACTGTGTGAGCAAATAGGTTACCACCTTGAACTACACGGTGACCTACAGCCACGATGTCTTCTTTTAGACCTAGCTCTTCAACAAGCGCTACGATACGGTCAACGGCTTGTTGGTGGTGGTTTTCTAAACCGTCTAATTTGAATTCGTGTTTTTCGCCGTTTACTTTCCAGCTTACTACTGCTTCAGGGAGGCCAAAGCACTCACCAAGGCCACTTAACGTAGCTTCACCGTTGACAGTATCAATTAAAGCAAATTTAAGTGAAGAACTACCAGAATTGATTACAAGAACTAAAGAATTGCTCATGGTTATCTCATCAGAATTTTTAAGGGCAAATTTCGGATATTGCTATCCACCTTGAAGCCAGCTTACTGAAAATGTCGAAAAATATATCTATCAACAAGCTTGCCTAACCATCTTACTCAATTTTATTTGAAAATCTCAACTTTTGTTTTAAAAAAAACTCAAAAATTGATTTTTTACTGGTTTAGATCAATTTTTTAACTAGAAATTGATTTCAGCCGCATAAAAATGCACCAATCATTCAAATTTAGTTGAGTATTTACCGTAGAGTAAACCATAAAAAAGCACTTTCAAGCATCTAAGAATTGTAACTTGATGTAATCTTGCATTGTATTAGTGACTTATAATAACGAAAGAGAATAAGAAGAGCGCTCCACAAGGGAATTATTAATCCTTGATAGAATATTTGTGAGATTTTTTGCTAAATTCAATTTTTTTTGATGTGAGTTAAGTAATATTGATAAAGCGCATCGACTTGCTCGCTACACATTAGTGACATTGCACCTTTTAACTCAGTTTTAGACCAATGCCACCATTGCATTTCAAGTAGCATCGCTATTTGTGGTTCTGCAAAACGTTTTTTCACGCAACGTGCTGGATTGCCGACCACCACAGCATAAGGTTCAACATCTTTCGTCACTACAGCCCGAGTTCCGATAACCGCACCATCACCGATTTTCACTCCCGGTAAAATGACACATTCCGCACCAAGCCATACATCATTACCGACGACGGTATCACCTGCTCGCTTGATCCCCGATTGCACCTGCTCACCAAATTCTTGGTAATCAAAAGGAAAGGTGGAAATCCAATCGTGCCGATGACCTTGATTACCAGACAGCATAAACACCACGCCTGAAGCAATGGAGCAATAACGACCAATAATGAGTTTATCAACCTCACCAAAGATCCCTGATTGCCACACTTCTGCACTAGATTTATCTCCCAGTAAGTAATGGACGCATTGATCTTCAAAATGGTGTTGATGGTAATAACCAGAATAATAACTATAGTCACCAACATCTATATTAGGATTAGTGATGTGGCGTTTGATCTCGTACCCTCCTAACCAAGAGGGAAAAATAGTCGATTCCATATCAAACCTTCTTTGTTCTTATTTCAATAAACAGCGTATTATCTCGTTGTAAAAATCACTTAGGATCTAATAACAATGATTGCTCAACTTTATACCGCTTATTTAGGTGAACTTTACGGTATTGTTTTTTTTAAAACCTTTGCTGAAAAGTATAGTGACGATAGCCATAACGACAAATGGCAAACATTAATAAAAGTAGAAGAGCTTACAGCCAAGCGACTGAAATTAGGACTTGAAGCACTGGGACACCCTTGCGCAGACTATGATCAAGCAATGGCGGAGAAAGGCTTAGCAGATGCTGAAAAATGGTTATCACTACCGTGGAAAGAATTAGTTGATACCATGGTGCCGTGGGTAGCTCCTTATCAACAACGCTACCAACAGCAAGCCAATGAAGCGACCGAGCACCAAGCCCTCTTTACCCTTGTCGCGGATCATGAAAATGCTATTTATGATTATTTGTTAGCAGAGCAACGCAATGAGGAAAACAGCCTTGATGTATTGACTGCATTTATCAAAAAATACGCATAACCTATTATAAGAGCAAGGTTTTACACTCAAACCTTGCTTTATCAACCTATTGATAAATAGAATAAAACCATATCCCCTAAGCACTTTTACACTCTATTTCTAACAGTTTAATAACTATACTCTTTCATTTTCCTGACAAAAGAACAGTGTTTTAAAACGAGAATACCCTCAACTTATTCACCCAATGAATAACTCGTTACTAACACCCAGCCACGGTTTAACTAAGGGATCTGATTTTGAAAAAGAAATTACTATTACTTTCTCTACTCGCTTCAACATCGTTAATCGGCTGTAAAGCGCTTCCGATTCCATCAAATGCAAATATGGCGAATCCCGCTGCTAGTTACTGTGTCGATCATGGCGGTCAGTTCTTGACGAGAAAAAATATGGATGGAAGTGAAACTGGTTTATGTCGTTTCCACGACGGAAGCCAATGTGATGCATGGGCATTTAAACGCGGTACCTGTAAAGCAGGCGCAGATGCACCCATCGTTTATGGCGCGACACAATAAATAATCACTTTCATTACTGAATAACAAATATCGGAAGGTAAGCATGAAAAAGTTACTATTAGTTGTTGGTCTATTACTTTCAAGCTCTGTTTTTGCACATGGCAACCCAGCGTCTGAGTACTGTGTACACCATGGCGGTCGTGTTGAACTGCGCACACCTATGGGTGGTAACGGTCAAGTGGGTTACTGTGTATTTAACGACGGTAGCGCATGTGAAGAGTTCGCTTTTATGCGTGGTGAGTGTAAACCATCAGGTAAAACACGTGAGCAGCGCATGGTTGAGCACTGTATCAACAAAGGTGGTTACGTAACGGGTAATTCTTGTAAGTTCACTAAATGGGGTACCACTTGTGAGCTACACGATTTCTACCACCACAAATGTAGCAAGAAGAAAGGCTACAAAGTTTGGTAATACCTAAATAAAAGAAGGGAGCACTTCCCCCTTGCTCCTTCTTTTATTAGCTAACAGCTCAACTACGGTTGGGCTGTTTTTGTTTCTGTCTCTTTTATGGTTTGAGAAGAACTTGGAATATCTAATGATGGGCTTGACCATTGTGCGCCCCAATCATCGGTACTTAGCGGTTTAGGCGCAACAGTGGACGCTTTCTCATCGTCCACATCTTCTTTCACTGCTTCTATATTATCTTCAACATTGGTTTCGGTATTATCTAATATTGCACCTGCCGTAGGACATATAAATAATGCTTCTTCACACAGTAAATCAATATCAGCCATGGTTGGACGATAGCCATCACGAGCATAAACACTATCAAGTAGCGCAATAATGGTATGTGGCGGAACAGGTTGCTGCTTTAAAGCCTTATACACTTCTTTGGCAATATTTTGCACATTGAGAATGGACTCTATACCAATATGTGGTGCCGCTTGATCCCTTGCTTGTCTCGCTTTTTGATAGCCACTTGCATACGCCATCGAAAACCAAATATACGCGACTGCAGCATCATTCGCTGTCGCCCCTAAATGCATCTTCCCTACTAAATATTGCGCTTCAGGGTGATCATGCTCAGCGGCTCGCTCTAACCAATACTTAACTTTTAGCGGATCAGTGTCGACACCTAAGCCAGTTTGATAGCAAAACGCAGTTTTCATAATGCCGTCAACATCGTTCTGCTTAGCAGCACGCAATCGCCAATGAAAGGCTTGTTGCGGCAAATAATGATCAGTATCTTCAACCGCGTACCATTCAGATAGAAACAATAAGGCAGGTAGGTGATCAAATTCCGCTGCTTGCAAAATATTCTCAATCCCTAATTCACTGTTCGCTTCTACCCCTTTGCCTTGGATCAAAAGCAGGCCAAAATAAAATAATGTTTCAGGCGTATTTTGTTTCGCATCAATTAAAGCCTGCCAATAGTTCTGTCTCTTGATCACAAGTCATTGTGTTCAAGAGACTTAGCTAGTTCATATCCTTCAAGGATGGTTTGTAACCTAAACCATCCTTGCCATAATGTCTTTACAGAAGCGCGACCCGTCCGCTTGGTATCTTTCCAACCACCTAACCGTGCAATACTTTTGTAAGCCCACGATATATTTGGTGCTTCTTTGGGCAGCTTTTTCTTCTCCAATTTTAACCACATAAGCTTCCACGCTTTACCTTTTAACACCCGTTCACAACAGCTACTAGATAACTCTTTAGATTCGTTCATAAATCTTAACTGGAGTAAACGAGTAGCAATAAATGCCAAAATAACACTGAGCCTTTCTAAGTTATCTTTACTTTGCATTCTCAGTTGTTCAACTTGCGTGCCTTCACTTTTCCAAACCTTGTGAAAATCTTCTATCAGCCAACGACGCTCATAATAACTGACGATGTTAAGTGCTTCCTCTTTGTTCGTTACAGGCTCTGATGTCAGTAAATGCCATGCGAGCTTGTCGTCACTCTCACCTTGCTCTATACATCCAACATAGTAGAGAGAGATATTATCGAACTCTTTTTTATTAGCGGGAGACTTAAGTGTCACGGGAGCATATTTGATGTCTAGATGAGCCGTGCGGGACTTACGACCGCCTTTTTGCGGTATTTTTAGCTCTTTGCTTCCTGCTGATAACAACTTGGAAGCGTAGTCATAAAGACGATTATCATGCTCCTCGATACAGCGACTTTGCATTGAGCGAACGATAAATCGTTGTTGTTGCTCGTGCTTGTAAGTGAGGTACTCGAATAAATCGGCTTCTCTATCACATACAGAAATAACCTCTGACATTTTCTCGCCTAGTCGCTCTGCAACATGGCGAGATGCTTGTTCCCATTTATAACTTTCTTTTTCTTTGTATGGTCGAGTTGCATGCTGGTGTCTTTGACCACGTTTTTCAATATCTCGGGTCCAGCGTTGTTGTTCGATTAAACCAACTACAGTGTGAGTTTCGGGAGCAAAAAGCAACGTTGAATGAACGAACATTGCTCGGTGTCGATTACCTTGATTGGAATGCCCGAGTGTATCTTGTATGCTGTGATGTGAGTAACTTAGAGAAGTGGTATCTTCCAATGCAAGCAGTGTTTGTTGTTCAAAAGCTTCTTGTGCTGTGACATAGAATCCAGCTTCTGCAATATCTTCTGCTTTGATTTGGTCATTACGAATAAAGCGATAAGCCCCTTCCATATCGGCTGGGGAGATGATGAGTTTTGAGATAGGGATACCAGGTTGTTCAGCCAGAGAGGTAGCTAGAGCAACGAGTCTTTGAGTGCGTCTTGGGTCATTAAGATCGGCTTGACCGAATTGTTTTTGAGCCCAAAGAGTTGGTTCTATATAGGTCATCATAATCATCCTTATCATTGCTTAGATGATCAGATCATGAAACATAAAATTAGTTCAAAAAAATCCCCAAGCATTGGCTTAGGGATTTGTGTATAAGAGACAGGCCAATAGTTAGCCTTTAGTGTTGCTTGCTTATCTGTACTATCGCGACGATATAAACGTGCTAAGGCGTATTGTGCAATTTCATTACCTTGTTCTGCCGCTTTTTCATACCAAACTAATGCTTCTTTAACGTTAGTGATCTCATATTCTTTTGCTAACGATAATTGGCTAGGTATATGCCCCGTACTGGCTTTATAGATCTTTTCTTCACGCTCTGCTTGTTTTGCTTTTTCCAATACTTGTCGGTATTTAATATCTTTAACAACTTGCTGCTGCTTTTCTGTTTGCTGTGTTTTTTGCGTCACAAAATAGCGTGAAATCAACCACCCTAGAATGATAATCGGAATAATAAACAGCCAAATTAGATGAGACATACATCCTCTATCATATGGTGGAATACTATTGATGATTATCGGCTAACAGCCAATAAACTAAAGCTTTTGACTGTCAGCATTAGACCTTGATCATTGTTCCGTGATTGATGCTCACACCATTGCAAACTAGCCAACAGGCTAATTATTAATTTTCACCCGATAAACCACTAAACCGGATTCACCGCCTAATAATGCGCCATTCAGTGACCACAAAATATCGCCACCGCCTAACTTACTGGACATGAGGCAGAATAAAAAATCACATTGAGGATCGAGTTACTTTACTATCCTAACCATACGAACGTATCTCATTAGTGAGATGTTGAATAAATAGATAAGAAGATCCTCAGAACAATGATCAAGGAAGCATTATTTCAAGAAATAGAGTTAAAAGAGAAAGATCATCGTATTTTTACAGTGATGTTTTATTCTAAAGATTTATTTAAATCATATAGTTATAAGATATAACTCATTATTCAAAATTAACCTTGATCATGCTTCCGATAATAATAGTAAAAATGATCTTCATAACATCTAATGGCTGATTAAAATCTATTGATTTTTAGCTATTTTTTGCCAAAAAAGCAATGGATCAGCCCTTGATCATCTTTCCAATCCATTTTACATCACCCGTTAATTAGTCACTCATGATCATCGTTCCGTTATAAAAACAACAAGTTAAGAATGACGCTCTAATACTATCAATGCCATGATCATGTAAAAGCACAAGTATTCAGTTATCGCATACCATTAACTGTTAATGGTAAAGTCGATTTTAAATAAAACCCCAAAAAATCACGATTAAGGAAACGCGCAGAGTATGGATCCTCAAGCACACATTGCTACATTCATTAAGCAGCACCACCTACTAACACTATGCGCTACCTTCAACAACGAGCTATGGTGCGCTAATTGCTATTATGTTTTCGACGCTCAAACCATGGTGTTATATATCATGAGTTCGCCAGAGAGCAGACATGGTAAGTTAATGATAAGTAATAAATTTATATCAGGTACTATCGCACCAGAACCCGATAACATCGCAGATATTCAGGGCATTCAGTTTGCGGGGAAAATAGATTTACTGGAAAATAACGAAGAGGAAACTGCTGTAAATATCTACAATCAACATTTTCCTATCGCAAAAAATATCCCATCAAAAATCTGGAAAATAACGCTAAATGAATTAAAAATGACAGATAATCGTATAAAATTTGGATTTAAGCTTAGTTGGCAAAGAAATTAGCTTCATTTATTTTTCAAAAGCATAGATTTCAATTTTATGTATTTGTCAATAGGTGATTTCCCCCCTATTTTGTTAATAGAAGCTTAGTTATAGTTATCGGCGTTGGTTATCAGGTGTTTTCATCTGAAAAACCAGCATTATCCGAAAGGATCAATCAGAAAATTATAATATGTACCCTCAATTATATTTTCTGATTACCTCTTCTACACGTCGTACAGAATTATGCTCTTTTGAGCCAATTCTTGTTTTGCTTGTCTTTACGACTAAGCTTTTTTTGCTTTTATGCCTAATATATAAGCACCTTGACACCTATATATTTACAAAATCAATTTAATTATTAAAATGTCAGTGTTGGCTGTATTTTTAGGCAATATATGAATTATAAAAACGCCCCCTTTTCACCCCAAATATTCGACCAATTACCTGGTTGCTGGGGGTGTAAAGACATAAACTCGACATTTGTTTATGCAAACCCTGAATATGCAAAAATGATCGGTTTTGATAATCATTTAGATTGCATAGGGAAAACTGATCATCAAATGCCAGCTACAACAGCCGAATCTGCCGAACAATACGTTGAGCAAGATTCAATGGTTGTTGAAACAGGCAGAACTATCAGGGTACTAGATATCCACCCATATCATGATGGGAAATGGCGTGCTCACCTTTTTACCAAAACACCATGGCGCGACCATAATAACCATATTATTGGCACTATATTTTCAGGCATAGAGCTAAAAGATACCGCCGTTCTAGAAGTTAGCTACTGGCTTTGCCGTGCAATTGGCCTGACAAAAGAGCAACAAGATCCATCACAGTTAAAAATTAATATCAAAAAAGAAGATATTGGCTTAAATACACGTGAGTCAGAAGTCTTATTTCTTCTTTTATACGGTAAGAAACCCCAGTACATAGCCAAAACACTAGGGGTCGCGGTAAAAACAATTGAGAATTATGTTCTACGCTTACGTGAAAAATTTAATGCTAATTCTAAAGGCGAACTTTTAGATTTAGCATTAGAGTTAGGCTATGGTTCGAATATTCCAGAAAGTATGTTAAGAACACAACTTTCAATTGTATTAAAAGACTAACAAAAATAAAAAGAGCAGGATTTTCCTGCTCTTTTTATTTTTATGGTGCTAAACGATCAATTTCCCATTGTTCGGTTTTATCATGATAAAGAAAACGATCATGTAGTCGGTGTTCACCACCTTGCCAAAATTCGATCGAATTAATTTTAACTCTAAAGCCGCCCCAAAATGTTGGCAGTGGTACTTCTCCTGCTAAAAACTTTTGTTTTAATTCAAAGAATTTACCTTCAAGTGCTTGTCTCGCTGTTAATCGCTGACTTTGTTTACTTGCCCATGCCGCAATTTGGCTTTCTTTCGGGCGAGAGGAAAAGTAGGTTAGCACTTCACGCTTCGATAACTCTTCGACAACACCTGTAATATGCACCTGACGTTCAATCATATGCCAAGGAAAATGTAAGCTAATCTTATTGTTTTGTTTTAATTGCTGCGCCTTACGACTACCTAAATTGGTATAGAAAACAAAACCTTTTTCGTCAAAGTGTTTAAGTAAAACGATACGCTGAAATGGCTGACCATTCTCGTCAACCGTAGCCACTGTCATCGCGGTTGGATCAGGTAATTGAGCATCAACTGCTTGCTTTAACCAAGCTTCAAATAACACCAGAGGATCGGCGGGTAAATCATCTCGACGTAAGCCTCCTTTTACATACTCTCTTCGAATATCAGCTAATTCCATTTCAATCTCCAATAGTATAAATCTGTTAATGCTTAAATCTTATCAATATCCTTTTGGAAGCAAACACTATTTTCTTATGAATACAGGATTCGTTTGCAAAAAGAAATAGACACATCTATCGAATTTCAACAATAAATGACAAAGAGTACAGTGGCATTTAGGCAGATTTGATAAATTAAACTGAACAACAATTAAGATTTAGTCAGCATAAGTATCCTTTTCTTTTCGCGTTTATGTTGGGCTAGTACTCTACCTTGGTGCTCAGACTATGACACTCTTTAAACGACAAATAATCAGTATTACAACACTCATGTGCTCCGTACTTGGCGTTTCCACAGGAGTGCAACTGTATACGGGTTATAACGCTGTGAGCGATCAACATATCTCTAGAACAAGTGAAGATATTAATCGCGCATTAGACACATTACCTGCAACATTATCTATTCTTGATAATCAAATTATTACACGCCGCCAAGAAAGTGAATTAATAGAAATATTAAATTACCTCTTTCCTGCTCAGCACTACAATCATAGCGCATTATTATTTGCAGATTCGACACCGCTTATTCGAATTGATAATCAACGTAGTATTACCAATGTTCCACAGTGGTTTCAATCATTAATCACTATCCCTGAACATATTGAAAAGCGTATGGTAAATAATAATAACTATGATGTAGGTATTATTGAAGTCAGTGCATCTTCTCGTTGGGCTTATACTAAATACTGGCAGTTATTCAGTAACACACTTATTTCGCATCTTTTTTTAATGCTAGCGGGTGGCTGTCTTATTTACATCATTAGTAAAAAGCACTTCGCATCATTACAACGACTCACAACGCGCGCTCAGAATATAGATAATTTAAATCAGGCACCAATGCCACTCCCTGAAGAATCTGATATAAAAACCATTGTGCGTGCGTTTAATAAACTGACGTATCAATTGGATGTGAATTTCAAAAACCAAGCAAATGAAGCGGTTAAATTACGTGAGCAAGCATATTTAGATCCTATTTCAGGATTAGGTAACCGTAGTTTCTTTATTCATCAAATTAGTTCTTGGCTCGATGAATCACATAAAGGTGGGTTAGCGCTGATTCAAACGACACTGATCAGTGATTATTATGAGCATAAAGGCTACCAAGCTTATGATAAATTAATTAAACAAATTGCAGCACGATTAAATGAAGTGATCATCTATAACGATGCCACAATATCGCGTCTATCTCGTGATGAGTTTGCTGTTTTAATCCCTAACCTTTCCTCTGAAAAACTGACTCTACTCGGAAAAATGATTTTAAAAATTTTCACCAACATTGAACGTAATTCAGATATTGACAGTGCAATAACGACTGACATTGGTTTGGTTTATAACGAAGCGCGTTTAACGCCAAGTCAACTATTAACTCAGTTAGACAACGCGTTAACCCAAGCAAAGCTTACTCCACATGAGTCAATTGCCTTAATCAAAGATCCAACCAGTCACGACACCTTAGGTAAACAACAATGGAAGCAGTTGCTTGAGCAAGCCATTAATGAAGATCTATTCCAATACAAATTTCAGCCTGCAACGCTAGAAAATCGTAGTATCTACCATTATGAAGTCTTCACTGGTATACAGAAAAACAAAGACTTCTACTCTGTTGATCAATTCCTTGGAGCAATTGAAGATTTAAAAATAGGTAGTTGGTTTGACCGTCATGTCATAGTAACGATTATCAACCGCTTGAATGCTGATAGAACCATAGGTCCATTTGCCATTAACGTGACCAATAGTAGTATTGCTGATCCAAGTTTTATTCGTTGGTTAGACAAGCTATTAGCGAACAATACTCAAGTGGCTTCTCGCTTATTCTTTGAGTTACAAGAGATCAGCTGTATTCGAAATACTGATGCCACCAGTATTTTATGTAGCACAATCAAGCGTCATCGCTTTGGTGTTGGTATCGATAATTACGGTCGCCATTTCCAATCACTTACTTATCTAAAAGAGATCAATCCTGACTACGTTAAAATTGATTACGCTTATACCTATCAATTGAACGACCAAACAAAGTCGGCTGTTCTTTCTTCTATTTGCCGCACCGCACATAGCTTAGACATAAAAGCGATAGCAACTCGAGTAGAAACAGAAACCCAGTTAGAACGTCTATCTGATTTGTTTGTCAGTGGTTACCAAGGATTTATTACAGAAAAATATACCCAACTAGAAAAGGTATAATATTTACAGTGTAAATTTAAAAACAAAAGCCAGCCTTATCGCTTAACACCTATCACTTAAGAAATTGATTGGTTGCACGATCTTTCAGATAGTTAAAAATACCCTCAGTTTTGCAAAACTGGGGGTATTTTTTATGTTGTCACATTGGCTCATTGATGTAGATGCGTTTGCAGCACCAGAATCACTCTCATTATTTCAAAGAGACTTACCTCTTGAGTGGATTCAACAAGCATTAGATGAAACCAATAAGGCCAGTATACGCAGACGAAAATTACCTGCGGAATTGGTTGTTTGGTTAATCGTTGGAATTGGCCTATATCGTAATAGATCGATAACCGATGTCTTGAATAAACTTGATTTGCAATTATCGCGATCACAAGGTGATTCTATTGCACCAAGTGCTATCCCTCAGGCACGAAAACGATTGACAGCACAGCCTCTAAAAGCACTTTTCTCACTCACTGCCAAATATTGGACGAAAGCCGAAGATAGCGGAGACACATGGAAAGGCTTACGCCTTTTCTCTGTCGATGGAACTCAATTTAGAAGTCATGATACTCCAGAATTAGCGAGTCACTTTCAGTATGTCAAACACGGTAAGATACAGCATACAGAATACCCTATCGTCAGGTTATGTGCTTTATGCTCCCTTCGTAGTCGATTAATACACAACGTAGCATTTGGTCCCAGCAATATTGGTGAAGAGAACTATGCTAAACAGCTTATATCCTCAATAACGCCAGATTCTTTAACTATTTTTGACCTATGTTATCTTGGCGCCGAGTTGATGATTAATTGGCAACGTCAGCATGATTCGAGTCATTGGATGACTCCAATTAAGTCAAATACGCGATATACCGTCATTAAGCAGCTTGATGAAGCAGGACGAGATTTGATTGTAGAAATGGATGTATCCAAATATGCAAGAGCTAAAGACCCAAGCCTTCCTGAAAAATGGCAAGCCTCGATTAGTGCTTTATCCAGAAAAAACTCAAAAAAATCATATCCAAGGGCTTCTTACTTCCTTAGTTGGTGAGCATTATAGCTATCAAGCTTTGCTTGATGTTTATTTCGAACGTTGGGAGATAGAAAACAGTTATGGTGAAATAAAACATGACATGCTTGAAGATGAAATATTATTGCGTAGTCAATCAGTAGAAGGTATTGAGCAAGAAATATGGGGAATATTGATAGCTTATAATCTTGTTCGCTTAGAAATAAGTAGAATAGCGGCAGAAGCGAATGTTTCACCATTACGGATAAGTTTTATGATGGCGTTAAGAGATATTCAAGATGAATTAATGTGGTGTGCCATCGCTTCGCCAGGTTCTATTCCTCAAAAACTGAGAGCAATGAGAAAACAAGTAAAGCGTTACATATTACCTGAACGAAAAAAACGGCCCAAGCAGAGAGCCGTTCGTATCAATAAAACTCGTTATCCAGTTCGTTCCAAACACCTTAAGTGATAGGTGTTAGCCATATCGCTGGTTTTTTTATTCCCGAAATAATCATCTTCACAAGTCACTTCAAACAATAATAGTAAGAACGTTGACCGTTCTTAACGTAAAACAATAAATGTAATCGTGATATCCCCAAGCAACCTCAAGATGCAGTGTTCAGCGAGACGACATTAGTTCTCAGGCGCGGCAAGGATTCGAAGATATAGTGGTTCTACATTGAGAATCGTTAACAAAGTCTGAGAGCTAAGGACGCTCGCCCTTTAAGAGCGTGCCACTGAGCCGACTTCTTGCGTCAGACAACTTGGAAAGAGCTCGCTATTCCGCTTCGTTGTCTTCCTTGAATTCAACTCAGTGACTTAGCTCTGAATCAGGCATATTGAAGTCGCTTGGGTATATATGATGAAGGTACAAGCTTCAAAAAATCTCTATCTACCAGGTAATGCATCCTTGCTGTATCTAGAAGCGACTTAGATATAAGTTAATAAAACAAAGTGACATAAGTTTAATTTACTAGCATCCATTAACCATCTATCTTTAATCTTCAAACAAAGAGTTATTGCCGACCGATTAGGCGCAGTCTTATCAATATTTGTAATTAAGCCTTGAAAATCTCTTACTGCATAACATGATGTTATGAGATAGCTGGTATCAACGAATACTTTATTTAAATCGCAACCTTAAAAAACTCTATTACGACATGATTGAAATTAATTTACACTGTAAACCCTCAGACAAATTCATTTCACATAGCTAGCTACAATTCTATTCATAAATAATTTACAGTGTAAACCAAATAAGCACTAACATGCATATATATTACTCTAAGCTAGAAGCGAGAACCGTAATTTAGTAGATGAGATTAGACATCACCAGCTCTCATAGAGTATTGAGTATTGAGTATTGAGTATTGAGTATTGAGTAATGAGTATTGAGTAATGAGTATTGAGTAATGAGTAATGAGTATTGAGCAGTAAGCAGTAAGCAGTAAGCAGTAAGCAGTAAGCAGTAAGCAGTAAGCAGTAAGCAGTAAGCAGTAAGCAGTAAGCAGTAAGCAGTAAGCAGTAAGCAGTAAGCAGTAAGCAGTAAGCAGTAAGCAGTAAGCAGTAAGCAGTAAGCAGTAAGCAGTAAGCAAAAAATTTTAACGGTCAGATTTACAGTGTAAACCAGTAAATAAATTTACACTGTAAATGATTAAGAAAACTGATTTACACTGTAAACAGTCTCATCATCCTAATGAACTAACAGTATTTATGCTATCCGGAATAAGATGTTTACGTACAAATGAACGTAGCTCAGCCTCAGCTTGCTTTCTTCCAGTTAAATTGAAGCGGGTCACCATATCAGCCCAGGATTGTTTTTGTAATACTTTTGCTGTGCATAGCAATAAATCATCTGAACAATAAGCTGTGTTATTCAATATAAACTCACTTAACTTCATTTCTAAACTAGCAACAACCGTGTCATAGCCAAACGAGCCATTAGAAAAACCTGTTAGCTGCATCTTAACTAATGAAGCAGATAATAAATAGTTAATAGGTTTAACCGAGATGTGACGATATAGAAAGATAAACAGTAACGGTGATATGTCAGAAAACTGCTCAACACGTTGAGCCCCAAACGTTGCTGAAAATAACATTTTGGCATCATCAAGCCATAGCTGATGACATGCATTGTTAAGCGCCTTTACCATCAACAAAGAATGATGACCACTTGCACTGTCTTTCGTTATACCTAAACGAATAGCTTCGAACTGGCATCGACTCCAAAAAGAAACTAACTCTTGTGTCGCGCCAAAACTTGTACCAATGTAGTCTATAGATTGTTCATTCGCAACTTGCTCAGCAGTATGAATTAACTGTTGGTCAATTCCCTGATGTTGTAATGTCGGTAAAACAGCAATACGTAAAATACGATAACACGATTGCATTGCTGCCGATTTAAAACCTAAATGTGCAGCCACCGATTGTGCAAGCAAATGTCCTTTAGGGCGACGCTTTCCTTGAACAACATCTGATGCAAGCGCGTCATCAAAGCCCCCCTCTTTAACGACTAAGCAGCAGCCAACAACATCATTTCCTACGCAAGCCACTATTAATTGTTGGCTATCGTCATTAAGCAGTTGCTGAATATCATTTGGCGATGTTTGATAATGGGCATGGATCAATAAGCCAACAACTTGAGATAGTAGATTGGGTGAATGTGTCAACTCCGCTTTATCAATCAAACAATATCGAATTTTACTCTTTGGTAAATTTGCCAACGTTGAATGCTCAGCATCAAGTAAGAGAGCTTTAAATACCCAGGCTTCAAGCGGATCATCATTTGCCCAGCGAATAGGTTGATCAAGATGCAACCCTCGCCATTGTGGCATTTTTAAATTTAAAGCTTGTTTGAATTTAATTTCAAAGCCTCGACCAGTACCTTCATAACCATGAATAGTCGTGGCAAACACTAAACGATTATGAACATCAAGCAGCTGAGATAATGTATCTGCGGCAATAGCGGCCGCTTCATCAACTAAGATAAGATCATATTCTCGCGCTGTTTGACAGATCATATCTGCTGCGACAAAAACTAACTCACTTCCTTTACTAGCGAGAATACGGTGGGGATGAGAACAATCAGCATCTTCTATTCGTTGAGCAGCATGTGCAAAAATAGTCGCAGCACAGGCAAAAGATGGAGCCGTAACCGCAATTTTAATCTTGCGAGAAGACATTAACTCAGCAGCTGCAATCCCCAAAGCCGACGATTTTCCTCGACCTCTATCAGCTGAAAGCACTAAAGGACGCTTACGATGACCAGTACTCACTTTCAAAATAGCATCAACGGCCTGATCTTGCTGCGCAGTCAGACACAAGCGGGGAGCCGTTGATACAAAGCTTTCAACGCATCGTTCATAAACAGATTGAAGCACTAGTGGTGGTAATGGCAGATCTTCTCTCAACCGAATAACATCAGCCAAAGTCGAAACATTGGCTATATGTTGAGAAAATCGCGAGCACCGTTCAAGTGACAACCAAGCGGAAGGTAGCAACAATAACAGCACACCACCGCCACGGATCGTACCAGACAAAGCACCAAGTACATTCGCATCAATGCCATCGTGAGCATTAATAATTAAACAATCGGTTTCTTGTCCTAGCCATTGCTTAGCATTTTTAAAACGGCAACTGGATAATAAAGATGGTGCCGTTTCACCTACCCATAACGTGCTTGGATAGTGTTGAGAAAACTGTATAGCGATCTTTGTTGACCAATCTAAAGCCCCCTCGACAATCACTAATCGTCGACAATGGCATTGAACAGAATTATCACGTAATTGAGAAATAAAAGTAGGAAGTGAAGACAACATAAAATGATCCAAGCAACACAGATTGGCTACGATCATAACATGTGAAAGGAATGAGCAAGGTAAAAAAAACCACGCTAGTTAGCGTGGTTTGTTGAATGCTTATTTTAAGTAGTCATTTAAATAAGCAAGAATATCGCTCACTTGGCGATCACTCATTTTTTTCAAGCGAAGCTGAAGCTTATCACCATCACGGGTATAGCTCACTTTACCTTTGATCAACTCTTGAGATGATGGCTTTTCTACAACAGCTTTAGGCTGTAGTGCATCCCCCATTTCTTCAAGTTTTACCGTTACTTCACGTGTAATACGGCTGATCCCTTGCGCGTTAATGGTCTTCCATAATGCGGTTTTATCCGAGCTTAACTCTTGGATCATGTGCTTTTGCTGATCAGGAGCCAAACCAAAAAATACACGATGGAGCTTAACAATGGTTGGACGACCTAACTCACCCACACTTGGGTATGCCATCAACAACTCCATCGGTAAGCTTGCTGCTTTTAATGCACCACTGACTAGCGCTTCGCTACATTGACAGTAACGGGCAAGCTCTTTCTGATCAGCCACTTTCCCACTATCAAGTAGATGCTGCATCTCTTTACCACGCTCATATAAACTTAGTGGTTTATGTGCGTTAGCAACATCAGAAAGAAACTTAGCATGTTCCGTATTGATCCCTTTAGCGACATAAATAAGAAAATCTTTATGAGCTAAAATACAGGACATGCGACGACGACTACCGTCGAGCACTTCAATACGGCCATCATCTAACCAGCGGCCAACCGCTGGATATTGCTGACCACGATCTTTTAAGGTTGATAAAATATCAGCCAGTGCGTGCTCATTTAAAAACGCCTGCTCACGAGCATTTTCTGCAAATACCGTGGTTTTTGTACTTACATCATCAGCATTGATTTTAATTAATTCAAACGCGACTGTTTCTTCACCCGCAACCGCTAATTCAATCACAGCCGCTTTATCACGTGCAGCTGTTTGCGCTTCTGTAACATTGGTTGCTCGACGTTTGTCAGCTTTACCAAACAGACGAGCATTAAGATCAGTCGTTTTAATTGCCATCTGTTAATTACTCCTCGTTAAGGTTTGCCCAATGGCTATGCATCACACGTTCAAGTTCTAAACCAACACGTTGAATAGCTTCTTGAGCTGTTGAAAGGGTCTTTTTACCCCCTTCAAATTCTGCCGCAGTTAAGTCAAATACCGTACTGTAAGTATCAGCACAGGTTTCAAATGCACGGCTTCTTGGTACTGTTGCCATCATTACCTGATCACGCAATAAATAGTTCATTTCAGTCAGTACTGAAACTTGCTTTTTATTATCATCTTCAAACATCGTTGGCATTAAACGAATAAATTCTAAACCGTGCCACTCTTCGGGGAACATCTCATAAACTGTTGGTAAGTGCTGGAAGAAGTTAACAGTTGAAGCCCAGTCTAAGCGCTTCGCAGCACACGGAATGATCAATGCGTTCGATGCATACATCGCATTCCACACCAATGGATCGATGTGAGGACCAGTATCAATCATAATAATGTCAAATTCATCAGCAATTGGATCAATCACTTTTTCTTTCAGTAATCGAACAATATCAAGATCTTGATTTACAGCGAGATCTTGCCATGCATCAGCATTAAACATCGCATCTTCAGGGAAAGCGGCAATGGTTTTTAAGTTAGGATATTGGGTTGGCATCACCACATTATCCATCACAAAGTTTTTGTCCATCTGCACATCTGCAGGCACGTTATCTAGCATAACGTCAACGGCAGAATAGATCGTCTCTTGTTTACCCACACTAATTAAAGGGTTTAAGAATAAACGTAGTGAACCCTGTGGATCGAGATCGATAAGACAAATACGATAGCGCTTATCTAAATCAAGAGCTAAACAAGCAGCTAGGTGAACTGCTGTCATTGATTTACCCGTGCCACCTTTTTGGTTTTGCACATTCACAACCCAAGGTTTACGACCAGCACCTTCGCGCTCATAAAAAGCGGGTTTTTTAGCCGCTTGCATTAGCTTATGCGCTTCTTCTAAGGTAATAGAGTAGTGGTTAGCATTGTTTTTCGTAAATTGGTGACCATCCGCTTCCATACGAGAAATCGCATCATCTAATTTACGACGGGTTAAACCTGAACGTGTTTCCATTAATGCTTTAGACATCGGAGGGAATAATTCCTCACGACGCTCTTCTAAAACAATCTCAATTCGGTCCGCTTGTACTTGTTTTGTTTGCTCAGCAATATTGAGCAAATTTTGGATCGTCTGTTCCCTATTCATTATCACTCTTCGCCATGATGATTGATTGCCTCACATTGTACAGCAAATATAATTTTCAACAATAAAAAGCTGAACATTCAGTGTGATGTCAATCTCAAGTCAAAAAGCGAATTTTTAATAAAAAGCACTCAATTTTAATATTAGCCAATAAAAGAGGTGTGATTTTTTAACGGATAATGCCTCTAAATTATGTCCAGATTCAAACTGTTACAACGTCACTTATTTACAATGTAAATTACAAATACCCAGAAGCATGATAAATATCGTCTAATTTACGGAGCTTGTATTTTCAATATCAACATAGGAAAAAATTGGATAAAAACACAGCTAAATAAAAGATATGATGAAATTACTCAATTTCATAGTCATTTCATTATTAAAACTAAAATCAAGGCTGAAATCACATTGCTTTTAGACCCATTCACACAAACAAGCTTTATTTGATCAGACTTATACTTGATCATTGTTCCGCCAAAATAGCTAAGATCTTGAAACGATGATCAAGATAATCTCATCGCTGTAATAGCATTGATTTACAGGATTAAAAGATCGTCTTCTCTTGGAAAAATGATCAAGCTAAAACGTGGTATATCATTCCGACCAAGCCAATATACGGAAGCATGATAAATAGCTGAGAATTTACGGAGAATGTAGATTCAATAAGGGTTTAGATGACAAAATAAGCCTCTAAAACACTCGAAGGGGATGCTGAAATGGAAAAACAAAGGAAAATTGAAATTCACCCACGCTAACTTGATCATTTTTCCGTACAATAAAGTCCAGATTCAACGCAAAATAACGACACACGCATCAGCGTTGTAATTTCAATCTCTAACAGCGAACGATAACGATAAATAGAAAATTGATGTAAAAAACATCAATATCAAGGAAATGACACTCTAAATGCAAATACATGATCATCTTTCCATGGCAAAAAGACCTTATAAAGCGATTTTAAAGCCAGTGAACCATCACTTTATGCCACGCCCTGTGGATAACTCTGTATATAATCATTGAAACATTCATGATCATGCTTTCAAACCATTGATGATCATCGTTTCAGTTCTCTGATGATCATCTTTCCAACCCTATGATGATCATATTTTCGAGGATATTTTGATCACACTTCCGATAGCGCTTTGATCATTGTTCCAGCCTCCTGTTTTATAATAAACTTAAAAAACATATAGTTATATTTAATTTCCAAACCAGATCATAAGATCACTTAATCAATAAGATCAGAATTAAACATAAAGATCAGTATTAAAAATCTTTAAACAAAAAACTTTATTTCTTGATCTTTTTCCATTAATCTTTGCGGAAAGATGATGGATCTACGGTCAATGACAGATGAAACCACCCCGTAATAGTGACAATACCCCCGTTGAAAAGATATTGATCGAAGCGCCACGATCACACAAAGACGGCCATTTATTTGCGATCCCAGCAAGCTTGGTAGACTGGCTTCCTCAGTATCAACACTTTAAAGGTGTCACCAAAAGTATTATTGAATTACTCAATATTATTTCGTTACGTGGGCTATCAAGCCAAGACGGCTTAGTTTCAACCACTGAATTGGTTGAAGCGACAGAAGGTCAGTTAACTCGAGCGGCGATCCAGCAACGTCTGCGCGCTGCGGTTAATGTCGGTTTATTTAATCAACAACCTGTTAAATTTGAAGAAGGGTTGGCAGGGAAAACCATGCTACATCACTTCATCAATCCAGCATTGCTGATCTCCCAACTTGGCACGGGTAGTTTACAATCTGATCATTTTAAAGAAAAAGAAAAGCAAAAACGTTCAAAAGCGCTAGCGCAAAATCATGTTAATCGTCGTTTACTCACTGAGCATGGCTTAGGTACACCGCCATCAATGCCAGATGAGGCGGATCAAATTGTGGTTTCACCAACAAGTTGGGCAGGGATCATTGATCAGGCATTAGCACCACCAAGAACTAAGAAAAGTTATCAAAAGTCGATGGTGGCGATCAGTGGCACAAAAGCGATCATTGAAACACGATCTTCTAAGTCGATCATGACCGTTGACGATCTGATGACACTGTTTGCATTGTTTACGTTGACGGTGCAATACCACGATCACCATATTGCTGATTATGAGATCCAAGCTCGTTCAACTACCAATAAGACACCGGTTTATATCACCGATATTTTGGCATTACGTGGTAAGAAAGACAGTGGGCCTGCACGTGATTCTATCCGCGAAAGTATTGATCGCATTGAATTTACTGATTTTCAATTACATGAATTAACTGGCCGCTGGTTAAGCGAAAATATGCCAGAAGGTTTTAAAAGTGATCGTTTCCGTTTTATTGCACGCACGATAACAGCATCGGAAGAAGCGCCTCAAGAGGGTGAAGACGGTGAGATCAGGATCAAACCGAATCTGTATATTTTAGTATGGGAACCTTCGTTCTTTGATGAGCTGCTAACGCGCGATTATTTTTTCTTATTTCCACCAGAGATTTTGCGTCAACATACATTGGTATTCCAGTTATACACTTTCTTCCGAAGCAGAATGTCTCGTCGTGTTAATGATTCCATGCTTTTAAGTGAGCTAAATCAAAAGCTTGCTAGAAATATTGAATGGCGTCGTTTTTCGTCTGATCTGATCCGCGAGTTGAAAAAATTGGCGGAAGGTAAAGTTACGGATACCTTGTTTGCCGTGAATTTATGGGGTTACCATCTTACGATCAGTGCCGAAGATCTAGACAAACGCTATACCGACTATCGGATTGATATTAAGTGTGATGCTGATGAAGTGATCCGTTTTTCTCGTGCGAAAACCTACAATGAAGGTAAGCGCACGATGGCACCAACGATGCCAAACCCATTACGTAATGAGATCTTGCCAAAACAAGAGCTTGATCAGCTCTCTGCGATCATTGATGGGGAATTTGAGCCTATCCAACGTAAACCTGCACGACCGAAAGGGCGATTAGGGCGTCGTATTAAGTTGAGAAAGCACTTAGTTGAAATTAATGCCGATGAACTAACGATAGTTTTATCTAAATATACCTCTCCAGAGGCGCTACAACGCAGCATCACAGCGTTATCGGCGATGACAGGACATTCTTCATCTGTAATAACAGAAGAGTGTAAGGGGTATTTAGAGAAGCTCGATTGGTTATATGTTGCTTGTGAGAAAGTTAGCTATGAGACGTTAAGTAAAACTGTTGAGCTGTACAATAGCCGCCAAGATGAGCGCCACTTATCGATTGAACGTTTAATTTCAGGACTCGCGGTACGGCGAAAGGTCTGTCAGTTAGTTCATCAAGGGCATATTAACGAGCAGGTACTCAAAGCGCTCGATGATGTCGCAAAGGGCATATAACTTGATATAATTTCAAAACAAAGAGTGTAGATTTCTATGCTCTTTTTTCATTTTGTTAACGGAATAAAGTCAAAATAGTGTATTTTGATAAAGCTATCTATAACTAAGCTGAATGTTTACGTTAGCGCTAAGGTGTTAACGGTTTAATTGCCAATGGATTGATTGTGGGATGGTAAAGGTGTTTAAAAAGCATAAATTATTCAAAACGTTATTGTGTTTTACGTTAAGTGTACAAACGTTAACCGTTTATGCTAGCGCAGATGATCGCCCACAGGTTGATCGCAAACGGGTCGGGTTAGTTTTAAGTGGTGGTGGCGCCAAAGGTGCGGCACATATTGGTGTGCTTGAGGTCTTAGAGAAAAACCGTATTCCTGTCGATATCGTCACGGGGACCAGTATGGGCGCCTATGTGGGAGGCATGTATGCGATGGGATTTAGTGCCAAGGAAGTGAAACGTCGCACGTTTAATGTTAATTGGCAGGAAGGCTACCTTGATCGTGTTAATCGCAATGATTTAACCCTACGCCGCAAACAGCAAAATGATAACTATCAGCTTCATACCGATATCGGCCTTGATCTCAATGGTGAGTTCAAAGCTCGCTCAGGGGCATTCCAAGGTCAAGGTTTTGCTAAGCTGTTACGTCAAGTTACTGATAATTTACCGTCACTGAAATCGTTCGATCAATTAGCGATCCCTTATCGTAGTGTGGCTACAGATATTGCGAAGCTCAAACCTGTGATTTTAAACTCTGGGCATTTAGCTACAGCGATGCAAGCATCGATGACCGTTCCTGGTGCACTAAAACCAGTTCACTTAAAAGGCAAATTATTAGTCGACGGTGGTGTGGTTAATAATATGCCAGTGAATGTTGCCCAAGTCTTAGGTGCAGAGAATATCATTGCGGTCGATTTGCGTGATAACTTGATGCCAAGTAAAGACTTAGATAGCGCATTAAACATTGTCGCTCAGCTGACCACTTACATGACCAATGCCAGTGCTGATGAGCAAAAAGGCCTGATGAAAAAAGGCGATGTTTATTTACAGCCTGACGTGTCCTTTATGACAGCAGCAGATTTTGATCAGATGACCAAAGCCTATGAAGCGGGTAAGAAAGTCGCTGAGGATGCTTTACCACAGTTACTTCGTTTTCAGTTATCTAAAGCGGATTATCAGGCTTATGTGAAGGAAAAGCAGAGTCGCCGTAGCCAGTTATCATCAGCAACGGCTTACTACATTGATGAAATTAAGATCAGAAATAATACTCGCCTTCCAGATAAAACATTGCGTGCACAATTGGCGTTACAAATCGGTCAAGTGATTTCAAATGAATCACTTGAACTGGCGGTGAAGCGTTTACAAAGTGAAGATATTTATGGCCGAATTACTTATAAAATCGATCAAGTTGACGGTAAAAATATCCTTGATATGGATATCAATGAAAAATCATGGGGACCGGGCTATTTAAACTTTACCCTTGCGTTTGAAGATGATTTCGTCAACCGCTCTAATTTTTCTTTTGGTGCACAGTACCTATATACCGATTTAACAGATAAAGGCGGTGAGTGGCTAACTGAATTTTCATTAGGCAGTTGGAAAAATGTTAGTACCGAATTTTACTTTCCGTTGGATTATGAGCAGACATATTTCACAGAATTTGGTGTCAGCATTAACAATGAGATACGTAAATTTGATCGTTTCAATTTTGATTACATCAATAATGAGACAAATACATTCCATAATATTGAAACCGAATATAAACATACTAATGTGTATGCGGCTATTGGCTGGAATTTTGAATCAGCAGCAAAAATTAGCTTAGGTTATAACGCTCAAAAAGGATCGATAAACGTACTTTCCATGGAGCAGAAAGAGGATTATTTCTTACATGGTCCTTATATCAATATGACCTATGATGATCTCGATAACTTCTTCTTTCCATCATCAGGGCTCTATGCCAATGCGAAAGTGGGTTATAACCAAACCACGAGTGAGTTCCACCAGCGTGGCAAGGTAGATGGTGAGACCTATTTCTATGATTTGGAAGTGAAAAAACCATTCAGTTTTGATCGCCATACGATTGCATTTACCGCAAAGGTTGCAGGCTCTGATTCTGAAGAAATGCTACCGATTTATGCGCAGGCATTAGGGGGAATGTTTAATTTATCGGGTTACCATCGTTATGAGCTGAATGGCCGTTATAGCGCTTTTGCGAGCATGATATACCGTTATCGTTTACTTGATAATAACTTCGGTGCGTTTAAGCTGCCTGTTTATGCTGGGGGCTCTATTGAACAAGGTGGTGTTTGGGATAAATCTTCTAATGTGTCTTGGAGCTCTTCTATCTCAGCTGGCAGTGTTTATGTTGCGGTCGATTCTATTTTGGGACCTGTTTACCTTAGCTATGGCTTAGCGGAAGGTGGACAAAGCGCGTTTTACCTCTCTTTAGGTGGTCGCTGGTAGCGGAAGAATACATAAAAGGCTAGGTATATTACCCCCGAATTCAACTTCGAAGTGCGACACTCTCTAATATCAAGCAGCCATTGCCATTTCTTTGAAAATAACGGCTGGTTGCTTGAACCCTAGACACTTTTTAGGACGATTGTTAATCCTTGATTGAGCAAACTGAATATCGTCATCCGTCACCGTTCTCAAGTCCGTCCCTTTCTTCACATATTGTCTTAGTAGACCATTAGCATTTTCATTCGCTCCCACGAGCTATACGGGTGAGCAAAATACAAATCTGCATCCATCGCCTCTGCGTCTCCTGATGACCTGCGAACTCTCTGCCGTTGTCGGCGGTAATCGTATGTACGTAATCCTTATATGGCATGAGCATATCTATCGTTGCTTTCGTTACCTCAGCAGCCGATTTGGACGCTACTTTCTTAGCTAAATAGAATCGACTCTTTCGCTCTAAGATGGTGACGATTGCGCCAGTGCCGTGCTTGCCTAATACAGTGTCAATTTCCCAGTCTCCAAACCGTTCTCGGTTATCGACAATCGATGGACGCTCATCAATCGATACTGCATTTTTAATCGTTGGAGCCTTCTCTTTCAGTCCTTTACGGTATCGCTTATGTCCTTGCCTCAAGTGGCGATAGAGCTTGCCACCTTGACGTTTATCTTGAGCAACATAGCGATAAATCCATTCATGGCTGATTGATGCTCCTGCCTTAGTTAGAACACTCGAAATCTGCTCAGGACTCCAATCTATGCTGATTAATAGACGGGCAAATTCAACATGCTCAACAGGTATCCGATATTTATGAGCGGTCTTACGCCTGCTAACGGAAGACGCGTGAGCATGTGTGGGACAATATTGGTTATGTATTCGGTTTCTTTTTAACTCACGATAAGCCGTTGCACGATGGCACTTCACTTTTAGGGCAATTTCAGAGATTGAAATTCCCAGTTCCAAAAGGGTAGAAATCTGGTATCTTCTCCCCTCGGTCAACTGCTGATAACTCATGGTAGTACTGCTTGTTTCTTTGGCGAGAAGAGCGTACCACTTTCAGCAGTTGGCTTCCTATTCTATTCCTTTCCATAAGTGTCGCACTTATTATCTGAAACCGGGAATGAAAATAAATCATCTATTTACATTCACATGACAAATATATCTATCAGTGTGACAAAATCATTTGCGATATAACCTTTGTCTTTTCGAGCAGGTTATTAATAGTTTCAGTAAGGATATTGAATATTAATGACATTTTGTATCGAATAATTTTTTAGCGAGCTTTATGCTCGCTTTTTTTTAATAAAAATCTTATTTGATTTTATTAATCATAAATATATGACGAACTTTATAAAAGTTTATTTGTATTTAAAATGACAAATAAATCTCTTTCTCCATACTCACAATGTCAAATTTATGCCATCTATTAAATAATAATATAGTGATAATTTGATGTGAACCATGAAAGATAATTCAGATATTTATTAGTTAACTATCTTGATTAGCAAAGTTAGCGGTGGAGATAGCTCTTTTTCAATTCGTGATTGTTGATGGTAACAATAACCAAGCCGTTAGTGATAGTTGATACAATATCTCGTATTGTTATCAACTCTTCGACAAGTTATAGAGATTGCTTAAATGTAGCTAATGAATTGAATATAATAAAGATTATTCAAGCTTATGGTCTAGAAAATTACCACATTATTTTGCGGTTAATTATCCTATAAAGCAACTACTTTTGCCTATTACTATAGTACTGAAAGTAAATGGGTTAACACTTACCGAAAATATTTTAAGATTATAAAACGGTTTACTCTCGTCTTTAATTTAACCTTTAATTAAAATTAAAAACTAATAGAATTAATATTTTACGTTCAAATGTTGAACTCTATTTCAAGGAGAAGATAACTAAGTATTTCTGATGTTATAAGTATAAATAAAATCATATAAGTCATTGAATAAATAATTTTTTTAGAAAGAGCATTATATTTTTTATAGGTGGTATCATTTTTCTAACAAATTTCTCAATATTAAGAATTAAATTGGCGAATATTAAATATAACTACTAAATTACAAGTGTTATCACGACAATTAATAAAGGTGTCAATATGATTTTATCTGTACGAAACCTATTCTTAGTGATTTTTGTCCCCATAATTATTCTGTTGACTGGTTGTCGGTTAGAGCGAATCGAGATTAGACCAGCTTCACCTACAACACCTAAATTAACGTTATCCTCAGGTAATGAACAAGCATTTGTTGCTGTTGGCTATTTACCCGACGGCTCTTCGAGAGTATTGACTGATGCTGATCTAACTTTGAATAACTGGAAAACTAGCGACGATAACAAAGGTTATTTCAATAAACCTGGCATCTTGACTGGCGGTAATGCTTCTGGAGAAGTCGTTATCTTTGTCAGGAAGTTTGGTGTCACCAGTAATAAGTTGAACATCACAATCGAACCTGTGGTCAAAGAAATTAATGTTTCAAGCACTTATGTTTCTGTACCTAAAGGTCTTACACAAAATCTGAGTGCAACAGCTACCTATAGCGATGGATCAGTATCAGACTCTGTGACTTGGACTTCAAATGACAAAGATATTATATCTGTATCAGAAGCGGGTGAAATTAAAGGCCTTCAAGAAGGCGAAGCGACTGTTACAGTTCAAATAGATAATGTTAGAAAGATAGTGAACGTCGACGTTACGCCTGCGTTAATTACTAAAATTGAAGTAAAGCCTAACTCACTTGAACTAGTTAAAGGTAAAACAGAAAGGAATAGTCATCAGTTGAGTGCGATAGCGACATATACAGATGATAGTACCTCTCCGGTTACAGATTCTGCTTTGTGGGTATCACTTGACCAGTCTGTAGCAACACTATCGATGATGGGGGAGATTACTGCAAATCAAGTAGGTACAACCACTGTTACAGCTCAGATGGATGGTATTGAAAGCGAACCGATCGTCATCGATGTATGTTCACTTGCGGACACCTGTATTGATATCTTCGATGCAGGTAATGGAACTTTATTTACCAGTTCTCCGTCAAAAATATATGTTGATAACATCGATCCAGATCTAGCAACTTGGCAAACGACTGTTGACAATTCTGTACTTACATCTACAGCATTTTCAGAATTCACATCACATGGACTTGATGGTGAATATGCCATGTTTAGTCCTGAAGCAGCAAACACATTGTGCGATACTTACAGCTCAATCAAAATCAACGGTAGAGATAATTGGCGCTTACCTACAAAGGATGAGTTAGAACAATTTGCTGACAATAACGCTATTACCTTCCCTAAATTCGAGAACATGTACACAACACGTGATTGGCCTTTGAAATTTAGCTATTATTCAAGTACCAGTGCTGGCGGTGAATACAACTATCACCATACTGTTAGTCTCGACATTAATTATAGAGGAGCAAACAATCAGCCTTCATTTGTAACCTGTATGTCAGAGCTTGAATGAATATTCTAAATCAGCATGCAATTTGCTGAATTAACTATATGCTTTGCCCACCCTAGGTCGTCAGACTTAGGGTGTTTTTTTTCGATAGGTGAGCCATATACCACCGATAGTATCGGTAAGGATGAGTATTTACTCCTGTGTGCTAGGTATCTCCAATCTAATAAATTTTGTCATTGCAATAATAGGGCGGACTGCATATTGATTTGTCTTAATATCGATGTAAGCTGGTTTAACATCTTAAAAACAGCTGTATCGAAACATGTCTCAATCATCAATAGGCGTAATGAACTGTAACAGGGAATGAATAGCCTAATGTTATTGATTGCGCCAACAATATAAGCTGCTTACCATGGCAAAAATTCTTGTTATGGATAACTGAACATGGCTTTTTTCAAGTTAAAAATTACCCATGGGCTATCACGCCATCCGGATATTATTACCACCACACATGATCCAAAAAGAGCACTACAATTTTTAAAGCACGATGTGTCACCATATTCTCGTGGTTTTACCAAAATTGTTATAGTCGATAATAAACAATACGTTAAAAGCCTAGCACAAAATAGTATTGCAGATTTTCAGTCCGACTATGTTCATGACGGCGAATGCAATACAAGCATTAGTTTATTAAGTAAGTTGCTATTTTTAGGCTGGAATAAATAACGTTTATAGTTTTGGAGGCATGGCTTCATCACCTAAACGTTGGCGATATTGATCAGGCGTACTGCCAGATTGCTTTTTAAACGCAGTGATGAAAGGAGAGGCTTGATGGTAGCCCAGTGTCAGTGCGATTTCTTTTACCGATAAACCACTGCGTAACAGATGCAGCGAGTAAATAAACTTACGTCGTTGTCGCCACTCGGTAAAACTCATGCCTAATTTATCTTTAAAGTGACGAGCGAGTGTTCGCTCTGTGGTGTGTAGCTGTTTTGCCCATTGTGCCAAGCTGCGATTATTGGTTGGATTTTTTTCCAATTCAATCAGCATGGATTGCAGCAGTTTATCATCCGTGGTCGGTAGGTATTGCTCATGCTCCTTACTCATCAAGACTTGATCAAACAACACCTTCACTAAACGCTTATCTTGTGGCGTTTCTGGAATAACAATACGTCGCTCTCGCAGATCTTGTACCATGGCTTGCATCAAAGGACTGACTTCCAATAAACAGGCATAGCTTGGTAATGCATTCGCGAGTGGCTTGGTGATATTCATCGAACAGTAATTTAAACTGCGACGAATATAGCTTTGGTGCTCAATTTCTGGTGGTACCCATAATGCGTACTGAGGCGGCGCAAGAAAATGTTTGTTCTCGGCTGCCAGTTCGATAATACCGCCACTGATCAGCTGTAGTTGTCCCCAAGGGTGGCGATGTTTTTCTGTGCCTGTATTGGGTAAGAAAATCGTATGACCAAAGAAAATCTCACTGGGTGGATTATTATCATCAAATAATGGTTGGTAGACGTTTTTCATAAGCTGTGACTGTATTGCGCTAAGACGTGATGCAGTATACGCAGTTTTTTATAAGATCGGCTAGGTCTATACCCAAGTAACTTCAAGATGCTATGTTCAGCGAGATGACCTTAGTTCTCAGGCGCGGTAACGATTCGTAGATATGGTGGTTCTACATTGAGAATTGTTAACAAAGTCTGAGAGCTAAGGACGCTAGCCCTTTGGGAGCGTGTCACTGAGCCGACTTCTTGCGTCAGACAACTTGGAAAGAGCTCGCTATTCCGCTTCGTTGCCTTCCTTGAATTCAACTCAGTGACCTCGCTCTAAATCAGGCATCTTGAAGTCACTTGGGTATAGATGTGCAACTGATGCCAGCTGATCCCACATTGTTGCAATGAGTTAAGAAAATCGCGATTTAAGGGATAACGCCCTGAGGTAGATGCATGTAGGTCTGTTGCTAAGATTTTATATTCTAAGAAATCGCCCATTAGCATGAGATCAAAAAGATATTTTGCATTATTGCCCGTGGCTACTGTGTAAGGGGAGCGACTGGCTATTGCTTTCGCTGTTGCAGTGCTAAAGCTTAATTGCAGTTGTTCCCGCTGCGCTCGTTTACTGTGATTTAAATAAGGACCGTGACCTGCCAATATTTGTGGGGTGATATTGATTTGCTGTTGTAAGTAATAAGGCATATCGGCTTGCTTGATCAAAAAACGATAATGGTTATCTATCTGTAATTGAATATCACTGACCGGAAGCGGGTTTTCATCAGGGCTGTGCATACCAACACGAATATGACCATTTGCCATATCAACCATGGGATAAAAGCTACTGTGGGTTTGCATTGGCGATAACGCACGAACCCGACAAGTTTGCTCACCTGTTAATTCATCTACAACCGTAATGGCTCCCCATTGTGCGGGATACATGACTACGCAGCTAGCGGAGCATAAGAGCAGTGGTAGCGTTATTATAAACTTTGGCATACAGCATCCTTGTGATCGTAAACGTAATATCGTTGACCTCACTTCTTTTCAGTATATGCAAGCTTTAAGAGATAGGTAGTGATAAGTCGCCATAAGCAATCAGATCGTTATCATTGGGCACGATAATGCGTAATTTATCGCTAACATGTTAAAGAGATAAACACTCTGATCATTTGTTAGTCGAGCGATCGTTTTTTTGCAAATTTAGGCTTTACAGCTTTTCAATGTGTCGGTAATATTCGCCGCACTTACGGAGAGATGGCTGAGTGGTTGAAAGCACCGGTCTTGAAAGCCAGCATACGTTAATAGCGTATCTAGGGTTCAAATCCCTATCTCTCCGCCATATTCTAGAGATTCGATGAATATCGGGTTTCATTAAAGAATTGGAGCGGTAGTTCAGTTGGTTAGAATACCGGCCTGTCACGCCGGGGGTCGCGGGTTCGAGTCCCGTCCGCTCCGCCAACATTGAGATTTAACGGAAACGTTAAATACACGAAATTTTGTGCCGACTTAGCTCAGTAGGTAGAGCAACTGACTTGTAATCAGTAGGTCACCAGTTCGACTCCGGTAGTCGGCACCATAATTTCGGTGGGGTTCCCGAGTGGTAAAAGGGAGCAGATTGTAAATCTGCCGACACTGCCTTCGAAGGTTCGAATCCTTCCCCCACCACCATTACAATTCCTCCTTAGTTCAGTCGGTAGAACGGCGGACTGTTAATCCGTATGTCGCTGGTTCAAGTCCAGCAGGAGGAGCCAAATAGAAAAGCCCGCAAGCAATTGCGGGCTTTTTTACATTTGGACTGTCTAAGATTGCGCTGAAATTTACCTACTTACTTATCTTTCTTTGGATTTTCTTGTCGTATCCTCTGTAATTGAAATGCATGTTTTTGCTTTTCACTGAGTTTCATTTGTTGTGCTCTATGAGTTTGACTGAACGAGTTCATGGGCTTTATTTGTATTATCTATTTTATTGAAACTAGCGATAACCGCTTAATAAATATCAGTTTTGCAACAATTAATAACAAAGTGCACATTTGTTAATCTAGCGATCATTTTTTTGTAAATTTAGGCTTTACAGCTTCTCAATGTGTCGGTAATATTCGCCGCACTTACGGAGAGATGGCTGAGTGGTTGAAAGCATAGGTCTTGAAAACTAGCATACGTTAATAGCGTATCTAGGGTTCAAATCCCTATCTCTCCGCCATATTCTAGAGATTCGATGCTATCGGGTTTCGTTAAAGAATTGGAGCGGTAGTTCAGTTGGTTAGAATACAGACCTGTCACGCCGGGGGTCGCGGGTTCGAGTCCCGTCCGCTCCGCCAACATTGAGATTTAACGGCAACGTTAAATATACGAAATTTTGTGCCGACTTAGCTCAGTAGGTAGAGCAACTGACTTGTAATCAGTAGGTCACCAGTTCGACTCCGGTAGTCGGCACCATTATTTCGGTGGGGTTCCCGAGTGGTCAAAGGGAGCAGATTGTAAATCTGCTTGCACTGCCTTCGAAGGTTCGAATCCTTCCCCCACCACCATTACAATTCCTCCTTAGTTCAGTCGGTAGAACGGCGGACTGTTAATCCGTATGTCGCTGGTTCAAGTCCAGCAGGAGGAGCCAAATAGAAAAGCCCGCAAGCAATTGCGGGCTTTTTTACGTTTGGACTTTTTACTCTATCTACTTCCCTTTAAATGTTTTGCGAAAACACATCAATGTATTTAACGACGGATCGTGGTCTTGCAATAAGTACTGTTTGCTATCACAAAGCCCGTGTTTTTCTAATGCAGCTATCCAATAATCAATGCCTTGAAAGTTTCTCAGTTCTGTTTGGTTGTCTTGCCAACTGACATTGATCCCGGCATTAAACATGGTATGCACTAACGAACAAAACGTGCGTTGCTGTGTTGTACCCGCATCGTGATCCCGTAAGATAAAATAACCATCGGGTTTGAGTACCCGGCAAATCGAAGCAATATAAACATCGAGTTTATCTGGCGGGCAGTGATGAAGTCCAATGTAACAGGTGATCAGATCTAAACTATTATCTGCAATGATATTGTCAGGGATAGGCTCATAATCATCGAGAGAGAAAAACTCCCCAACAGGCTTAATACTGCCACGCTCAGCGATCTCTGCTAATGAATGATCGGGCGTTACATCATTAGAGATTAAGACCTTGCCTGAGAGCTTCAGTGCTTTCTTTAATCCATTAACATAACGACCTGTTGTACCGATTTCTAAATACCCCTCAAGATGACGCTTGGTTGGTAATATCGCTTGGGTTTGTTTGATCATTTCCCGTTTTTGTTTAGCTAAAGCTGGCAGCGCATAACGTATATCGCCCAGTGCTGGTTTAATATCAACTAGCGCATATTGAAGTTCTTCATAGATAGCTTCATCGTTATTAAATTGCTGACATGTATCGAGGATCAGCTGGTGGAATTGATGCTCTGGATATAAGTGATAGATATTTTGCAAAAACAGATAGAAATTATCTCGACCTGAAATCGTGTTATAGACTTGACGAAATTCAGACTGATTAATCTCGTCAGGGCTAAATAATCTCTGATCGTCACTCTGGCGATAGTATTTCTCCCATAAGCAATGACGAAAGCGATAGTTGGGATCCCATTTGTCTTTTAGCGCAAACAGTGCTGTGGCATTAGGGTAAGCGCGATGAAACTGATCAAACCGAGCATGGGGTTGATAAGGCAGATAATAACAACCACCAGCATGAATAGCGGCTTCAATAAGTTCTCGGGTCCAAATCGCAACACGGGTTTGATCGGCAGGGCTTGCCCCTTGTTTGTAGTAAAGCACAAAGGCAAACATCTCTTCTCTTGCCCATGCAAGCAGGGTTCCCGGATCTTGTTTGGCATGACGAATTGAAATATTGACTGTGTTTACCGCATAGCGCTTTAAGATCTCCGTCATGGCAGGGGTAAACTTTTCAATATTACCGACTGGAATAAAATACTCTTGCAAGACGTAGGTGGTTTTCTCTCGCGAGATTGGCTCTAACTCTGCCACATCATAATTGGCTTCATCATTGCGAGTCGTGATCTTGTTACGCCAATACAGCAAAGGCTCATAAATGTATTCTCGCAGCCAGTAACCAAAGGGCGCTTCTGTGATGGTCCATAGCATATATTTCTCTGCTAAATACAGCTTATGGGCTTTTCTTGGTGCAGCATTAACAGCTTTATCAGTGCTTTCCCATGTGATCGCTTGCACCTTATCAAAATGAGGCGGCAGCATATCAGCGTTATGAAAAACAGCATCCGAGTTGGTTTTAATATTACGATTAAAGAAAGCAGGATATTGAGAAAGCGGCATTTTAGTATGTAACCGCTCTATATGACTATCAGTGGTGAGCGATAACTCGACTTCAACAATGATCCCAATCGCACCGTAACCACCAATGGCGCCATAGAATAGCTCACTGTGCTGAGTGGGAGAGGCAACAACGGCGGTGCCATCTTCTAATAACAGTAGGACTTCATTAACCGATAAAACCAAGGGTCCTAAACCAACATAGCGACCATGACAATTGACGCTGAGTGAACCGCCCACCGTGAAATTAGCATAGGTCTGCATGATCTTGACCGCCAGCCCATCATCTTTAATTGCCGCTTGTATATCTCGCCAACGAGCCCCAGCTTGAACACGGATTGTTTTGGCTTCGACATTAAGATCAAGAATGCGATTTAAACCTCGCATATCTATATGCAAAGAACCTTCATGGGCGATTTGTCCCCCCATACTATAACGTCCACCACCAATGGATATGGGTTTAGTGGTGGTGTTTAACATTATTTGTAGCTGCTCTATTGTCCCTGGACTATAAACCTCATCCACCGCAATCGGGTAAAGCCGTGAAACTTCTTTGATGACATTGGTATAGCTAGGCTGCTGGCCTGCGTGAGCTTTATCGCCTAAGACATAACGCATTCTCAGCAAGATAGGTAAGCCATGCTGTTGATTGAGCGCTTCAGAGCCTGATTGTGACACTTGCGTAAAGCCGTAATCGTTATAGAAGCGAATAGCACCTTGATTGCACTCTGTTACATCTAACTCGATATAACGGTAACCTTGTTGTTTTAATTGCAGGCAAAGAGTATCAAGGATCGCCGTACCGATCCCTTGCCCCCGGGCGGACTCACACACCGCAATATTATTGATATAAAACGCTCCTTCTGAGGGTAAAGGTACATAGCCTTCTAGCGCGTTACGTACGGTTGTGAGCAGATGAGCTTTCAATGTTAGTGGCACTGCTATCAATAGCTGGATGGCGCCCATAAATTCTTGTTGTTTAAGCTGGTGGCGAGAATAGCCAAGCACCGCGCCTTTGATTTCGCTGTGTTGTGAATACGTCCAACCAAAGCGATAACTAAACAAACCACTAGAATGTGAATAGAGTTTTCGCAATACCGCTAATGCTGTGGCTTTATCGCCAAACATAAACTGCATCAGTTCATGGCTGCTGTCATAAATACAGTGGATAAGAGCGTCGCTATCAGACGGATTAGCGCGCTTGAGTGGGGATAATGAGGCTTGCTGTTGGGTCATAGTGTAATGCTTCCTATGCATGCCAAAAAAATGCTTCAGCTTTATAGTGAAAACAAGCAAGATCCAAGTGACTTAATAGCAGTATGTGTTGTTTTGGGATGGATGATTAAGCCTGTTGAAATATTTCGTGTGCTTGCAATACCGTATGGGATCAAATGTAAGTCTGGTTCATATTTAGTTTATTGTTAAATAAAAAGAATGAGACAGTCTTGCTGCTAAACGGATGAACAGATTGGTGCATAGTGGTATGATTATCGGCTATTTTGCCTGTGATACTTGGATTAGTAATGAATTTTGACCGTATTGTGTGTTTCGACCTCGAAATGTGTTGTTGGAATGATGGCCGCACATCCAGAACCTGTGAAATCATCGAGATTGGAGTTGCCGAGCTGGATCTCAACACAGGAAAAATCGTTCGCAGGGCACAGCATTATGTGAGACCTGCCAAAGATGAAATCTCCCCGTTTTGTACTGAGCTAACCGGCATTAAGCCTGAGATTGTGGAAAAGAACGGTAAACCGCTTTCCGTGATCTTAAAATCGATCGAGCAGAAATTTGGTGGTCGCCATAAAATTTATGCCGCATGGGGACATGATGATCGTATTTTGAAAAAAGAGTGCTTAGCGAAAGATTTAAAAGTGCCGTTTCGAGAGTATTTGAACTTAGCAACCTTATTTAAACTGCAGCGCCATGTAACCAATAAGCGTTTAGGTCAACGTGCTGCGATGGAAATTGCAGGTGTTGAGTGGGAAGGGCGTCAGCATTCAGGTTATGTGGATGCGTATAACTTGGCTCGCCTTGCAGCGACGATGTTTTGTGACAAAGAGTCCGATCAGGCTCAGTAATTGTTTGTTACCATCATTGAATGTGTTTTTGTAAAGCCGACTGATAAAGTCGGCTTTGTTGTTTATATACCCAAGTGGCAGCCTTGTTCTTTTATTTATTAAAGAGTATTACCCAATGTCAGAACTTTATTCAAAACATGCCGTTAAGTACGATCAGGTGATCCAAGCAAACATCTACAATGCCATGTATGACTTTCCCACGATGAAGACACTAATTGGTGAGGTGAAAGGCAAAGATATTATCGATCTTGGTTGTGGATCTGGGGTTTACGCCAACTACTTTGTTCAGCAGCAAGCAGGGCAAGTAACCTGTATTGATTATTCTGCAGAGATGATCGAATTAGTGAAAAACAAGCTGGGTAATAGGGTGAATGCTTACACGCACAATGTAGCTGAAGGTCTGCCTTTCGTTGCCGATCAAAGTGCAGACTTGGTCGTCAGTGCATTGATGATCCATTATCTTGAAGATTTAGCTGCACTTTGCCAAGAAGTCCATCGGGTACTCAAGCAAGATGGAGAGTTTGTTTTTTCAACCCATCATCCGTTCGCTGATTTTGAATGTTCACACTCTGGTAACTACTTCGAGCGTGAGTTTATTCGTGAAACATGGGACACGGTAGGAGAGCCTGTCGAAGTGGTGTTTTATCGTCGTTCACTGGCGGAAATCACTCAGGCGTTAACGGCTCATGGCTTTGTCATTACAGCATTAAGTGAAGGTGATGTATTGGAAGAAGCTAAAGCGATTTGTGAAAAGACTTATCAATACCTTACCACTAAGCCTAATTTTTTGTTTATCCAAGCAACAAAGTGCTAGTTATTTTTGTTATCTATATGACTGCTTTACTTATTTATTATATCGATAAGTAAAGCACTGCTTATTACAAAATGGTTATTTAAAACATTATTTATCTCTTAATTTACAAGTTAATAAAAATTTTTCTTATATTTCCCTTCTGCTATAGTTGATGTTGTTAGTCTAACCAACAAAAAATCAACAAAAGCAAAGCTATAACGCCATTTTACGAAATAAAAATAACCAAACATTAACCATTTCTTGGGGGTGTTATTTGTAACAATATGTTTCTATTAGCGCCATTGTAGAGCTATAACTCTAGTAATACCTTGATAAAACAGTGTTTTTATTTTTGTTACCAAGGGATTAATTGTGATTAAGATCACACAAAATATTGACTATAATTCGATAGTTTTCTTGTTGTGAGAAAAAAATTTGATTAAATGTAATCGTACTTAGATATAAATATAATGAAAAAAACGTTTATTATCAGAGCTTTTTTATTAAATATAACATTATTAATTTTAGTTATCATTTATAATTATATAAACATTAATACGTTAGATTATAAAATAACTAATAATTATGAAAAAATAATATCGATTACTCGACATTTTCATCATAGATATTTAAATGCAGAATATGAAAGTTATAAAATAGGTACTTATCCTATTTCTGGTACAAGTAATAGTGGTGTTATTATCTTAAAAGATGGTACTTATTCTAAGATATCAAATGATTTAAGTGATACATACCATAAGATAATAGATGTTCTTCCTAAAGATTATGTAAAGTCATTATCTCTAATTATGCCTAATGCTCAATATGTATTGCCATTTGATAGTGAAAATTATGTGATTAATCATAACCAACTTGAGGATATTATAAAAAAAGAAAATATTCGCTCAAGTTTTAATGCATTTAGAGATGACGATATTACAATAAAAAATCATGATAAAGGAAATGTAAAGAATCAATCTATTATATTGCCAATTTATATTAAGCGTTTTATTGAAGCTATTTTTATCGTTGATATTGATATTAGTAACATTGATAGATATGTAGATAACTATAATAACGAAATGATGACACATTATGAGGTGGGAAATAATAATGGGTTATTAACACAAAAAATAAAGATACCTTATACGAAAGATGAGAATATTTATATAGGGTTAAGTTTCTTTTGTATAATTATTTGTGTGCTGAAGCTATATATTGTTATTGAATGTATTTATCAAATATTTCATCGTGTTTATTTATTCTTTTATCAAAGGATTATGTATGATTCGATGACTCACTGTCTAAGGCGTAATGTGTTTGATATGAAATATAAAACATTGAATTCACGTTCAGTCATTCTATTTGATATCGACCATTTCAAATTCATTAATGATAATTTTGGTCACGCGGTGGGAGATAAGGTCATTATTGCTATGGGTAAAATGCTCCAACAGCAAGCGAAAAAGCACCATTTGTATTTTCGTTGGGGTGGTGAAGAGTTTTTAGTTTTATTACCTAAAACCAATAAGCAAGCTTTGTTGAGCTATGCTGAGACTCTTCGTGTTGCTGTAGAAGAAATGCCTTTGTTAAAGGATAGAAAAGTAACTATCTCTTTAGGTGTGAGCGAGCAAAAGCAGCAAGAGCATATACATCAAACAATTTACCGTGCCGATATGGCGTTATATCAAGCTAAACAGTTAGGTCGCAATAAGAGTCATTATTTATGATTATGATTTTAAAACGGTTGGCTATTTTTTTATTGATGAATGCCTTAGTGTTTACGCTAACTTATAGTTTGTACTATAGCTATAATAAAATTAAGCATAAGGAGTTAGAAGAATATATTAGAGTTAACCTCTATCATATTTTTGATAACCTTGAACTGGTTTCATCTTTTTATGCCAATGCTGAAACGGTCACTTTAGATTGTGGTTTGCATTATATTAATAATGTAGGTGTTTATACGCCTAAAAAAGGTGATGTTAAAGCTTTATCTAAAGGTGTTGATTCACTATCAAAAAACTTAAAGGATTTAATTGGTGATGAATTATGGAGTTTAGGTATTATTGATAACAATAAGTCTAAAACAAATACTATTTATTTTTCACCATTAAGGGTGACACATATTCAGATTTTTCTAAATAGTGACTTTGACTTTTTTAATCACATTTTGAATACAGAAAAATTACCATCGACTTATGAAGAATCATTAGAGTATGGCCTATTTAGACAAACTGAAGCTTATAAAGAAAGTTTTAATCACCAATATGTAAGAAGTATTTACTATCCAATTTATATTGATAGGAAGTTACAAGCTCTATTACTGTTAGATGTTAAATCTAGCTTGTATCAAGCGTGGACTGAGAATTTTAACGATAAACAATTTACGGTTTTTACTACTGAAAAGCCTGTAAACAGTGAGTTGTTGAATAAAATTGCATTGCCTTATACCAAAAATGATCATTTATCTGTGTATATCAATAATGATTTGCTCTGGAAGTACAGTTTACTTTTTTCGCTGATACTGACATTAGTGATTGGTTATATTTCTAACAGCTTAAATTTTGTTATTAATCTTTATCAAAAAGACAATATGACGCAATGTATACGAAGAGACATTATTGAACCTAAACTTAGAAAGAAAATGCTGAACCATCAAGCAATCTTAATGGTGGATATTGATAGGTTCAAAAGCATTAATGATAACTATGGTCATGATTACGGTGATCAAGTGATCACCACTGTTGCTGAAATTTTAAAAGACAATATAAGAAAAGCGGATAAGTGCATTCGATGGGGAGGAGAGGAGTTTATGCTCATCTTAAATATTAAGGATGCTCAAGTCGTCAAAAACAAAGCAGAGCAATTGCGTTCGGCAATAGAGCAACAAAGTGCCCTTGATATGAAAATTACAGCCTCAATTGGTGTTGCCATTGCAGAGCAGAATTGTTTTTCACAAGTATTAGAGAGAGCGGATATGGCGTTATATCACGCAAAAAATAATGGCAGAAATCAGGTTGTATTTCTATGAATATTAAATATATGAAACCTTGTGCTTTAGCCGCATGTTCTGCATTGTTTCTGGTTTTTTTCGCTACATCATCGACCCTTTTATATAAGCATTTTATTGCTAAAAAAGTCAGAACTGAGCACCAAATACAACGTAGGATGTTTGATTCGGTCGTGAGTAGTCGAGAAGAGTTAATTGTTAATTTTTCAAAGATGACGCTTCCAACGTTGACTGAGCAACGAGCGCTAAAACGTTATGTTTCAGATAACAAAGACGTAAGTAGTGTATCAGTTATCTACAAGGATAATTACGTATACAGCACTTTTGGCAATCGCATGTATTCAATAAAAAAAGCGGCGAAGGAAGGGTTTAGCATTAAGATGAAAAGCTTACTGACCCATAAACCTACGTTGTCTTATACTGTGCAAGTCAGCCCAGAAACCTATTTAAAGGTGTACTTTAAGCCGTTTCGTTTCAACGTGGTTGATAATATTGGTTATGGTTATATTACGCTTTTTGACGTGGTTGAAATTGGTGACAATAATAAATTATTAAGAAATAGCCTGCTAAGTAACCGTAAAGAACATCAGTTTACTTTAGATGACGCAGAATTCTTCGTTGAGATTAATCCGACTTTAGCGGTTAAAGAGTTTGTTGCATCACGTTATGTTTATCTTTTGTTATTTTTCATTGTCGGCATAACGTGTACTTTTCTTTTATCGGCCTATATTAAAAAGTGTTGGGTCGCACGCTGTATTCGAAATAACATCGTTCAGCCCTATTTACAGCCAATTGTTGACGAGCAAGGTAACATTATTGGGTCCGAAGTCTTGGCGCGATGGATCACTAAGAAGGGAGAAATTGTTGCTCCTTACTTATTTATTCCATATATCGAGAAGACAAAATTAACGCCGCTATTAACACTATCGTTAATGAAGCAGGTTTATCAAAGTCCATTGATGCTATTAAGCCAAGGGTTAAAGTTAAGTTTTAACCTGACAGAAAGCTGTTTGTTTGATCCCAATATTTATAAGGCTAGCTTGCAACTCGCACCGCACTGTAAGCTAATTTTGGAATTTACCGAGTCAGCACCATTTTCACATTCTGATGTCGTTGAGCGCATGGCACAGTATCATCAACACGATGTGTACTTTGCGTTAGATGATTATGGTACTGGTTATTCTGCGCCCCATTATTTGACTGACTACCAATTTGATTACTTAAAAATAGATCGCTGTTTTATCGATCAAATTGAGCATAACCCTAAATCGATCCACGTAGTGGAGTGCTTAGTCTTGCTAGCTCAAAAGTTGCAGCTTACGGTGATTTCAGAAGGGGTCGAGACGCTCAAACAGAAGCAAATGCTTGAGCAATGGGGTATTAAACAATACCAAGGATTTTATTTTTATAAACCCATGTCAGTAAAAAGCTTCATGGATATATATCGTCCTCAATAATTGGCTTTTGTAACCTTTTATCAAATAACAGAACTCTCCTTGCATGCTTTCAACTAGAAAGAGATTACGCTAGGAGAGTTTTTTTATATGAAGTGTTAGTTAGTACACGCTATTTTTAACCTGCGTACATTCCCCACGTTCTTGCTTATCTTGCTGCTGAGCAAAATCGGCAAGTTGCTGAAATTGTGCTGGCTGCCAAACCATGGCATTTCTTAGCCTTGGTGGTAGTTTGCTAAAGGCTTCTTCATTACCGACATTATGTAAGTACAATTCAGCCCAAACTGCATTGCTATCACCGTTACTTAACTGGGTAGATAGAGAGAGTGGTGTGCCGTTTTTTACACCATTTGGATAGCGGGTTAAACCAAGTTGATAATCGCGTTTTAGCACAGCCCATTTTTGTGGTAGTCGCGTCTCATGATCCCACCAAATCCCATTGAGTTGTTGAACCTGGCGTTGTGTCTCTTGGAGAGAAACACTGCCTAGTTGCTGTAATTGCTGTTCAAAAGCATGTGTTAGCGCTTGAGAAAAATCTGATGGTGAAAGTTCGGGTTGCTGTTCTAACACCTGCTTGGCGGTAATCGCACCAAGCATGTTGGAATAGAGATCCTCTGGTGAAAAAGCAGAAACTAACTCAGGAAATCCAACGATTGATTGATAGCCAAACCATTGCACGATTTCATGCCACTGCGCTAAACGAAAAGCGAGTAATGCAGCAAGATCTAAACTGATATCATGTCTTTCCTGTAAAGTAAGTGTTTGCTTACTTTTTTTCAGGCTAATATGACGTGCACGTAATTCTGCTGGCAGACTGATCCGATAATCAGTACCTAAGTGTTTATAGATTTTCTGATATAAGTAGTAAGTAAAATCGGCAGTATCACGGACATGGGCGGTATCAATAAATCCGCCTTTTGTGGTGTAGAGCAACCCGTTGGTTTCATCACTCAGCCCCATTAGGCTGGCGAACATATATTCTGAACCGTCGTTATAGATGTGCTTGCCTAATTCTTGGCTATCGACAATATTCTCAACCGAGAAAAAGGGAATAGGTATGCCTAATAGTTCGGTTTCTAGATCTTGACCAAAAGCACAACAAGGACGAACCCCAACGGGGGCATCCAAGGCGTTACTGTGTGGACTCATTAATAGTGCACATAGGCTAAGTCCTGCAATAAAGGGGGTAGTTGTTTTCATTAAAAGGCTTCATTTATGTGAAAATAAAAACCTGAGCTGTCTTTGCCAAGCGCATAATCAATACGAACATTGATTCGAGGTTTAAAGGCAAAGCGATAGCCAACGCCAAATGTAGGCAAGAACTTGCTTGAAAGTAACTGCTCACTTTTATTTGCGATGTTACCTCCGCCAAACCAAGTCACCATGCCATGGCGCTGGTTAAAACGATGACGCCACTCTATTTGTCCGGATAGCAAATAACGATCACGGTATTGCCCTGTATAGTAACCACGCATACGTTCATCGTTGCCCATTTCTGCGTAGCCATACCAAGGGATATCACCATCTACTCGTTGCCCGTAGACATCCCAAGCTAAAATGTTATTGCCATTGAGTTGAACATATTGGCGATAATTCAGAGTAAGACGAGTGTAATTTTGATCAGAGCCCAATGCGGTTTTGTAATCGATCCATTCGGCAAACCACAACTGCCCACTGTATGGATTAGGCTCAAAATCTCGGCTGTCATATTCCAGAGCTACGCTTATACCACTGCTTTGTTGGTTTGAAAGTTTGTACTCACTAATACTATTTGTTGACGCTAAGGTTTGCTGTGAATAATGTTGATAGTCCCAGCCTAGACTAATATAGCGGTCTGGCAAAAATTCATATGAGACTTTCGGCGTAAGCTTAATGATTTGGCCGTTATACTCACGTTTATTATCATCGTTTTGTGCCGCTTTTTTACCTATTCCCCAATAGTGTTGCGGTGAATGGCTGATCCATGCATCCCCAATCAAACGCAGTTTGTCTTCATTTAAGTAACTGCGATTTTCAACCCCTAAACCATAAGAGCCTGTTGATGAAATATAGGACTTGATCGCCAAGGTGGAATAAGGTGTTTTAGGCGTCCAGTCTGCTGGTGAGTAAAGCCCTACCGCAGCCATGCCAAATCCAACCCCTTGCTCGGGATTAGCAAAAGGCCCCGGCAATACTCCCCAATCAATACCTTCTGAAGTATCAATCGTTTCACTAGCGCCGAGTTTTTCCAGTAGTTGATCTATCCAGCCTGATTGTGTTGTTTCAGCATGGGCTAGGTAAGAAAAGCTACTAACAATCAATAATGGGGAAAGTTGCCAAGGTTTCATTGCTGATCTCTGACTTAAAAACGAAAATCAATGGAAGTAAATAAACTGGTGCGATCGCCAAAGCCCGCTTCAGCCAGCAAGTACAGATTTGGGTTGATCTGATATTGCATCCCTAGAATTGGATTCCATGGCGTCGACAGTTGTTGCTCGATATGGAATGTTCCGTTCTTTGCGATGTTTTCAATAAATGGTGGTAGGTTTAAATCAGATAACTTTCCTGATAGCGATTGCTCAACGTTTTGAAACATCGCACCGCCCCAAACACGTAATGGTAACCCTTGTTGATAAAAGTCGTAACCGAGACGGGGGCTGATCACCCATGCAGAAATACTGCCGTCGATGACGGTCAGCTCTGTTTCGGTGTAGCTGATATCAACTAAGCCAAAGATTTGTTTATAGCCACCAGCCAGTACTACACCACCACCATATAAGTAGCCATCAAGATCAAGCTTGAAGTTATCAATGCGACCTTTGATGTGATGGTCAGGACGGTTTGGGAATAAAGGCTTAATAGCAACATCATAGTTCACAGCAGTTTCCGATGTGCCCGTCATCTTGCCACCTAACACATAGAGGTTAAGAAACGGAAATAGCCACATATCAGCTCGTAGGGTGAGCACTTCGCTGGTTTGTTTGCCTTGCTCTGCTTGCATATCGATGTTACGCACAAAAGAAGGCAGGTTAAGACCATTAAAGCCAATGCTAGTTACATCAATGCTTTGCTCTAGCGCCATGTAACTCAAGTTAAAGCCTATCGGTTTTGGTAATTCGTAACCTAAAGCTTGGGCTTCTTCTTTCCAAATAGGGAGAGTAAAAGATTGGGCGTAAGAGAAAGAAGAGGTTAACGCTAAGCTACTAAGCAGAAGAGAGTGCGCAAAACGCATGTGTGCTATGCCAATTGAAAGAGATAATGGCGCGCATTCTAAAGGGCTATTTTTATCAAGTATACGTAATGGTATAGCGATAACGTAAGCATATGTAACATAACTATACCTTTTTGTTTATAAGGTGATTTTTGATTTTATTGTTTGTTTGGTTTTCATCAGTTAACGGGTTATCTAGATTGAGATTTTACTTTACCCATGTTGCCAATGAGTGCTGGAATAGCTGCAAGAAAGATTGGTAATTCATCACCTGTGAGTGGTGGATATAACAGAAGGAACTAATGTGATTATTCGTTTAATGGAAGAGGCTGATTTACAGCAAGCAGCAAAGGTGCATCAACAGGCGTTTGTACGTCAGCAACGCTCTTATGAGTGGATCAAATGTAATTTTAATGCCGCACCGCGTTTTTTAAATTTTGTCGCAGAGCTTAATGATGAAGTGGTAGGTTACATTGTATGGGGGCAAAAAAGCGGTTTTCGTCCTGAAGTGATTTTAGAATTAGAACAGCTTGCCGTTTTACCTAGTCATCACAACCAAGGGATTGCGACACAACTGATCACTCAATCGCTACCACAAGTGAAACAGCTATTAGCGGAGCAAGGCAGTAAATTAAAGCACATCATAGTAAATACTCGTGCAGATAACTATGCTCAACAGATCTATCAGAAGCTATTAGGTGCAGAAGTGGAAATGACCATCAAATCGCTCTATTCCGCCGATGAAGTGTTTATGATCGCCCGTAACGTTTGCCCAGATTAATACCGCTTTTTAGTTTATCTCTGCGTCGTATTTGCCCTCATATCTAAACAAGATAGCCGTTAAACTGGCTATCTTGTTTTGTTTTAGGCTTTATCATCAGTAAAGGTGTTATATAGGTAAGAAAGCAAATGTCGCATCAGTTAGAAGAATTAGATCTGAATTTAATACGGTTATTAAAAGCGGTGGTGGAACATCGCAGTATTAAATTGGCAGCTATGCAGTTAGGGATCTCACAACCAAGCGCCAGTCGTGGTGTGGTGAGGCTTAAACAGTTCTTTAATGATCCGTTGTTTGTGCGCAAAGCCCACGGGGTGGAGCCATCACCTCTTGCGATCCGTCTTGCTGATGAATTTGACAATATCTTAGCGCCAATAGAAAAAGTGTTGCTGGAATTCTCTGAATTTAAGCCAGAAACCTACCAAGGCTCGATTTCTATTGTGGTTGATCCCTATTTGATGGATGAGCATGGTCAACATCTATTATCTTGTTGCCATACGGCGTTTCCAAAGGCGTCATTGGTGTTTTCTAATTGGGATAGCATCAGCCAAGATGACATGCTGGAAGGGAAAGTCGATTACTGCATTCTGGATCAAGAAACGGATATTGCGAAAGATATCTACATGCAGCCGTTATTTAAGGAAAAGCGAGTGATCTTGGCGAAAAAAGATCACCCCAGTTTACAGCTTGATAGTAATGATTGGGCATCGATAGCACCATTGCCATTGGTCTCGCTGCCAGCACCTGCTGCTTATAAACCTTTGTGTACCGTTGAATCTGAATATCAGCGTATGGGTTATGAGCCAAAAGTGTTACTCAAAACCTTCAATTTACGGGTCGCTTGCCAAATGCTGTTAGAAACCAATGCGATCATGTTTGCCAGCGAAAGTACTGCTGATTTAATGTCGGAATTACATGCCTATCCTATGCTTGTGGTGAACCGTAATTTCAGTCATTTTGTGGTCTCAGGTGGTTATCTTCAAACCCATCGTAATTATCCGCTTTACCAACATTTACATCAGGTGATACAGGCCGCATTAGGCTAAATTTTCTGATCATTTCTGTGTTATTTCCCCGCGAAGAGATATTCAAATTTGAATATCTCAATTACCTATTGCGTTTTTGTTCTCTGCGGTAATCTCGCTAGTAGATACATTAACTTTATGTATTTTCACTACGAGAATGCGTGAAATTTGATGCTATCTGCCTAAAAAATAGCATAGCGGAGTCAATCATGTGGTTAGCACGGATATTCTTATTATTAGCCATTGCCGCAGAAGTGGCGGGCACCAGTACCATGAGCCTTATTTCCAGTGAAGGGGGAAATTGGGGTTACTGGGTGATGTATGCACTGATTTGTGTGTCGTATTTCTTCTTATCATTGGCAGCGAAAAAGATCGCCATTGGTGTGGCCTATGCGGTTTGGGAAGGGCTAGGTATTGCGCTTATTACAATGGTTTCGGTGTTTGTGTTTGATGCGCAGTTAAATACACAAGAGCTGATTGGTTTAGCCATGGCAACCGTCGGGATCGTATTAGTGACACTCGGTGAAAGCCATAACGATAACCAAAGCCACTCGCCCAAAAGCGTGTCGGCATAACAACAGGAGGCAATAAAATGAGTCAATTTTTCACACTATCATTTGGTTTTGTTGTCCTTGCTGCGTTTGTCGATATTTTAGCGAACATGGCATTAACCCGATCAAACGGTTTTAGTCATAAACGCTGGGGTATTACCGCGATCGTATTAGTCATGTTGGCATTTACCCTGTTAGCGCAAGCGGTCAAAGAGATCGACTTAGCGGTAGCTTATGCTTCGTGGGGAGCGATTGGTATTTTAGGTACCGCGATTGGTGGCTCGCTGCTGTTTAAGCAAAAACTCAAGCCTATCGGTTGGGTGGGTATTGCTGTAGTGATTGCGGCTGTGATTGTTATGAAAACAGCGTAATTGTGTATTTAAAAATATATAAAGCCCAATGAGATGTTCAATCCATTGGGCTTTTTGCTACCGTTTCTACGGTGAATATCGGGAAAAAGAATTAATAGCGGGAATTCAATATGTTCTGCTCTAAAGGTTTAAATCACCTTACTTTTAGTGCTGATTAATATGTCCGACAAAAGATTTATGATGTCCGATTAGAGATATATGTATCTGAAAAGACGTGACAGAATAGCGCGTTAAAGATCCAGATATAGGTATCTGGACCAGAAAAATCTGAGAAAGGCAGACAATGTTCTATCTATTACCCTTAATTACCGTTGCAATATGGGCAGGGAACGCCATTGTCAACAAGATGGCATTCAGTGTCATCGATCCCGGTGCGATATCGTTTTATCGCTGGTTCTTCGCATTAGTCATGTTAACTCCTTTTGTCGCTAAATCTGTTTGGCGTGATCGTGCGGTGATTAAACCTTATCTAGCGAAATTAGCATTCCTTGGTTTATTAGGCATGGTGCTAAACCAATCGTTAGGCTACTTCGCAGCAGCGACAACCACAGCAACGAATATTGCCCTGATCATTTCATTAGTGCCTTTGATCAGCATGTTCTTAAGTGTGCCTATTTTAGGTCAACGCTTATCACCGTTCGCATTGGTTGGCGCAGTATTATCACTGAGTGGTTTAGTGCTGATGTTAAGCCACGGTCATGTAGAAAGTTTAGTGTCGCAAGGCATCAAGCAAGGTGACTTCCTAATGCTGATCGCTGCGGTAGTTTATGCACTTTACTGTGTGCTACTAAAGCGTTGGAAAATGCCGTTCTCGACGTGGAAATCTGTGTATGTGCAGTGTCTATTTGCGGTCATCATGCTAACGCCACTACTACTCAGTAGCGATCGTATGGCAATCACAGCATCTGCTGTACCTTTGATTGCTTATGCTGCATTGCTTGCGTCAGTGATTGCGCCTTGGTTATGGATGCTATCAATTGAACGTTTAGGTGCCGATCGTACCGCGATGTTCATGAACCTATTGCCTATCATGGCGGCAGGTATTGCAAGCGTAATGCTTAACGAGCAACTAGAGTCTTACCATTACATTGGTGGCATCATGGTATTAACCTATGTGGCGCTGGCTCAGAAACGCATTAAAGCGAAGAAAGCAAAAGTGGCAATGACGCCTGCTTAAACACTAAGTTGATATAAAAACGCCGTTGTACTCAAGCTTATTAAAGCTGCGTACAACGGCGTTTTTTTATGTCTGATTTTTAGCTGTTAGCTATTAAAGGAAAGCTAATAGTGGTGAGATGCAGAGCAAAATACCTGTGATGATGATCAAGTAGGTTGCTGTGCCTTTATATTTGTTCAATGTTGGCACCTTGTAGACCAAGTATGCCGGGATCAAACAGCCAACAATACCGAAGATTGGCGAACAAATAGAAGTGAACGATAAGATCGGTAGGTTTAATGCCACTGCCGTCCATGCGATCAGAATAATAAATACCGTCGTCAGTTTATTTACTAGCTCAGTATTGATTTCTTCATGGGCATACTTACGTTCAAGAATGTTCATTGCCAGCCCTTTACACGCTTCTTTAAACGCCAAGAACACCCCGAAGAACGATGTCACGACTGCAAAGATGTTGATTACGATACCCACGATGGTTGCCCAGCTGCCCGGGAAGTAATGCGCAATCATCGCAAGGGCAGAAATATTTTCTTTTAGTGCATGCTGTGCTTCCGTTTGGCTGATAGCAAAGGTAAACGACACCGCAAAGAAGAACACCACCACAAATAAAATACTAAAGGCAATGGTCATCGCACGTGAGGCTTTATAACGTGCTACCTCAATGGATTTTTCATGTGAACGGTATGAAATGACCATTGGGCTTAATGATTGAATAAACAGAATCGAGGTTAGGGTAAAAGGTAAGGTGATGATCGCATCTTTGATCATCTTGCCCCAATTACCAACAGCGGTAATGTTGCTAAAATTCCATTGTGGGATCAGCAGTACGCCCATCACAGCGACTAAAGCAATCACGGTAACTGCCATAAAACCAGAGATCTTAAACAGGAACTTTTCACTTTTCGAGCCGATGTAACTCAGCAAACAGATCAACGCTAAACCATAGAAAATATTGTGGTTTAAATGGCTCTCAGTTACCCCAAAGGTATGTAAATAAGAGGCACTGTCATTAGTAATGGCAAGGGAGTACACCAATACCCAAATCACCAGCATGATGAAATATAAAATGCCTAAGGCGATACCCCAGTTTTTACCTAGGTAACCGCTGATCACCCCAGGGTAGTCGGTACATTTCTTTGATTCAGCAAGAGTATTGATAAAGAGTTTCTGAAACAAATACATCGCAGGGTAGCCAATCACAGAAGACAGTAAAAAGACCCATAGGCCCATTACGCCAACTTGCACAGGGAGAAAAACAATTCCTGCGCCAATTGCCATACCGATGCTCATTACAATCCAACCAATATCAACACTGTCGAACTTAGTGGCAGCTTTCCATTGTTGTGGAGTCATGTTGGCTTGTTGATAGAGAGGACGTTCTTTATCAGAGAGGGTGGTGTCTACTTCAGATTTAGTCATATATCCCAGCTTATAATCATTGTTATGCTGACAGCGAATGATCGGATTATGGATCTGGTGTTATATTTCCTAAATAACTAAAAGTAATAACATATCTCTTAAAAAGATATAGAACAGGTAATATCCTGCTTTTAATGATTGTTTTGTTTTTAGTAACTAACAGGGAGGAAAACTTACTCTTTTTCAGAAGAAAAAAGAAAAGCTATTTAAGTGTAGGAAAGCACCACCAGCGAGCTATCAAACGCTGGTGGTGTGAAGAATGATTACTTATTAACCATGATATCAAGGATTTGAACATCAGTATGGGTCATCGCCCCATTTGCTAATGCTGACAAGTTACGAATAGTGCTATCAACATCATCCGCCACAATGCCTTCACAGCCTGTAACTCGAATACCATCTAATGCCATTAATGCCGATTTCACCGCCGAGCCTGCTGCAGAAGAGACTTTCATCGCGCAGCTTGCTTTCGCACCATCACAAATGATACCCGTAATATCACCGATCATGCTACAAATCGCAGCACTGGTCTGCTCAAAGTTACCGCCTAATAGCCAAGTAATACCTGATACCGCACCCATTGATGCCGTGGTTGCACCGCACAATGCCGATAACTTGTTTTGATGGCTCTTAATATAAATCGCCATTAGGTGAGACAGCATCAAGGCACGAATTAAATGCTCGCGATCAGCGTTAATAAAATCAGCAACCACAACCACAGGCATGGTCGCAGCAATACCTTGGTTACCAGAGCCAGAGTTACTCATTGCAGGCTTCATTGCACCACCCATACGCGCATCAGAAGCGGCAGCAGTACGACGTAAAACATCGGTTAATAGACCGCCCGAGAGCAAACCACGATCAACATTGCGCTGGAACGTTGCGCCAATTTCTAACCCGTATTTACTGTTTAAACCTTCATGCGATAGGGCATCGTTAAGCTCAAAGGCTTGTTCAATAAACGCAATATCTTCAAGTGGTGCTTGGGTCGCAAAATCAAACACATCTTGCGCGCAAGCATCAATAAAAGGATTGTGATGGTTGTCGTCAGCTTGCTGGGTTTGCGGCTGTGCTCGGAATGTAGTGATGCCATCAAGCTCAATAGCTAACACTTGGGTATGGCTATCGGCAATCGTGACGGAAGCGCAGTGATCTTGGCTGTAGATACTCACTTGGGCATAAAGGATATTGCTTACATCTGCCACACCAACGCTTACCTTGTTGGCATTTAATAACGTTTTAGCTTGTTCAACATCGTTGTCGGTAATGCCTTTTAATACTTCGAGTTGAGCTTGGCTGTTACCTGCAAGTGCACCAATCGCAGCCGCAATGGCTAAGCCTGCCATGCCTGTGCCCGGTACCATTACACCCATGCCGTTTTTCATTAGGTTTGGTGATACTTTCACTTCAATGTGAGTGATGGTGCGATCTTGTGATGGAAATTGCTCCATAGCGATAGCCGCCGCAAGCGCCACAGAAACAGGCTCAGTACAACCTAATGCCGGAACCACATCACGTTTGATCACGTTAATAAATGCAGGCCAAAGATCCGTTCTCATCACAACCACCTTTACGCTCCAACTGGAGAAAAATAAGACAAAAAGAAGAAATAGAATGCCGATGTTTTTCACTTATCCCTTTTATCAGTAAGGGTATGGGAAACAATGCAAATATACGCTCGATAACGAAGAAAAAAATTACCTATTTGAAGCTCAATTAAATAAGAAAGAGAAAGGTTTTCTCCCATTTGGAGTACAAATAGTGCCTTTGCTAGTGATATCACATATTTTGGAGTGATGATTTTTTAAGAAGTGATTGCCTATTTGTATATTTTTATATCGAGAATGTAACAAACACACTCTTTTAAATAAGAAATATGATTTATCAGTAGCGCAAGATAGGGATTTATAGGTATGATCGCCGCGCAAAAATAGGGTTGATGGAAACATCAGCCTTTTATTTTTCACAAAAAAGAAAACGTTTGCGTATGTAAGCTCAGATGTTTTCAGCTGAAAAAAGCGTCGTTACATAGATTAAATAGGAATTTACCATGTCTGCTGACAGCACACATCAACGCCCATCTCATTCTGAGCCTCAAGGTAAACTGGATCGTTACTTTGAAATTTCTGCTCGTGGTAGCAATGTAAAACAGGAAGTGATCGCCGGTTTAACCACCTTCTTAGCTATGGTGTATTCCGTGATTGTGGTGCCAAGCATGTTAGGTGCAGCTGGCTTTAATCAGGGGGGCGTATTTATTGCGACCTGTTTAGTAGCGGCGTTTGGTTCATTGTTAATGGGCTTATGGGCACGTTTACCAATGCCCATTGGCTGTGCGATTTCACTAACTGCCTTTACTGCGTTTAGCCTAGTGTTAGGACAGGGCGTGAGCGTTCCTGTTGCCTTGGGCGCTGTGTTCCTAATGGGTGTAGTGTTTACCGTGATCACCGTAACAGGTGTACGTACTTGGATCATGAAGAACATGCCAAACGGCATTGCTCACGGTACAGGCATTGGTATTGGTCTGTTTTTACTATTGATCGCAGCTAACGGTGTTGGCCTTGTGATCAAAAACCCAGCGGAAGGTTTACCTGTTGCGTTTGGTGATTTCACTGCGTTTCCAGTGATCATGTCTATCTTAGGTCTAGCGGCAATTTTAGGTTTAGAAAAGCGTCGTGTACCGGGTGGCATTTTATTAGTGATCATCGCCATTTCTATTATCGGTTTAATCTTCGATCCAAAAGTGACGTTCCACGGCTTCTTCGCGTTGCCAACATTTGGTCACGACGGTGAATCACTACTGGGCTCTATGGATATCATGGGCGCATTAAACCCGGTGATTTTACCAACCGTACTAGCATTGGTCATGACAGCTATTTTTGATGCAACAGGCACCATTCGTGCAGTTGCAGGACAAGCGAATCTTCTTAACCAACGTGGTCACATTATTAGCGGTGGTAAAGCCCTAACTGCGGACTCAGTAAGTAGTATTTTTGCAGGTTTCGTCGGTGGTTCACCAGCGGCGGTATACATTGAATCAGCAGCAGGTACAGCAGCTGGTGGTAAAACAGGCTTAACTGCAACAACAGTTGGCGTACTGTTCCTGTTTATGTTGTTCCTTGCACCGCTTAGTTACCTAGTACCTGCTTACGCAACAGCACCTGCACTTATGTACGTTGGTTTATTAATGCTAAGTAACGTAAGCAAGCTAGATATGGAAGATTCAGTAGACGCGCTGTCTGGTTTGCTATGTGCCGTATTTATTGTACTAACAGGTAATATCGTTACTTGTATCATGCTAGGTTTTGCAGCACTGGTTATTGGTCGTCTTATCTCTGGTGAAGTGAAAAAGCTAAACATCGGCACCGTTGTTATTGCGATTGCGCTGGTGGCGTTTTATGCCTATGGCTGGGCGATTTAATCGTAGCCTAACTATTTCAGTTATAATGAATAAATAACTAAAAACCCACGCTTTGTGGGTTTTTTTATACATAAAAGCCGAAAAAACATTGTTTTTTATCTGCCAAAATGTACTATCATCGGTTCATATTATTGTATATCCAAGCAACCTCAAGATGCAGTGTTCAGCGAGATGACCTTAGTTCTCAGGCGCGGCAACGATTCGTAGATATAGTGGTTCTACATTAAGAATCGTTAACAAAGTCTGAGAGCTAAGGACGCTCGCCCTTTGGGAGCGTGTCACTGAGCCGACTTCTTGCGTCAGACAACTTGGAAAGAGCTCGCTATTCCGCTTCGTTGTCTTCCTTGAATTCAACTCAGTGACCTCGCTCTGAATCAGGCATCTTGAAGTCGCTTGGGTATATGCGTTTACATTCACAGGCGTATTTATGAAAAAGACGTTATTAACATTGCTGTTTGCATCTTGCTTCAGCACAGCAGCAAATGCATGTACTGGTATTACACTAGGTACAACAGGTAATGATCATATCCAAGCTCGTACTATCGAGTGGGGTCATAGTGATTTAAACAGTAAGCTAATTGTGTCTCCACGCGATTACAGCTACACCTCAACCATGCCAGATCAAAAGCAAGGTCTAACATGGAAGAGCAAATACGGTTTTGCTGGTATTTCAGTAAGTGATGATCGCTTCATTGCTGAAGGTATTAACGAGAAAGGTTTAACAGCAGGTCTGTTCTACTTCCGTGGTTACGGCTCTCTTGCGAAATACGATCCGAAAGATACGGCAAACAACATCACAGATATGGACTTTGTTCGCTGGATGTTAAGCCAATACTCAACAGTTGCAGAAGTTGAAGCGGCACTAAGCAAAATCAAGATCGTAACAGTGTACTTTGATGAGCAAGGTAATCCTTCGCCAACAGCACACTGGCGTGTTTCTGATAAGCAAGGCAACAGCATTGTTATCGAAATTATGGATCACGGTAAAATCAACATTCATAAAAACACGGCTAAAGTGCTAACCAACTCGCCAGACTACAACTGGCAAGTAACGAACCTAAACAACTACATTAATTTGCATCCGGGTATCAGTGCTCCTCAGAAAATTAATGGTGTAGAAGCACAATCGTTTGGTGTGGGTTCTAACTTTGTTGGTCTACCGGGTGACATTTCACCACCATCACGCTTTGTACGTGCGGCATTCTATGTAAATAGCGCACCAGTGATGAAAACGTCACAACAAGCGGTATCGCAAGCGTTCCATATTCTGAACAATTTCGATATTCCAATTGGTAGTGAGTTTAACGACAAATCACATATCCCTAATTTGCCAACAGCGACACAGTGGACATCTGTTATCGATCAAGGCAATGGTTTGTTGTTCTACAAAACCATGCACGACAGCACTATCCGCCGTGTGGATTTATCTAAGCTAGATTTCAATGCGAAAACTGAGCACAAGCAGCCGCTAGATAACGGTAAGTTCTCTTACCAAGATGTGGTTGTGAAGTAATTCAGGCGCAGGTTGAAATAAACAAAAGGGCAGAATTTTCTGCCCTTTTTTTGTGGCTGGTGGGTGATGAGATTATTTTTTTATTGTTTTTTCTCAATTTGTCCCGAGTTGTCCCGCTTGGTTTTGTTATTATATTTGTGTCCCAACGAGAATGCTCTAGTAAATTTATTTAATGAAAAGTAAAGGAATCTATAAATGCCAGATACATCAAATATGACTAATGAAGAATTAGACCTTTGGTCAGATATAAATAATCCAAATAATGATTCAGATATGGATGATTGGGCTGATGCTCATAACCCTAACAATGATGATTATTTAGGTGATTAAATAGATTGCTTAGGCTTGCAATATATATTGTAAGCCTAATGCTATAATTGTTAATCTATTAATTCGGTTTTAACTATATCCCACTTTAGATTAGAGTTTTTCATTAGATAGGTTTTATATTTTAGTGATGGGTAATTGTTTGCATCATTTGTATCATAATTTTTTCCAATGAAAATTAGTTGATGATCAATACAACCGACGATTTCAGTTATTTTACGTAACCCTACATCGAAAAAGTGTTCTGCAGTATCTACATAATACTCACCCCAATGGTTTTTTATAACCTCACACATTGCAGGTCCCCATGATCCTGAACCACCGCTATGACCTATATCTCCTGTCCATATAACAATAAATCTATCTTCATCATCATTAACAACAGACTTTATTGGTATTACATTAAAGTCCCACGCAGTTCCAACGGCTAGAGCATAAGCTGTGGCAACTTCTATAATACTTTTATATTCTTTACTTGTTTCTTCAACTAGTATGCAATGATCTTGGAACTTGCCAGTCAGAGGAATGAATTCTTTGATGTTGTTTTTTTTATATTCATCTGAATCTTTAAGGCATTTGATATATTTATCTAGAATACTTGGATCTGTAGTATCTCTTTTTAAATGCTTTTTTAATTTCTCATAAAATTTATTGATGTATTCCTCTTCTACATCACGCTCAGATTCATTTATACAGTAATAACCAGCAAATTTTTTTTTGCTCCAATTTAATTCTTTTAGAATATGTATTATTTCTCGTTGATTATTTTTTGTTTTTAAATAATTTCCCATTATAAAAATCTTTAATTAACTTGTTTGTAATAGCATATTAATAAAATTTATCTCGTAGTAAAGCTTTATAATATTGATTATTCTGGAAGTGAATGTAAGAGTGTTAATTTATTATTGTGGTTAATGTTATATTGATGGATATTATTTATGTCACCTTTCCCCACAAAACAAAAAGCCTCACAGTGAACATTCACCATGAGGCTTTTTTGTCATTTTTAGCTCAGATTACCAAGTGTATTTAATACCTGTGCGGTAACGTGTTTGGCGGTTATCGGTGTAACGGCTTTGGCTTACGTTACCCACTTCAATAAATGGACGCCACATGGTGCCTTCTGCTGTTTTGTAGGTGTACATCAAGCGGAAGTTATGTAGGTAGTTCGTGTCTTTATCATCAAATTGTGGCAGTGCACCGCTTTCCATTTCTTTCCATACTTGGAATTCGTATTGGAAATCCCAGTCATTGGTGTTGTAGCCAAGCCAGAAGTCAGCTTGTTGAATTTTAGATACATAAGCTTCACCAGCAGTGTTGTTCATGCTGTAGTCCCAAAGTTTCCACTTGTATCGACCTTGTACACGAATACCGTTATCGAAGCGGTAATTTAAACGTGCGTATGGCACATACACTAAACCATCTGAAGTGAAATCTAGCGACAAGCCACCAATACCTACCAAGTTAGGATTGAGTTTAGTGTAGTAAAATGCTGAGAATTCAGAGCCGTTCATGGTCATGCCATCGAACATGGTGTCTTTTTGATCGTTGTTATAACGTGCGTCTAATTCAAAGCCGATGTTCTTGCTAGTATCTAAGAAAGCCTTAATGCGATCGCCATGTTTTTTAGCACCATCACGGTATTCGTGGCGGTATTCAATGGTGGTTTTATAATCGTTCGCAAAGGTGAAGCCAGAAGCTGAAACTAGGGTAGTTGCTAGAAGTACTTTAGTAATGGTGTTCATGGATTGTCCTTAATTTATATTAATGTGCTTACGCTTGGTTATTTTTGTAATTCAGCGTAAACATGTGCTGTTTAGGGTTTAAAACGCGATGGAACAGGGATCATAAATACGCATTGGCACTGTGTGCCGGAACTGTTGTTGGTCGCCACGGATCGCCAGTGTGCTCAAGCCAAGGGATTAATTCGTCTTGAATTAACTTTTCAATCAGCATTGGGTTTGCTGCGGCAATATTTTCCATTTGATAAGGATCGATCTGGTTATCGTGCAGCACGTAAGTCAAAGGTTTACCGACTTTACGATCGATCATTAAGGTGTAGCGTGAGGTGCGGATACCACGTCGACCATAAGACTGACCGCCATACGGCATAAAGGTGTAGAACTGGGAACTTGGCTCTTTATCGCCTTTGATGCCTTTAATGGTATTGGCGAAGTTTGTGCCTTCTACGGTATCTGGGATCAGATCTTCCATGCCCATTAAACCTAATAAGGTTGGGTAAATATCAGGGGCAGAGAACAATAGATCATGTTGTTGTGCGTTGATCTTACCCGGCCAGCGGAAAATCATTGGAATACGCATCGCTTCATCGTAGTGAACGTTCTTGGTTGGTTGACCATTTGAGCCCATGCAACAACCGTGATCAGAGAAGAACACTACTAGCGTATCTTCAGTTAGGTTTAAGCGATCTAGCTCATCAATAATGCGTCCGAATTGCTCATCAACGCCGTTTACCATCGCCATGTATTCTTTAAAGTATTTAGGACCATAGCCTTCTTGATAGGCTTTATCCCACTGCACGTTCGGGCGGTTATTCAGTTGTTGTGAGGTTTTGCCACTAAAACGATCAAGGTATTTTTGTGGAACTTGATCATAAGGTGAATGTGGCGGGTTCATGGAAACCACTAAGGTAAATGGCTGTGAGCTATCACGGTATTGACCGTTTTCATTGCGTAAGTATTTGATCGCAATATCAGCTTCGTGCTCAGGGCTCCATTGATTGATATGTAGTGGCTTATCTCGTGGGGTTTCATTCGTCCAATAAATTGGATTCATATGTAAGTCATACGTACCGTAGGCATACCAGAAATCAAAGCCATGACGACGATCTGGGGCTGTCCAATCGTTCCAGTAACGTCCTTCCATTGGGTTATTGTAACTTGGTACAAACGGCGTTTCTGGCGCATCCAAGTGCCATTTGCCGATGTAACCCATGCTGTAACCTTGTTGTTTCAGCAGATCAGACCAAGTGACGGTGCTTTTCTTTAGCTCAATACCAAAGTCTTTACCGCCAAATTGCCCTTCAACACCAGTATGGCTATTGCCTTGAATACCGTTGCGATACGGGTATTGCCCTGTCATTAACATGCCGCGAAATGGGGTACATAACGGGAAGTTAGAGACGGCTTGGCGTAGTACGGTACTTTGACGAGCAAACTTATTTAAATTTGGTGTCATTGATGGGTCTTGCTGCATGAAGCCTAAGGCTTGAGCACGAAACTCATCAGGAAAGATGATGACTAAGTTTGGTTTTTTCTGTGGTGCAATATTGCTAGCTTGCGGTGATGTGGCAGCTTGAGTGTAGCCTGCTGAAAACGTTGCAGCAACAGCACTACTGGCAGCCATACCTTTTAGTAATCCCCTACGTGATATAGACATTAACAAATCCTTATTAATTGAAAATATATATTGCGAGAGTATCTGTGTTTTGAATTGCTTCGGATCGTAAGGTAATGAAAGTTAATTGACTGCGTTATTGATCACATAAAAGAAAATGAAAGCGGTTTGATGTGATTATTTGTGCTGTTGCAATAATAATTGTCGTTAACTTGACGGATTTTATAAATTTTAATGATGGGAGAGTTGGTTTATTGACTTTCGTTCTATATGATAGAAGTACTTCCGTAATGTTACGTAAGATAAAAGTGAAACGTATCGAAAGATTGTGAAAGGGTTCAAAAGTTTTATCTTTCTGCGTTGTGACATTGTTTTTTAGGTGTAAGCTGAATTCGAAATCAAATGAAAGCTAGTAGTTTGGTTTCACAAGGAGACAAAAGTGAAAAGTGCAATCGAAAGGCGAATGGAAATCGTCACCGTGGTTAATCAAGATGGTAAAGCCCGTGTTGAGGATCTCGCCGAAAAATTTAATGTCTCAAGTGTCACTATTCGCAGTGATCTGAGTTTCTTAGAAAAGAATGGTTATGTGGTGCGCTCTCATGGCGCTGCAATTCCAAACTCAGGTGTGATTGCTGAATTAACGATTCATGAAAAGCGTCGTAATAATGCCGGAGTTAAATCTCTTCTTGGAAAAGCGGCTGCTCAACTGATCCATAGTGGTGACACAGTCATTCTAGATTCTGGGACAACAACAAGAGAAATCGCCGCCAGTTTAAAGGCGATGGAAAATGTTGTTGTCATGACTAACGGTCTGGATGTGGCAATGGAGTTGTCTTCAGCACCCGGTGTTGAGGTTTTGATGTCAGGTGGTGTTCTTCGTAAAGAAGCACTGTCTTTTTCGGGCTCACAAGCAGAAGCTGGCCTTAAAAATTACCGCTTTGATAAGGTGTTTTTAGGTGTTGATGGTTTCGATTTGCGAGCAGGTATCACTACACACAGCGAACAAGAAGCGAGTTTAAATCGCTTGATGTGTGAAATTTCTGAACAAGTGATTGCGGTTGCGGATTCTTCTAAGTTTGGTAAGCGTAGCTGCCACATGATCCGCGAGTTTGGAAATATTGATATCTTGGTAACGGATTCTGGTATCCCTGAAGATTACCTTGCTGGTCTTCGTGATATGCGAGTTGAAGTTATTATTGTCGAAAAGGAAAACTGACCATTAACTCCATGATCACATTACAGATGTTGATTGTGGAGTTAATTAATGAACACCCTGCAAAGCCTCGTTCAACGTCACAAAGCTGGAAGCCAGATTGGTATTTATGCGGTGTGTTCTGCACACCCTCTGGTGATTGACGCAGCTATTCTTCAAGCGCAGAACGACAATTCTGTATTGTTGATCGAAGCGACTTCCAACCAAGTTGATCAATTTGGTGGTTATACAGGTATGACACCTGTGGACTTTCGTAATTTCGTTTTAGCGAAAGCCAAGCATTACGATTTCCCTTCATCTAACGTCATTTTCGGTGGCGATCATTTAGGCCCTAACCGCTGGCAACATCTGCCTGCTGAAGAGGCAATGCAAAAATCAGAAGATCTGATCGCCGCTTACGTCAGTGCTGGTTTTAAAAAAATCCATTTAGATTGCAGCATGGCATGTGCTGATGATGTTAGCCCGTTATCTGATGAGATTGTGGCACAGCGCGCGGCACGTCTAGCAGTTGTTGCTGAAAGCACAGCAATTGCGACTTTCGGTTCAAGTGATTTGGTTTACGTGATTGGTACAGAAGTACCAGTACCGGGCGGTGCTGCTGAAACTTTGAATACGGTAGATGTCACTTCACCGCAAGCTGCAACGAAAACAATCGAAACCCACCGAAACGCATTCGAATCTTTCAATATTGGTCATATATGGCCGCGTGTGATTGGTTTAGTGGTGCAACCTGGGGTGGAATTTGATCATATTGGGGTTATTGATTATTGCTCAGAAAAAGCAAATTTACTGAGTAAAGTTGTCGATGATTATCCGCAAATGGTGTTTGAAGCCCACTCAACCGATTACCAAACTCAGCAAGCGTATAACGAACTGGTTCGTGATCATTTTGCCATTTTAAAAGTAGGCCCTGCACTGACGTTTGCGATGCGTGAAGCCCTGTTTAATTTGTGCGAAATCGAAGCTGAAATTATTCCCAAAGCCCATTGCTCTAATTTGCGTGAGTTAATCGAAACTCGCATGTGTGAAGCGCCAGAGCATTGGCAAAAGTATTACCACGGCAGTGAATCCGAGCAGCGCTTTTCTCGTTGTTTTAGTTTCAGTGATCGGATGCGTTATTACTGGCCTGATGATGTGATTAATCAGGCGCAAGCCACCTTATTTAGAAATTTATCTCGGGTCGATATTCCGTTGCCCCTTCTTAGTCAATATATGCCAATGCAGTTTCAACATGTTCGTGAAGGGTTGATCTCGTTAGAACCTAACTCATTGGTATTAGACACAATTCGTCAAGTATTACGCGCTTATTCAAAAGCATGTTCAGAACAAATAGTCGTAGAGGTTTAAACACATGGAACAGTATTTAGGTTATTCAGAGTCGGATTTACAAAAGCTATCAGGCTATTGGACTGCAAAAGAAATAAGCCAACAACCAGATTGTTGGGCGCAAACTGCGGCAATTACACGTGAGTGTGAAGCGCAAATTAAATGCTTTATGGATAAGGCTTATAGCTATCCGAACTTGCGCATTATTTTAACAGGGGCGGGCACGTCAGCTTTTGCTGGTCGTTCATTAGCGCTAGGTCTTTCTCAGCGTTTACAGCGTCGTGTTGAGGCTATTTCAACAACCGATATTGTGTCTAATCCTAATCAGTGTTTTGCGGAAAATATTCCTACCTTATTAGTGTCATTTGCGCGCTCAGGTAATAGCCCAGAAAGTGTGGCGGCAGTTGAACTTGCTAATCAGTCATTAGCCGAGTGTTTCCACCTAGTGCTGACCTGTAATGCTGATGGACAGTTATATAAACGTTGCAAAAATGATAAGCAATCATTTGCACTTTTAATGCCGAGTGAGACAAACGATCAATCTTTTGCCATGACATCAAGTTTTTCATCAATGATGCTGGCAGCGTTTTCGGTTTTAATGTATGGCAACGCTTACACGAAAGAAATCGAAAGTATTTGTAAGTGTTCTGCGGGTTTGATCAAAGATTTGAATACCAAAATACAGGATACTGCTAATCAAGAACTAGAGAGGGTTATTTACTTAGGCAGTGGTGGTCTACAAGGATTGGCACAAGAGTCGGCACTTAAATTACTGGAGTTGACAGCAGGTAAAGTGGTTGCCACTTACGATTCTCCACTGGGCTTTCGCCACGGACCAAAATCAATTGTTAATAAGAACTCTATGATCGTGGTGTTCATTAGTAACGACCCATATACCCGTAAATATGATCTGGATCTGTTAGCTGAACTTTGTCGCGACAATATTGCTGCTCGAGTAGTAGCGATTACGGCACATGCGGATGAACTTGAAACGCGTGCTGATGTTATTCGTGTTGAAGGCATGGAAAACGCGACGGATGTTGAATTACTTTTCCCTTACATGCTGTATGCGCAAATGTACTCGTTCCACCGCGCACTTGCGTTAGGGAATACACCTGATAACCCATGTCCTACTGGAGAAGTTAACCGTGTAGTACAAGGAGTTACTATCCATTATTTATATGATTATTTGAAATAATTACGAAAGGTAGAACAATCATGACAACGCCAAATATTGTATGGACACGAATTGATGAACGTTTGCTACATGGTCAAATTCGTATTACGTGGGGTAAACATTCTGGTGCAAACCTTATTCTAGTTGCTAATGACGATGCAGCTGAAGGCCCAAATGCTGCTTTTATGCAGGCGGGTATGAAAGCATCAGCAGGTGGTGAATATGCGGTTCGTTTCTTCTCTATTCAAAAAACCATTGATGTGATCCACAAAGCTTCAGCACAACAAAAAATCTTCATCCTTTGTAATAACCCAACTGACGTTGCGCGTTTAGTGGAAGGTGGTGTGCCAATTACTCACTGTAATGTTGGCAACATGCACTACCACGAAGGCAAACGCCAAATTAATAAAACTGTGTCTGTGGATGACAAAGACATCGATGCGTTTGAGCGTATGGTTGCGAAAGGCGTGACGTGTACGATTCAAAACACACCGGATCAAAACCCAATCAATGTACTTGAACTGGCGATGAGCGCGGCATAACAGCGACAGCCTAATCCAAACGTGTAATTAAGGAATAAATCATGTTTTTAGAAGCTACGTTAGTAGCGGTATGGGCATTTTTCTGTGGTATCGATAAATACGATGTCGCATTAAACATTCACCGTCCGCTGATCACAGGGCCAGTTGTTGGCTTTATTATGGGTGACATGCAAATCGGCTTGATCGCTGGTGCAACACTGGAATTAGCATGGCTAGGCCTAGTGCCTAACGCAGGTGCTCAGCCGCCAGATGTAACCCTAGGTACGATTGCTGCGGTTGCTTTTGCGGTAATGACGGGTCAGTCAGCAGAAGTGGCAATGGGTGTCGGTATGCCGATTGCGGTATTGATGCAGATGTTGGTGATTGGTTTCTTCGCAATGACATCATTCACTATGGGTAAAGCGGATCGCTATGCAGAGCGTGGAGATTCAGCTGGCATCGATAAGCTACTTATCACCACTATTTCGTTACGTGCAATGCTCTATGCCTTAGTTGCCTTCATCACTGTTTACTTTGGTGAGCATGCAGCAACCTGGATTGATGAAAATGCACCAAAAGCGTTACTAACAGGTCTTGGTATTGGCGCGAAAATGGTTCCTGCGATTGGTTTCGCAATGTTACTTAAAATCATGTGGTCAAAGGAAGTGGCAGGTGTGTTCTTCATCGGCTTCGTAATGACAACGTACTTAAAACTACCAATCATGGCTGTCGCAATCATCGGCGCATCCATTGCAGCACTTTACTACTTCTTTAGCGGTTCAAACAACGGTGGCTCAAACAACCAAGTAGAGGAATTTGAAGATGGCATCTGATATCACTGCGGGCACACTTCGCGATAAAAACACGGAACAACATGTCAATTTGGTTGATGATATCGATGCATACCAAGACACCACACCACGTAAAGTGATCACTAAAAAAGATCTGTGGTTATGTTCAATCCGCGGCTTATTCATGGAAGGTAACTTTAACTTCGAACGTATGCAGGCTGGTGGTTTTGCTTACTCGATTATTCCAGCGTTAAAGAAAATCCACGGTAACAACAAAGCGGATTTGGCGAAGGCATTAAAGAACCATCTTCAGTTTTTCAATGCGTCACCGAAATTGTTCACCTTCCTACTTGGTACTGCCATTGCGATGGAAGAGAACAAAGAAAAGCCATCAACAGTGAACGTAATGAAAGTTGCTGGTATGGGACCAACGGGTGGTATCGGTGATGCTATCGACCACATGACCTTGATGCCATTAACCCTAGCGTTAGGTGCGTCAATTGCAATGGAAGGTTCGATTGCAGGTCCGTTCGTGTTCTTCTTCTTGTACCAAATTGTTCACTTTGCAGTGTACTTCGGTTTGATGTTCATGGGCTATAAAGCAGGTACTGCTGCGATGGTTAACATGAGTGATTCAACCGAGAAGCTGGCAAAAGCGGCCAATATTATGGGTATCTTCGTGATTGGTGCGCTCTCCGCCACCTTTATCAAGGTACAGACCACCGCCTCGGTCGAACTGGGTGGCAAGGTGGTCGAGCTGCAATCGGCACTGTTCGATAAGATCATGCCAAACCTGCTACCACTGGCATTAGTGTTCTTTATGCTCAAGCTGGTGAAGGGAACAGGTTTCTGGGCTAAGCCGCCAGTGCTGATCTTCTCAACCCTAGCTGCCAGTGTTATCGGTCACTTAGTCGGTATTTTGTAACACATCCACATCAACGGTGAGTTCATCACCAATACGTTTGAGGGGGAAAATGCTCCCCCTCCTTTTTCAAAGGAAAGGATCATGATTGGTATTGTTGTTTCGGGTCATATTCATTTTGCTTCAGGTATGGAAACGGCGGTGCGCGCCATTGCTGGTGAACAAGAGCAAATGCTGTTTATTGATTTTGTTGAAGGCATGTCGACACAAGAATTAGAGCAGTCATTACGTCAAGCGGTGAAAGATGTTGATAGTGGTGATGGAGTGCTGATTTTAACGGATATTCCTGGTGGCTCTCCTGCTAACCGTGCATTAGAAATCATGATGGATACGCCAAATGTTGAGCTAATTGGTGGCGCGAACTTACCGATGATCGCTAATGCTGCTTTTGAGCGTGATGATGCTGAGTTAACAGAGCTTGTGGATACCTTACTGGATATTGGTATGTCATGTATGAAGGACATGCGCCGTGAGTTAAATAGCATCATGGAGCAGCCTACTGAACTTGAATGTGAAGATGGACTGTAATGATGCGATTTGCTCTTCATCCACAACGAATTTTTATGCCAACAGGGATTGCTTACAATCAGTACGTTATTGTTAATGATGGAAAAATTGAAGCGATCACCGAAACAAAACCGCTAGATTGTGATGTAACTGAGCTTGAAGGGCAAACCTTAGTACCGGGCTTTATTGATATTCATATTCACGGTCGCGCTGGGGCGGATGTGATGGATGCGACCCCGCAAGCGCTACAAACCATTGCTGATGCTTTGCCGAAAACCGGTGTGGTGGCATGGGTTGGTACAACGGTGACTGCGCCTTGGCAAGATATCATCAACGCACTACAGCAAGTACGTGAGTTTTGTCAGCAACCAAAGCAAGTGGGTGCCAAATTATTAGGCAGTTTTCTCGAAGGGCCATATTTTACAGAAGCGTATCGAGGCTCGCATCCAACCCAGTATTTACAAGCACCAAGCATTGCAGCGTTAGCTGAGTTAAAAGAAGTGGCAGGTGATTCACTGATCCGTGTGGCATTAGCACCTGAATACCAAGGTTCAGATGAAGCGATTCAGTGGCTAACTGCCGAAGGGATCAAAACATCCATTGCGCACACCAGTGCCAACTTCGAGCAAGTTACCACAGCACATCAACATGGCGCTGATTGTGGTGTGCATTTATTTAACGGCATGAGTGGTTTACATCATCGTGAGCCGGGTTGTGCTGGGGCGGTGATGTTTCACGACATGCTAGCAGAGCTGATCGCTGATGGTATTCATGTTCACCCTGTGATGATGCAACTGGCATATCGAATGAAAGGCTATCAACAGCTAGCGTTAATCACCGACTGTATGCGTGCTGGTGGATTAAGTGATGGTAAGTACCAACTTGGCGCACAGATGATCACCGTTACTAATGGTGAAGCTCGTACTGACGATGGCTCGCTGGCAGGCAGTACTTGCAGCTTAGATCAAGCGCTTCGCAACATGATTATGCTGGTTGGTGTCCCTGAATGGGAAGCGGTGCAAATGGCAACGTCAGTGCCAGCTAAATATGTAGGGATTGATGACAAGTTAGGTTTTATCAAACCCGGTTACAACGCCAGTTTCGCGTTATTAGATCCACAATTTCAAATTCAAGCGACCTTGATTGATGGACAGTGGCAATAAGCCACCGCTCAAGGTACGAGATTATCGTCACTCATCACTCAAGAAGCGAGTGAGTGAATAACATGATGTACGAGGTTATACATGGAAATTCGTCAACCAATTCATAGTCAACATGCAAAGCAACTTGATACCGCAGGTTTACGTGAGCAGTTTTTAATTGAAAACATGTTCCAAGAAGGTCAAATCAACTTAACTTACAGCCATATCGATCGCATCATTGTTGGCGCGGCTGTGCCGACTGACAGTGCGATTATGTTTGAAGGCGGTAAAGAGATCGGGGTTGATTTCTTTTTGCAGCGTCGTGAGCTAGGTGTGATCAATATTGGTGAAGCTGGCCTTGTGATTGTGGATGGTGAAACCTTTGAAATTGGTGCACGTGAAGCGATTTATGTGGGGATGGGCGCACAAGATATTCGCTTTGAAAGTGTGATGGCGGATAAACCAGCTCGTTTTTACCTAAACTGTGCACCAGCACATCACAGCTACCCAACCCGCAAAATCACCCGTGAAGACGCATCACCAGAGCAAATCGGTAGCCAAGAGAACTGCAACGTTCGCACTATTTACAAATACCTTCACCCGTCAGTATTACCGACCTGTCAGCTATTAATGGGCATGACTGAATTAGCACCGGGTAGCCTATGGAATACCATGCCTTGCCATACCCATGAACGCCGTATGGAAGTGTATCTGTATTTTGATATGAGCCAAGACAACATCGTGTTCCATTACATGGGTGAGCCACAAGAAACACGCCACCTTGTGGTACGCAATGAACAAGCGGTGATCAGCCCAAGCTGGTCTATTCACTCAGGTGTGGGTACTGCAGCTTACACCTTTATTTGGGGCATGGTGGGTGAGAACCAAACTTTCCACGACATGGACCATGTAGCGATGGCTGATTTGAAATAAGTCTGTTTTCGCCACCTTTCTATTACTGATTAAAACGAGATGCAAAGCATAGCTAAGTCATAATGATGGCTTGGTCGGGACTTTGCATCTTCAAAAAGGATTTAACATGAATAATCTATTTGATTTAACAGGTAAAGTTGCCATCGTTACAGGTTGTAATACAGGCTTAGGTCAAGGCATGGCGCTAGGTTTAGCGAAAGCGGGTGCTGACATCGTGGGTATTGGTCATCAAGCAGCGCCTGAAACACAAGCGCAAGTGGAAGCGTTAGGTCGTAAATTTCACTACATCACAGCGAATTTAATGCAGCAAGATCGCCTAGAAGCGATTGTGGCAGAAGCTGTCGAAGTGATGGGCAAAGTAGATATCTTAATTAACAACGCAGGCATTATCCGCCGTGAAGATTTACTTAAGTTCTCAGAAAGTGATTGGGATGATGTGATCAACATTAACCAAAAGACATTGTTCTTCTTATCGCAAGCTGTGGCTAAACGTTTTGTTGAGCAAGGTAATGGCGGCAAGATCATCAATATTGCATCTATGTTGTCATTCCAAGGTGGTATTCGTGTGCCGTCATACACAGCAAGTAAATCAGCGGTGATGGGCTTAACCCGTGCGTTGGCAACAGAGCTTGCGCAGTACAACATTAATGTGAATGCGATTGCCCCAGGTTATATGGCGACTGATAATACTGAAGCGCTGCGTGCTGATGAAGCGCGTAATGCGGCTATTTTAGAGCGTATTCCTGCAAGTCGTTGGGGCTTACCGTCTGATCTAGAAGGCCCAGCAGTTTTCTTAGCATCAAGCGCAAGTGATTACATTAATGGTTACACCATTGCAGTTGATGGTGGCTGGTTAGCACGTTAAGGAGATGCATGATGACGGCATTAGGATCAAAACAAGATATTTTGACGGCAATGAAACGTGTTTACCGTTACCAAGCACAAAACCAAACCCGTAGCGTGGTACGTCGCAGTGGTAAAACTCGCTTCATTAAAGATACTGATTGGGAACGTGGGGTATTTTGGTCATGTGTGTCAGCAGCATGGTTGGCAACTGACGATACGGAATACCTTGATGGGGTGATGAATTACACCTTGCATACAGGCTTTAGAACTGGCCCTAATGATCGTTTCGCTGATGATCATATTTGCTGTCAGGCTTACCTTGATGTTTACCCTGTGGTGAATCAACCAGAAGCATTAGAGCCAACCATTAAAGCGTTAGATGTAATGGTGAACACCCCAGAGCAAGGACGTAAAGATTGGTGGTGGTGTGATTCTCTGTTTATGGCTCCACCAAGTTTTGCCGCACTGACGCAAGTGACTGGTGAGACTAAATATTTAGATTACATGAATACCGCTTTCTGGGATTCAGTTGAGCACTTAAAAGATCCTGAAACAGGGCTGTTTTACCGTGACTATCGCTATATCCCAGATGGCAAAAGCAGTGAATTACGTGAAGCGAATGGTGAAAAAGTCTTTTGGAGCCGTGGTATTGGTTGGGTATTAGCAGCCGTTCCTCGTTTAATGGCTCGTATGCCAGAAGATTATGCCGAGCGTGAGCGTTACTTAGCGCTATTTACTGACTTAGCCGCTGAAGTGATTAAATACCAGCAAGCAGACGGTTTTTGGCGTACCAGCTTATTAGATCCACAAAGCTATCCTGCCAAAGAGAGCAGTGCGACTGCCTTATTTGTTTACGGTTTAGCGTGGGGTATCAAGCAAGGCTTATTAGATGCTGAAACCTATTTACCTGTAGTTGAAAAAGCATGGGCAGCGCTACAAACCTGTATTCACGATAACGGCATGATTGGTTGGGTACAGCTTCCAGCATTTAACCCTCGTGATGTACAGTTTGAACATAATATTGATTACGGCGCAGGGGCGTTTTTATTGGCTGCCACGGCTGTTGCTGAATTAGTGAATTAATATAAAAAGATCAGTTTTAAAGGCTAGGTAAATTGAGCCGATGGATATAACGTTTTCGTTATCGCCATCGGCTTTTCTGTTTTTTTAAGAGGGGAGCTTTATTAAATTAGGTGGTAATAACATGAAGCTATTTTCGTTTATTCTCTGTCACTATTTTCGATTGTGATATGTTGTCCGATAACGATTTTTGTTTTTATGTTAAAAGCAAAACATTGATCTTCGTTGTGTTTCGTTTTCTTTCTTTTGTTATTTTTTATCGACAAAATAAAAACAAAAGGACTTATAATGAAAACGTTATCCCTACTCTCTGTCTCTATTGCTCTTGCTATTACTCCAAGTGTTGTTTCGGCAACGGTTAACAATGTGGCATTGCATCAACCTACTGATCAAGCAGCGACTTTCCAAGTCTCTAGCTTGCAAACGACACCATCTGAACAAGAAGCTTTTCAGCAATTGCGTTTAAAGTGGTCAGAAAGCTTTTTAGGTGCGCCGGATGCTGCTTTCGATGACAAGCTAAAGCAAATGGTGATCACAACCAATAATGGCGCTCAAAAGCATTGGGACAGTATTAATACTGATGCTGGTCGAGTTTCATTGTGGAATGATTTGGCGCTTGATGATCAAACCGAAGCCGGTAAAAAAGTATTAGGGGCAAACTTACGTACTTCCTATCAACGCCTTTTTATTATGGCGAAAGCGTATCAATTACGTGATGGCGCACTGCAACATAATCCGCAGTTACTTGAAGCGATCATTGATGGTTTAACCTTCTTAAATCAGCATTACTACAAAGTGGGTGTGAAAGAGTGGGGGAACTGGTGGCATTGGGAGCTAGGGACGCCAAAAGATATCCATAATATTCTCGTGGTGCTATATGAGCAGCTTCCGCCAGCCTTGATTGCCTCTTATCTTGATGCCACTCGCTACTTTACTCCGCTTCCAACTCATTTAGGTGCAGGGCCTGGGGCTGATACATCAAGTAATCCTCATTACCGTGAATCAACAGGTGGCAACCGTACCGACAATACCCTAGTGGTGTTATTACGTGGGATTTTAGCGAACGACAGTACCGAAATTACCGCAGCGATCAATGCGCTTTCTCCAGTGGTTAACTATGTCGAACAAAGCGATGGTTTCTATCAAGATGGTAGCTTCTTACAGCATTACGATATTGCCTATAACGGTACTTACGGCAATGTGTTACTGGGTGGTTTAGGGGCGCAAATGAGCCTAGTTGCCAATACTCAGTGGCAAGTTACCGATCCTAAATTACAAGAGATCTATCCATTAATCTTTAAGAGTTATGCACCATTGCTTTATCGCGGCACCATGATGGAGTTTGTTAATGGTCGTGCTATTTCTCGCCCTCAAGAGCAAGGACATGATGTTGGTCATAACGTATTAGCATCGCTACTTCATTATATTGATGGTGCACCTGCACAGTATGTCACGCCGCTCAAACAGCTAATTAAAACCCAGATCAGCCAAGATACGTATATCGATTTCTTTGAATCACTGAATCACGTTGGTAACTATCAAAAAGCACAGCAATTAGTTCAAGATGAAACGATTGTTGCAAAAGATAATCAACAGGGCTTTTTCGCTTTCCCTGCAATGGATCGCGTGGTCTATCGTACCGATGATTGGGCATTTAGCCTTGCAATGCATTCAAGTCGTTTAGGTAACTTTGAATGTATGAATAACGAAAACCGCAAAGGTTGGTTTACTGGTGATGGCATGGGTTATTTCTATAACCAGCAGCTCGATCATTACCATAATTACTGGTCAGCCATTGATAGCTATCGTTTGTCAGGCACTACGGTTGATGATCAAGTCATGAGTGATTGTGAAGGCCAACGTAACCAAATTGCTGGTGGTCGTAAATCACAAATGGAGTGGGTTGGCTCGGTAAAATTAGACGATGCTGGTAGTGCTGGGATGGATTTTTCTAACTGGAACGACACCTTAACGGCTAAAAAATCGTGGTTTATGTTTGAAGATATGGTGGTGATGCTAGGCTCGAATATTGAATCGAGTATAGGAGCGAATGTTACGACCACGGTTGCTAATCGCAAGCTTTCGGAACAGGGGCAAACCGATATCTTGGTCAATGGGGTGAAATGGCAAGCGGCTCAGAACCCAACAGTGAAAAGTTTGCTGATTGATAATCCAACGTTGGAAGATAGTGCGTTAGGTTATGTGTTCTTAACCCCGACTGAATTGGCGGTAAAACGCGAAGTTCGCCAAGGTAATTGGAGCGAGATCGGCACTAAAACAGGCGATGTTAGTGCTGAATTTGTCACGGCAACCATAGATCATTCACCAGCCCATGATGGCTACGCTTATGTTGTGCTACCTGATAGCGATCTTGATGATATCGCTGAGTTTGTTGAAGAAAAGCCAATCAAGGTATTCAGACAAGATGACGTTGCCCATATTATTAAAAACAAAGAAGACAAAGTGATTGCTGCTAATGTTTGGCAACCACAAGCGGTTGAGATCACATCGCAGATCACCGCTGTAGGTAAAATGGCCTTAATGGTGGAGAAAGACGATGGCGAGCATCATATTGCGATAAGCGATCCGCTACAAATGCAAACCTTGCTTGAACTTGAGTTTAAAAAGCTAGGTGAAGATTAAGTCTGATCCAGAGCAGCGCTTACAACTTGGCGATCGCCGCACGCTATTAATTGATGTGACTGGATTAAAAGGTCGCAGCTATGCCTTTACGGTGAAATAGCAATGAAAGATGGAGCTGGCAAACCAGCTCCATTTTTTAGATTAGAGTGCATAAAAGAAAGACAGTAAGCCTAATATCACTAGTAATAGTCCTGATACTAAATCGTTATATTTACCTAGCCATTTTCCGATCACATTGTTGCCTAAATGGTTGCCAAGATAAGTCAGTAAGATACTGGTAATAAACGTCAGTATTGTTATTAAGTTGATATTAAGTCGAGACACACTCCCTAGTATCCCCACACCAATATTATTGATTGATAGTAATATTCCTAACCCTACTGCGGCTTTGATCCCAAGCTCTTTGGTGTCGTCATGGCGTGTTTTTTTATTGTTCGAGAAGCTATTACCAATAGACCAGAGCCCAAGTCCGATAAAAACAATCGAACCAATATCTGATGATTCTTGATGCGAGATCAAATGGGTTAACCATTGCCCTAATACCATTGAAAGGTAAGTTACGACGGCTGTGATCAGCGCAATAATCATATTGGGCACTAAGGCAATACGTTTGTTTTGTACGCCATAAGAAAAACCAATAACAAAGTTATCGAGGTTCGAGGAAAGGCTGAACAGTAGAGCGAGTATGAAGGGCATAACAATAGAATGAAAAAATGGTTTTATATGCTTTTCCATCGCAGCTTACGAGTGCTTTTGTTGCAGAGTTAAGTTGCACTTTTGTCTAGGGGATAGATAACTGGAATTACTAGTATTCCCTTGGCTTTCAATTCTAAAAAAGAAATAGCATTTAACTTTCATTTGTTTTTGTTGTTGTGATCTTTATCTGCTTTATCTTTCGTATTCTTTCGTAATATAGCGGCATTATGAAAGGATAAGTAAGAAAAGGAAAGAACATGACAGCAGCACGCTTTCACATGATGGCAAAACCAACCAGTTATCGCTGTAACTTAAAATGTGAATATTGCTTTTATCTCGAAAAAGAAGCGATGCTCGATGAAGTGAGCGGATGTGGAAGCACTGGGTCTCAACAACCAGATGTGATGCCTGAGCATGTTTTAAAACGTTATATTCGTGATTATATTGCCTCGCAAGATAGCGATCAGATTGACTTTTCATGGCAAGGCGGAGAGCCAACGCTTGCTGGGATTGATTTCTACCGCAATGTGGTGAAATACCAGCGTCAATATGCCAACGGCAAAACCATCACCAATAGTTTTCAAACCAATGCTGTTGCTATCAATAAACAGTGGGCGCAATTTTTTGCCGACAATCAGTTTTTAATTGGGGTATCTATCGATGGTACACCTGACATTCATGATAAATACCGTATTTCAGTCAATGGTAAACCGACCTTTGAACGGGTAAAGCGTGCCATTGAATATTTGATTGAGTATCAAGTGGAATTTAACGTCCTCACGGTGATTAATGATCAGAACTGGGATAAAGGCGCTCAGACTTATCAGTTTTTAAAATCATTAGGTGCTCGTCATTTACAGTTTATTCCCATTGTTGAAGTGGAAGGCTCTGCACAGGGCTCATCTCATCATTACGCAACCGCCAAAGATGCACCATTAACTTACTTCTCAGTCCCTTCTCATGGCTATGGTCAGTTCATGACCGAGGTTTTTGATGAATGGCTTAAAGAAGACGTAGGCACAATCTATGTGCGTATGTTTGATAGCGTATTAGCGACGTGGTTAGGTTATCCCGCATCGGTGTGTGTGCAGTCGAAAAACTGTGGTCAAGCGATGGTGATTGAAGCTAATGGCGATGTTTATTCCTGTGATCACTATGTTTATCCGGCTAACCGTTTAGGGAATGTGGCTGAACTGTCATTAACTAAGATGGCAACCAGTAAACAACAACAACGTTTTGGACAAGCTAAGTCCGCTAAATTAACCGAGCAGTGCCAAAGCTGTGAAGTCCATGGTTTATGCTATGGCGGCTGCCCGAAACACCGTATTGTTCAGCAAGATGGGCAAAAACATAAACACAATTACTTGTGCCCGTCGTATCAAAAGATCTTCCGTCATACTGCACCTGCAATGCACTTAATGAGCCAAGCAATCCGGCAAGGGGGAACGGCCGCCGATGCCTTACCGATGATTGCCCATGCTCGTGGTCAACATGCTTTCTCGTAACATCCTGTTTTTGTAACACCTTATAAATAAACAATTAATCCAATATTAATAACGATTGAGACAAGGAGTGAATCATGGATCTGTCCTCGATGAAGAAGACAGTGGTTGCCAGTTTAGTTGCCACAGCATGTGTTGTCGCACTGGTTACCACCTTTGCCGCTAAACCTGCCGAGCAACCAAACGTGTTGTTAGTGATCATGGATGACTTAGGTACGGGTCAGTTAGATTTTGCTTTAGACAGTTTAGATAAAGCGGAGTTAGCTAAACGCCCTGTGCCTGCACGTTATCAAGGCGATCTCGATAAGATGATTGATGCGGCTAAACGAGCAATGCCAAATGTGGCACAGCTGGCGCAAAACGGGGTGAAGATGACCAATGCTTTTGTGGCGCATCCTGTGTGTGGCCCTTCTCGTGCTGGTATTTTCACGGGTCGTTACCCAACGAGCTTTGGCACTTACAGTAATGATGATGCGTTGCAGGGGATTCCACTCGACATCAAATTATTGCCTGCATTATTTCAAGAAAATGGCTATCGCACTGCCAACATTGGTAAGTGGCACAATGCGAAAATAGCCAGTAAAAATAAAGTTGCAGCAGAAGCGCAAACTCGTGACTATCACGATATTCAAATTCCGGTGGTCGGTGAAGGTTTTGGCCCCGAAGAGCGCGGTTTTGATTACTCCTATAGCTTCTATGCATCGGGCGCTGCGCTGTGGAATTCACCTGCAATTTATCAAAACGGTAAGAACATTCCTGCGCCGGGGTATTTGACCCATAACCTAACTAATGAAACCCTGAATTTCATTGAGCAAAGTGGCGATAAGCCGTTCTTCATTAACCTTGCTTACAGCGTGCCGCATATTCCACTAGAGCAAGCGTCACCTGCAAAATACATGGATCGATTTAATACTGGTAACGTTGAAGCTGATAAATATTTTGCTGCAATCAATGCTGCAGATGAAGGTTTAGGTCAGATCATGGATCTGCTTAAACAAAAAGGCGAGCTAGAGAATACCTTGATCTTCTTCTTGTCTGATAACGGTGCGGTACATGAATCACCAATGCCAATGAACGGCATGGATCGTGGCTATAAAGGACAGATGTATAACGGTGGGGTACGTGTACCGTTCGTCGCATCTTGGCCTAAACATATCCCTGCTGGTGGCAAGAGCGATACCTTAATTTCAGCACTTGATATTCTGCCAACAGCACTAACAGCAGCAGGTATTACGATCCCACAAGATATGAAAGTTGATGGTCAAGACATCATGCCGGTACTGGCTGGCAAAGCCGAGCAATCACCGCATGATTATATTTACTGGGCAGGTCCGGGTGCTAAGCACTACAGCGAAGAAAATGATGGTTTTTGGTACGGTTACTGGAAGTGGATCACATACGAAAGCGATACGATCCCGAATAATCCAAACCTTGAAAAACTATCAAAAGGCTCATGGGCAATACGTGATCAAGATTGGGCATTGTATTTCTACGATGATGGCTCAAATAAGGTGAAATTGTTTAATGACAAGTTAGATCCGTCAGAGTCACAAGATTTAGCGACCAAACACCCAGAGAAAGTCACTGAAATGAAAAATGCATTTTATGACTGGATCAAAAACAAGCCTAAACCTGTGGCATGGGGACAAGATCGCTACCATGTGTTAACTGAGTCAGCTAAACCTGCACCAACATTAGCGCAGAAGTGATGTGATTAAACCAAGAAAGCCATGACAACGAGCATGGCTTTCTTTTTGTTTCGTTTATAAGTGACGGATCCATCTTTTTTATTCTTCATTATTTTTTAAGTCGCTTTGATTATATGTCATGGAAGGAAATACAAATGACGACGAAAACACCTGAAAAACAGCCTTCAACTTCTTCTTCTGAGCATATTGAATCTCGAATTAAACACATTGTTGCTACTGAGCGTCCGAAAGTGCCTTATGAACATCCAGATGCGAAGATGTATTGGCATTTGTTTAAGCAGCGTTTGATCCGCTTAAAAATGAAAAAGCCTGCTTATGATAAGCATGATCAGCAATTACAGGCATTATTTCAGCAACAAACCGATCTCAAATTGTTATGCGATAACTTAGCGAAGTATGTGACGGAAGCGTTTTGTCACTATAGCGTTTGGGATCATAGCCATGCTTATTACCCAGGTAGACCAAGCCAGCAAAGCGCCCGAACCGATGCCGTGGAAGGCGTAAGCCGAGTATTACCTGTATTGGCGGCATGGCTGTATTTTAGCCATGAATCACAGATGAGCGGGTTAGATGGACAACGCATTGATGTCGTTAAAGTGCTCTCTCAAGCATTTCTGGCGGGAACTGATCCTAAGCATCCCGGCTATTGGGGCGTATTACATGATTGCGATCAGCGGGTGTGTGAATCAGCCGATCTAGCACTCGCGTTATGGCTATCAAAAGAGTGGGTGTGGCAGCACTATAGCGAGGCTGAGCAGCAGCAGGTAAGCCGATGGTTTAAGCAAGTGAATAGCTTAATAACGGTCGATAATAACTGGCACTTATTTCCATTAACGGTGCAGTTTGTTCTAAAAGCCCTGACGGGTGAAGACTGTATCGATCACGATAAATACCAACGTATTAAAGTGTTTTTTGTCGGTGATGGCTGGTTCCGCGATGGTGCTAAAGGCAATTATGATTACTACAACGCATGGGGATTTCACTACTCGCTCTATTGGCTTGATCAAATTGACTCTAATTTCGACCCTGAATTTATCCATCAATCGTTGAGTGACTTTGTCGAAGGTTATCGTTATTTCTTTACCCCGCAAGGCTTACCTTTCTTTGGTCGCAGTGCTTGTTATCGCTTAGCTGCTGCAGCGCCTTTGTTAGCAGCGGTTGATCAACATAGCTCTGCAATTTCAATGGGTGAAGCGAAACGGGCTTTTCGCTTAAACCTGAATTACTTCATCGGTAATGGCGCGATGCAGTATGGCGCGCCAACCCAAGGTTTATTCCATGATGATGGACGTTTAGTGGATAACTATAGTGGACCTGCCAGCAGTTTTTGGTCGATGCGTGGGTTAATTATCGCGTTATATATGGGGAATCGTTGTCAACTATGGCAAGCAGAAGAAAGTCCGCTAATGATAGAGCAGCAAAGCTATGATTTTGATATTGAAGCAATCCAAGCCAATGTTAAAGGCATTGCTGAAACTCAAGAAATTGTGGTGACGTTTAAACAGGAATATACCGAGCAGCAAGATCCGTTATCACGTCGGTTAGAGTCTCAGTCTTATGCCAATAAAGCCCTCGAAATGCTATTAGGCCGAGCAGAGCGACCTAAAAACAACTTATTGCGCAAAGGGATCACCAGCTATAGCTCAAAGATGTCGCATTTCTTTTAAGCCACATCCTAACGCATAAATAAAACAACCGAAGTTGGGTGCTGCTCTGCTTCGGTTTTTTATTGCGCTTTATCCGCTTTGTTCTTTTTATCTACGTTGTCATTTAGTCCTTTTTGGTTATTTCGTAAGTTAACGAAAGTGTTTTTATCTTTATTTTATTACTTGTTTTCGATTTGAAAGTCGATATGTGATCAATAGCTCTTTATTTACATTTATTTTCGAATAATATCTTCATCGAAAGTTAACGAAGGATTGAGGTTTTCTATGTTTTTGGTTTCATCTCGCGAAATGCTGCACAAAGCGCAATTGGGTGGCTACGCTGTCCCTGCGTTTAATATTCATAATCTTGAGACGGTGCAAGTAGTTGTCGAAACCGCTGCCGAGATGCGTTCTCCTGTTATTTTGGCTGGGACGCCAGGTACCTACAGCTATGCAGGTACGGACTATCTGGTTGGTATTTGTAAGGAAGCGGCAAAGCGTTATGAAATGCCAATTTCACTACATCTTGATCACCATGAGTCTTTTTCTGATATTCGCCAAAAAGTAGAGGCGGGTATTAAGTCAGCTATGATTGATGGCTCTCACCATAGTTTTGAAGAAAATATCGCCCTAACTCGCCAAGTGGTTGAGTTTTGTCACCGTTGGGATTGCTCGGTTGAAGCAGAGCTTGGTCGCCTAGGTGGACAAGAAGACGATTTAATCGTTGATGAGAAAGATGCGCTATATACCGATCCGGATGCTGCTGTTGAGTTTATTCGTGCAACAGGTGTTGATTCATTGGCCATTGCTATCGGTACGGCTCACGGCATGTACAAAGAAGTGCCACGCCTTGATTTCGACCGTTTAGGCATTATTCGCAGTAAAACTGATACGCCATTAGTGCTGCATGGTGCATCAGGTGTGCCAGATGCCGATGTGCGTCGCTGCATTGAGTTGGGTATTACTAAAGTGAATGTAGCAACTGAGCTTAAGATCGCGTTTTCAGATGCAGTAAAGCAGTACTTTATTGAAAATCCGAAAGCTAACGATCCTCGTCATTACATCATTCCGGGCAAAAACGCGATGAAACAAGTCGTGCTAGATAAGATCCGCGTTTGTGGTAGTGAAGGTAAGCTGTAACAACTGAGTCACCCTTTCATGGTTATCGAAACTAAATGAAACTCAGACTGAACGAATGCGCTTAGCGCCCGTTATTAGCTATGTTTAACTTCCCCCATAATTCGTTAAACATAGCTTTTTTTATTTCTGCATTGGAGAAAATCATGGAATCACTCCAGTCACTCTCAAAAAAAGTCGCGATTATTGGCGAGTGTATGATTGAATTTAGTGGTCAGCCATTCGGCCAACAAGAGCAGCGTTTTGGCGGTGATACATTAAATACCGCTATTTATTTATCTCGCCTATTACCGCAACTTGCTCCGACCTATATCACCGCACTTGGCCTTGATAATTACAGTAATCACATGATCCATGCTTGGCAAAAAGAAAGGATCAATTGTGATTATGTGCTGCGTGAAACCCACAAATTACCGGGCATGTATGCCATTGAAATCGACCCAAATGGTGAGCGCAGTTTCCACTATTGGCGTAATGATTCAGCAGCTCGACAAATGTGCGATCATCCCCAATTTCGTACAGCTGTTGAGTATATGAAAAGCTGTGATTTAGTGTACTTATCTGGGATCTCGCTAGCGATTTTACCTGATCACGGCAAGATGAAGTTACTTGCAGCATTAGCTGATGTGCGCAACGCTGGGGTGAAAATCGCTATCGATTCTAACTATCGCCCTCGTTTATGGCGCAGCCGACAAAATGCGCATGAGTGGATGTCTCAGCTCTATAGTTTGGCAGATATTGCGCTGGTAACGGCTGATGATGAAGATCTACTTCATGGCACCGTTAATAGCTCACCTGATGTGATTGCCAAGCGCTTATCCAATGTTGAACAAGTGGTGGTGAAGTTAGGTAAAGACGGTGCGCAGTGGTTCGAACTCGGACAGTCGGGCATTGTTCAAGGCAATGTGGTTGATAATATTGTTGATACTACTGCCGCAGGCGACTCATTTAATGCTGCATTCTTAGCTGCTTGGGCATTAGGTATGCCAATGAGTGAATGTTGTCACTGGGGTAACCAGCTTGCAGCACAAGTGATTCAGCATAAAGGGGCGGTGATCCCTGAAACTTATACGCGTTCTTTAACAAAATTGATGGATGAAAACTTATGATGACTCAAGCATGGATAGCAAAATTACGTGATTTAAAAGTAATGCCAGTGATCCAAATTGATAATGCCGATGATGCGGTGCCGTTAGCCAAAGTATTAGTTGAAAACGGTCTGCCTGCGGCTGAAATTACGTTTAGAACAGCCGCTGCTGCAGAATCGATTCGTCGCATTCGTGAAGCGTTCCCTGAGATTGTGTTGTGTGCAGGAACGGTATTAACTAAAGAGCAAGTCGATGCAGCAATTGAGGCGGGTGCTGATTTTGTTATTAGCCCAGGGTTTAACCCAACTACAGTGAAATATTGTATTGAAAACAATATTAAGATGATCCCGGGTGTGAATAATCCAAGCCTTGTTGAACAAGCGTTAGAGCTTGGTGTAACAGCGCTAAAATTCTTTCCAGCAGAAGCTTCTGGTGGCATTAACATGCTTAAATCCTTAACTGGTCCATATAGTCAAATTGAGTTGATGCCAACAGGTGGGGTAAATCCACAAAACCTATTGGATTACTTAGCCATTCCTCAAGTAGTCGCTTGTGGCGGAACATGGATTGCACCAACGACTGCGATAAATGCCCATGATTGGGATAGCATTGCTCGCAACGTACGTGAAGCGGTGAAGTTAACTCAGCAGTAGGAGAGTGAAATGTCTGAAACTAAACGTGTTGCTGTGTTATTGGCTGATGGTTTTGAAGAAGGGGAAGCGGTTGTCTTTATCGATATCATGCGTCGATTAGACATCGAGGTTGACGTGCTATCGTGCATGGAAACCACAGCGCTCAATACTTACTTTAACACCAAAATCACCGCAGACTTTACCTTAGTTGATAAGTTTGATGACACTTACGATGCTGTCATGATGCCGGGCGGCCCACAAGGAACCGATAATCTATCAGCAAACCCGAATGTGATTGCTTTTCTAAAGCGACATATTGAAGCGAATAAGTACATTTGTGCTTTATGCTCATCGGGAGCCAAAGTGCTAGCAGCACACCATTTATTGCAAGGTCGTCCTTATACTACGGGTGATAAATTGGCTGATAAATTTGAAGATGGGGATTTCCAGCTAGAGAAAGTGGTAGTTGCTGATAACTTCATTACAGGACGAGGTTTAGGTGTGAGCTTTGAATTTGCTTTCACCGTTGCAAAATACTTGCTTGCTGATAATCAAGAGAAAGTCGATTGGCAGGCAAACCATATCTATTTTGATCATTGGTCTTTGTAATGGCGCTTTGATAGCAATGTTTGAGCATAAGAAAGGGTAACTGAGGTTGCCCTTTTTATTTCTTACTCAGCATCAAGACCGATATTGCACAGGCGAAGACCAAAAATGGGTTATTGAAAAGATCATAAATGCAATCTTGCATTTTATTCATCAATGAAAACACCTATTACATACAAGTGAATTGATTATTTACCCGATTTAACCGTATTTTTTATAATGCTATTGAAACAATGTGATGTCGATTTATTTATTAATATTCAATTGGTTATGTTAAAACTTCGGTGTTGTGGGATAAGTGATTATATAAACAAGAATTGAAACTAATTAAGCATTTCGTTCAGTTTTTCTTAATGCTCCATTTATGAATAACTAACGTTTCATTTTTACTATGATGACAAATAATCGAAACTTGCTAAATTAAAAACATCAACGGGGCATACGATTCCGTCGCTATTTAATATTTTGATTTAAGGTGCAGTAATTATGAAAGTAGTAGTAGAAATTTTAGAAGCTGGTAAATACCGTGATGTTGCATGGGAAGGTGAGTTTGTTTCAGCTAAAGGCGAATTACGTGCTGTTACTCCTTCATACGCTGCACAGTTAATTAAACAATCAAAAGCTGCACTTTATACTGATTCAGATGGTGAGATGTCATTTACCTATAAATAACTTAAATATGTTAAACGGTATATTTAAGTTTTTTAACTAAATACAAGGAGACTCAAGCAATTGAGTCTCCTTTTTCTTTATTCTTTAGATGATTTTTAGCCATTATTTACAATGTAAATTTAAAAATTAATGGTATCAAAATGCGGGTTTGCTGTATTGGCATGCATAGAAGCAAGATGATCTAACACGATAGTCGATACCGCATTATCCACTCTTAGCTCAATACATTCTTCACGTTGAGCGTTATAGCAAGTATCTTGCGCAATACCCGTTACGGTTTCACCATTTCTGTAAGTAAGGCTGATATTTAGGTGGAGCATACAGGCAATTTCAATGTAATCGTGCTGATGACAACTTATCATAATAATTGCTCCTATCGATTTCTTAATAATAGTTATTTTAGATTACTGTTTGTATTAAGCCCATTCAAAATCTGCGCGTATTATTTTGTATTTTTACGTGTCAGCTCAATGTTCCTCTATTATTTACAGACTATTACTTTGTAAATAATCGCACTGATCATCTTTCTATATTACTAATATAATTATTTATTGTTTTATGAGCGAGAAACTATAGCGATAGTGGTTCAAAAAAATAGTAGTGATCTTGGTTCTCGATTTGTAATGTGAAGCTTGTTTTTATTAGTTTTGTTGTATATTGGATTGTTTTGGTGTGTTTTATTTACAAATAAAATCAATTACTTGCTTGTGTTTCCTGTCTTTTGAATTATAAATCTAAATCAATAGTAACGTAGACTATTTGTATCACCATGATGTTATAAATAATTGTGTAGAGTGTGATATTGGTGAGTATTAAAGTTGTGCCATTATTGCAAGGTACATAAAAGTACGTCTCATAACACGCTTTTAACATTTAAAAATTGCCGCTCAAAATGTATCGCTTATATATATTGATAACTAAAATGAGTTTTTAAACATTAAAATATATAGCGTTACTCTTATTAAGCAGTTTGGTTGGTATTTAAGGCTTATTTTAGTTCTGAAAGATAGCGAAATCGTATTCTAAAAGGAATTAATAATGACGAAAATAACTCCAATAGCGTTACTGCTGGCGGGTTTCACTGCAACAAGCAGTTATGCCATGAATCCTCAGCCAGATCCTGAAAATCCGGGCGGTTATATTATTGAGCGTTCAGAGATTAAAGCAGCAGAAGATGCTAAAACTGCCGATCCTATGTATGACGTATGGGCCAAAGCTTTAGAGACTCGCCCTAATACTGTTGTAGAAGCTATCTATCCTGATGCTGCAACCAACCCTGATAACGTAAAACGCGTTGAGCGCGTGTTCCCTGAAACTGAGTGGAACTTCCTAACTCAAATGGCGGCACCTGAATATACCTATACTCGTTTCTTACGTGCGATTGGTAAATTCCCTGCGTTCTGTGGCGACTACACCGATGGTCGAGATGCTGACAAGATTTGTAAAACTTCTATCGTGACGGCTTTTGCTCACTTTTCGCAAGAAACAGGCGGTCATATTAGTAAAGACAACTACTCAGATAACCCACTAGCACTGGAAGAGTGGCAGCAAGCACTAGTGCATGTGCGTGAAATGGGGTGGTCTGAAGGTCAAGCGGGTTATACCACAGGCTGTGGACAAAACGATTGGCAAAACAAACGTTGGCCGTGTTCTGATGGTCAGGGCTACTTTGGACGAGGCGCAAAACAGCTTTCTTATCACTTTAACTATGGTGCCTTCTCTGAAGTGATGTTTGACGGTGATGCAACTGTGTTACTGAATGATCCAGGTTTAGTCGCCGATTCTTGGTTAAACCTCGCTTCTGCCATCTGGTTCTTCTTAACACCGCAAGCGCCAAAACCTGCCATGTTGCACGTGATTGACCGTACTTGGAAACCATCACAACGTGAATTAGATGCGGGTATTACCTATGGCTTTGGTACGACTATTAACGTGATCAATGGTGGTATTGAATGTGGTGAGCAGAATAAAGACAAAGGTCAACCTGTTAACCGTATTCGTTACTGGGAAGGCTTAGCAGAGCATTACGAAATTGCGATTGCTGCTGATGAGAAAAATACCTGTTGGCAGCAAACACCCTACGGAAGTTTAAACCTTAATGGTGCAACCGATGTGCTTTATACCAACTGGGATGCAAACTGGAAATATTACTCAGATCGCCCGGGTGGTGTTTCATTTGAGTGTGAGTTAGTCGGTTTCCAAACGGCTTATTCTGCGCTAGTTGAAGGTGACTACGAAAAATGTGTAGAAAACTTCTATGGCTCACACGCCAATTGGCCGGATGTTCGTGTGGTTGATAAATTACCAGACACAGACAAGCCAGTTGATCCTGTAGACCCACCAGTTGATGGCGTTGCTACATGGGAAAGCAATAAAGTTTATGTTGGCGGCGATAAAGTGAGTTATCAAGGTGCTGTCTATAAAGCCAAGTGGTGGACACAAGGCGATAACCCTGCAAGTGGCGGCCCTTGGGCTCTAGAAAGTGGTACTCCTGTAACGCCAGATCCGGTTGACCCTGTAGAGCCACCAGTAGATCCTGTTGACCCGGTTGATCCTGTAGAACCACCTATCGACCCAGTTGAGCCAGTCGATCCTGTAGAACCTGTGGATCCGCCTGTAACAGGCTCGCCAGCATGGGATGCAAGTGCAATCTACGTTGGTGGCGACAAGGTAAGCTATCAAGGTAGTGAATACCAAGCGAAATGGTGGACGACAGGAAATAAACCTGATGCTGGAGATCCTTGGAAACAAATTTAATTTATTTTCATTCGAATAAATAGTTAACTAACGACACCCCGAAGCGTTGCTATCGGGGTGTTTTATTTATGAGCCCATATCATGGACAGAGTATTTAAAATTTTGTTTCGGAATATCATTATTGTTGAAGGAGATAGCAACAATAAATATTTTTTATAATCAAGGCTGTAGTTGTTTTTTTGAGTAAGATATCGATATTTGGTTGAAAAGTGACTACCTAAACTTATTTTCGAATTTTTCCCTTTACAGCAGCAAGTTAGGTCGATATTATTCTTCGCACTTAGGAGAGATGGCTGAGTGGTTGAAAGCACTGTACTTGAAAACCGGCATACGTTAATAGCGTATCTAGGGTTCAAATCCCTATCTCTCCGCCATATTTAATTGTTAAGCTTTGGCTTGATGATAAAACGAAATTTTTGTGCCGACTTAGCTCAGTAGGTAGAGCAACTGACTTGTAATCAGTAGGTCACCAGTTCGACTCCGGTAGTCGGCACCATTATTTCGGTGGGGTTCCCGAGTGGTCAAAGGGAGCAGATTGTAAATCTGCTTGCACTGCCTTCGAAGGTTCGAATCCTTCCCCCACCACCATTCTTTGCTGTAATGCAAAGCAGGCATCGTATAATGGCTATTACCTCAGCCTTCCAAGCTGATGATGCGGGTTCGATTCCCGCTGCCTGCTCCAAACAATTCCTCCTTAGTTCAGTCGGTAGAACGGCGGACTGTTAATCCGTATGTCGCTGGTTCAAGTCCAGCAGGAGGAGCCAAATAGAAAAGCCCGCAAGCAATTGCGGGCTTTTTTACGTCTGTAAAAAATCACTTAAAAATGCTCGGTGACCAAACGGTGACCAAATCAGTGACCACCATTTTTCGTAGGCTTTAATCATTATCTCATCGGTTAGCACTTTCGTTATTAGATAATCTAATCAGTTTCGCTGTCTTTCTGGATTTCAAACAACTCACCTACCGTAATATCTAAGTAATCGCAAAGCTGCTCAATGACTTCAAGATCAACTCGTGTCGCTGTTTCGTTATATAAACGTGTGATTGTGCCTCTATTTATTCCCGTATTTCTTGATATATCAGAAATTTTTAATCTTTTTTCGCCCATTAGCTTAGATAAATGGCACTTCAGCATGCTCTTCTCCTGATAAAAATAGTCTCCTATAGGTTAAAAATGGTTGCAATAGGTCAATATTGTGTTACATTTTGTTCTGTAGGAGAGCATTTAAGCTTTTTGTAAACCAAATCGAGTTATAGGAGATTGTACGATGGACAATACCTATCTTACAACAGCAGAGCTAGCAGCTCGTATCAAATATGATGAGCGTGTCATCCGTGAACTGTTGAAACAACCATAAATTAAAAATTTATATTTATTTAAATTCAGTTAGATAATAAAAAACAACCATATGTTGAAATCACTAGAAACAACTATAAGTTGAAAAGTTTGTGAAAGAGTTCATACATCTTCAGATTATATGAAAGAAAATTACTTACATAGGTTTTGTATTTATACATTTATCGTCATTTTATTTATATATGTCCAGGGATAGGTATTAAGTAATAGTTTTTGGAAGGGGCTTGTGTTCATTGGGAATGTTAGGAGCTTTTATGCTTTCCTTTCGGGATGCAGTAATAGCTCCTTTAGAACGACTTGTGAATGAGTAATTTTATCCAGCAGTAATCTATTATATCGCGTTCAAGTGCATTCGCTAGTTCTTATCAGCTACCTACTCGGCAGTCATCCCAATGTCAGATAAATGAGCAATGGTGAGTAAATTTTCAGCTACCTACTCGGCAGTTAACGGTGTCGGCACTACGCCCTAACTTGAAGTTTACTTATCAGCTACCTACTCGGCAGTTAACTGTTACATAATTAAAAATAGATTAAATGAATTAAAAGGTTAAGTCTTAAACGTAATAAAAACCTAATTTTTAATCGTACTAAAAAAGTTTATATTTTTCATGAGGTTATTTTACGATAAAAAGAGGGTTAAATCTGAGCCTTGGTACATCTTTGTACATATTGAGCTAATCGTAAATTAACCAATTCTTTTACAGCTTCATGTAATTGTTGTTTATCTTCTTGTTCAACATTGAAATTAGCAGTAAACCTGCCGTCAATAATAGAGAACCATTGTTCGCCATTTTTATTCGCTGTTGTGTATGCTTTTATCGGGTTTTTTAACCAATATTGATGCCATCGATAATCTGTTGGTTGGCAGTGCTGTTCTGCTTTTGCAACATCTTTTTCTTTTAATTCAGGATAACGATTAAGCACGAGTAAGCTTTGCTCAGCTAATACTTCTGTAGTCGGTGGTATTGTGAAGCCGTCTAAATTTAAAAAAGCTTCAAGTAAGATAGCTTTAAAGCACTTTGTCATGGACGTTTGAGCAATGCCTTTATGCAGAAACTCTCCGTAGTGTTTGACCAAATGTACCAGTTCTGGTGTTTGCTCTTCTGTGGCAACTAATGAAAACCAACTACTATGTTGTTGTTTGACCTTATCTAACCTGTAATTAGCTTGCATAAACTCTGTAGCGGTAGGACGATGATCTAAAATGTTTTTTAGTTCTCTGTACTCATCAATACTGGTGGTTTTGTAACGGCTGGCAAGCTCTTGCCAAAATTGTGTTAATTCAGGATCAAAGTTGATAAAACAGCCATCAGTAAGCGTGATTAGTTTAGCTGAACGTTTAGCGATCTCTCGTGTGCTTGATATATCAAGTAGCGCCGAAGGTTTAGTTAAAAATGATTGGTGATTACCAATAAAATCGAGCACTAATAATTTATCTTTTTGAGTTTCTTTTGATTGTCGTAAACCACGTCCTAATTGTTGTAAGAATAGAATTTTGGATTCTGTTGGTCTGATCATCAATATCGTATCTATTGATGGAATATCTGTTCCTTCATTAAACAGATCAACTGAAAAGATAATATCGATAACACCATTTTGTAATGCTGTTAAGGCTTCATTACGCGGCACTGCAGAATCGCTGTATACGGCAACAGCTTTGTATCCATTGATACAGAAAAAATTCGCCATATAGTCAGCGTGTTTTTTTGAAATACAAAAGGCAAGAGTTCGTGTTAGCTTCTTTTCTTTCCAGTGCTTTAGAATGTGTTGTGCGCGTTGTTGAGTCGCAAAGGCTGTGTCTAATGCAGCTGGATCGAATTTACCATTTCGCCACGGTATTTCCTGGTAATTGACGAATTGATCGTAAATGCCGAAATAATCAAATGGTACTAATATTTTATCATCAATACCTTGAACAAGATTTCGCTCAAATACTAGATTGTTATCGCATAATGAGAGAATATCTGCTTGATCTGAGCGCTCTGGTGTTGCGGTTAATCCTAGTAAAAAAGCAGGTTCAAAATAGGCTAACAATGCTTGATAGGTTGATGAACTAGCATGATGAAATTCATCTACGATCACATAATCAAAATGCTTTTTATCAAATAAGGCAAGATGCTCTTGGCGACCGATAGTTTGAATCGATGCAAAAAGGTAGTCGGCTTCAGTATCTTTCGATGTGCCATTGTAGCGTCCCGTTCTTATATTCTCATTAAGTTGTATAAAAGTACGTTCAGCTTTTAATAAGATCTCTTCTCGGTGAGCAACAAATAAGACTCTTTTGGCGTTCATTTGTTTGGCGTCAAAAGCTGACAGCCAAGTCTTACCCATTCCAGTTGCTAATACGACTAATCCTCGTTGATGACCATTTAAGCGAGTTTGTTCTAAGGCTAGCAGCGCTTCTGTCTGAATACTGTTAGGTACAAAAGTGTCTACTTCTGACCCAGCTTCAGTTGTTATTAGGTGTATAAAATGCGGGTTTTGTTTCTTATAGCGTGTGTTATATATATCTATCCATTCATGTGATAATGAATGTGTTAGAGAGTTAGCGAAGAGATGATCAAACTGTTGACGAATATGATGAAACTCAAGTGCAGCTTTTGAATGATCAGGTTGTTCGTAATCTAAACGTAATGCCCATTCATGACCTTGAGTTAAGGCCATCTTACTCATATTATTTGAGCCAACCCACGCACACCCTTGCTCAATTTTATCATGATGGGATTTAATAAAAATGTAGGACTTAAGGTGAAAGCTGATATTACCTTCACACTGAAAAACACGGATATTTGCACCCTTATCAACTAGCAGCATTAATTCTCTAAGTGCGACAGGCTGCGTGACAGATAAATAATCTGAAGTTAATAAACGTAGTTCAGCGCCGCGATTAAGCGCATCCAATAAAGCATCAAAAAGTAAATCAAGGCCTGACTTCATAATGAAAGAGACTGAGATCTCAATAGTCGAAGCATGATTAATGGCAGTAACGAGTTTATCTAAAAGTGGATCGTGATGAGATCCAACGGTTAGGTTGTGGTCAGAGTAAAGAGAAATACTATCAGTCATTATTTTTCTCCAAAATAACATTCAGCCATTTTTCATCTTCACGTCCTGGGCGCAAGTCGCCAGTTATCCATGTCTCTTTGATTGAAAGCGATGCGTTGGTGATAAATTTGCTTAACCTATTTTCATCGCAGTTAGTAAATGAACGCCCATTTCTTTCTATATCATCGTCACCGTACTTAAATGAGCAATAGAAAATGCCGCCATCAACCAAACAGTTTGATAGTTTTTTAAAAACATCATTTAACTCATGTGATGGCACATGTAACAGTGATGCACATGCCCAAATAGCATCAAACTTATCCGTTGTTTCAAAGTCTTGAAACGTAGTGATTTCTACTGGTTGCTGAATTAAATTTTCAGCTTTTTGCCCTAACGCTTTACTGGCATCGATGGCTGTTATTTGAAAACCTTGTTTGAGAAAGGCTTTGCTATCACGACCTGAGCCACACCCTGCATCGAGTATATGTGCAGATATTGGAAGATAAGGAATAAATCGGTCGAGTAATGGGCTTACATCAACGTCGACGGTGGATTGGTAAAAATCATCAGCATGGTTGTTGTAGAAATCAATCGACATAATAATCCTAATCGGCGTTAACGTGGTTATAGGCTAATAATACGCTCAATTTATTAATAAATGAGGACTGCATCGTAAATAAGCTATCAAATAGCGAATTTGTGTTTTATATCATATTCATACTGACTCTTATACGGTATTTTTCGCTAGTTAATATTGAACGTGTAATTGAGTACGAGTATGGCTATTTTGATCCCTGCATTAACCACATGCCTAAAAAAAATGACATCGGGAGAAAAGCGCTTTGCTCGTCGACTTGAAAGTCACTTAGAAGATGATTATCTGTGCTGGTTTGATATTCCTGTAGGAAAAAAGCGTCGTTATCCTGACTTCATTATATTGCACCCTGATCGTGGTTTACTTTTTCTGGAAGTCAAAGATTGGAAATTATCATCAATTTCAGATCTTACTAGCACCCAAGTTACATTGCATACGGATAAAGGATTAGAGCGAAAAGCGAATCCTTTAGAGCAGGTTAGACAGTGCACCTACACGGTATTAAATAAACTAAAATCTGATCTGCAATTAATTAATCATGAAGGAAAATATAAAGGTTCATTAGTATTTCCCTATGGTTATGGCGTGGTATTAACAAATATTACTCGCAAACAATTAAATGATGCTATTCCCCTTGACGCGCAAGATACTGTCTTACAGCCACATTTGGTTATTTGTAAAGATGAAATGACTGAGAGTGTGGATATAGAAGTATTCCAGAGTCAATTATGGGAGATGTTTAACTATACATTTCCTAATCAATTAACACTTCCTCAAATAGATCGTATTAGGTGGCATCTTTACCCTGAAATACGTATTCAGTCATCGGATCAAGCATCGTTATTTGAGGAAGATGATTTTGAATTTAAGCATGAGAATTTTTCAGGAAATATGCCTGATATCATTAAAATTATGGATATCCAGCAAGAACAGTTGGCTCGAAGCTTAGGTGAAGGACACCGAGTTATTCATGGCGTCGCAGGATCAGGTAAAACACTCATATTAGGCTATCGTTGTCTTCACTTGGCCGCCTTACTGCACAAACCAATATTGGTATTGTGTTTCAATATTACATTGGCATCAAAATTACGTAGTTTTATACGAGATAAAGAAATAGAGCACAAAGTACAGGTTTACCATTTCCATGATTGGTGTGGACAACAATTACGTACTTATCACGTCAAGTTAGTTGATGGTGATAATGCTGTTTGGGAAAGGCAAGTTGATAGCGTTATTGCTGGGGTTGATAAGGGTGATATACCTAGAGCGCAGTATGGTGCCGTTTTAATTGATGAAGGACATGATTTTGAAGCTGATTGGCTAAAGTTGATTACGCAGATGGTTGATCCTGACACGAACTCATTATTGTTGTTATATGACGATGCTCAGTCTATTTATAAGCATAAAAATGGGCTTAATTTTTCATTGTCTAGTGTTGGTATTCAAGCACAAGGTCGTACAACGATCTTAAAATTAAACTATCGTAATACTCAAGAGATACTGAAATTCTCATATCAGTTTGCTCAAACGTATTTTGAACAAGCTGATCATGATGATATACCCGTGATTAAACCAGAAGCCGCAGGAATTTCCGGAGATAACCCAATTGTACGCCAGTTTACGGACGCTGAATCAGAGGTTCACTTCCTAGTAAGGTGCGTTAATAAATGGATTGCTGACGGGCGGTTATTACAAAATATAGCTATTTTGTATCCGAGTAGTTATATGGGTAAAAAAGCATTTGATGCATTAAAAAAAGCAGGAGTTGATTGTATTTGGTTAGCGAAGTCTGACTATAAGAAAAAGTATGATCCTAAAAAGAATCAGTTAGCTATTTTACCCATTCATAGTAGTAAAGGGCTTGAGTTTGATACTGTCGTGATCATAGACAGTAGTCATCATTATCAGGACGCTGAAGATGTATCTTCAATTGTTCGTTTATTATACGTTGGATTTACACGAGCGATGAAACATCTGCTTGTGACTTACCATAAAGAAAATGAATTAAGTGAAAGCTTTGAAAAAATAGCGAAGAAGGCTATAGGGTAGGAATTAATCAGGTTCAGTCTTTACCTACGATGAAATTAAGCATAATTGCTAAAAAGTATTAAAGTTGATTTGTTCTGTTGGTATCAAAAAACATCCATTTAATGATGCCATGTTATAGCTATCTAAAAGAGCATCATAAAAATAGAGTTATGAGTTTATGATACTAAAGTTATCTGATGCCACCTTTAATGATACCGCTTAGAATGGAGTTTTATGTCGATGCGAACTTTTGCTTATTGTAGGGTTTCAACAACAGAACAAAATACAGAAAATCAGATCATTGCTATACGTGAGAAAGGTTATCAAGTTTCTGATAACCGTGTAGTAAGTGAAACTGTTTCAGGTTCAATTGAAGCACTGAAACGCAACAAGTTTAAGACGCTCATCGATCATCAAATGGAAGCTGGCGATATACTAGTTGTTTTAAAATTAGATCGTTTGGGACGAGATAATATAGATGTTCAAAAAACGATTAATCTATTAACGAATAAAAAAATTCGTGTTGTTTGTTTAGATCTTCCCGTTGCTGACCTATCAAGTGCTGAAGGAAAGTTAATGCTGCAAATGTTCGCAGCTTTTGCTGAGTTTGAAAGAAATAGAATAAGAGAGCGAACAAAAGAAGGTATCGAACGGGCAAAAATGCAGGGCAAAAAGCTGGGAAGACCAGAGGCTATTGGTACAACAATGATCGTAAAAGAAAAAAAAGCTGAAGGTCTATCGCAAAAAGAAGTAGCTGAAGAATTAGGTCTAGGAATAGCAACAGTAAAAAGGCATTGGAACAAATAGATCCCTAATTGTTAGGTTTACGTATTTTTTGCCCCGAAATGTGTTAGATCAAATACTCATTCATATCGTATTAACGTGATTTTGGATTAGTTATATTTACTGTATATATGAACAGTTTTTTTGCGCGAAAGTAAGAATGCTTATTAATATACTGTTATACATTTTGGAGGATTAGGTGCTAGAAACCTTGAAGAATAAAGTTGTAGAGATCGTTGCATTATTGGTCTCATTGCTTGCATTACAAACTTCATGTAGTAATCAGGAATATGTTGAGGCAAGTTATCATAACGCGCAGAAAGTAGTAGTAATTAGTGAAACTATCCCTCATATGAGTCAATTAGTTAAGTTAAGAACCGTAAGTGGCGAAAAGCACTTGCTGTCAGCAGAGATTGTATATCCAGAAGAATTTCTTGCATCAAAAGACTATGTTTCTGGTGATGGATTATTTGAGTTAGACCATGAGTTAGTAACTAAGCTCAAGGCGGGCTTAAAATTTAAAAATGTACAAAAAGTAAAGAAACAAAGCGTCGGCATTCCTATTAAGCTTCATGTGCGATATGCGGCACAAGGCGATGTCTATGATAACTCGTTTATATATGCTTTGGTTTTTCACTTGGTAATTGAACCTGCTGAAACCAAAACTGAGCTTGCCAATATCAAAATTGACAGCTTTGAGTTTGAACGATTGTCGTCTTTTCCCGATAGCTTTCTTTTTATGGCTTGGACGATGATGTTTGGTCTTGATGAAACATACGATATTAATCATATGTTTAAAGAGGGCATAACATGGAGTTCACTAACATCCCCGGGTCGGTTGTAGAAAATGTATAATAACGTGTTAGGTTTGTTAGTACGCATAAATAGCTTTATTGTTAAATGACCGCCCACAGTGGCGGTCTTTTTGTACCCTAAAGGTACTTTGTGAAGACGTTACCAATACTTTTCCTAATATCAACTAGCCTGAATAGAGCTGGCTATCTAACAAACTTTTGTCCAAAAAATGTGTTAGAGCAATTACCGCTGACACAAATACCTTTTTTAAAACTCAATTTATCTCGCTATCTATTACTTTTTTGCTGGCGAAGGAATAAAATGCTGTTCTCGTTGTATGTGTGTAGATGCAATGCAAGCTAGTTAGTTTAGGAGAGAAACGGTGTCAGTGATTAATGTAGTTAGCTTGCCATTGTGGGAGGTGTTTTATGGTAACCCCAAAAAAGTAACAACTGTTGGGCGACTGCTAGAAAACCCATTCAAGCCAACTGATGTTAAGTATCAGGAAATCCTAGCTAACATCAACAAAGCAAAACATGATCACGATGAGCATTATCTACGCTGTTCTTTCTGCAACTCCCCGCTTTATGGCAGAAGAAATACTGGAGAAAAAGACAGTAAAGAACAATTTACTTACGCTTTTTGTCACAACAAGCACGCTAAAGACAGTAATATTGAAAAGATTAGCTCTTGCCCTTTCTATACGGGTGCTTGTAATGATCTGTATAAGAGTTATTGTTCTGACAAAGAGAATGAGTGGCGAACTAATAGTAAGTACGATGTTATCTCTGAGTTAGAGCGTAGTAAGTCTGTCTTATCTCAAAGTATTATCAATAGCCATTTCATATTTTCTAATGATGATGAAGTTAACACACGCAGAAAGCCGGATATTTACTTTGAGGACCAACAAGCTAACAAATGGGCAGTAGAGTTCTATCGTAGCTGGATTACGACTTATGTTGCCTATAGCCGTGAGGCTTTCTTTAGAAAACAGGGTATTAACCTATTATGGCTATTCCCTGTAGATAATGGAATTAATAGTGCTGCTGTTGAAGATTACATTATGTTCGGCTCAAATAATTCATATCTCGCTATTAGAGGGCAGCATAGAGCCGCCAACAATGTTTTTTACTTCGGTGAAAATCAATTAACGGCAACTAACAAGAATGGCGAACTGACCGTTTTAGCTAAGTACCCTGTTATCAAAAAAATAAGTGATAACGAATTTGACGTTGAGTTTTCATCAAAGGAAGTCTCTATTTCAGAAATGTCACTCTCTCCAAATGAACGATTACCATTTGCTGTAGATACAAAGCCAAACTTGATCAATTATAGAAATGACGTTGCTTACCACTTAGTACGACTTAGAAAGGCTTATCATTACTGTAAAACTCATCTTAGCTACAAAGATACCCCTGACTCTATTCTTACTGCGCTTAAAGCTGTTAGAGACAAACTAGTTAACTTTGAATTTCAAAATAATCGCACTCAAAAGCGAGTTAATACCCTATCTTTACGGCTGCAAAGCTATTGCTCAAGAGCTGGAAAGAACCTTAGTTACTCCCGTTCTAAGGCTGCAGCCAACTTACTTACGGCAAGAAATCTTCGTCGCAAGCTCACACTCGTACCATTAAGAAAGTTTAAGCAAGTTGATTTTGAGAATCTCAGGCGACTAGGCAATTGCATCCCTAATTTAAAGATCACCTCTCAATTTATTTCTATGGGGGAGTTTTACACTGAACTCAACACAGGGATAGAGGGCTTAAATCAACTCAAGCAACAAAGGGTAAAGACCTCACATGCTTTGTTGACGTTGCGTAAGCTGGAACGTCGTGTTGGCTGTTTTGAGTATCTACCACAGGAGCATATAGCCCAAACTAATGAGTTGAGGTCTGATCTGGATTTCACATTAGTAAGTAGCAGAACATCAGCTATTGTTGCCCATTTAAACCAAAAGATAGACAAGGTTATTACACGCTCTTTTCGTCATGATCTTACGACGGATATTAGAAAAGTCCGTTCTTTGCTTCACGGCTTTTCATCTCGTATTAAGCCACTAAGTTGCATGTCAATAGATGATATTGAGCAAATGAAGCAAGGTGAAATAACTCAAGCGCTAACCTTATTACGCAGTTTGGATCCTGAGTTAGACCGAGCAAAAGGCCGCCTCTCTGATGTTCGATATACCGCTGAAAAACGAACAGTTGAACGGCTCCAAAAATCGCTTAACAAAGCCAAAAATCATCATACAGATATTACTGCTAAATTCGTCGCTAAGGAAAACAGCTTATTACAAGAAAGGCGATGGCACGAAGAAAGATTAAAGAAGATTAATGCTCAAAAGGAAGAGTTTTTAACTTCTTTAAAGCGGCTTCACGAACTCTACCTTGTTCTGAAAAATCTTGAACTCTCATCTGGTAACGTGATGCAACGGTTTGATCTTGCGCTCTTACATAACGAAGAAGCGATAATAATATCGAGAAAGATTAATGACTATCTTGATAGCACTGATTGTTCTATCGATAGCGATGTATCGTATCTCAATTACACAGATAAAAACTCTTGTAAGCAGTTGGTAGATGAATACTGGTCGATATTTGGAATGTTTAAGTCTGACGCTGATCTGAAACTTGCATCCGAGTTTGATGCATTAACCGATAAATTAGAGTTACTTAATGCTGCGATAAGGAAGAGAGAGAAGAATGTAACAGATCTTCACGCCATTCAATTAGAGCGAGAATCACTACTTAGTTACGTTAAACACTATGGGTTTCAAGCGCTAGATGAAAGGTTAAAACGGTCTAGGTGGTACTCTCTTTGCAGGCAGGCTGAGTCATTATTATCACCATCATGGTCGCAAAAGGAGAATGTGCGAGGCAAAAATGGTGATAAGAATGTTAATAGAGAGCAACGTGATCACAATGCTTCAGTTTTAACGCAAATCAGGCATCAGGAACGTGATATACGTCGTTATTGCTCTCTTTATGTAACTAACAAAGGCGTTAAATTAAACCTTAATGGCACATACGGGCAGTTAAAACGTAATATCAAGATCCTTAATGAAAGGCATTTAAGTAACTCAACTAAGTTGATATTAGAGTCAAAGTTGAGTGCGATTAGCGAACTTTACACTTCAACCATTAATGATCAATGACGATCAAATTTACTACGGCAAGCTATTGCCGTAGTTGTGGGTGTACATTAAAGATTGAAACTTTTCTTCTTCCGAAGCTCGTTTCTATTATGGGTGTCAGAATCCAATTGTAACAATAAAGATCGAAACTTAGGTTTTATCAACATGGCTATCTAGGAAAAGTGTGACAACTGAACATCTTTCAGGGAGCTTGAAAGATATATTCTAGATAAGAGTAAACAAATAGTATTGTTTATTTTTCAGTGGGTTTACGGTGTGGCAGAAGCACTGAATAGACTTTCATAAATATTGAGGTTAAAGGGAATGAGTAGAACTGAGCGTCGCCCAGTTTGTGTAGGTGAAATGCTTAAACTTGAGTTTTTAGACCCAATGGGAGTTACATCTAAAACTCTAGCAGAGGCCATGGGTGTTCACCGCAACACGATCAGTAATTTGATTAATGGTGGTACATTGACAGTCCCACTTGCAATTAAGCTTTCTGCTGCGTTAGGTAATACTCCGGAGTTTTGGCTTAATATCCAACACGCAGTTGATCTTTGGGAGGCTAGAAATCGTTATCAAGACGAAGCAAAATTAGTAAAGCCTCTGTGTTCAGTGCAAGATATCGAACTACGCACATAACCGAATTGTTGGACAAGCCCAAGCCACCTTATATAAGTAAATAATGGAAATATCATCAAAGGTTATACCGAGTATCACCCTTACTTTTCCTAATATCTGCTAACCGAAATAGAGCAAATAATCTAAGCAGTTTTTGCCTCAAAGCGTTTTAAGAATCATGGTTTGCTTTGTGTGATCACCAAGCGATTCTGTCGTATCGTAATTACCAAGCGACTTTGTCATTATGCTAACTACCAAGGGAATATGTCGGGACTGAATTAGCGTACTTTTTAAAGTAATTAAATTTGCTTTGAAGGGGGCTAAGGATGTTCGTCAACTCCAAAGACCGTAATTTAGAATACAGAATCAATAAAACTTTGTAACACTATTAATGACATAGAGACATCAATTCAAACGTGAGTGAGCCGTTGTTGATTAGGATTTTGTAGTATTGTTCACAGTTTGTTATTTTGTAACAAGGGTTCGTCATAAGGCTATGATGATTAACTAATATAGCAGATCAGAACGTTACTTCCTGATTTGGCTCTAACAAATTACGTAATAAAGCCTCTGCTATTAAATATCTACCTATTCGGCAGTAATCCGTTTGGAGGTCGAAAAATATTTTTTATTTGTTTGTCAGCTACCTATTCGGCAGTTTGTTTTAACTTTTAAAATATAGCTTTTTCTAGTCTGTTGTCAGATAAAATACTATATTCAAGACATTATGTTAGGTAGTTCAAATAGCTAAACAAAAGGTACTGACTGTATTGAGTTATCTGTGTTTGCCAATCCGTAGCTACTAAAAAGAGGTATATCGTTTAGGTTTACTTCATTTGTTTTCTGGATATTTAATCTGAAATCTTTTCCTTTACTTTTGCTCTCTTCTTTCAATGAGTGATAGATTTTAAATCGTATTGTTTATGTACGTTATATTTCGTGAAATCGAACTCTTCACCTCTAGCTTTTGCTCTTTTAGCTAGTCTTTGAATTTTCCGGTTAAACCCTGCTGCCGATGATTTATCAATCTTTTGATAACGTTTAAAAGATACAAAATCGCAATCAGTTGGGGCAACTAATGTTTCTGATATGGTGAAAAAGCCAAGATTGTGCATCTCAATGAAGTATTTTTGCTTAACTAAGGACTCCAGAATAATCTTGTCTGTACTAACAAATGATATTTTATTTCCTACAGTTTCTTCGCACCAATTAGGAAAAGAGATACCAATTGAACGTATTTCTTTACGATAGCTAAATCCGTGCAGTATTTTTATACATTTAGCTGCAAGAGCCTCGTTATTACAGTGAGTTGAAATAAAGTGAATTGAAATATAATACCAATTCATAACTTACTCTCCTTTGTGTTGGAATAGCCCGCCTTTAATAAGATTAGCCATTAAAAAGTGCAGTTCATTTATTTTCTTTTCAGGCAGTTTTCTTTTGCTAGAGAGCAAAGTTATATATTGATCAGCCTGCATTAATATAGAAAAAAGGTCTTGTTCAGTGGACGGATGGCGGTAACACGTTACATCTTGGTGGTGGACACCGAATCGCCCAATACGTATTGGTTCGTCAGCATCAGGATACCAGTCATCAATCATGAAAATACCAGCTCCAGCTTTATAGCTACCAATAATAGGGCTTTTTTGTCCATTGATTAAGGTATGTTGAAATATACGACTCGCTTCATGATTGTTTTTGTTTTTGTTTTTTTCTATAAATGCTTGGCTAGGGTAAAGTATTGCATTGGTCGGTAGGGTTAAACGCGCCTTTACTTCGAAAATAGCGAGGCCGTCTTCTTTGGAAAATGCATTTATTATGAGTTGTTTTAACTTTTGCCATTGAGTATCGGATTCGAAGTCATTGTAAGTGCAATAGTTTGTTTTAATATCTTCAAAAGTGACAGGATCTTCTTTCCAAGGCCAAGGTTGAATTTCTATATCTAGCCGATACATTTTTTTTGTGTTTTTCCATAACCATTGCCCTTTCGTAATATTTAGAAGAAATCGGCTCGTGAGCTCTTCCCAACCTATCTTCGATTCATATAATTTAACTAACTTTACTAAGGTCTTCTTAACGTTAGGATCACTGCATTTGTAAGGTTTGCGTAGCTCTGAAGAGAATGACACAGAGAAAATACAATCAATGTGTTCTGCGCCAGAGGGAACACTACAATAGTCTATTCGGTGTGGGTTTCCTTCTGCTAAAACTTCAGGCGTTGCTGCTTTTTTTGGGTTTCCACCCTCATCGTAAGCAAGTTTTGCGGCTTCCTTTTGGCCGAGAACCTTTCGGCTTACAAATGATAATGGATCTCTGTTGCCATCTGGTAAAACAGAAAAGAAGCAAACATCACTGGGATGAATTGAGCGTTCGTAGGAAAGGTGAATTGGTAGCTTCATTATGTTTATCCCTTGTTTCTATCGTGGTGTAGTTTGGTTTATTAATTTGGTACCAAAATAAGTCATTCAAACTTGTCCTATCATTGATTGATATTAGCTTTATTAGGCCAATGATTGGCTCAACGAAAGCATGCTTATATTTTCTCAAGGCGAAAGGCCTTTCACAGGGGAATTCTAGGTAGTGATATCCAATATTAGTTGGAATGTGTTGCTGAGACTTTTTGATCTGTTGGCTAATGTCATCAAAGCTTTGAATTGGTTCTTTAGAAAGAGTGAGCCATTTCCCTTCTGCACAAGGTATCCGCTCAACTAATCTAATAAAGCTAGAACCTAGTTCGATATTTTTTATATCATTAATACTTATTTTTACACTTCCTCCTGCCAGCCTTTTGGGAATTGCCCTTAAAACCATTTTTTCATTAAATGGGGAACAGTTTGTTATGTTAAGAATCAAACTTGCGTTAAAGTCACAGAGCCATTCATCATGAGTTGCTGGAGGCGAAATATTTCCATTCGTTTTGTTAACGTACTCTCGAGTTAAGCCTCTTTTTTGTAGGTGAAATGAATGAATACAGAGTGCAAATGAGTCAATTTTAATATTAGGAAATGCTGGCTGCAGTTTTCTCTCAAAGGCATGAATGAAGCCATAAAATGCGGTCATTGCAGGCATTCCGATTGTTACCGATGAACTCGAAGCAGATGCTCCACAAACAGATAAATTAGGTAATAGAAGAAGTTGTTTATTGAAGTGCTCATTTGGTGGAGTATGAGTTTGTTGTGTATTTCTTGCTTTTTCAATTTGGCCAAGTAAAAGCTTTGATACTTTCGGTTCATAAGCAAATTTTCGGAGTTTCTGTATTTTTGATAACTCATTGTTTAGTTTATGAATAAGCTCTAAATTGTTATGCTGATGTATATTATTTTGTGAGGCTAGCCAACGAGATAGCATTTGTGCAATCGTATCTTTGATCTGATCGATTTTGATTTGTTTTTGTCGGCGAGGCATAAGCCAGTTTGATGAGTCAGAAAAGTCGTAAAAAGCTTTAATAGAGTCTTTATCTAACCAATAATGATGCGTTGTTTTTTGGTAATGTTTAGCTAGCCCAAAGTTAACAGTATGACTTAACATTCGTAGGGCTCCACTGCAACTAATCGGAAGTACCCCCATATTTGTAACTCGGCTAACTCTCATTATTTTACTCAGTCGATATTGTTCATTGAGTGCTATGCAGCAATCATTTTGCATCGTTTGAGAGGTAACGGGTGATAACGATAAATAAGAGCCTTCTCCGTCAGGGAAAGATACCTGTTTAATATAATTGTCACTTAAAGAAGTGTTAATATGATATTTTGGTATTTTCTTGAGCTGCTTGACTACGAGTTGACGTGTTTTTTGATAACAACCAAGTTTCTTTAAGTGTTCCCATAGATGATGATTCTCATCAGAAAGTAATATACCTAAACAACAGATCTTCCCTTGCCATACAAACTCACTTGTTAAAAAGCTTGAAATATTAACGTCTTTTGCATTTTTCGAATATGCCCATGCATGCTTCTCTAACTTTGATGAAGATAATAAGTAGCGAGGTATCTCCCCTATTGGTAGAGCCCTGATTATGCCAATAGCCATAATGTTAGGGAATTTAACGTTATGGCTATGTCGAAATTTAACTGTATTTATACATCTCGACCACCAGTCATTATCTCTCAATAGTTTTAGGCAATTATCTTTATCGAGTAGATTATTTTGCTTTAATGTTTTAGCTGTGAGATTCGCTAAAATGATGAGGGCTGTGCTTTCATTTCCCGTAATATCGATATGTGGACTTAGTGGACGAAAAGCTCTTCTGAGGTCGTTCGTTATATCAGACGACGTTTCAATCAATTCAGTGAGTGTCATCATTATTTTACTTACCTCGAGATGATAAACGTACGGTTGAACTCATCGGTCTGAAATGCAGCAATCCAAAGACAATAAACGTCGCCTAAATGGAATAGATAATCTGTAAAACGTAATGGTTGGTTTTGTTTGGATTTACGGGTGGTGTTAAGAAGTCGTTGTTCAACTAGCGATATAACTTGTTCTTGTGAACAGTTAAGAAATATACAGACTTCAATAGCATTCATTTTTAGGTTAGCTAGTAACCCATCATCTTGCCATAAATGAGTATCTATAAAGCTTAGGATCTCATTGAGTATGAGATTGTATTTTAAATTTCTTTCAGGTAATCGAATACAACTAAAGAATAAATCATCGAGTAAATCTTTTACTCTTAAGTCATCACGATGATTTGTTGAATACTCTAAGTTGTATTCTATTTTAGCTTTGATCTGATTGTGAAAGGATTCAGGCCAAAGCTGCCAAAAGCTGATGAATGAAGCTGCATCAAACTCTTGTTTACTGATCTTAGTCCACCAATGTATTAACCCCCACCGATAGCTTTGAGGTAATTCCGGGAGGAGAGTTTCGTTCTTGCCCGAAAGCCATAAAGCAATAATTTTTTTAGGGTTGTTTGTATCTTTTGTATTTAGTGGAAGTGGTGTATTACATGTTTGGCAAATACCACTTAGACCAGATGTTCGGTAATCATATTTAGCACCACAGTTGCAGGTGTTCTTCAGGGAAACATGGTGTTTATGGCAATAATCATAGCCTTTGAAGTGCCATAGATAGCTCCCATATCCGTCTACTTTTAAGCATTTTGGGCAGCATGGAATGGCGTCAGACCTCAATAATGACCGAGGAATGACTTCACTTCCACGGACTAAAGCTGTTGTTGATGGTGAATAGGTTAATGATGTTCTGTTTATAGCTAAAGAGAGTATCTCAGCATACTCATTAAACGTCATGAGAGCTATTTTATGAAGCGCCGCAACTCTTGAACCATGATTGTTTTTAGATGAGTAAGGGTTAATTTGGGTTATATCGGTAGGAAATGCTTCAAATTTATTATGTTGTAAATTTTGCAGGTACTTTTTTGTTGCAAGGAGAAAGCGATGAATGTCTTCATATCCGTTGTTGTTTGCGACTCTGATGAAAAAGCTCTCTAAACTTTCATCTGAGTGCGGTTTGGGTCTCTGTAAAAACATCGCATACCTACTTTTAAACTATGAATAAAGGTCTAATTATTGATAGATACTTATGGAAATAATCACGATTGAATTTATTAATCATAAGTAAAAGCATTGATTACCCGAGTATGATATTTGCCTAATATAATCGATGAATATTCGGTTCGAGTATTTGCAAAGGAAGAACTGATTTCGTTAGAATTTTCCCATATAAGTTTAGATGGTTGATTTGAGTGATTATTCTCTATGTTAAGAGTCTCAGGTTCTTGAGTAAAACCTGAATCATTGTCAACCCAATCGCTGCTGTTAGATATAGATATTCGTGAACAACTGTCAGGAATATCCATTTCGACTTGTTCCGCAAACCTCACCAAATTACTTTCTGCAAATGTGTACAACCATGCTTCTTGATTTAATGAACTTGTAGTTCTTAAAATTCGGCCTAAAACTTGACGAAAGTGTAGTTCTGTTCGGATGTTGCTAAGATGACAGCAAACTTGGAGCCGAGGAATATCGGTTCCTTCGCTAATCATGCCAATACTGATAATCCACTGAGTATTGCTATGCTTAAATGCTTGTATTAAGTTATTTGCTTGCTTTTCTTTATAAGTCACAAGTACACAGCTTTGATTAAATTGTTGTTCTAGTATTTGAGCGACTATTTGGGCGTGCGCGATAGAAGCAGCAACGATTAAGCCTCCTGCCTTATGTGAAATTTGTCTTATTGTATCTAGTTTTTTGACGGCTAAACCTATAATAGCATTTAAAGCATCATTGTTATGAAGGACACAAGCATAATGCGCATTACTATACTCAAGGAGATCATTAATAGAACTGTATTTATCGGAAACAGTTTCATTTTGAAGTGAGACTTTTTCATTATCAATTAATGCGATATTCGGGCGTCTACAGACGAAATCGTTGACTGCTTGTTTTAAAGAATATTGATAATTACAAATTACCTGTCCTTCAGGATCGGTATAAGATAGTAAGCTTATGGGTAATCGATCTGATCGCCAAGGTGTTCCAGTCAATGCCAGAGTATAAAGCGCTGACTTTTGAATATCATGTACGAGGGTTTGCCCCCAGCTGTTGGTATCAGAGTCTTCATTCCCTCCACAATGATGAATTTCATCAAATATACATAAGACACGACGACGAGAGATTGTTTTCCAAAAATCATTAGGGAGGTATTGCATTGATTGATATGTCATTGAACACCCAAGTGATGCTACTTGACCGTTGAACGAACAATCTAAAACGCTAGAAAATGTTTCTTGAATATTTAAAGCAACAGCTTTGGAAGGTGAAAAACAAATGACAAGGTCTATCATGTTTTTTTTAAATAATTCTTCTGATAAATGAGCAGCCATCAGTGTTTTTCCTGCTCCAGGAGTAGCTTGAGCAAGAAAATGGTGATATCCATTTTTGTAATGATTGAGCGCTTTAGATATACATTCGCTTTGCCAGAATCGAAGCATATTATTCCTTATTTATGACTATGTGACAGTAGGTTAGAAATAGCTCGAATCTTGCCGATGATTTCTGCTGCATTTGTCTTTGCTTCAGAGTGAAGTGCTAATGCAACGTCAGTTGTTTCAGGAAACTCTTCAATCATGACTTGGTATTGTTCTGTTTCAGCCATCTTGATAGACAATTCAGCTTCCATTTTAGCTTTTTGTGTTTTTAATAACTTGACGCAACTATCTGAAATTAAGGCAGGTTTAGTTGATTGAATCTTTAGTGCTTTTTTTTCATTTTGGTTTTTGTGTGGCTTTTTAGTTTTGAATTTTATCAAATGGAAATCATCACATTTTTTAAAGCGTTTTCTGTGTCTTAAACCGATAGAAGTTAATACTCCTTTTTCTACTAAATCCATCAGATTTCGCGACACAAAAAGTCTAGCAGTGTCTTTATTTGTATAACTAGGAGACACTTGCATAATTAAGTCTCGAATTGTCGTTACTTTAAACTGCTCGATATTTACTTTATTTAAAGCCATCAATATATCAGGATGTATTTTTACTAAATCAGTCATGGGAACATTTCTTATGTTAATTTGCGGATTATAGTCCGTGGTAACATAATCATCAATATTGGATAGTCTTTCATTTTAGGTCTCTATTAAAATGAAAGACTTAGCAAAACGATTTGGTACAAACTTACGTCAAAAGCGCCGTGATATAGGTATTTCACAAGATCAACTCGCACTACAAGCAGATATAGATAGAAGTTACATTGGTAGAATTGAACGTGGTGAAGTAAACATTACATTGGAAAAAGCATATCAACTAGCAAAAGTGCTTGAGTGTGATGTGAGGGAGCTTTTACCATAAACCAATATCAGTTATTGTATAAATACGAGTGAGAATTACCTCATCGCTTTTTCGAGTTTGCCCATGAGCTAGAGTGGTCGATACAGATAATGTGACGTTTTTGAGATCTTTAGTTGATTAGTTCAAATGCCTGTTTAGTTGCAGATACTACTATCATGATTCTTCTGGTCTGATATTGATAAATTTTGATAATCTTGGTGTTAATCGAAATAGTTTTTTCTCTGTTTTGAAGTTCTAATTTTCTTTGACGTGGTATTTCTCAAATAGTCTTCCCATCCAATATCCGTTGGTGGTGACCGCAACATGTCTTTCGTCACTTTAACATTCTTATCAAAAGGATTTTTCCAGGTAGAAGGTTTATCACCAGAGGTCAAATTGGATGCAAAAACGAAATCTTCTTCGGTGATAGTCTCATGTTGCTTATCAATTGCTTCAATAGATGCTTGATAAATTAGATTTCTCAATGAGCGCATGTTTCCCTGAGAGAATGCGTATAATTTTTTCTGTAAACTTTCGTTAGCTAGACCAGCCTGCTTTTCAAAAGGTAAAGCTTTATCAAGGTGCTTCAAAAATTTTTCGAATGTACCTTTACCACTCTCATAACTGAAGGGGCGCAGTTCAAACTGAATGGAGAATCGTCCATTTAGTTGTGAGTTTGCTTCCAGTACAAGTTTTGAATATGGCATGCCAAAAAGAACGATTGGACATTTCGTTTTATTAAGTATCATTTTTAGCCAGTTACCTACTTGCGTGAGAACCCGGTTTGATCTTTCTTCAACTAAATGTTGAAACTCATCGATAATAATTAACCTAACTCCAACCAAAGGTATTAAATCCGTGAGTTTTTTTGTCAATCTGGCTAGATCTGTATCATAAAGCGCTAGTGGATCACCCATTTCCAACAACAACTCTCTTGCAGCATCTACTGGCTTCGCATTATCCGGCAATTCGATATGTAGGACTGGAATTATATCGCCCCTCATTTCAGACTCTCGTTTGTTTTGACTTAAATATTTTTTTATCACAGTCGTTTTACCCACGCCCGATGCGCCAAAAACAATCATACAAGTTGGTTCAGAGTCAAAGTCGGATAGGTCTCTACATCTATCCATATAGCTCAAAATTTTTCTCACACTTGTAGTAGATACAAATGCTTTTTTTGCTTTTGATATTCGCTCTTCACGAGTGTTCATAAACACGGAAACCTTCAAATATAATCGATCTCCCAATCGCTATCATCAATGACAGTATTTTCTTCATTTGCTTTGTCAGGTGCAGGCTTAGTTACGCTAACGGTTTTAGCCCTAGCACTGTTCTCTTGGTGTCTTGCTCCGCGTCGCCGAGCGGTGATTTTTTTGGTTTTAAGAATTGATTGGTCTGCAATTTTTTCAATTCTTATTTCAGCATCAATTTCATTGTCTTCATCATAGTCTTTAGAATTTAGTTCTTCTAGATGCTTCATATTGTACTTGTGCTGCCAGAGGGATACACTACTTGCATATTTATAATCAATAGCAGGAACTGTGAAATATTCATTTTCATCTTGATCTAATACCCAAATAGTAGCCATACACTCAGGATTATATTTGAACTGAACTTTATGATTTCCTTTACGCCCTCGATATTTGGCTAAACGTTCGCTGCTATACACAAGTCCGTTATAAACGGTGATACCTTCTTTGTTAAGTTGCTTATGGTCTACGATAGCGAATTTGAAGTCTAACTCTTCTTTCGTTCCAGAAAACTCCTGGGGTTCCCATGCTTCACAGCCTCTTTTCCATGCGATGTTTGGGCAATTAGTTCCTCTTTTATTCGGTTTTTGATGATAAATATCTATTAACCAAATCAAGTAAATTTCTTTAATTTCATCTAATGTAAGAGTTGCTTCTCCCACGGAGTCGTAGTCTTCTCTCTGAAGGTATTGACTGAAAGCTTTCCCTGGTAAATCGTCTAATAGAGAAGTATTGATAGTACCGTAGTGACGTTCAACATTCGGTTTATTATCGGGTGTCTCGACTTTATTTTGATGTACATTTATCAACAGTGATTCACATGCTTTATCAAACGCTTTAGACAAAAATTCTTTACCATTATCTGTTACCAGTAAATCAGGAATCCCATAACATAACCATTCATTTTCAATCGATTCGTATGAAGAAACTAAGTCATCTTTGCGTTGTATAGCGTTTTTGAGCGCCAATGAAACCGACACATAACTAGGGGGCTCAAAGCCTAAATAGAAGCCAATAACAGCTTTACTGTAACAATCAACTAACTGGGTCAGCCAAGGTCGCCCTAATGGGATTCTATGTTCTTTGTGTACGGCAAATAGATCAACGACAGTATGATCTATCTCAACTCTCTCTAGTACACTAGAAGTAAGGATCTTTTTCCCCATTCGACGAAATTCTCTCTTGGCTACTCGTTCGCCTTTCTTTGCTGCTAAAACTTCGAACGGTGTTTTCTTTTTTACTCGTTTCCTTATTGATTCATATGCGGGGTACTCATACTTCGTACCGTACTTTAAGTTATATTGACGAATTTTGCGCCGAACATGTTTATATGCAGAGTAAATATTGACCTTTCGCCCAGAAATAACACTTTCTACAGCTTGTTCCATAATAGCATCAACAAGTGCTGGAACTTTTGCCTCTCTATTACCTCTACTTTTAAAATCAGGGGCTAAGCTAATGGGGTTGTACTGTGATTCTCGAAAAGTAAGCCACCATCGATAAATGGTTATTGCACTGGGTATTTTTCTCTCATGATTCCGCTGTAATTCTACGCGGTGTGGCTCAATTGATTTAGGAACAATCTTTTTACATTTAAGGTTCAATAAGCAAAGAATGTTTAGTCGGAATGAAATCTCCGCAGCAATTTTATCTGGAAACGCAGAAATATCTTTATACGTAGCAACTTCTGAATAATTAACTTCAAATTCAGATTCACTCGATGCAGATTGAGCTTCTGTCGCTGATACTTTTCTGTAGAAACTCGAAAATGCTTTCTTAGGCATAACTACCTAACTTAAATTGAGATTCAAGTGACAACGGCTTATTTAAGCACGTATAGAGTAAACACCTTGATAGTAAATTGCATAGAATTGGTAAAATTGTTCGACCTTTTAGGCCCAAATGTTCCCCTAATGATCTTGCAGTTTGAGTACCATTATTTTTTAAAAGACTTAACAAAGCATTTTGTGCATTATCCAAATCATCTCTTGAAGCGTATCGATGCATGAGTTTTAGGTTTTTTAATATCACCTTATCCCTAATATCTCTTTCTTCAAGAAGCTCTAATTCTAGTCCTAATTCAAATGCGGCTTGGACTTTTGCTTCCCATTCAAAATCAAAATCAGGTTTATTCTTGGCATAATCTGATTTGACTTCATATAAAACAAATTCATGGGTATCAAATTGAACTAAAAAGTCAGGAACATAGGTGTGACGCTTCCCATTGATAAAATATATAAGTCGAATTGGTTGTGAACAAAATCGAACAATACTTGCTTCAAAATCAAAATGATAACAAGCATCACACTCTAGAGATGATTCTACAGTGATCCTCTTTCCCATTTTTGCGCTTGCAAAACGATGAATATTCTTTCCGCGAGATTTTTTTAGATTACGAGCGGGCGTATCAAAAGCATTCTCTAAAGCAGAAATAGTTGTTGTCGAGAGCGTTGGTAGGCAAGACATATAAATTGCCTCTACAGAGAAATGTCGTAAACTTACTAAAGTTTAGACCATGAAAAGGAAAGAGCAATTTATGGTTGTGATAATTATCATTTAATAGCTGTAATTATCATTTTATGGCTGTATTAACAAAAGAGTCTAATTTCATCACTCAGTGTCTTTATTTTTGAGTCATGTTCACCGATGTAAGATAAACGAGCAATAGTGAGTAAGGCCAAGGCTTTATATTGTTCAAATTTATCTTTGTTGTAAGAAGTACGCAATAATGTTGAGCAAATAAAAGCGGGAATAAAGTGAGTTCCAAGTTGTTTCTTCTTCGTAATCATTTCCAGTAGGGAAATCGTATCAATTGAAGAAATCTCTTGGTGTTTTTGTGCTTCCTCAATTAATAAATAGTACTCTTCAAAAGAATCACGGTGTTTATCTGATAGTAATGCACAAAGCCGAATTACTTCCTTTGCGATGGCAGCATTTTCTTTTTTTGAAAAAGGAAACAACGCTTGAAAAAAGCGAGCTTTGTTCCTTTCTTTGAAGCGCGATGTTATTTCACCTTTATCCAGCATATTCATTTTCAAGTCGCTCGAAAATTGAGATTTGAGGTTCTTTTGTCTTATTCATCTTTTGATTTTGTTTTGCCAATGTATCGCGAGATACTGCGTTTATCTCACTCCAAACCTTTTGCGTAATAGATTTTTGCTCGAATAGGTGCCTAATACAGTAAGATGGTACAGAATCATTTAATGCACGTCTGAACTTCTCTAGATGCTCAGTTGGGGCTGAGGTTAATACAACGCGTAAAGTGGCAATCCATGCTTGCAGTGTGATTTCTTCATCAGTGAGTGAGGGCAAGATAATGACATTGTGTTGTGTTACATCGATATTGGCTAAATCAAATCCGATAAATTCATATCCTGAAAATAGTGCTATTTCATCTTCCTGTTTCTTTATTCCATAAAATGTTTGGTTTTGATTAAGTACATGCAAAGTCGAAGTGTTTAATCGACTCCTGCAGAATAGATGGGTGTGATTAAAGAAAAAGTCAAAGGCAGGTTTGGCGTTTGGGTGCACACTAAAGGTACATCTTTTTAATTCTTTTAATGACAGAAGTTTTTTCACTATCTTGACCACCAATAATTATATATATGACAATATAAAACTTAGTGCTTATTTTGTTGTTCAAATTGAGTAAAAGAGAGATAATTTATAAAGTGCAAGTTAGCTCAATATTTTATGTAAAAACATGATGAGTATTATTCTCAAATGTATTTATTGGTCACAGGTGATAAATCTATTTCATCGGGAAATGCATTTATCTTGATACGAGTACTGCCATAGCGAATAAATAGAATGAATTTAGATATCTATTTATACATAACTTTTGGGATGGAGTATAAAAATGGCTATCATATTGCCAGTGTAGTTAGGATGTTGTTGTGATGATAGAAGCAAAAAAAATGACCGCTCCGCAAGATATGCAGAATGGCGCAAGGTTTAAGACGAATAAACATGGTTACGTTAGAGTGATCGATTATTTTAACACTCATACAGTTATCGTATTCTTCGAAAACACAGGTAACATCAGGGCTATTAGTGCTGCAAAACTTAGAGCGGGAAAGCTGACTGATAGTACTGTTGCTCCTGAATCAATAATGGTCGGTGAAAAAATTGAATCAGTGAAATATGGCGTCTTAACTATTGTGGCAGTTGAGTCAGAAAATGTCGTCTTGTTGAAAAATGACAGGGAGGAAGATGTTCGCCTTCTAATGGCCTCTGTTCAAAAAATGCTTCAAAAAACAGGTAAAAGTGATGGAAAGGAAGAGACCTTAGAAGCGCCTTCTTCATTAAGTGCTCTTACTAAAAGAAATAAAAAAACAAAGGATGTAAATACTCTCCTTAAGAAAATGCTAAAAGATTATGGTAAGTGATTTCTATCATCAATTAATTAGATTCGGCTATATATTTTAAATAAGGAAAAAGTGCAATAAAGCATAATGTAATATTCATCACACTCTTTTATTTTCCATAAAAAATTAAGAATTATCATTTGTTTTAATTATTCTATTAGTTGATCTGCCTCACAATCTCATTTTGCTTTTGTGACTTAGATCTATTTCTAAAGTTAATTTAATCTTTAAGCTTTCTGCATAATAAAAGGGCTGGAAATAAGCTTCCCCTGAATATCCTACAGAGAGAATATTAAAATGAAAAAGATCTTAGTTGTTTGTGGTAACGGTTTAGGCACTTCTTTAATGATGGAAATGGCTGTTAAAGATGTAGCAAATAAAATCGGTTTCGTTGCGGATATTGATCATGAGGATTTATCATCGGCATCATCAAGTAATGCTGATATTTGGGTAGCAGCAACTGATGTTGCAACACAATTAGAAGCGGCTGGAAAACAAAATATTGTTAGCCTTAAAAATATTTTTGATAAAGCATCTATTGAAGACCAACTAAAAGTATTTATTTAAGGTTATAGCCATGCACAACTTTTTTGAATTTATGCTGGGCTTATTAAAAGAGCCCGCCATTATGGTTGGACTAATTGCTTTTATTGGTTTAATTGCACAGAAATCAGATATATCAACAATATTAAAAGGCACCATCAAAACGGTAATGGGATTTTTAATTCTTGGTTTTGGTGCAAATGCTTTGATTGGCGCTTTAAATAACTTTTCAACAGTATTTACAGAAGCGTTTGGCGTAAGTGGTGTTATTCCCAATAACGAAGCGATAGTAGCTGTTGCTCAAGAAACGTTTGGTTATGAAATGGCACTAATCATGTTTTTTGCTTTTATTGTTAATATTATTTTGGCTCGTATTACACCGTTAAAATATATCTTTTTAACGGGACATCACACGATGTTCATGTCGATGTTAGTTGCAGTTATTTTATCTACGGGGGGAATTAAAGGTACAGCATTAGTTGCTATTGGTTCACTAATCGTTGGTGCACTCATGGTTATAATGCCAGCTATCGCCCAAAAATATACTGAAAAAGTCATGGGCACAGATCAATTAGCAATGGGACACTTTTCTACACTGTCATACGTGATCTCTGGTTATATTGGCAGCAAGTTTGGTGATACTTCTAAAACAACAGAAGATATTAATGTACCCAAAAGCTTAATGTTTCTAAGAGATACTCCAGTCGCAGTTGCAGCAACAATGGCAGTATTTTTCATGATTGCATCTGTCATTGCTGGTGGACAGTTTGTTAATACGATTTCCAATGGTCAAAACTGGGTTGTATTTACTTTTATGCAGTCTTTAACATTTGCTGGTGGCGTATACATCGTTCTGCAAGGCGTGAAGATGTTAATCGCTGAAATCGTTCCTGCATTTAAAGGTATTTCAGATAAATTAGTACCTGGAGCAAAACCTGCTCTGGACTGTCCAATGGTCTTTCCTGTAGCACCAAACGCAGTGTTAATTGGTTTCTTGTCTTCTTTTTCTGCTGGTCTTCTTATGATGGCTATTCAAGGAATGATGGGGTGGACAATTATTGTTGCTGGAGTCGTTCCTCATTTCTTTGTCGGAGGTGCCTCGGGTGTATATGGTAATGCGACAGGTGGTTTACGAGGTGCAATCTTAGGTGCGTTCACGCAGGGGATCTGTATTTCAATATTACCTATGCTGTTACTGCCAGTGCTTGGTGGTCTAGGGCTTGAAGCAACAACATTCTCTGATTTTGACTTTGGTGTAGTTGGACTAGTATTAGGGTGGGTTGTATCATGAGTTTATATGATTTAATTGGTCCTGAAGGTATTGTTATTACCTCTGAATCAAATCTTTCAGTTGATTCTGCCATTGATTTAGCATGTTCAACATTGATAAGTAACGATAAAGTTGAACCTCGCTATGTAGAAGCGATAAAACAACAACATAAAGCAATCGGTCCATATTACGTATTAGCTCCTAAAATCGCGATGCCTCATGCCAGACCTGAAGATGGAGTTAATGAGTCTGCTCTTCAGCTAACTGTATTCCAGAGTGGTGTTAACTTTGAATCAGAGGATAATGGCGATGTGTACCTTTCAATTACCTTAGCGGCAAAAGATTCTAATAGCCACATTAATACAATTATGGCCTTGTCTGAATTATTCCAGAATGATGGTGACATCAATGCTCTTATTAATGCCCATGAGAAAGCTAATATTATTGACGTTTTGAAACGTTATTAATGATTTTTATAGAAAATTAATCGAATAGATGCCACCTAAATCTTAGGTGGCACTTTAAAAAAGTTATAAATCAAAGCGTCAAAGTTAACTATTAACGCCGAAGTCTATTGATATATAAACTTAACTTTTGGGCTTAACCTCAACACTGTACTTCCACATATTTGCACCTTCATCCCCAATTTCGATACTCGCTTCTTGACCAGAACTATTGAGAGAGAATCCTGGCATGTCCATAAAAGAGTCACCGTCTTTATAATGACAAGACATTTTCGCCTCTAATCGAATAGAAGTTTTACTTTCTTGGGTGATTTCTCCAGAGTATATACAATCCCCTGCTTGAGAAATTACTTTTTTACCGAATGAAGGCATTTCCATTGGCGGGAAAATTAACTCTTTTTCTGAATCTTTAACCATCACAGAGACTTCATAACCAGCTGACGAAAGAGCAAAGCAGGGAAAGCTAAATATCAATAAACCTAGTAATTTTATTTTCATATCTCTTAATTTTATATTACGACATTTTCTAGAAAGCAGTCAGTGTAAACTTAAGTGTTAAATCATACAGTCTGTATTCTGATGTAACTAAAGTTTAAATTCTATAAGAGAGTTATATTGTTTGAATGACTGTTTTTAGGTATACCCGAACAAAACCACTCCCTACCGCCTCTCAACCCTTACCGCTTCATTTGTAAAACCATCTATACTGAACTGAATTTAGAAACCAACTTAAATTGAACCAATTGAGGGGAAACCATGCAGATCCGTGCTTACCTTCGTACCTCAACTACCGACTAATATAATGATTATTATTGGTGCCCAAATGGACTTTTTCATGTGTGCTTCGAACTAAGCATGTTTTTGTCCGCTATCCGTCAGGATCAAACTACCTTAAACCCAGTAGAATCAATTGCGAAAGCTGCAATATCACAGGATGGCTTTCACCTTTATTGAAATGAGGTGTTGTTAATACGACTGTGCCACTTCTAGTTGATAGCGTTGAGTAATCGGGAGAGTTTAGGTCCGACCGTTTTATTAGTTCCAATCGGTAATCAATAAACCCCTGTGTTTGACGAAAGCGATGGTTACCTAAGGTTGTTTAGATCATAAAGCCCCCACATTGAGTTTATAGCCTTGGAATCGGTTCATCGTTATTCATAGACAATTTTCACTAGGTCGATGGTTCATGTGACTAATTCAAAGGATGACTCTACCGTCTTAGCTACATTTCTCCCCATTAATGTTGAGGGTGTGTGTTATATCTTATGGGTTAAATATATGCTGCTGTTGCATATTAATGTGCGTAATGTAAAAGATGTACTTGATTCAGAAATGCTCATTTAACATCATGTTTTTAAATATTATTTCTTTGTGTGTTGTCACACTATAGTTAATAAAAAAGGTATATAACAAAGCACTTCTTTACTGTGTAGGTGTTGTATGTTTTTAAATCGATTAAATTTAGGTGAAAAAGAAGCTTTCTTACACCTAGCTCATCATATAGCTCACTCTGATAAGAACTTTTCATCTGAAGAGCAGGTCGTCATTGCAAAATATTGTATGGAAATGCAAATGGATGATATTTCTTATAATCATCACAATTTCGACTTATCAGTGATTCTTGATACCTTTGAATTAGAAAGCCATAAGAAAATTGCTTTACTGGAACTGATGGCATTAATTTATGCCGATGGTGTTGTGTCTGAAGAAGAACAAAGTTTGATTGATATGATTGTTGAGCATTTTGAGTTAAATCCTAATTTAGCTATTACATATCGCGAATGGGCTAAAGGGATCTCTGCATTGTTGCTTCAAGGTGAGGCATTGATTCATTTATGAGTTTTCCTTGCTCAAGATGCGGTTTGTGTTGTCAAAACATTAGCCAAGTAAGAGCGTTAGACAATTATCATAATGGTAATGGGATCTGTAAACATTACTCATTCGAGAAAGGCTGCAAGATATACGCTCAGCGGCCTTTAGTTTGTCGAATTGATGAAGGCTATCAGGCATTTTTTCTCTCTGTGATCTCATTAGATGAGTATTATCAAAAAAATGCCGAAGTATGCAATCAACTTCAAGAACAATGTCATTATGATGAAATATATAGAGTAGTTATAAAATGAATATAGAACAATTTACTCGCATTATTCCAAGTTCTGAACGAAATTTAAAACGCTTAATGTATTTATTAAGTGATAAAAAGAGCTTACCAAGAATTGCGGTGTTTGGTAAATACAATCACGGTAAAAGCACATTATTAAATGCCATTGTCGGTCATAATAAATTTAAAACAGCTGATAAGCGAGAAACGATCTGTAATGAAGATTATGAACATAATCATGTTATTTGGGTAGATACACCAGGACTTGATGCTGATGTTCACGGTGAAGATGATGCTGCTGCAATGAAAGGTGCATTTGAAGTTGCTGATTTTATTTTTCTTGTTCATCAAGTCACAGCAGGTGAATTAGATAAATATGAAATGAATGTGTTTCAGCAATTAGCCAAACAAGATAAAAATTATCGTAAAAAGATGTTTTTGATTTTGACTCAAATCGATCAAAAAACACCAGAAGATTTATCTCTTGTTCAACAAACGATTGCTCAGCAGTTAAAAAATTCAATGGATTTACAGGATCTGAATGTGATTTCTGTATCAGCGACCCGTTATTTAAAAGGGATACAAGAATCGAAGCCTATTTTTTGCGAAAAAAGTGGGATGAACTCCATATTTACATTGACAGAAACGTTGAAAAAAGAAATTACGACTTTTAGAGCTAATGAGATCCATCGTTTAAAAAGTAAATTACTTGTTGAGCTAGACCAAGCTAAAAAACAAGTTATTGAGGATTTATCGGAGTATCAATATCGTTTGAGTTCTCAATATAAACATTATCAACAAGAAATTGCACAATTGGTTAGTGCTGTATCGGCGAGAAGGTAAAAGATTATGGCTATTCCATGGTTAATTGGTGCAGCAGTGGCTGCTGGCGTTACGGCATTTGCAAAAAATGCTTACGATGAAGAGCAAAGAGAAGAAGCAGAACGTCGTGCTCGACGTGAAGCAAGAGAAGAGCGAGAGCGTTTACAAGCGGAAGCGGAAAAAAAACGTCAAGAAGCCCAACGCCAAGAGCAAGCCCGTATCAAAGCGCAAAAAGTCAGAGCGTTGCAGTCATTTGCTCAGCAAAAATCAAAAGTGATTATTGAGAAATATGGCATTACGGAAATGTCATATAAAGATTTAGCAGCTTTAGCTATTTCAGACTCCTCATTGATGGAAAAGAAAACCAAAACTGCTTTTTACAGTTCGAGTAAAGCAACTCAGATACAGAATGAAGTGATGAGCTTAGATGCTCAATTAGCCGATATTGAAAAACTATATAATCAGTTAAATGAGATGAAGTAAAATTATGCATCAAAATCCATTTATAACGGCTTTAGAGACTTTTGATGCCGATTTTCGTGCTGTATCAGGTAAGGAAGAGGCGTTAAAGCATAAGAAAGATGTATTGCAAGAAACATTGCGTCAGGCATTGAATGTAAAATTTTCAAAGATTAATCACGATAATAAGCTGTATCAGCTGTCAGAGCAGTTAAAAAAATCGGTGTTATTGAGCATTGATGAATGGGAGCAAAAGCTAGAAGCCGCGTCACCTATGAAAGCACTCTCTGAGCAATACCAAGATCGGGTGATTTTTTTGGTGTTTGGCAAGGTGAATGCTGGTAAGAGCTCTTTTTGTAACTTTTTAACATCTCAATTTGATGCATCACAAATCAAGCGATTTCGATTTGAAAATGGTCAGGTTCAGTATTTTGATGAGGTATTTGCTGAAGGTGTTGTTGAAACAACCGTCACGATTCAAGGGGTTGAGTTAGGTAATAATTTAGTTTTACTGGACTCTCCAGGTTTACATTCAGTTAATGATGAAAACGGAGATTTAACTCGACGATTTACTGATAGCGCCGATGCTGTACTTTGGCTAACTCCATCAAGCTCTCCAGGTCAAGTTCAAGAGCTGAACGATCTCAAACTGGAGCTAGAAAAGAAAAAGCCGCTTCAATCGGTTATTACTCGTAGTGATGTAATGGATGAAGAATACGATGAAGAAAACGACGATATTATCCAAATACTGAAAAACAAATCACAGGATGTAAGACTCCTTCAGGAAGATGATGTAATTCAACGTGTTCGTGGCTTGGATTTGGCAGTACCTGTTAAGCTTGCGGTTTCTATTTCTGTATTTGCCTATAAAAAATATTGTGATTCTGACAATGCCTTTGCTGAGGCTGGATTAGATCGATTGTTTGGGTGTTTAGAGAGCATTATAAACGAAGCCAAAGCCTATAAAGTCAAAAAAGCTGAGCAGCAAATCATCAACTTTCTTGACACTGATGTACTTGGCTCTTTGAATCAACATGTAAAACCACAAGTTAATGCATTGATCAAAGACTCTCAAGAGGTCATCAATGATCTTCGCCATAGCAAAAGATCCTTATCTCTTGAAATTACTAATGAGGTTGTAGTTAATATCCCCGATATTGTTGAACGACATGCGAAAAGCCGAAATAAAGAGGCTATGAGTCAAGAGATCAATCAGCTATTAGAGCACACTATTAATGACTCTTTGCAAAAGGTTCTTTCTGAGTACGTTTCACAAATGCAGGCAGTCTCTTGTGCGTTATCGAGTGATTCTTTAGGTGAATTTGAAGACATTACGGTTGATATTGAGCAAGTGAAAGGGGGAGTTGCAAAAAGTGTGAGCTCAAGTGTTGGTGCCGCGGGCGGTGCTGCAACAGGAGCTTATGTTGGCAGTCTTATTTTTCCTGGTGTGGGAACTGTTATTGGCGGCGCCCTTGGTGGTTTGCTTGGCGGTACGGCGGCTAGTTATGCTGGAGAATATTTTGTTGAAACTGAAACCGTAAAAGAAACGGTGGGGGTTTCCAGTGAACGTGTGATTACTAAAACGGTTTCACGAATTAATGAAGTCTTGCCAAAGTTGGTTGAAAACGTGTTTGAAGATGTGATTACCTCTATCCTACCGACCCAACGTTTTGCTGAGCGTATAGCGCTTGAAATTGAATTGTTTGAAACACAAGTTGTGGAGTTAAAGCGATGAATCATGCTTTTTGTGATGTATTGTCAAACCTTGAGCAATCGAAATCGATTGTCAGTCAACATATGGATGCTGCCGCATTAACTCGTGTTCAATCTGAGATCCAGCAGCGTATTGCTGATAAGACACTGCAAGTGATGCTTTATGGCTCTTATAATGCAGGTAAGAGTACGTTGGTAAATGCTCTTTTAGGGACTGAGTCGGCTGTGGTGAACGATATTCCAACAACAGATAGCATTGATTGCTATGAGTGGAATGGTTATCACTTATTAGATACGCCAGGGGTTAACGCACCAATAGAGCATGAAAATACAACGAATGAACAAATTAAACGTACCAGTGCGATGTTGTTTGTGATCCGAGAAGGTGATCAAGATGCAAAAGATGTTTATGAACGTTTATTTGATATGGTAAAGCAAGGTAAACATGTTTTTATTGTTTTGAATCATCAGCTTACTAACATTGAAGATAAAATAGCCTCTCATCGTCAAATTATGACGATCTTATGCCAATTGGCTTCGCAATATGGCATATCAGAAGAGCAGGTTCGAGATATTCAAATTTATCCAATGAACGTAAAAACGGCGTTGACAGGTCGCTTAAAACACAGTGATAAATTACTTGAACATTCTGGGTACCTTGATTTTATCGCTGCTTTTTCTGATTGGGTACAAGAGCAGGAAACCCAAGTTCGGTTGTTAGAAGAAGTGAAAGGATTGATCCACAATTTGTGGTATACGCCCGCATTGGAGTCCTTGTCTTATTTTGAAAGTGACTCCGGTAAGCTTCGTACTCTTAATGATGAATGTCGCCAGCAAACAGCACAGCAAAATGCCTTAAAAATAGAAGCTCGCAGTTATATTTCTCATGAAGTTACGCTATCGAAATCAGAAGTTAGTCAAATATTACGGAGCTCTACTGACCAAGCTCAGTTTGACAGTCGTCTGCAAAGTCTATTTTCACCGCTTTATAGTGAAATGGAAACGTGGGTGCAAAATCAATTAGGTCAATCTTCCAGCCGTTTATTGGTTGATCTGTCTTCTGAATCGACGATGACACATCATGATCTAGAGTCTGTTTCCAATCCTATTGTTGATAACGCCTTATCTCAGATGAGACAGTTTGTTTCAAATGAAGGCAATTTAAAAGAAGCCTTGTTAATGGGGCGTAAGCTAAAAATACCAGGCTTAAAAGGACGTTGGGAAAAAACACTAGGTCAATGGGCTGGTAGAGCTGCAATTGCGATCCAAGTTGTGACATTCTTTTGGGATACATATTCAGCGCATTCTGAGCAGGAAAAACAAAATCAAGCTCAGCGTCAACAAGCTATTGAGGTTCATCAAGCGGTTGAACAAATTTGTAATATCGTGATCCGTGAATTAACGAAATCTGTTAGTGACATGATCGATGCTTTCTTTAATGCTCAAAAAGGTCTGTTGGAAAATCAAATTCTGGCTATTAACGATAGTGATGAGCAACAAAAACAAGAGCATCACTTGTTGCAAAAATATGCCAACGATCTTGATGCGATAACATTGTAATCATTCATATAATGCCCTTCGCATTCATTTCATAGAAGGGCATTGTTGTCTGTGACCGTATATTAACTGCTGTTAGCTTATTTGTATCTTTAATAAAAGGAGGGAGTGACGGAAGTTAACTGTCTAAGCCCTCGATATACATTTTAACCAATTATTAATAGCTAAGTGTGAATACAAAAAACGTAGGTTAGCTTCTATCTACACTTTTAATTTTTTTAATAAAAAGAAATACATGCGTTTGCTATGAATATAAGAGAGTTTTAAAATGATGATGGATATAGCGCTTATTATATTTTAATAATTGATTAAAAACATATTTGATAGTAAAGGGAGAAAAACTACCATTTCAGGGGTAAAAATAACCTTTTGACCATTAATAAAATACTCAATATTAGTGCTGAAATTTAAGTCGGACGTTATGTATGATCAGCACTAAATGGTTAGAACTCTATCAATATCTACAAAACCAACTTCTTTCACTACCATCACAACAAGACGTTGAGTCAAAGTTTAACGATCGTTTGATGTTTTTAAGTGCCCAATTTGCCCAAGCAGATCGTGAACAAGATAAAATCAACTCGACTGGTTAGAGCATGAAAGTTTTACGTATGCGCCCCATGAACCCACGGGGCGATGTTGTTAATGTTTGAAGTTCCAAGGTAGGAGCGCATCGATATCAGGCTCAGCTTTCGCGAGCTCTTTCATGCACTTGACCATGTAGTCATAGAGGATAAGCCCGTTGGCTTTGGCTGTTTCCACGATGCTGTAAAGCATCGCGCTCGCCGCAGCACCATTTGGTGTGTTCGAGAACAACCAGTTCTTCCTGCCAATGACCAGCGGCTTTATTGCGCGTTCAGCGCGATTATTGTCGATTAATAAATGACCGTCATCGATATAGCGGATGAGCTTGGGCCATTGGCCGAGCGTATATTTTATCGCTTTGCCGAGCGGACTAGATGCTATCACTCGTTGAGTCGTCATCCACTCGTACAGCTCATCCAGTATCGGCTTAGCATACTGTTGACGTTCTGCTTTTCGTGTTTCGACACTCGCACCTTTTAAGCGCGATTCTATCCCATAGAGCTTCTGGATTTTGCTAAGCGCTTTATCTGCTTTACCTGACTTACCTTTGCCTTGCAGCTTCTTAGCATCCATGAACTTGCGACGTGCATGCGCCAAGCAGCCAACATTGGTCACTTGGTGAAGCCCATCATAGGCCCCATAGCCATCGGTTTGCAGATAACCACTGTAATCCCCTAAGAAGGCAACAGGGCATGCTCTCGCTCGACTGTTTTGATAATCGTACAAGGCGATATTTTTCACGTTAGGAAGTGCGGCATCGGGCGAGTCTGCGCCCGAGCAGTAGAGCCACATGTAGCATTGCTTATCTTCCTTGAGAACATTGAGTGGTGTTTCATCCGCCTGAATCACAACTTGTTGAAGTAAGTGCTCTTTTAGGGCGGCATAGAGTGGTTTGAACTTTTCACTGACTTGGATAACCCACCTTGCCATGGTGGTTCGCGATAGCTCGATTCCCGACTGAGTAAACAACGACTCTTGGCGGTAAAGTGGCATTGCGTATTGGTATTTGCCAGCAAGCTTTCTGTCGCGAAGCTTTTAGGGATAATACTTTGCGGCGCTGGCTTTTGAACGATACGGCTGTTGTCTTCAGTTTGCTCGCACTGACGACAAGCATACTTAGGACGAACATCTTCCAGCACTTTGAGCACGGCTGGTGAAAACTCCAGCTTTTCACTGCGGTCTTCACCGATTTTATGAAGTTCATGATTACAGCATGAACACTGCTTTTCATGGTCGTCTAAATCGAGTTCGATAACCTCACGAGGCAAGGTCTTTGGAAGTGGCTTGCGTTTACCGCGTTTCTTCCTTTTAGTGGCTGTCGTGACCACTTCAACCTCTTCTTCCTTAGCGGCTTCACATTCCACTTCGTTGAAGAGATCACCTTGCGATTCATTGCAAGGCTTTAATGCCTCCGAGCGTCTAGCGAACTGACGGTCGAAGGCAAGCTTGAGCTGTTCAAGTAGAGATTGGCGCTCTTGTTTCAATTGGATTTCTGACGCCATCAATGCTTTCACCATCGCTTGTAGCTCGGCAACATCTTGGCTTTCAGGGTTAATATTTGGCGTCTTTTTCATGGCATTTATTATACTAAAATCGTGCCGTTAACGCTTGGTGGATAAGGCTAAATTATCGATTAAGTCATTGTAAAATCGTTTATTCGAGCGGGTTTGTGGCCGATAATCGTGAAGCCAGCAAGCAGTCTATCAAGCTCGAATTGAGTTAAGCTAAACACCTCATTTTTCTCTTTTGATGGTCATTTATACTTGGCTTTTTCAAGGCGCTTATACCAAAGCGCAAAGCCTGTTTTATCCCAGTACAGCACTTTGATTTTGTCACGCTGTTTGTTGGTGAACAGGAACAGCGCACCACTTCCTAAAGGTAAGTTGGTGTCACTTTCGATAATCGCAGCAAGGTCGTTGATGGACTTTCTAAAATCGACGCTTTCACGATATAAGTAAATCTCTGGGGCGCTGAGCATGCGTTTCATGACAACGCACCGATAAGCTCTGCCAGGTAGGCCGCTGGCGTGCCTGGCGGAATGCTCAGTTCAACATCATTGATAAGAAGAGTCATGTTAGCGGTTGCTATTTGAGCTTGATACTTCGTCGTCTTTTCGACGACCTCAGCTCGCACAAAGCTTTGAGAGAAAGATGCTTTTTTGAGTTGCAGGCGCTTAGCATAAAACGTTGAGGGATTGAGTTCATTGAGCTTACAAAATGCATGCGTTGACAATGAACTCGATTCAGATTGCTCGATGAGCGTTTGCCATTCTTGATTGGTGCGTCGTTTTCCCATTTCAAATCTCCTTATGGTTGGAGACTTGATCTTATTATTCGTGTTAGGTGATTAGAATGCGGGGTTTATGAGGCGCTTACAGTTTTACTCTAGTAATGAGTGAGTTATTTGAGTCACTTTCAATTACAGAGTCCCAACTGAAATTTTTGTTTGAAACCTTAATGGCTGCGCAGATGTGTCAGTTGGCCATGATTGTTACCAACCTATATAAATCGCTGCTTTCTGAGCATGAATTTAAAAGTAAATGTGGTTTTGTTTATCAGCAATTGGGCGATTACGAGATGACTAAAACAATGTTGCAGGAGTCTATTTCTCTCAATGAAAACAGCCCAATGGTGTATTGCCACCTTGGATTTAACTACTTTTATCAAGGTGACAGCGATTTAGCCGCCGAGCAGTTTCAACGCAGTATTTAAATTGATGGAAACTTCGTCGGTGGGTATCAAAATTTGGCGGGTCTACATTATCAAGACAGCAAATTTGAGTTAGCGGCTGAGTATGAAGAGAAAGCGTTTATCTGTGATCAGTCGTTAGTCTCTACTTTGCATCTACAATATCACCGATGATATCGACGCTCTGTTTCGAGTTATGGTGCAAGAGTTCTATTCTGAATTTGAATTTCGCACAGAAATCATTCGCAGTTTACTCCGTAGCGTATTGCTAAAAACCATCGTACCTATCTATAAGGCTAATGCCAAACAAGTGCAGTTAGGTGTTAGTGATTTCTACCGTTTAAAAAGTTACACCGATGAACACTTTCGTCAACGCCTTTCAGTCGCAGAGATTGCCTTGTCTATTGGGAAAAGTGTTAAACAGGTAGATAAGTTAGCGAAAGATAACGCAGGGATAAGTGTTAAAGAATTGCTGGATGAACGAGCTTTGATTGAAGCAAAACTTCAGTTAGCTTTTAGCCAATATTCAATCACAGATATAACTGAACAACTTGGCTTTAATGAAGCAACGAATATGACTAAATTTTTCAAGCGTCATACTGATGTGAGCCCGAAAGACTTTCGTCAGTTGTGCCGTATGGGATTGAGGAAAAGCTAGATTTATCCAAATCGAGATGTGAAAAATTAACTTACTTTCTTAAGTGTTTTAAGTTAGTCAGACTGTTTTATTAATTAGCTTTTATAATGATTTTTCTATCAAAAGAAACAATAGAAGTGAAATTTATGTGTAAAAGATACACATAAATTGGTGACCAAAATGCGATCGTAAGTGGTCTAATTGCTTAAAAAACGGCTAAAGGTTATACAAATGTGGTGTTTGTAATATACTGAAATTAAAAAACTTAACTTTTCACTTTCTCTTTTTTCTAATTAAATTACGGGTGGGTTTAAGTCTTCCAAGCTGATGATGCGGGTTCGATTCCCGCTGCCTGCTCCAAACAATTCCTCCTTAGTTCAGTCGGTAGAACGGCGGACTGTTAATCCGTATGTCGCTGGTTCAAGTCCAGCAGGAGGAGCCAAATAGAAAAGCCCGCAAGCAATTGCGGGTTTTTTTACGTCTGTAAAAAATCACTAAAAAAATCCTCGGTGACCAAACGGTGACCACCATTTTTCGTAGGCTTTAATCATTATCTCATCGGTTAGCACTGTCGTTATTAGATAATCTAATCAGTTTTGCTGTCTTTCTGGATTTCAAACAACTCACCTACCGTAATATCTAAGTAATCGCAAAGCTGTTCAATCACATCAAGATCAACTCGTGTTGTTGTTTCGTTTTTCTGGACTCAGAATTACTATTTTCGACATTTTTTTCACCTACTTCCTGATAAAAGAAAGTCATAAAGTTTTATTGTGGTTTAAAAAATACAGTACTAGGTTTTACTGTTGTGCTGAATGTCAATTATAGGAGTTCTTTATGTTTGGCCGTTAGTTATGAATGTGATTTTGGTGGTGTACTGTAATTATATTTATTTGAAAAACATCACGTTATATCGCATTAGCTTCAGTAGTACCGAGACTTTTCCATCATTACCGTTTTAAGGAATTCGAGAATGCAAAAATGGATCCTGAGTGGTGTTTTGCTGTCACTAGCGAGCTATAGTCAATTTGTAGAGTCGTCATCAACGCAAGCGTTACCGAAAGGAGTGACGTTTGTCGAGCAAGTCAAAGCGGTGAAGGGTGAAGTTATGATCCCTTATAGCAAATACCGTTTAGCTAATGGTTTGACTGTTATTTTATCGCCGGATCATTCTGATCCGTTAGTGAGTGTGGATGTGACTTACCATGTGGGCTCAGCACACGAGCAACAAGGCAAGTCAGGTTTTGCTCACTTTTTTGAGCATATGATGTTCCAAGGATCTAAGCACGTTGGTGATCAACAGCATTTTAAATTGATCACTGAAGCGGGTGGTGATCTAAATGGTAGTACAGGCCGTGATTTTACAAATTACTATGAAACGATACCTGCGAATCAGCTAGAAAAAGTCTTGTGGTTAGAGTCCGATCGTATGGGGTTCTTACTGGATGCAGTATCACAGCGTAAGTTCGAAATTCAGCGTGATACGGTGAAAAACGAGCGTGCACAAAGTGTTGAAAACCGTCCGTATGGTTTGGTTGATGAAAGAATGGATGAAGCCCTATATCCACGTAGCCATCCATATTCATGGCAACCCATCGGTTATGTGGAAGATTTAGATCGTGTTGATGTGGACGATCTAAAAGCCTTTTTCCTTCGTTGGTATGGACCTAATAATGCTACGTTGACCATTGGTGGTGATATTAATAAAGCGCAGACATTAGAGTGGGTAAATAAATACTTTGGCTCTATTCCGCGTGGTCCTGAAGTGAAGAATGCACCGAAGCAGCCTGTGACATTGCCGTCTGATCGTTACATTACATTGCAAGATGATATTGAGCAACCTATGTTAGTTATGGGATGGCCGACAGCGTATTTAGGTGCAACGGTACAACCATCACTAGATATTTTAGGCCAAGTGATTGGTAACGGTACTAATAGCTTGCTCTATCAAAAACTGGTGAAGACAGGTAAAGCTGTTGATGCAGAGGCCTTTCAAGATTGTGCAGAGCTTGCTTGTACCATGTATGTGTATGCGAGGGCACCAAGTGGTGGCAAAGGTCACCTAGATACATTACGTAAAGAAGTAATGTCAGTAATTAATGGTATTGAACAACAAGGGATCAAAAAAGCACAACTGGATCAAATTAAAGGTTCGGTTGAAGCGAGTATGATTTATGGCTTACAAAGTGTCGACAGTAAAGTCTCACAACTAGCGGCTTATCAGACATTATTTGGTAACCCGAACTATATTTCAACGGATCTAGCGAACATTGATAAAGTGAACACGCAAAGCGTTATGCAGGCTTATAATCAGTATATTTATCAGCATCCTAGTGTTACGGTAAGTGTTGTTCCACATGGTGAATTACAGCTGCAGGCGGCAAAACCTAACTATACGCCAGCCCCTCGTGTGTTACCGAAAAATCCCAAGATTGAAGATAAAGATCTGGCGTATCGCACCGTCAAAGACAACTTTGATCGTTCAGTAATGCCGAAGGCTTCAAAACCTGTTAAAGCGGTAATGCCAACACTATATGAGTTTAGCTTGGCGAACGGGATCAAAGTGATTGGTACTCAGTATCAAGAAACCCCAACCATTAGCTTGCAGTTAACAGTACCAGCTGGACATCGTTTAGATCCTGCGAGTAAAGAAGGCTTAGCTGAGCTAACCGCAGCCATGATGAATGAAGGTTCAGAGAAGTTTACTGCTGAAGAAATAGCTTCTAAGTTAGAGACGCTAGGTAGCAGTATTTCTGTTCATGCAGGGCTTTATGGCACAACAATATCACTAAGCACATTAACCAAAAACTTACCTGAAACTATGGCGTTATTAGAGCAGCGTTTATTCCATCCAGCGTTTAAAGAAAGTGATTTTAACCGCCTTAAAAAGCAGATGATTGAAGGTATTGTTTATGCGCACCAAAATGTTGATTGGTTAGCAAGCCAAGCAACCCGAGAAGTATTATTTAAAGGGACGGTATTTAGTCGTCCAGAAGGTGGTACCAAGAAAACATTGAGTAATATTACGCTGCAAGATGTGAAAGATTTCTACCAGCGTTATTACACGCCAAACGGTGCTGATGCGGTTGTTGTAGGAGATATTACCCAGTCTCAATTAACGAAAGCATTAGCGCCTATTGGTCAATGGCAAGGGGCACCAGCACCAAGTATTACGCCACAAGTTCTACCTGTATTAAAGCAGCAAGCAATTTGGTTAGTGAATAAGACTGATGCTCCACAAACGGAGATCCGTTTAGCGCGTCAAGGGATGCCATTTGATGCAACGGGTGAGCTATTTAAAACTCAGTTAGCGAACTTTAATTTAGCGGGTAACTTTAATAGTCGAATTAACATGAATTTACGTGAAGATAAAGGCTATACCTATGGGGCTGGCGGTTACTTCAGTGGTGGTAAAGAGGTAGGGCTCGGCGTGTATTACGCTCAAGTTCGCGCAAATGCTACTGTTGCTTCGATTAAAGAATTCTTAGCTGAACTTAAGAAAATGAGTACATCAGGGGTAACCGATAAAGAGGTTAACTTTATGCGCTTAGCGGTTGGTCAGCAAGATGCCCTTAGTTATGAGACTCCGAGTCAGAAAGCAGCCTTACTAGGTGATATTCTAACTTATAATCTACCTAAAGATTTTGTCGCTCAGCGCAATCATATTGTTGATAGTATCAGTAAAAGCACGATGAATGAGTTAGCACATAAATGGTTTAATCCTAAAGACTATCAGATTATTGTTGTCGGTGATGCTAAGAGTTTAGAACCGCAATTGAAGACCTTAGGGTTACCTGTTCACTCTCTTACTTTAACCAAGTAATTGTCACTCAATAACAACTAGCACTTTGTGCTAGTTGTTATCACTACAATAGAGACTATGGAAACCTCGACGGTTAATCTTTATACGAAGAGAACCGCTTCTCTGGGACATTGATTACATCTATACCCAAGCGACTTCAATATGTCTGATTCAGAGCGAGGTCACTGAGTTGAATTCAAGGAAGACATCGAAGCGGAATAGCGAGCTCTTTCCAAGTTGTCTGACGCAAGAAGTCAGCTCAGTGACACGCTCCCAAAGGGCGAGCGTCCTTAGCTCTCAGACTTTGTTAACGATTCTCAATGTAGAACCACTATATCTACAAATCGTTGCCGCGCCTAAGAACTAAGGTCGTCTCGCTGAACACTGCATCTTGAAGTTACTTGGGTATAGAGATTCTCAGGATCCGAATACATTTAAAGGGAAAAGAGAGTTTCTGGTTGGTCAGAATGAGATGTTGCATTCATTTCGAATTACATTTTCATACAAGTATCACATTCATATCTTTAGATTATCGCTCACACATTATTTAAACCTTCGTAAACTTAATAACTTACTGATTTTCATATCGTGAATATCAATGACTTACAGTATGATGAAAACATGTTATTTTCTGAACTATCATCATGTCTAAAACCATTGATTTTTATGACCAAAATGCGCTTATCCTGAGTGAGCAATACCAGTCGTTGAGCTTTGAGAAAGTGCATCAAAATTGGCAAGCACATTGGCCTGCTAGTTCATCAAAAAATGTTTTGAAAGTGCTTGATGTTGGTGCAGGAGCAGGACGTGATGCACTATGGTTTGCGAAGCATCATTGTGATGTTTATTCGATAGAGCCCGCGCAAGCATTACGTGAACAAGGTGAAAAATATACGCAAGAGTATGCGGATAAAATCACTTGGCTTGATGATCAATTACCAGAGCTAAACAGCATTGTTGAGCTTGGTATTCGTTTTGATTGTATTTTGTTATCTGCAGTCTGGATGCACCTTTCATCTTCTGTGCGTGAACGTGCTTTTCGTAAATTATCCAACCTTCTCGCACCGAGTGGAAAGTTAGTGATCTCGCTGCGCTATGGCGACTTTTCTGATGTTCGAAAAGCTTATGATGTCAGTGTTGAAGAGCTAGAACAGTTGGCACAGAAACATGCGCTTCAAGTTAACTTGATTTCTGACTTAGACGCTGATGAATTAGGCCGCAATTGCGTGCAATGGCAAACAGTAGTGATGCAGTTGCCTGATGATGGTACAGGCGATCTGCTCAAGGTTAGGCAAATCATTGTGAATGATGCCAAATCTGCTACTTATAAATTGGCGTTACTACGTACACTTTTACATATCGCAGATGCACATCCCGGTGCGGTACTTAGCCGTGAAGATAACAAGGTACGTTTACCACTAGGCTTAGTGGCGCTGTACTGGATACGACAGTTTAAGCGCTTGATAGACATTGATATTGACGGTTGTGGTATTCAGCAAAGTAGTGATTGTAAAAAAGGTCTTGGTTTTGTAAAAGAACAAGGCTGGAAAAAGCTGACGCATCTTAGTGCAGATGATTTATCAATAGGAGCTATGTTTGTTGGTGATGAAGCAAAAGCGCTCCAAACTGCAATTCGAGATAGTTTAAAAACGATTCAAGATGGTCCTGTTACCTTTATTTATCAAGGTGATAAAAAGAATACCTTATTTCAAATGGAACGAGAGAAAGCACGTACAACGGATGCTTTTGTGCTGGAACTTGAAGCGTTAGCTGAGTTTGGTAATTTCGTGTTAGACGAAAGTTTATGGGAATGTTTGCGTTTATATAGTAGTTGGATTGAGCCATTAGTCGTTAATCAATGGATAGCGGAAATGCGTCGCTATAAATTAAATGAAGAGCGAGGTATTCCTTTACAAACCTATTTCGATTGCTTGAAATGGATTGATGAAAGCCATGATACCAGTGGTGTGCGCCAAAAGATCAAGGCTTTACAGCAAAATGGTGTTGAGCTGGAAAGTGTTTGGAGTGGTAGACGCTTACAACCTGATTATCAAGTAGATCACTGTCTACCATTTGCTTACTGGCCGAATAATGATAAATGGAATTTATTGCCAGCAAGTAAAACCGAAAATAACCAAAAACGAGCACGTGTGCCGACTCGACGTCGTTTAATTGATTCGAGAGAGCGTATCGTCAATTGGTGGCAAATCGCGTGGCAAACCGAGCAAGAGCAGAAACGTTTTTTTGATGAAGCCGTATTATCTTTGCCTCATTTACCGTTAGCTTGTCGCAATTTTGATGATGTATTTGAAGTGATGGGCTTGCAAGTTAATGGTGTGAAAAGTCGTTTGCTTGTTGGTGAGTGGTAAATCTGTAGATTGAGGCAGTAACCTACATTATTAATCATCACTATCTTTAATATGACAAGGGGGCAATCGTCATATTGGCTCCTAATTCTTGTTAAACCAGCGGTAGATATCAAAGACCACTGAATAACTTATGATAGAGCAACTTTACTCTATATGTTCTTTATCCCAAAGTGCCTGAAAAGTGGTGTCATCAATATTGCCACCAGAAAGAATGACAAGTACAGATTTACGCTTTTTTTGATCCTGACGCGTTAACCACTTTTGACAAGCGACCATTGCCACAGCACTGGTAGGTTCAACCGTAACTTTTAAATGAGAAAAAAGAAGTCTGGTCCAATCTTTTATCTCTTTTTCAGAAGCTAACAAAATATCATCCAGTTGCTTTATTTGGTGGAAAGTACGTTCAGAGATCTGCAAGGTTCTTGCGCCATCTGCAATTGTGTTTGGTGAGTTGTTAAAACCAACAATGTTACCTTTTATATAGCTTTGATAAGCGTCATTAGCTTGCTGTGGCTCACCACCGATAATAAGTGAAGAGGGGGATAATCGTTGCGCCACGAGCAATGTCCCACTAATTAAGCCGCCGCCACCGATTGGTGCAAAAATCGTATCAGGCTGTAATCCATTGGATAATGCCTCATAGCAACTTGTACCTTGTCCTAAGATAACGTCGTCATTATCGTAGGGATGGATGAATGTTGCCCCTTGCTCTGCAAGCTGTTGCGAAAAGCACTCTGCTTCTTTTCTATCATCAGTCACAACAACCTTTGCACCTAAAAAGCGTGTCATTTTTATTTTAAATTCAGCGGCTGTTTTGGGGATGTAAACTGTCGCAGGTATCGCTAATTTTTTATATGCATACGCGACGGCTTGAGCATGATTACCGGAACTAAATGTCACAACATGCTTAGGGATCTTGCCTTGCTCTTTTAACGTTAGCAGCGTATTCAATGCACCTCTAACCTTGAACGAGCCTGTGATTTGAGCACCTTCAAATTGAAAGAAAACATCAGCATTAAGCTGTGTATTAATATAATCACTTGTCATTAAAGGCAGGGACTTTAGATGTGGTTGTACGCGCTTATAAGCGGTTTCTATTTCTTTTTTATTTAACATAATCAGTCGCTTACTAATTCAAAAATGGCATCAATTTCAACAGCAGCACCACGAGGAAGGCTTGCTACCCCAACAGCGGTTCGACAATGTCGACCTTGCTCTCCAAGCTTTTCTTGTAAATATTCTGAGGCACCATCAGCGACTTTGGCATGATCATTAAAATTCTCAGTAGCTTGCATAAAAACTTGTAATTTAATCGTTGCTTTTATTTCAGCTGCATTGTCGTGGCAGAATTGATCAACTTGATCTAGTACGTTACGTGCGCATAGTTGAGCGGCTTTTTTTCCATCATCAATGGTGAGGGTATCCCCTAATCGCCCTTGCATAACACAATCATCAACTCTTGATGTTTGTCCTGATATATATAACTGATCACCCATTTTTACATAGCTAGAATATAATCCTCCCGGACGGTTAGGTTTGCTTTTGGTATCGTCTTGTTGGGAGCATTGTGTTGTTAACATTAGGATTTCTCTTATTATTCAGCACTTGAGTTGGACTTCACTAAAAAGTAACGATACTTTAGTGGGAAAAAGTCATTAGAAAAACTAAGTTATTGTTTCTTCATTCGTAAGGAAAACTATGGATACTCGCTTTCTTGAAACGCTTATTACCGTTGTTGAGCAAGGTTCTATTGCAGCTGCTGCAAGAGAGCAACTTCTCACACCTGCGGCTGTAAGTCAGAGAATTCAATCACTTGAAAGAGAGTTTAAGTGTAAGCTTTTTAGTCGAGCGGGGAATACTGTACAACCTACGAATAGTTGTTTAATGCTATTGCCGAAAGCAAAAGCGTTGGTGTAAATTCAACATCGTTAACGGCTTATATACCTTCTATATTACAGTATCTTCGTACGGCAGCACCTGACGCTAAATTTAGTATTACCCCCGGGAACTCTATTGATTTATATCAACAAGTGATTGATGGCGATATTGACGCTGCAATTATGATGATGCCATTCGGAGACATTCCCAAAAGCTTACAGTATTGGATATTAAGAGAAGAGCCGTTAGCTGTGATCTGTCATAAGAGTGTGCACAGTACGGCAAAAAAAATATTGAGTCAGAATCCATATATTCGTTATGACCCAAGGTGTTGGGGAGGCAAAATCGCTGAATCTTATGTTCAAGCTGAAGCAATAACATTAGAGCCTATTTTTGATCTCGATTCTTTGGAAATTATCACTCAACTTGTTGCGGATAACGTCGGTGTTTCTGTTATTCCTTACTGGTTTGCATTAGATAAATTCAAAAATGACATTAATATCATAACGATACCTCATAAAAAGTACCAAAGAAGAATTGTTGCGATTAGTGCTTACCATCCTCAACAACCTCATCTGCTAAACCTGTTTATAGATTCTTTACGTACGTAGCTATCGCTAAAAACCAATGACTACTTCTCTTATCGAGGTAGTTTTTGACGAAGTTGTGTTGTGGAATATTTTGTTATGTTAACGGAAAGGAAAGAGCCACACAGTTATATTTACTGACTAAGAGGTAGTTTGGGTTTTGTCTAACGTTTAGATATGTGCCGACTATTTGACACATACCCTGATTTGCAGTTATGCGGCAGATACCTGCATAATCCCTTTAATGACGGTTACTGCAGCACCTATCAATTTAGTGCGTCCATTAGATAAAAGTTCAGTCGCAACATGCCCACCGCGTTCAGATGCTTGATAACCTTTAAAATCTAACTTACCCAGTTTTTCTGACCAATATACGGTTAAAGCGCAGTGTGCTGAACCTGTAACAGGATCTTCATTTACTCCAACCCAAGGTGCAAAGTATCTCGAAATAAAGTCGAATTCGTTACTTTCCGATTGGGTAGTTACTAGAACACCACGACCATTTCTTTGTTTCATGGCTTCAAAATTGGGCTGAATATTTAGTAGTGTTTCTTCACTGTCAACTTCTATAAAGACCTTCGTCTCAAAGCCTCCAAAGAAGCGAACATGACTTTCTTCTAAACCTAAATTGTCGAGTAGTTCTTGGGATTGAGGAATATCACATTCAATGACTGGTGATGGGAAATCCAATTCGATTGTAGATTCATTGATGAGTGCAGTTAAAGTGCCTGATAGTGTTTTAAAATTAACGCTATCACCTGACTTTACTTGTCCACGCTCTTTAAGCACATGAGCAACAGCGAGTGTTCCATGACCACATAGTTTCACCTCTGCTTTAGGTGTAAACCACCTTAACGTCATATCAGAAAGCGATAAAAATGCCGTTTCAGATACAGCCATTTCTTCAGCAATTGAAAGCATCAAACTTTCACTTAAGCCATTGGCCGTTATACAGACTCCCGCAGGATTTCCCTTGAACGCTTTTGTCGTAAACGAATCAACTTGATAAATTTCTAAATCCATTAGGTCTCCATATTTAGTATAACGTTGCTGTTACTAGCCAGTTTTTGTCTGTATTTATGACCTTGTTATGTGTTGAGATGATATTTTAAAACGCTTGAATCTGAGCTGTGCCAATAAGCCAAACTTAAAATAACTAAATTCAAAGTAGCAAAAAAAAGAGTTATTGGTAAATGGCTTTTTTAGTTAAAAATTAAATTAAAAAGATCAGTTAAACTTAGACAGTGACGGCGGCACTGTACCTAAAATAAATTTTTAATGAAAGGGTTAATGTTAGAAATAAATTTAAATTAGCATTTAATTTGTTTTGTAAGGTCTTGTTTTTATAAGAATAATACATCTCAAACAATGTCAAAGGCATTCTGTTAAAGTTATAATTATCATGAGGTTAATCTTAAATTTATTTCGGTTTAGAAAGTAAAAAAATGTATTTAAAAATCTTTCTTACTAGAATTAAAATCATAATATTTTAATTATCTTTGGTTTTTAGGTAAGACTAAATCTTTTATTTTATATGAAATAAAATAGATATCATGCTTGATTATAGTTGTTCAGATAAACAGTCAGCTAATCAAAAATTACATTACTATTATTCGCATAAGTAAAAGCACTCAAGAGGAAAGGAGCAGAAATGAGTTTAGCTTTATGATCTGTTCTTATAGATGTCACTTTAGGCTGTATCTTAATAACACTACGTCACACTGATTCGTCAATCTATGCCAAACGTAGTAGTGATTACTAGATGGCTTCGCTTTCTACTGCTCCCTTCCTTTCTCTACATACCTTACCTTGGTACTTATTATTACATTTTGGTAATAATCTTTTGTGTTTTGGGTGTGTTGTTGTTTTTTAGGTAATTATTAATAATACACCCATCGAAACGCACAAGGCGTTCACAAACATAAATACACAAGGTTTTATTACTCATGAAAACAGTTATTAAAGCAACCATCGCAGCCGCTATTATCGCTATGTCTTACAACGTTTCAGCTAAAGATGGCGACTTCACAGGTAACGTACAATTTGAAAAAGCTGTTGCTAACAGCATGAATGTAGAGCACTACCAAAAACAAGGCACTGCAGAGCGTTCACACTCTGGTGTGGTGTTCACTCAACCTAAAGCGCACCTAAGCTTTGCTGAAAAACTACTATCAGCAGCAGATAAATAAGCCGCTGAGCGCTGCAAACAATACGCTCACTTTTATTATTACCTGTACGTAATAGTTATTTACTTTTAACTCTATTGTTTATATTTCAGTAAATGAGAAGATGTCGGCATCGACACCAACAACAACCATAACGATTCGGTGCTGGTAACACTCACTTTGCTACTCACACTCTGTAAAAAATTCCGGTTTATGGCACATGCGATAAGCCAACATAAATTCTTAAATATTAACGGAGCTTCATTATGAGCAATGTATTCTACATGCCACCTGTAACATTAATGGGTCCTAATGCTATTCAATCTTTAGGTGCGGAACTTGCGTCAAAAGAGCTGAAAAAAGCCCTAATCGTGACAGACAGTGTATTAGTTGAAGTGGGTTTAGTTAGCAAGCTAACTGACGAGCTAACCGCTCACGGTATTGATTTCACTATTTACGATGGTGTGCAGCCAAACCCAACAGAGAAAAACATTGAAGATGGCCTAGAGCTACTTGCAAACAGCCATTCTGATTTTGTGATTTCATTCGGTGGTGGTTCATCACACGATACTGCTAAAGGTATCGCATTGGTGGCAGCGAACGGTGGTCATATTCGTGATTACTCTAAAGGTGTACACCTTTCTAAAAAGCCACAGCTTCCATTGGTAACCGTGAACACAACAGCAGGTACTGCTTCAGAAATGACAGTGTTTGCAATCATCACTAACCAAGAAGATGAAACCAAATACCCAGTGGTTGATAAGCACTTCACGCCAATTATTGCAGTGAACGATTCAGAGCTAATGGTAGCAATGCCTAAGTTCCTAACCGCTGCAACCGGTATGGATGCATTAACGCACGCCGTTGAAGCGTATGTTTCAACTGCAGCGACACCAATCACTGATGCCTCTGCCATTAAAGCGATTGAGCTGATTGTAAACAACCTAGAAACTGCTGTGAACGACGGTCAAAATCGCGCAGCACGTGATGCAATGCAGTACGGCGAGTACCTTGCTGGTATGGCATTCTCTAATGCATCTTTAGGTTACGTTCACTCAATGGCACACCAATTAGGTGGTGTTTACGACCTGGCTCATGGCCTATGTAACGCCATCCTATTGGCAGAAGTTTCGCGCTTTAACGCGAAGCAAGTACCAGAGCGTTTTGTTGATATTGCGAAAGCAATGGGTATCGACACTGCAGCAATGACCCAAGAGCAAGCAGTAAATGCAGCCCTTGAAGCCATTGATGCACTATCTGAAAAGGTAGGCACCAAGCAACGCCTAGCTGATTTAGGTGTAACTGAAGATAAGCTAGCGTTCATGGCGCAAAACGCTCTAAACGATGCGTGTTCTTTAACGAACCCACGCAAAGCGAGCCTAGAAGAAATCGTAGCGATCTTCAAAGCACGCATGTAATACGCAACACCCTACAAAAAGGCTGGGGTTTCTCCTGTCTCTTGATCACAAGTCATTGTGTTCAAGAGACTTAGCTAGTTCATATCCTTCAAGGATGGTTTGTAACCTAAACCATCCTTGCCATAATGTCTTTACAGAAGCGCGACCCGTCCGCTTGGTATCTTTCCAACCACCTAACCGTGCAATACTTTTGTAAGCCCACGATATATTTGGTGCTTCTTTGGGCATTTTTTTCTTCTCTAATTTTAACCACATAAGCTTCCACGCTTTACCTTTTAACACCCGTTCACAACAGCTACTAGATAACTCTTTAGATTCGTTCATAAATCTTAACTGGAGTAAACGAGTAGCAATAAATGCCAAAATAACACTGAGCCTTTCTAAGTTATCTTTACTTTGCATTCTCAGTTGTTCAACTTGCGTGCCTTCACTTTTCCAAACCTTGTGAAAATCTTCTATCAGCCAACGACGCTCATAATAACTGAAGATTTTAAGTGCTTCCTCTTTGTTCGTTACAGGCTCTGATGTCAGTAAATGCCATGCGAGCTTGTCGTCACTCTCACCTTGCTCTATACATCCAACATAGTAGAGAGAGATATTATCGAACTCTTTTTTATTGGCGGGAGACTTAAGTGTCACGGGAGCATATTTGATGTCTAGATGAGCCGTGCGAGACTTACGACCGCCTTTTTGCGGTATTTTTAGCTCTTTGCTTCCTGCTGATAACAACTTGGAAGCGTAGTCATAAAGACGATTATCATGCTCCTCGATACAGCGACTTTGCATTGAGCGAACGATAAATCGTTGTTGTTGCTCGTGCTTGTAAGTGAGGTACTCGAATAAATCGGCTTCTCTATCACATACAGAAATAACCTCTGACATTTTCTCGCCTAGTCGCTCTGCAACATGGCGAGATGCTTGTTCCCATTTATAACTTTCTTTTTCTTTGTATGGTCGAGTTGCGTGCTGGTGTCTTTGACCACGTTTTTCAATATCTCGGGTCCAGCGTTGTTGTTCGATTAAACCAACCACAGTGTGAGTTTCGGGAGCAAAAAGCAATGTTGAATGAACGAACATTGCTCTGTGTCGATTACCTTGATTGGAATGCCCGAGTGTATCTTGTATGCTGTGATGTGAGTAACTTAGAGAAGTGGTATCTTCCAATGCAAGCAGTGTTTGTTGCTCTAAAGCTTCTTGTGCTGTGACATAGAATCCAGCTTCTGCAATATCTTCTGCTTTGATTTGGTCATTACGAATAAAGCGATAAGCCCCTTCCATATCGGCTGGGGAGATGATGAGTTTTGAGATAGGGACACCAGGTTGTTCAGCCAGAGAGGTAGCTAGAGCAACGAGTCTTTGAGTGCGTCTTGGGTCATTAAGATCGGCTTGACCGAATTGTTTTTGAGCCCAAAGAGTTGGTTCTATATAGGTCATCATAATCATCCTTATCATTGCTTAGATGATCAGATCATGAAACATAAAATTAGTTCAAAAAAATCCCCAAGCATTGGCTTAGGGATTTGTGTATAAGAGACAGGGGGGTTCTCAGCCTTACAACCTAATCCTTGCAAAATATTTAACCGTCGATGTATCTAGGTGCTGTCTGTAGATATTGTCGGTAAGGGCCACTGATCAGTCAGTGGCCTTTTTTTTATTCTGGGGTAGCTGTGGCTGTATCAGGCATGTTATCGGAAAGCGCCACATAACGTTGTTGCAACTCTTCAAATAACGCTTTTGTTTCAAACCCATCTAATGAGGGGCGTTCACCCGCAAAAAACGCGACACTTTTATTAAAAAGTGATGCTAGTGTTAAGAGTGTATCTAGTCGTGGTTGTGTGCGTCCGTACTCTAAATCTAAGTAAGTCTGCCTTGCAATATTAAGGCTTTTCGCGACATCAACTTGCGTCATACCGTGTTCTTCACGACTTTGCTTAAGTAGTAAGTGAAATGCGTTAGTGTTATTCATTGTTTTAGTTCTTCTATATGTTTGTACTTCTACATGTCAGTCGGCAAGATTGTATCGATATTCAGCAAATTGAGAAATAAATGTAAGTCATTTTTCAGTGAATTGTTTCATAATGTTTATTCATTATTGATACCATTATTGCTTTGAGTTAAAACGCATTATCTTCCTGTTTTTCTTAATAAAAATGAATACACCGTTAAAAGATAAAATCATGGCTTCTATCTTGTCAGGTAGAAACACAGAAGCGCAACTTATTAGCCTTTATCGAAAGTTAGAGCCTGGGAAATTTTCTCCGTCAGATCATAATGACATCGTACGTGCATTAGAAAAGCAATTAAGAGATCGTTTTCCTCGTGCGGCTAATCGTGTTTTTGGTGCGAAAGATAAAGACGTCGTAGAAAGTTTAGAATTGTTCGTCGCGTTATTGGATTTTGATCCTACAACTAACAAACTTGGTAACCATGTTAAAACAGGCGGCGGCAGAATACGTGGTGAGTGCTACATTCAAAATTATATTTCTTATAAGAATCAGCAAGGTCAAAAAGTAGAACTGTTACTTGAACAAAAAACCTTTGAAAGTGAGCTAATGGCTTATGTTTATGATCGCTCAAGTAAAGGGGCAGAGGTGTCTATTAGTTCGTATACTTTTGCTGAAATAGATGAAGCAAAACAGCACTATAATAGAGTGTTGCAGTGTTATTGCGATAAAAACTAATGCTACAAAAAAGCCTGCATTTTGTAGGCTTTTTTATATTCATAATTGAAGCGATAAACTCACTTAATGCTGCAATATCAGCATATACACTATACTTATTTGGTTCCGCGCATCCTGTTCTCCCGCTATCTCCTTGGCATGAATCAACACCTGCTTCGGTAAAGCCTGCACAAAATGCCCCATTACCAATATCACCGTAACTTTTTCACAAATTGATTTATCGATATAAGAAACAAATGTTGCCTGCAACTTTTTGTTTAAATAAAGCAGATAGAAAATTCGCTTTAAAAAAATAGTAATTCTCTTTACCTGTACTAGCATCTACTGGGCATGTTGCAATCAATATGCGCTTGATTGCATTTGATGTGTGCGAATTATATTTAAGGAGATTATTATGGTACGTCACATGAAAAAAACGTTACTTTTGTCGTTATTAGCTTCTGCATCGGTGTTTGCTGCATCTGATGATTCGAAATTGGGTACAGAAGGGCGACAGCTCGTTCCTGTTACTATTAAGTCTATGATGGCTTCAGATATGCATGGTGGAGTAGAGTTTAAATTTAATGAAGATTTGACTGCAGTGGAGGGAATGCCTTCATGCGAGTCATTATACTCCTCCCAGAAAGGTATAAATATAGTTATTATTGGATCCGATAACCCAAGATATAACCTTAAAGTATCTTGGGGTGACAGATGTAATATCCTAGTTTCCCGTGCAGAAAAAAATGAGTAGTGGCTGTTAATATTAAAATGGCAAGGAATCATCTTCGAATCCTTTTTAATAAGCATATCTGGATTAAAAGCTTGGTTCTTACTATTAGGGTAACAGTGATACGTATGGCTATAACGCACTCGTATTATCAGAGCCTTTTATGGCTACTATGGAAATGTAGATAAAGTGATAATTAGGTGGGTGAGAGATAATTAAGCCCCTATGTTTAACCAGATACAGGCTGAACACAGAGGCTTTACTTCATGATGAGAAGTACTTATTTTTCGGGCATTGGAAGGATTTCAAACATGCCATCAAAGTCATCTAATGAGTTAGCAAGTTGAGTAACCAGAGACGTATTCCCCGTTAGTTTTGCTTTGCCGGATTTCACTAACTCATCAAGAGTTACTTGACTTAAAACCATTGCCGTCATATCTGCTTTCGTGATTTGTAGGGCAACATCTGTTTTAGGTAATTCTTCAACTTGAATATTTGCCATATTAGAGTTGGAAACTTCACCGTAGTAAGACTCATCTAAATCTGGATGATGAATCCCAAAATTAAAGTCTAACCCAGTTTGTTCTGCTTTCTCTGCATTGAGTCTTACAGCTAGGAAGTCTAAGAACATCCCTGTTGGAGTATTGGCGATCACATCTGCTGATGCGAGTTTAATTGATGGTTGGATCTCCCCGGTGCGAAGCTCGACAGCACCTTGTAGGTATGAATTACGCCAAGCCATGGTTTCAGACTGGTAGCCTTGTTGCTCAAAACTATCAGCGAGGGCAAATCGGTAATCGATATTACTTGGGTCGCATTGCACGAGATCATTAAACAACTGTGATGCCTCTTGATATTCGCCATTTTTAAAATATGCTTGTCCTGCTTTAAATAATGTATCTGCACCAGCGGCTTTTACGTAGACACATGATTTATCTTTTGTTTGTAATGGGTTGGTATTAACCGGGTTCATATCATGATAACCAAGATATAAATTCACCACCGCGCGTGCATTGTGACTATATGAGCCGTGATAGCCATTGGTATGCCATGTGTCTTTTTGAGATTGAGGCACGATTTTTTCAATCTCGCGTCCAACGTCATGGATCGTTACACCGTGATTCGCGAGGCGCATCGCCTGATTATGAATAAAGCCATAGTTATCACGCTGGAGCGTCATATAGTCTGCAATTTCATTGTTTTTGGTCTTTACATCATTCCAAACAGGGGCTGAGTGGGCGGCATGAATATTGTCAACCAGACCATTATCAACATAGTGCAGTTTTAGCTCGGTTAGGTACTTAGTCCAAACCAGTGCGTCGCGCACTTTTGCCCCACGGAAGGTGTAGATGTTATGCATGCCGTCGTAGGTTAATTCCGCTGTATTTAATGAGCGGTATTCAGGAATATAGAGCACGATTTCTGCTGGCGCTTCGGCACCTGGCATATTGATGGCATGGAACTCTAATCCGTCAATGGTGACTATTTTTTCACGCTCTTCAATTTCTTGTGTTGGGGCAACCAGGGTTACTTCACCCCGTGATGTACCTAAACCGAGCGCATTATCAACAATACCTTGGGTGTTATTATCGAGTGTAGTGCCATATTGGTAGTTAGCACGACGTCCCATTGCAGCACCTGCAATGACATTTTCATCAGCCAGCTCTTTGATAAAGTCATTTGGGGCATAGATAGGCGCACCTTCAACAAAATCACCTGACTCAAAAATACCGCGAGAACCACCAAAATGATCGGCATGCATGTGTGAATAAATCATGCCGGTAATTTTGTGCTCACCGTTAATTTTCGGCAGATGCATTTTGGCAAACTCCCATGATGCTGCCGCCGCTTCTTTCGATAGCAGAGGATCATGAATAGCATAACCGTTATCAGTGCGATAAATCGTCATATTTGATAAATCTGCGCCACGAATTTGATATACGCCATCGGTGACTTGATACAAACCGCCTGCGGTATAGTTCAGCATACCTTGACGCCAAATAGATGGATTTACCGATGCAGGTAATTGATCCACACTCATATCAGACATGTAGTCAAAACGGTTTTTTAGCTCGCCAGCTTCATGGCTGCCAAACTCTGCAATTAAGCCTTTATTTGTGCGCTCAAAAGCACTGATATCTTGCCAAGGTAGTGTTTTTGCCAATGTCGTATTGGCTTGCTGAGTATGCTTGGTTGCAGGTTTACCTTGGTAGGTCTCTAAGCTGGCGTAATCAGCTGTTGCTGAAAAAGAAACTAGAAGTGCAAGTGAAATCGCTGAGGGTGCAAAACGGTTTGTCATAGTGAGCCTCGTGGTATCTCGTTCTAAAGGATGAGCTCACTTTATGGTGTTAACATATCAAAATATATGCATGAAACCGTATGTAAAACATCACTGTTAGTTATGTATCGAGTGGTTAATTCTAATATGCTGCTAGCCAAAGCTGACTGTTTTAATAGGCAGTTAAATGCGGTGTTTTACTTTTAATTTGTTGATTATAAAAATATTTCAAATGGTTTTTTGTTAGGTTAAGCGGCTTTAAGCGGTAAAAAGTCACTCGTTATGTATACTGACAACAGCCACTTATTAAAAGGTAATGTCTATGTCTCAGAACACGTTTATTTTGCATTCTGCTTATCCACCTTCTGGTGACCAACCAGAAGCGTTAGCGCGATTGATTGGTAATATTCAATCAGGCGTGACCCATCAAACGCTTCAAGGTGTAACGGGTTCTGGTAAAACGTTCACGATGGCAAATATGATCCATCGCCTGCAACGCCCAACCTTAATTCTTGCGCACAATAAAACATTGGCTGCCCAACTCTATAGCGAGATGAAACGTTTCTTTCCTGAAAATGCCGTTGAGTATTTTGTTTCTTATTACGATTACTATCAGCCTGAGGTCTATATTCCCGGCAGTGATCGTTTTATTCGTAAAGATTCCGCGATCAATGAACAACTTGAGCGGTTACGCTTATCGACCACAAAATCGTTAATTGAGCGTAAAGACGTAATTGTGGTGGCTTCGGTTTCTGCGATTTATGGTTTAGGCGATCCTGAGCAGTATCGTGCAGTACAAATTCCATTATCGGTAGGGATGACGTTAGATCGTGAAGATTTCATTCAACGTTTAGCGGCACTGCAATACAGCCGTTGTGAGCGTACTATTGAACGAGCAACGTTCCGTGTTCATGGTGAAATTTTTGATATTTTTCCTGCAGATTCAGAATCAAAAGCCGTACGTGTAGTGATGTTTGACGACACGATCGAAAAGCTGCAATGGATAGATCCACTTACTGGAAAAGTTTTAGGCGATATTGAACATTACTTTGTGTCACCAAAAACCTTGTATGCCGCATCAAGAGAAAAATTACAAAAAGCGAGTATTGAAATTGAAAAAGATTTAGAAGCGCGAGTCGCTGAACTCAATGATCAAAATCGCATTGTAGAAGCGGCAAGGCTATATGAGCGCACTATGCATGATATTGAGATGATGCAGCAGCTTGGTTATTGCTCAGGACTAGAAAACTATTCTTGTTATCTTAACGATCGCGATCCCGCTTTACCACCAACAACCTTATTGGATTATTTACCAAAAGATGGTCTGTTATTTATTGATGAATCTCATGTGATGATCCCGCAGATCTCAGCCATGTATCGTAGCGATGAAAGCCGTAAGGAAACCTTGATTGATTACGGTTTCCGCTTACCTTCGGCGAAGAATAATCGTCCATTAATGTTTAGTGAATTTGAGAAATTAAAGCCGCAAACAGTTTTTGTTTCAGCAACACCGGGAGAGTATGAGCTTAAAAAATCACAACAACATGTGACAGAGCAAATCATTCGTCCAACGGGGTTACTTGATCCGATTGTTGAAGTACGCCCATTGGCTAGCCAAACTGAAGATTTACTCAAAGAAATTGCAGAACGAACTCAAAAAGATGAACGGGTATTGGTAACGACTTTAACCAAAAAGAGTGCAGAAGCGTTGTATGACGTAATGACCGAATTAGGGATCAAGGTTAGCTATATTCATTCGGATGTAAAAACCGAGCAGCGAGTTGAAATTATTGATGATTTACGAGCCTGTAAGTATGACGTTCTGATCGGTATTAACTTGTTACGAGAAGGGCTAGATATTCCAGAAGCGTCATTAGTGGCGGTGTTAAATGCCGATCACGCAGGCTTTTTACGTTCAACTCAGGCACTGATCCAAATTATTGGTCGAGCAGCCCGTAATGCTAACGGTAAAGCGATTTTGTATGCAGATAAAATTACGCCAGCGATGCAGCAAGCGATGAGTGAATCACAACAACGTCGTGAGCGTCAGGAAGCGTACAACCAAGCTCACCAGATCACGCCAGCGTCTTCTCAACGTCAAAAAGCGAATATTGAAAACCAAGAGCCAGCACAACATACCACTGCATTTTGTGCCAACTTATCTGAGTTATGCCAGCAGATCACAGCGACTGAAAAACTGCTATTGGTAGCTTGTGATGCCAATGATGAAACGCAAATCAGCGAGATCAGAACAAGACTTAATGATTTATATCGTCAGTTTATTTTTATGTAAAAAGTCGCTTACTGGTAGGTAGGTGAAGAGTGAACACAAGGATCTCGGTACTGATTATCTGTAATTACCGAGATCTTTGATGTCTAGGCATGAATGGGAAAGGCGTGACTAACTTACAATACCAAGCATCTCTTTCAGGGGTTTTAGATAACGTCTGCTGATTGGTACTTCAAATCCTGTTGTGGTGATGATTTCGGCTAGTCCATTTTCCAGCAATTTAATCTCGCTGATCGCTTTAATGTTGATGAGATATTGGCGATGACAACGCACCAGTGGCGTTTTTTCTTCCAAGATTTTTAGGGTTAGTTGTGTGCTTGCGGTTTGCTCACTCGTACGAACATGAACACCACTGATATTGCTATATGCACATTCAACATTGTCGGTAGCAATGATCACAATGCGGTTATGACCAATACAAGGGATTTGCTCTAGCTTTTCTGGCACAAGGGCTGATACTGCTTGAGGCTGGTCTGATTGCGTGACGACTTTATGAAAGCGGTTAATGGTTTTAGCAAGGCGTTTAGGATCAACAGGCTTGAGCAAATAATCAAAAGCATTATCTTCAAACGCTTGAATCGCATATTGATCGTAAGCGGTCACAAACACCACATATGGCATGGTGTCGGGATCTAACATGCCGAGTAATTCAATGCCTGTAACTTGCGGCATTTGAATATCTAAAAACACCACATCAGGTTTTAGCTCATTGATTTTCTTGAGCCCCATAATGGCGTTAGCCGCTTCTCCAATCACTTCAATGTGACCCGTTTCCTCTAATAACTCAGCCAGCTCTTCACGGGCAAATTGTTCATCATCAATGACCAGCGCAGTTAACATCTAACATGACCTTTTATGTGCTTTGATTGTACTTATTGTGCGTGGGGGATAATAAAGCTTATTCGGGTAAATTGGTGCTGCTCACAGGCAATTTTTAGCGCTGAGTCACGACCAAATTGATTTGATAGCCGTTTATCGACGATCTCCATCCCTAAACCGACATGATTATCTGCTGGTGGCTGATAATTACCCGCATTATCTTCAACGATGATTTCATCACCTTGTGGGTGAGGTTTGCTATAAATTTTCACTGTTCCACCTTCTAACATCTCGGATATACCGTGTTTAATGGCGTTCTCAACCAGAGGTTGTAGGGTAAAACTTGGTAGCTTGGTATCAAGCAGTTTATCTTGAATATCAATCTTCACGGTTAAGCGATCAGTAAAACGGGCTTTCTCAATCGTGAGGTAGGCGTTCACATGGGCTAACTCTTCACGCAGCGTCACGGTATTAATGTTTTGTTTTAAGTTACTACGGAAAAACTGCGATAAGTTTTGAATAAGCTCACGGGCTTTATCAGGATCGCGTCTGGTGATGGCACTGATGGTATTAAGTGCATTAAACAAAAAGTGAGGATTTACTTGCGCATGTAGCAGCTTAATTTCAGCTTGTGATAATAAGGTTTGTTGCTGCAAATAATCACCGTAGAGAATTTGGCTTGATAATAGCTGCGCAATTCCTTCTGCCATCGACATATTGACGGTAGAAAAGAGCTTACGTTTAGGCTCATAAAGTTTAATGGTGCCAACTACTTTATTACCTGCTCGTAGCGGGATGATCAGAGCCGACCCCAGCTTACAGTGTGATGCTAATGAGCATTGGTAAGGATGTTCACGTCCATCGAGGTAAATGATGTCATTTTTTGCCATCGAATCTAAGGTGCTTTGCGATGAAATGGGGGTGTTAGGTTGATGATGATCGTCCCCAATACCGACAAAGGCCAAGATTTTTTCCTGATCGGTAATGGCAACTGCGCCGACATTGGTTTCTTCGTAAATAATACGCGCGATCTTATTGGCATTGTCACTGTTAAAACCGGTACTGAGGATCCCCACCGAGCGATCTGCAATGGTTAAAGCGCGACGTGAAAACGTGGCTGAATACTTTTCAAATATCGTTTTACGATCTTGCAGAATACTCATAAACAAGGCCGCACCAACGGAATTGGCAATGATCATTGGAACGGCAATGGTAGAAACTAGCTCATAGGCTTGCTCGAAAGGTTTGGCGACAGTGATTAATATGAGCATCTGCACCACTTCAGCAACAAAGGTGACACCAAACACCATGCAAGGGTTAAATAACAATGCGCCTTTGTTACGTTTAAGCAGGTAAACATGGAGTAAACCACCGATTAAGCCTTCGGCAGTGGTTGAAATAGTACAGGCAAGATCGGTAAAGCCACCAAGGGTATAGCGATGAATACCGCCCGTTAAACCAACCGCAAAACCCACCACTGGACCGCCAAATAATCCGCCCATTACAGCACCAATAGCACGGGTGTTCGCAATTGCATCGTCGATATGTAAGCCAAAGTAAGTGCCAAGAATGCAGAAACTTGAAAACAGTAAATAGCAAATCACTTTATGGCTGAGGCGAGATGACATACTCAGCAAAGGCAAGAAGATCGGGGTTTTACTCAGCATATAAGCCAATACTAAGTAAACGCACAATTGTTGTAGCAGGGAGAGAACCAGTTCCATGGTGAGCCTAACCTTGAAAAGAATGCCGAGATTGTAAGGCAAACAAAAAGAGCCTGCGTTGAGCAGGCTCTTACTATTACATCATTATGAACAATGACGAGGTAAATAAAAGTATCGGTTTATCAAGCTGTTTCAGAGGTTGTTGGTGTTTGCTCTTCATCAGCTAAATCCGTTTCACCTTTGCCTTTCGATGTTTTGATCACATAACCTGTCACGAAGAGCGAGAAAGCGATACCTGCAATAGTTGAGATCTGCATTGGAAGACCAAAACCGAGTGTGCTGTTGTTTAAAATGAAGGTCACACACACTGTAGTCATAAAGATAGCTGGAACTGTGGTGATCCAGTGCAGCTTGTTATGACGCAATAGGTAAGCTGAAGCCGTCCACAACATCATTACCGCCGTGGTTTGGTTAGCAAAGCCGAAGTAACGCCAGATAATACCGAAATCAACCTGAGTTAAGATGCCACCCAATACGAACAGTGGCACAGCCATTAATAGACGATTACGCAGTGTTTTTTGCTCAACGTTGAAGTATTCAGACAAGATCAAACGGCTTGAACGAAATGCAGTATCCCCAGACGTAATTGGTAGAATCACCACACCAAGGAAAGCCAAGATACCACCGAATGTACCTAATAAACCAAAGGATGCACTGTAAACCACGTTACCCGGACCACCACTTTTCACCGCTTCTGATAGTGATTCCAGTGAGCCGAAGAAAGACAACGCAATAGCACACCAAATTAGCGCAATCACACCTTCACCGATCATCGCACCGTAGAATACGAAACGACCGTTTTTCTCATTGTGCATACAACGCGCCATCAGTGGTGATTGTGTCGCATGGAAACCAGAGATAGCACCACATGCAATGGTAATGAACAGCGCAGGCCATAGCGGCATGTCATTTGGGTTTAGGTTAGTAAACATTTCACTTACTTTGAAATCACCCATTACTGTGTGTTCGCTAGAGAACGCAATCGCAGTCATTAGGCCAACCGACATGAAGATAAGCAGTGCGCCAAACAGTGGGTAGAATCGACCAATGATTTTATCGACAGGCACAATCGTCGCGAGAATGTAGTAGCCAAAGATCAGCACAACCATAGTGGTAACGTTAACCGTTAGGCTAGTTTGTTCGTTGATCAGATTTGTGATCATATCGGCAGGGGCAGAAACAAATACCACACCCACAAGAAGCAATAGGACAATGGCAAAGATGTTCATAAAATGTTTTGCGCCATTACCTAAGTAGCGACCTGTAATACTTGGCACTGACGCACCGCTATTACGGACAGATAACATACCAGAGAAATAATCGTGTACTGCGCCTGCGAAAATACAGCCGACTACAATCCAAAGCATAGCGGCAGGGCCATACAGTGCACCCATGATTGGACCAAAGATAGGGCCAACACCTGCAATATTGAGTAGCTGAACAAGGTAAACACGTTTGGTCGACATAGGTACAAAGTCGACACCATCAGTTTTGGTATGAGCAGGGGTTTTACGTTGTTCATTGATGCCGAATACTTTCTCTACGAAAGCACCGTAAATGAAGTAGCCGCCAATGAGGGCTGCGACACAGGTGAGAAACCACATCATAGCAATTGTCCTTAATTGAGTGTTTGGGGAAGCTTAGGACGTATGATATTCGCCTCTTATATTCACTGCATGCGCTCAATGTGTGAGTGGCAGAATAGTGTGATGAGTGGTCGTTATGAAGGATGAGTGGTTTATGCTGTTGTGAAGAGAATCGAAACTGTGAACTAGTGATGTTACCTCATAGTCTTGTTACCCGATGTGGGTTAAATACATTCTTACCTTAAAGGTATTTATTGAGTTTCGTTGCTAACTAAGGGCGAGTGTTTTCAAATTTACATTTGATTACTTATTTTTTATAAAGCACATAATATAAATGTGTAAAATAACAATAATTACAATGAGATATGAGCATAAAAAATGATCTTCTATAGTGTGATGTGATTGAAATCAGTGCTTATTTAAAATAAGTAAAGATGCAGATGTCTTATTGGTATAAATATAAGTTTTAACCAGTCTCCCCATATTTATATAAATAAAATTATTAATATATTTTAGTTTTAAACGTACTTAAGTGCTTCTTTATATATGTCTGAATCACGTGGTGCATATTTATATTAAGGAATTTCTTTGTCTCGCCAAATTATCTCATTTTTCCCGTTATTTTTTTCTTCATCACTATTTGCGACAGGATTAAGTTTTTCCGAATCATCGGCAACCAATACTGCGCTGGCGTCTGCTAATGGTGCTATTGCATTGGATGCCAGTGTACTTGCGCTTGCGCCCTCAAGTATTACTCAGTTGGAAGTTAAAAATATCACCGCTGCGATGACACAATACAGCGTGACATCAGATTATGAAATCTTTGGTAAGGTGTCTCAGTACGAAAAGAAACATCCAATACCATCATTCTTTATATCATCGCCATTAAGTCATAATTTTTATGCCGGATTTGGTCTTTATAGTCGAATTGCAGCTGATATTTCTGTGCCTGAAATTGGTCCGAGTTTTCTTCCATTATTTTATGAAACACGGGTTAGCCCAATCGTGCTTTCGGCTGTGCCTACATTAGCGTACCGTTGGGGAACATTGAGCATTGCAGCAAGTGCTGAATATATGCATGCCGAGTACGAGCTAGAGCAGAATCGTCGCCATTTTGGTCACGATAAACATAGCCGATGGAAAGGCAGAGACAACGGCTGGTCTGGGGCTCTGAGCCTAACTTGGAAACCAAGATCTGATTTAAGCTTTGCGGTAAAGCATCAATATGGCAGTGACTTTGGTGATAAGCAGGCTAACTTTGACTTACCCTCTCAAACTAGTTTTTATTTTTCTTGGTTACCAACAGAAGTATGGACAATAAATGTTTCTGTTAGTGAAACAATGTGGGATGGAAAAGGCATTCACTACAGTGAATACAACGACCCATTTGGTTTACTTGTTGGGGAGAGAAATAGCAAACGCGTTGCCATATCGAGTAGTTACCAATGGGGTGATTGGTTGTTTATGGCGGGTTATAGTGAAGATGAAGTGATTGATAGTCTAGGCGGAAAAGATAAGCGATACCGTCTCGGAATGAGTTATAAATTTAATGATAATTGGCTAGTGACTGGAGCATGGCTGCAAGAACATTACGAACCGAAAGAATACAATATGGGAGCCACTCAGCTTGTCTCTGTAAAAAATGACGGAATGGCAATATCAATAGGGGTTAACTATAAGTTTCGCTAGCGCCATGTACTGTTTAAATTATTAATTTAATTGTATCGATAGCATAATTTCAGGGAGTGATTCTGTTACTTCTCTGATTGTTAGCCATTGATTATTTAATTTATTAACACACCGCGCCAATATAACAACTCGATAGGCATTCTCCGCAGCCATTACAATCATCATTTAAAATAGGCGTGCTGTTAGCAATCAGGCTGAGTGCTTGTTTCGGGCAATCATCGACACATTCTTGGCAATTATCAAAGATCTTAGCGTTACAGCTTTTACTAAAAGTGGGACGCCAGCCTGTATCTGTGATGTTTAGAGTATTAAGTGCTTGAGTCGGACAAGCATTAATACAAGCTTGGCAAAAGGTGCAATGGTTACAGCTGAGATCCATCACAGGCCCATTGTTACCCATAGTTAAGATATTCTGTGGGCAAGCACTCACACATGCCGAACAGTTATCACAGAGATGCGTAAATAGACTTTCTTCAACAGCGCCAAGTGGTCTTCCTGCATTTATCTTTCCTGCCTCTGGTGTCTCAACTGATTGTGAAACACCACGAGATAGCGCGCGAAATAAACCACGACGACTGTGGTTTACTTCGCTCTCTTGCTGCATTAAATCGGCGCTATCGTGTTTCATCATTACGCCTCTTGCCAGTAGTTATGACGGTTCACGATTTCCAATTGTTGTTCTTCACAATAGATGGTCAACCATGCCAGCGTATAAGCGGCAAGTTGTTGGTAAAAATCGGTTTTTGCATGTTGCTGCATGCTCTCTAGCATGAAAGGGGCAAATGGCATGAGATGTTGAGTAAATAACTCATGCGCTGCCGCTTTATTATCTTGCTCTAGCAATATTGAGACTAACATCAGCATTAAACCAATGTGATCTTCAGGCTCACGCATTCCGGTATCGCAGGCAAAGCCTTGCTGGCGAGTGAACTCACGGTATTGCAAGGTCGATGAGCCAAACAGGGCATTTTCTTTATCTAAATACGCCGATCCCCAAGGCGGACATGGCATATCACCGCTACCTTGCAGTAAATGGAAGTGATCGGATTCAAGTTCGTCACTGTTAACAGCGTGCGCAAGTGCTGCAATATTTTTTAATAAATCATCATCTTGTTCAGCGAAGGCTTGCAGAATGGTGGAGCCGTTGTTTGAGCTTGGTGAGTAGAACAATAAGCCACCAAGAAGGCGAAAAAGTGTAGATTCGTAATGCATTATTTCAACTTTATAAATTTTTGGCGGAGCATACCGAGTTAACAAGCGGAAAAAATTGCGCTAAATCAAAAAAGTCATGGTGCTGATATATTTATTTATATGATTATAAATTTGTTAAATATTCTGGATAATTTAAATTTATAAAATTTTGTGACTAACTTCTCAGTTGTGATTTAACGTTGGTGGAATTTTATATTTCAAATACGGTTTATTGATTGAGCGCAATATTTCATCCTCTGCTTTAAGTGTAAAAGGACGCCCAGAAAAAGACCGCGAGAGTCTTTTCGCATTTTTTATGAGTAGTTGTCCTATGAAAAACACACTGAAAGCAATGATTTCCGGTGGCCTCTCAAGACGTGATTTTATGAAAACGTCGAGTGCTGTCGGTGGATTGGCTGCGACTGCCAGCGCCATGACCCTGCCATTTAAATCTAGCCCTGTTGCTGCTGCCACCGAGCAAGCGGTGAACGAAAAAATCGTATGGAGTGCGTGTACCGTAAACTGTGGTAGCCGTTGTCCATTACGTATGCACGTAGTTGATGGTGAAATCAAATGGGTAGAAACCGATAACACAGGTGATGACGAATACGGTAATCACCAAGTGCGCGCGTGTTTACGTGGTCGTTCAATGCGTCGTCGTGTTTACAATCCAGATCGCTTGAAGTACCCAATGAAGCGTGTCGGTAATCGTGGCGAAGGTAAATTCAAACGTATTACATGGGATGAGGCTTACGATGAAATCGCTAATAACATGAAGCGAATCATCAAAGATCATGGCAACGAAGCGATCTACCTTAACTACGGCACAGGTACGCTTGGCGGCACTGTGACTAAATCATGGCCGCCAGCGGGATCGCTTGTGGCACGTATGATGAATTTATGTGGTGGTTACTTAAATCACTACGGCGACTACTCAACAGCACAAATCAAAGAAGGTCTTAACTACACCTATGGTGGTTGGGGCGCAGGTAACTCGTTCTCTGATCTTGAAAACACCAAGCTGATTGTTCAATTCGGTAATAACCCTGCTGAAACCCGTATGTCAGGCGGTGGTTTGATCCATCACCTAATGGAATCAAAAGAGCGCTCAAAAGCGCGCATGATCATGATTGACCCTCGCTACACCGACACTGCTGGTGGTCGTGAAGATGAGTGGATCCCAATTCGTCCTGGTACAGATGCTGCGTTCGTTGCTGCGATGGCGTATGTGATGATCAAAGAAGATTTGGTCGATCAGCCATTCTTGGATAAATACTGTGTCGGTTACGATGAGAAAACCCTACCAGTATCAGCACCAGCGAAGAGTGACTACAAGTCTTACATCTTAGGTGAAGGCGCAGACGGTATTGTGAAAACCCCTGAGTGGGCGGCACAAATTACGGGCATTCCAGTTGATACCATTATTAAAACAGCCCGTGAAATTGGCTCAACCAAACCTTGTGCAGTACTGCAAGGCTGGGGCTTACAACGTACTGCAAACGGTGAAATTGCTTGTCGTGCGATCGCAATGTTGGCACTGCTAACGGGTAACGTGGGCATTAACGGTGGTGGTACTGGTGCGCGTGAATCTGACTACAACATTCCGTTTGTTCGTTTCCCAACCTTAACGAACCCAATTGAAGCGTCGATCCCAATGTTCCTATGGACAGATGCGATTGTACGCGGCACAGAGATGACCGATTTACGTGATGGTGTCCGTGGTGTTAAACAGCTTAAATCACCAATTAAGATGATCTGGAACTACGCTGGTAACTGCTTGATCAACCAGCACTCGGACATCAATAAAACGCACGATATTTTACAAGACGACAAAGCCTGTGAGCTGATTGTGGTGATTGATAACCACATGACGTCATCTGCCAAATATGCCGATATCGTACTGCCGGATCTAACAACCTCAGAGCAATCTGATTTCTGTATGGATACTAAAGCGGCCAACATGCCGTACTTCATTTTTGCTGATAAAGCGATTGAACCGCAATTTGAAGCCAAAGGTATTTACGAGATCTGCTCTGAAATTTCAAAACGTATGGGCGTGGGCGAGCAATTTACTGAAGGTCGCGATCAAGAAGGGTGGCTACGTCACTTGTATGCATTAACCCGTGAGCAAGATCCATCACTGCCTGATTTTGAAACCATGCGTAAGCTAGGTATCTACAAGCGCCGCGATCCAAACGGTCACTTTGTGGCTTACAAAGACTTCCGTGAAGATCCAGAGAAGAACCCACTAACTACACCATCGGGCAAGATTGAGATCTATTCTGAGCGTTTAGCACACCTTGCGGCAACATGGGAGCTACAAGATGATGAAGTGATCCACCCATTGCCGATTTATGTGTCGACGTTTGATGGTTGGGACTCGAAGAAGCGTGAGCAATTCCCATTGCAGCTAACAGGTTTCCACTACAAAGCCCGTTGTCACTCAACCTACGGCAACGTCGATGTGATCAAAGAAGCGGCACGTCAAGAAATGTGGATTAACCCGATTGATGCCCAGCAACGTGGTATCGCAAATGGCGATTTGATCCGTATTTTCAACGATCGTGGTGAAACTCAAATTCCAGCTAAAGTGACTCCTCGTATTCTGCCAGGTGTGGTCGCGTTGGGTGAAGGCGCATGGTACGCACCGGATAAACGCAAAGTCGATAAAGGTGGCTGTATCAACGTATTAACGTCACAGCGTCCAAGTCCGCTGGCGAAAGGTAACCCACAGCACACTAACTTAGTGGAAGTTCAACTGGTGAAAAAGGCATAAGGTTAAAGCATGAAACAATACGGCTTTTATATTGATTCAAGTAAGTGCACCGGTTGTAAAACGTGTCAGCTTTCTTGTAAAGACAACAAAGACTTAGATGTGGGTGTTAACTTCCGTCGTGTGTATGAATACGCAGGTGGTAATTGGGTAGAAGATAACGGTACATGGCGTCAAGACGTGTTTTCTTACTACGTATCTATTGCGTGTAATCACTGTACTAAACCTGCTTGTACCAAGGTGTGTCCAAGTGGCGCAATGCACAAGCGTAAAGAAGACGGTTTTGTGGTGGTGGATACTGAAAAATGTATCGGTTGTCAGTACTGCGGTATGGCATGTCCTTACGGTGCACCACAATATAACGCTGAAAAAGGTCACATGACCAAATGTGATGGTTGTTACGAGCGTGTGGGTCAAGGGTTACAACCTATTTGTGTGGATTCTTGTCCACTACGTGCATTGGAGTTTGGTCCTATTGCGGAGCTACGTGCTAAATACGGCAGCCATGCAGAAGTCGCACCGCTACCAAAAGCATCATTAACGCAACCAAACATCATCATTAAACCGAACCGCCATGCGCGTCCATGTGGAGATACCACAGGTCACTTGGCAAACCCGAAGGAAGTGTAATATGGCATGGCATGAATGGCCGCTTATCGTTTTCACGGTATTGGCACAAACATCGGTTGGTGCATTTTTAGTGTTAGCCACCATGATGTTAACAAAACAGCTGTCACTGGCAGCGGAAAAGCGTCTGCATCAAGCGATGTTCGGTTTATGGGCAATCATGGGTGTGGGCTTTTTAGCGTCTATCATGCACCTTGGTAGCCCACTGCGCGCAATGAATGCGTTGAACATGTTGGGTAGCTCTTGGCTATCAAATGAAATTGCAACGGGCAGTGCGTTCTTTGCTTTAGGTGGCATGTTCTGGTTATTGTCAGTATTAAAGCTTGGCAGTGTGGCAATTCGCAAAGCCTTTATGGTGGGCGCAATGCTGGTGGGTGTTGCCTTTATGTATGCCATGACCATGGTTTACATGATTGATACCGTTCCGACATGGTACACACCGCTCACACCTGCGGCATTTATGATCACTATGCTGATCAGCGGTACGGCATTAGCACAACTATTGCTATCAGTAGCAAAACATGACAGCACAGCGGCGAATAAGCTGTTACCTATCATGGGGCTGGTTGGCATGTTCGCTGTCGTGATGGTTGTGATGTTGCTTTCATCGCACCTTGCAAGCATTGAAACCAGTGTGACGACTGCATTAGCCGTCGTACCTGAGCACACAAGCTTACAGCTAACCCGTATCGTTTTAACGGTAGCTGCGATGGTGTTGTGGTTATTGCCTGTGGTTCAGCGTAAGAAAGTGACAGTACTTCCGATGGCAATGGCGTTTACCATGATTGTAGTAGCAGAGCTAATCGGTCGTGGCATGTTTTACGGCATGCACTTAAGTGCTGGCATGTAATGCTCCGAAATAATAAGAGCATGTAAGCGTAAGTGATAAGCTGAAAATACAATGGATAGGGGCGAGAGCTTCTATCCATTTTTTTATTCATGGCTTTCAATAATACCCAAGCAACCTCAAGATGCAGTGTTCAGCGAGACGACCTTAGTTCTCAGGCGCGGCAACGATTCGAAGATATAGTGGTTCTACATTGAGAATCGTTAACAAAGTTTGAGAGCTAAGGACGTTCGCCCTTTGGGAGCGTGTCACTGAGCCGACTTCTTGCGTCAGACAACTTGGAAAGAGCCCGCTATTCCGCTTCGTTGTCTTCCTTGAATTCAACTCAGTGACTTTGCTCTGAATCAGGCATATTGAAGTCACTTGGGTATAAATTTATATATTTATTGAGATTAGGTACGTCGCTTTTTTCAGATACTATAAATCCGCCTTGCGACAGGTCGTAATCACGATGCTTATCACCTGATAATGTATATACCCGTGATCATTGAAGTTGCTTGATTTTCTCTAAAATCAGGATCATGCTAAGCGCATGAAAATTATACTGACTCCTCAACAGAAATTACGACTCGAACAAATGCACCACATTGAGCGTGATAGTCGAGTGTGCGACCGCATAAAGGCAGTTCTGCTGGCTTTTGAAGGTTGGAGTCAAATTATGATTTCTCAAGCTCTTCGCATTCATGAGTCGACCGTTGCACGCCACCTGAGCGACTACGTTCTTTCTGAAAAGCTTAAGCCTGAAAACGGTGGAAGTCAGAGTAAGCTCTCAGCAAGTCAAACCATGCACCTCATCGAGCATTTAACTGAGAAAACCAATTCTCATACTCATCAGATTGTCACCTATGTTAAAGAGGTATTTGGGCTCGATTACACGGTTTCGGGTATGAACAAATGGCTTCACCTCCATGGTTTTAGCTACAAGCAACCGAAAGGCGTGCCACACAAGTTTGATGAATCAGAGCAGAAAGCATTTATTGAGGCTTATAACGTCCTAAAGGTGAGTTGTGGCAAAGATGAATCGATAGTCTTTATCGACGCTGTTCACCCAACATTATCCACAAAAATATCTCATGGCTGGATACGTACTGGGCAAGATAAATTGATTGAAACAATCGGTAATCGTAGCCGATTAAACATTATTGGTGCACTGAATCTGTCGGATATTGGTGCAACTATTGTTCACGATTATGAGAGCATGAACAGTGAAACGATTGTTCGCTTTTTCTGTAAGTTAAGAGACAGTTATCCATTAACCCACAAACTTCATATTATCTTGGATGGTGCGGGATATCACCGCAGTGATTTGGTTAAAGGCGCTGCCTTTGTCCTCAATATAGAACTCCATTACCTTCCGCCTTATAGCCCTAATCTCAACCCGATAGAGCGGTTATGGAAAGTAATGAACGAGAAGTCGAGAAACAATGTTTACTTCAAAACCAAACGAGACTTCAAGGTTGCAATAGATCAATTTTTTACTGTGACTCTTCCAGAGATCGCAGGTTCGTTGATATCTCGAATTAATGATAACTTTCAGGTTCTAAAAACAGCATCTTCAAGTTGATTCGGTATATATACCCGGCTCTTTATTCTCTACTTCTGTGTTTAAATAGTGTTGATAAAACTCGTTACTGGCAGAAATAATTCGGTCGTAATGGTTTTTAATATCATATTCAATCATATTAATATGTACATAGTTGTACAAGATCATGCAAAGCACAAAAATGATATTTAATGATAAAAAACGAATGATACTTTTCTTCATGGAAGTTAATACCAAATTTTACTATCTCTAATTTATAAAATTACGTGAATTATAGGTTTGAGGTATGAATAATCAAATTATCCAATCTAGTTGGATATATAATTAAGTATCTATTTATCAATCACTTACTGTTTGTGTTGTATTCATTTACACTTTTTTACAAAACATAGAAAGTATTAAAAAAGATTATGTTAAGAATTGTTTATTCCATGTGGTGTTTAATTACACGTTGTTTTATTTTTGTTTCTCTAATGTTTGATTGAATAAAAAAAGACCTTAAAACAAATTTAAGGTCTTTGGGTTTTAGTTAAT